>DATBQR010000106.1:0-18409 GCA_036560705.1 Burkholderiales bacterium | reverse complement strand
GATCTACCGGGGCAGCTGCCACTGCGGCAAGGTGTCGTTCGAGGTCGAAGCCGATCCCGGGCCGGCGATCGAGTGCAACTGCTCTCACTGCAGCCGCAAGGGCTACCTGCTCTGGTTCGTGCCGCGCAGCAAGCTGCGCCTCGAATCGCCGGAAGAAGACCTCGGCACCTACACCTTCAACAAGCATGTCATCCAGCATCACTTCTGCCCCGACTGCGGCTGCGCCCCCTTCGGCTTCGGCAAGGACCCCGCCGGCAAGCACACCGCCGCCGTGAACGTCCGCTGCCTTGAAGGCGTCGAGCTCTCGACCCTCAAGCGCATGCCCTACGACGGGCGCAGCAAGTAGCAATCATCTGGCAAGTAGCGGTGTTCATCAGGCTTCATCAACAAATTTAAGGGGAAACGCATGACGATCGAACTGCTTTATCTGTTGCTGGTGGCTCTTCTCACGGGAGCGCTCTGGATTCCGGTGGTCATCGGGTACGCGTCATCCCGCGGCCCCCTCAAGCCTGCCGATTACATAATCGCGCCGACCTCGCCGCTGCCCGCCTGGGTGAATCGCGCCAACCGGGCGCACCTGAATGCGCTCGAGAGCATCGTGCCGTTCGCCATCGCGGTTCTGGTCGCCAATGCGGCCGGCGTGTCGACATCCATCACGGAAATGTCCGCCGCCGTTTTCTTCTATGCGCGCGTCGCGCATGCGGTGATCCACATCAGCGGATTCAGCCTGCTGAGGGCGCGCACCATCGTCTTCACGATCGGCTGGCTCGCGTTCATGACGTTTGCGGTGGAACTGCTGCGGCAGGCGGCGCGCGCCTGAGCCGCATGCGCGGCAAAGCCGTTCGCGCGGTGGCGCTGGGCGTGTTCCTGCTGGCGAGCCGCGCAGCGTTCGCGGCCGACGAGGCGAAGGATGCCGCCGCGAATTTCTACCGCAGCTATGCCAGGCTGCGCGCCGGCGGATTGACGGGGATTCCCGACGGGCCGCGCCTGGCGCAGCTCGCGCCGCTGCTCACGCCGGAACTTCACGATCTTTTCAGTGTCGCACTGCTTGAGCAGAAGCGATGCGAGGACAAGTTTCCGGACGACAAGCCGCCGTGGATCGAAGGCGACATCTTTTCCTCCAGCTTCGAGGGCTTCACTTCGTTCAGGGCCGCCGCCAGCCGGCCGGCGAAGCAGGGGCGCCGGGTGACGGTGAATTTCATCTACACCGAGGGCAAGGACCGCGTGAAATGGACCGATACGCTGCTGCTCAGGAACGAGGGCGGGCGCTGGCTGGTGGATGACGTGTTCTACCGCGCGCATTTCCCTTTCGGCAGCGGCTTCGGGTCGAATCTCAGGTCGTCGCTGAAAAGCATTCCCGCTTGCTGACTGCCGCCGATCCCATGGTGCTGCACGAGCGGCCGCAGTCGCTCGGCGAGGAGATCGCCAACAGCGTGAGCCACGGCGTCGGCCTGCTGCTGGCGCTGGTCGGCTTTCCGGTGCTGGTCGGCGCGGCGCTGAAACGCGGCGACATGGTGGACGTGGCCGGCGCCGTCGTGTTCGCCACCACGATGGTGCTGCTGTATTCCACCTCGATGCTGTTCCACGCCTTCCGGCAGAGCCGCGCCAAGCGGATTTTCCAGGTGCTCGACCATTCGGCGATCTACCTGCTGATCGCCGGCACCTACACGCCGTTCACGCTGGGCGTGCTGCACGGCATCTGGGGCTGGACGCTGTTCGGGCTGGTCTGGAGCATGGCCGCCGTCGGCATCGTGCTCAAGGTCCTCGGCGGGATCCGCTACAACACGCTGTCGACGCTGGTGTACCTCGGCATGGGCTGGCTGGTGGTCATCGCGGCGCACACGGTGTGGACCCTGGTGCCGGGATGGGGAATTTTCTGGCTGTTCGCCGGCGGCATCGCCTACACGGCCGGCGCGGCGTTTTTCCTGGCGGAGCGGATCAGGTTTTTCCACTTCGTCTGGCACCTGTTCGTCATCGCCGGCACCGCCTGCCACTTTATCGCGGTGTACTGGTACGCCGCGTGAATGCAACTTAATGCAGCTTGCGGGAGGCGAAACGGGCCTATGATTCACCCATTCCGAGTGAGGAGAGGAGCCGGCCCATGAAGATCTACTATCACCCTGCATCCACCACCAGCCGCCCGCTGGTGCTGTTCGCCAACGAAAGCGGCATCAAGGTCGATTTCCAGGTCGTCGACCTGTTCACCGGCGAGCACTACCAGCCGCCGTTCGCGGAGGGGATCAACCCGAACCGCCAGGTGCCGGTTCTGGAGGACGGGGACTTCAGACTCACCGAATCCGCGACTATCCTCAAGTACCTCGCCGTCAAGACCAAATCGCCGCTCTACCCGGAGGGATTGAAGGAGCGCGCGCGGGTCAACGAGCGCATCGACTGGATCAACACCCAGCTCAATCGCGATCTCTGTTACGGCCTGGTCTACCCGCAGGCGTTCCCGCACCACAAGCGCCCGAGCGACGAGCTGCAGAAAGGCACGCTCGCCTGGGCCAAGGAGCGCGCTTCGGGATGGCTGTCGGTGCTCGACAAGCACATCCTCGGCAAGAACGACTATCTCTGCGGCAGCCAGATCACCATCGCCGACTACTACGGCGCGTCGTTCGTGAACACCGCCGCGGTGATCGGCTCCGACCTCTCCGGCTATCCGAACATCAAGCGCTGGCTCGGCAACATGAAGAAGCTGAAGAGCTGGCAGAAGACCTTCGAGGTCATCGAGGGTTTCACCGCATCGCTGAAAGGACCGTTCGAAAAGGTCTGACCATGATCAAGGGCCTGCACCACAACGCCTACCGCTGCCGCGACGCCGAGGAAACGCGCCGGTTCTACGAGGATTTCCTCGGCCTGCCCCTCTCGCACACGCTGGAGATCAGGGAAACCCTGAGCGGGCGCAAGACCGAGACGCTGCATACGTTCTATCGGCTCGGCGACGGCTCCTACCTGGCGTTCTTCGAGGCGCCGGACATGGATTTCGAGTTCAAGCGCCAGCACGACTACGACCTGCACATCGCGCTCGAGGTCGACGAGGCGCTGCTGGAGAGGAAATTCGCCGAAGGCAAGGCGCGCGGCATCGAGACGCGCGGCGTTTCCGACCACGGCTTCATCCGCTCGATCTACTTCCGCGACCCGAACGGCTACGTGATCGAGCTCACCATGAAGACGCCCGGGCACGACCGGGCGATGGACCCGGCAAGCAACGGCGCGCGCGCCAAGCTCGAGCGCTGGCAGGCGGCGAAGCAATCCGCCGGGAAGACGCGGGCGGCCGCCAAGGGCTGAAACCGGCACGCAGGGCGACGAGTCGTGCATCTGCGCGACCCGGCTGCTAACATCCGCCCTGTCATGAAGTTCTTCATCGTAGACGACGACCCCGACACGCTGGCGCTGGTTTCGCGCCTGTTGACGGACGCGGGGCACGAGGTGTCGGTGCGCGCATCGAGCACGGGCGCGCTCAGGGACATTCCCGACGAACTGCCCGACTGCGTCATCACCGACCTGATGATGCCGACCATGGACGGTTTCGAGCTGACGCGTGAATTGCGCGCCAAGCCGGCGCTGGCGGGCATGAAGATACTGATCCTGTCGGCCAAGAGCTACGATTTCGACCGGCGGCGCGCGAAGGAGATGGGCGCGGACGGCTACATCACCAAGCCGATCAACCGCGAAACCTTCCTGCAGTCGGTCAATGAGTTCATCTCCAACCGCATCGTGGTGCATTACTGGGGCGTGCACGGCACGCTGCCGGCGCCGGGACCGGCATATACGCGCTACGGCGGCAACACGCCCTGCGTCAGCGTGGAGATCGGCGGCGAGCCGCTCTACATCTTCGACTGCGGCTCGGGTATCAAGAAGCTGTCGGACCGCGTCATGACGCATGCGACGGAGCGTTTTTCCGCGCGCGTGTTCATCTCGCACACGCACTGGGACCACATCAACACGGTGCCGTTCTTCGCGCCGCTCTACCTGCGCGGCAACCAGATCGAGATCTACGGCCCCTACCAGGGCGACCTGACCATCGAGCGCGCCATCAGCGCGCAGATGGAAAGCGTGTATTTCCCGGTCACCATCCGCGAGTTCGGCGCGCGCCTCGTGTTCCGCGACCTGCGCGAGGAAAAGCTCGACTTCGGCGCGGTGCACGTCGACACCATGCTGCTGCGCCACCCCGGGTATTGCCTCGGCTACAAGCTGACCTGCCGCGAGCGCAGCATCTGCTACATCACCGACAACGAGCTCTACCTGCCGACCGATGCGCGCCACGATGCGCGCTACGTCGAGCGGCTGGCGGAGTTCGCGCACGGCGCCGACGTGCTGATCACCGACACCACCTACCGCGACCACGAATACCCGGCCAAGGTGGACTGGGGGCATTCCTGCGTCAGCCAGGTCGCCGATTTCGCCGCGCGCGCCCAAGTTAAACGCCTGCATTTGTTCCACCACGACCCGGACCAGACCGACGTCGACATCGACGCCAAGCTCGACGAGACGCGCAAGGAGCTCGTGCGCCTGGGCTCGAAGGTGATCTGCGAAGCGCCCGCCGAGGGCGACGACCTGGTGTTGTAGGGAAAATCGGGCTCTGACCCCGATTTTCTAGTAAACGCCCAGCGCGAGTCCGGCGGCGAAGGCTGCGCCGAGCTCCTCGCATTTTGAAAGAACTTCCGGCGTCAGGTCTTTCAATCCGATCACCGGTTCGGATTTCTTCTCCAGCCGCAGGCCGGTGACGATGCGCTCCACCGAGCTGACCGCGCCGGAGCCGTCCTGCCCGGCGCCGACGAAGAGGGCGTAGGGCCGGCCGTTGACCTTGCCCTCGCAGGCGTAGAACACGCGCTCGAGGAAGTCCTTCATCATCCCAGACATATAGCCGAAGTTCTCCGGCGTGCCGAGGATCAGCGCGTCGGCCGCGAGCACGTCCTCCGGCCCGGCGTCGGCGCAACGCTTGACGATCACGTTCACGCTTTCCTCGCCGCGCGCGCCGTGCTCGACCGCCGCGGCCATCTTCTCGGTCTTCACGCCGCCGGTGTGATAGACGATGAGCAGCGTTTTCACCGCAGTATTTCCAGGTGCTGCACGAAAATCAGCTCGCAGGCGCCCGCGCCCGTGTCTTCCCGCGTGAGCGAACTGCGCCAGGTCCAGCCGTCCGTCGACACCGCCTGCACGAGGTAGCCGCGGATGTGGACGATATCGCCCGGCTTCACCTCCTTCAGGCCGCGCGCGACGTCGTCCGAGGACGGAATCATGTGCATGTTGGCGCTGTTGAGTTCGATTTCCCGGCGCGGGATCGGCGGCTGGCCCTCGTAGCGCCAGCGGTAGAAGCGCCCGCCTTGCGAGAAGTTGATGGCGTCCAGCACGCGCGCGTCGTTCATCGGTCCCCAGGCGAGCGCGAGGTCGACCGGCGAGAGCTGCGCCTCGCGGTCGTTCGAATAGTGTTCGGCCAGGATCACGCGTGCGCCGACCGAGAATTCGGCGAGGCCCGTCAGCGCGTAGCCGTTGACGCGGAACACCGGCCCGCTCAGGAGATTTTTCTGGATCGGCGCGCCGGTTTCGGGCGCGTCGCGCACCGTCACCGGAGGCGGCGGCTCGACCTGGATCGGGCGGTGATTCTTCCAGTAGTTGTAGCCCAGGCCGAGGGCAAGGACGGCAGCGAGCAGCCATTTCATCATCGGTTCATGCCTTCAGCCGTTGCGCCGGGTCCTGCCGGTAGAACCCCTTGAACAGATCATAGAGCCGCGGGAATTTCCGTTTCAGCGTGTTGGGCGACTCGAAGAACGCCTCGCTGGCAACCGCGAAGAACTCGGCTTCATGCTCCGCCGCGTAAGGATCGAGGAAGCCGTCCCTGCCGGCCTCGACGGCGGTGCAGAAGCGGTCGAATTCCGCGTCGAACACCTCGATCCACTGTTCGCGCGCCTTGCCCGAGGGCAGCGGCGGCACGCCGTCCGCCTCGCCGCTCGCCATGTCCAGCTTGTGCGCGAATTCATGGATCACCACGTTGGCGCCGCCCTCGGCGACGCTGCCGGAATCGTCGAGCGCCTCCCAGGACAGCACCACCGGCCCGCCGGGCCAGGATTCGCCCGCCAGCTCGTCGTCCCATTCGTGCACCACGCCGTCGTCGCCGGTCTGCGCGCGCTTCACTTTGAAATCCGAAGGGTGCACCACGATGCCGACCCAGCCGTCGTACCAGTCCAGGCCGAGCTCCAGCACCGGCAGGCAGGCCTGCAGCGCGATTTCCACGCGGTCGTCGTCCGATAGCGCGAGGCCGTGCACCGGCGTCAGCTGTTTCTCCGCGAGGAACAGCACCGCAAGGTCCTTCAGCCGCCGCGCCTGGTCCGTGGACAGCCCGCCGAGGAAGGGGAGGTGTTTTTGCGCGCGCTGCCACAGGGCGTCGTCGATGCGGTGACGCTCGAGAATGCGCTTGCGTTTCCAGTCGCGGAGCCAGCCCATGGAGCATCCATCCAAACCGACGCCATTACAATAGCAGCATGGTTTCCGTCGTACCCATTCGCGCGCAGGACGCGCCCGCCGAGCGGCCGCAGGGAGCGCTCATCGAGCGCGCGCGGGCGTTCGCCCTCCCGCTCTACGAGGGGCAGGTGCTATCCACCGGCGAGCCGGTATGGCCGCATGCGCTTGGCCTCGCCGCGAGCCTTGCCTCGATCGGCGCCGACCCGGCGGCGCAGGCGGCAGGGGTGCTGTTCGCGGTGCCGAAGCTGCTTGCAGGTCCCGAGCGCGACCCCGAGCGCCTGAAAACGGAGTTCGGCGAGGAGATCGCCGGTCTCGCCGCCGGCGTCGAGAAGCTCTACAAGCTGCGCGTGCTGACGCGCGCCTCGGCCGGCGAGCAGAACGAAATCCTGCGCAAGATGGTGCTCGGCATGGTCGAGGACATCCGCGTGGTGCTGATCCGCCTCGCCTCGCGCACGCAGACCCTGCGCTGGTTCGCGAAGAATCCGTCCGACGAGCGCAAGGCCTACGCGCGCGAGTCGCTCGACATCTACTCGCCGCTCGCCAACCGGCTCGGCGTCTGGCAGCTGAAGTGGGAACTGGAGGACCTCTCGTTCCGCTACCTCGAGCCCGAGTTGTACAAGAAGATCGCGCAGATGCTGGACCAGAAGCGCGTCGAGCGCGAGCAATATATCGAGAATTCAATTCAGGTTTTGAAAAATGAATTGAAAAAACTGAACCTGAACGCGGAAGTCACCGGCCGGCCGAAGCACATCTATTCCATCTGGAACAAGATGCGCCTGAAGCAGCTCGATTTCTCGGACGTGCACGACGTGCGCGCGCTGCGCGTTATCGTGCCCACGCCCGCCGACTGCTACAGCGTGCTGGGCGTCGTGCACGATCTGTGGGAGCCGATCCCGAAGGAGTTCGACGACTACATCTCGCGGCCCAAGGGCAACAACTACCAGTCGCTGCACACCGCGGTGATCGGCCCGGGCGGCCGCACGCTGGAAGTGCAGATCCGCACCGAGGAGATGCACCGCCAGGCGGAATTCGGCGTCGCAGCGCATTGGCGCTACAAGGAATCCGGGAAGGCGTTCAAGGCGCACGCCCCCGCGAGGAACGAGGTCGCTTTCGACAACAAAATCGCCTGGCTGCGCGAGCTGCTCGCCTGGCGCGACGAAGTCGCCGACAACCCGGACTGGGCCGAAAAAACCAGGAAGGCGTCGCTCGACGACACCATCTACGTGATCACGCCCCAGGGGAAGGTGATCGACTTGCCCGCGGGCGCGACGCCGGTGGATTTCGCCTACACGCTGCACACCGACCTCGGCCACCGCTGCCGCGGCGCGAAAGTGGACGGGCACATGGTGCCGCTGGACACGCCGCTGGCGAGCGGCCAGCGCGTGGAGATCATCGCCGCGAAGGGAAGCGGGCCGCACGGCGCCGGTCCGTCGCGCGACTGGCTCAATCCGGCGCTCGGGTTCCTGAAGAGCCACCGCGCGCGCGGCAAGGTGCGCCAGTGGTTCAATGCGCAGTCGCTTGCCGAAACCGTGGCGCAGGGCCGCGCCACGGTGGAAAAGGAGCAGCGGCGCGAGGGCGCGATGCAGGCCAGCCTCGAGCAGCTGGCGCAGAAACTCGGCTTCGCGAAGCCCGATGAACTCTTCGCCGCGGTCGCGCGCGACGAGGTCAACCTGCGGCAATTGCAGGGCGCGTTGCGCGAAGCGAAAGGGGAGGCTCCAGTCGCTGCCCCGATTGCAATTCAGAAGAAAAAGGCAAAGCAGTCGAACGGCGGCGGCATTCTCATCGTCGGCGTGGACCGGCTGCTGACCCAGCTCGCCAGGTGCTGCAAGCCGGTGCCGCCGGACCCGGTGCGCGGCTTCGTGACGCGCGGCAAGGGCATCTCGGTGCACCTCGAGGACTGCCCGAGCTTGAAGCGGCTGGCCGAGCGCAGCCCCGAGCGGCTCATCGACGCGCAGTGGGGGAAGAAGCCCGACGGCGCCTATTCGGTTGACGTGCTGGTGACGGCCTCGGACCGCCAGGGCCTGCTGCGCGACATCGGCGAGGCGCTCGCGCGCGAGCGCATCAACGTCACCGCGGTCCGCACGCAGAGCCGCGGCGATCTCGCCCGGATGCGTTTCAGCTTCGAGGTCGCGGATGTCGCTCACCTCAAGCGCGCGATCGCGACCGTGAAAGAGGTCCCGGGCGTCATAAGGGTAGCGCGGGGCTGAACCCCACTTGAGGGTGGCGCGCGGATGAATCCTGTAAAATCCGTTTCTTTTTTGCAGGCGCGTAGCTCAGCTGGTTAGAGCACCACCTTGACATGGTGGGGGTCGTTGGTTCGAGTCCAATCGCGCCTACCAACTTCTTGATAAACATAAAACTGCCCGACGGCACGCTGAAGGGCTTCGCAGGCCCGATCACCGTTGCCGAAGTGGCCCAATCCATCGGCGCCGGCCTCGCGCGCGCCGCGCTCGCCGGCAAGGTGAACGGCAGGCTCGTCGACACGAGCTTCCGCATCGAGGCCGACGCGGAGCTCGCCATCGTCACCGAGAAGAGCCCGGAGGGCGTGGAGATCCTGCGCCATTCGACCGCGCACCTGCTCGCGCATGCGGTGAAGGAGCTGTTCCCCGAGGCGCAGGTGACCATCGGGCCGGTGATCGAGAACGGCTTCTACTACGACTTCGCCTACAAACGGCCTTTCACGCCCGAGGACCTGGCGGCGATCGAGAAGAGGATGGCGGAGATTTCCAGGAAAGATTTCGTCGTTTCGAGAAAAACGCTTCCCAGGGACGAGGCGGTCAGGTTCTTCCGCAGCCTGGGAGAGGTCTACAAGGCCGAGATCATCGCGTCCATCCCGTCGAACGAGCCCATCTCCCTCTATTCGCAGGGCGATTTCATCGACCTGTGCCGCGGGCCGCACGTGCCCTCGACCGGCAAGCTGAAGGTCTTCAAGCTGATGCGGGTGGCCGGGGCCTACTGGCGCGGCGATTCGAAGAACGAGATGCTCCAGCGCATCTACGGCACCGCCTGGGGCTCGAAGGAAGCCCAGGACGCCTACCTGAAGATGCTCGAAGAAGCCGAGAAGCGCGACCACCGGCGCCTCGGCACCCAGCTCGACCTCTTCCACATGGAGGAAGAGGCGCCGGGCATGGTGTTCTGGCATCCCAAGGGCTGGACGCTCTGGCAGCAGGTCGAGCAGTACATGCGCAAGGTCTATCGCGACAACGGTTACCTGGAAGTGCGCGGCCCCATGATCCTGCACCGCCGCCTGTGGGAGCTGACCGGCCACTGGGAGAACTACCGCGACAACATGTTCACCACCGAGTCGGAGAAGCGCGACTACGCGGTGAAGCCGATGAACTGCCCAGGCCACATCCTGATTTTCAACAAGGGCGTGAAGAGCTACCGCGACCTGCCCCTGCGCTTCGGCGAATTCGGCTCCTGCCACCGCAACGAACCGAGCGGCGCGCTGCACGGCCTGATGCGCCTGCGCGGCTTCACGCAGGACGACGGCCACATTTTCTGCACCGAGGAGCAGATCCTCGCCGAATGCGTGGCCTATACCGCGCTCCTGCAGAAGGTGTACGCGCACTTCGGCTTCACCGACATCATCTACAGGATCGCCACGCGGCCGGAAAAGCGCATCGGCGAGGACGCGCAATGGGACCGCGCCGAGGCGGCGCTGATCCAGTCGTTGAACGAGTCGAAATGCGCCTACGAGATAACCCCGGGCGAGGGCGCCTTCTACGGCCCGAAGATCGAGTATTCGCTGAAGGACGCCATCGGCCGGGTCTGGCAGTGCGGCACCATGCAGGTGGACTTCTTCATGCCCGGGCGGCTGGGCGCGGAGTACGTGACCGCGGACAACGCCCGCAAGACCCCGGTGATGCTGCATCGGGCGACGGTCGGCTCCATGGAGCGGTTCCTCGGCATCCTGATCGAGCATTTCGGCGGCGCTTTCCCGGTCTGGCTGGCCCCGGAGCAGGCCGTGGTCCTGTGCATCACCGGGGACCAGGCCGCGTACGCGGAAGCGGTCGCCGTACGCCTGCGCGAGGCCGGTTTCCGCGTGAAAAGTGATTTGCGAAATGAGAAAATTTCCTATAAAATTCGGGAACATAGCCTGCAAAAGCTGCCCTACCAACTGGTGGTCGGCGAAAAGGAAAAGCAGGCTGGAAGCGTGGCTGTGCGCACGCGCAGCGGTGAGGATCTGGGGGCCATGGCCCTCGATGCCTTCATCGAGCGCCTCGGCAACGAGGCGCGCGCGTAGCGGCACGGCCGCTTTTTTTGACGAAAAGAGGAGTTTTCACCCATCGCACTCGATAGAGCGCAACGCATCAACGGGGAGATCACCGCGCCGCAGCTTAGGCTCGTCGCGGAAAACGGCGATCAACTGGGCATCGTGGCGGTCGCCGATGCACTGAAGATGGCGGAAGAGCAGAACGTGGACCTGGTCGAGATCGCGCCGCTGGCGGTGCCGCCGGTCTGCAAGCTGATGGACTACGGCAAGTTCCGCTACCGCGAGCAGAAGAAGGCCCACGAGGCCAAGCTCAAGCAGAAGCAGATCCAGGTCAAGGAAATCAAGTTCCGCCCCGGCACCGACGAGGGCGACTACAAGATCAAGGTCGGCAAGCTGGTGCAGTTCCTCGAGGAAGGCGACAAGGCGAAGGTCACCCTGCGCTTCCGCGGGCGCGAAATGGCGCACCAGGAATTCGGCGTGCGGCTGCTGGAGCGGGTGCGCAAGGACCTGGAGCCGGTGGCGATCATCGAGCAGTTCCCCCGGCTGGAAGGCCGGCAGATGGTGATGGTGCTGGCGCCGAAGAAGAAGGTGGTGCCGGTGAAGGGCCCGAAGAAGCCGGCCGGCGAAAAAGCGGCGGAAAAAGCGCCCAAGGCGCCGAAGGAAGCGAAGAAGGATGAAACAAAGCCCGCCACGGCGGGGTAATCAACAGGAGCATTGCTGTGCCGAAGATGAAGACGAAGAAGTCCGCCGCGAAGCGGTTCAAGGTACGCCCGGGCGGCTCGATCAAGCGCGGGCAGGCGTTCAAGCGCCACATCCTCACCAAGAAGTCGACGCAGACGAAGCGCAAGCTGCGCGGCACCACCAACGTTCACGACAGCGACAAGCGGGCCGTCCGCTCGATGCTGCCGTACTCGGGTTGAGGAGCGCGCCATGCCAAGAGTCAAACGCGGAGTAACGGCGCGCGCGCGCCACAAGAAGGTCCTCAAGAAGGCCAAGGGCTTCCGCGGCCGCCGCGGCAACGTGTTCCGCGTCGCCAAGGAAGCGGTGATGAAGGCGGGGCAGTACGCCTACCGCGACCGCCGCAACAAGAAGCGCGTGATCCGCGCTCTCTGGATCACCCGCATCAACGCCGCGGTGAGGGAACTGGGCATGAGCTACAGCGCCTTCATGGCCGGCATGAAGAAAGCCAAGATCGAGATCGACCGCAAGGTGCTCGCCGACCTCGCGGTGCTCGACAAGCCCGCGTTCGCCAAGATCGCCGGCCAGATCAAGGCGAGCCTCGCCCACTGACCCCGGCCCCGGGGGCATGGGGATGGAAAACCTAGACGCCATCGTCGAGCGCGCGGCGGCGGAGTTCGCCGCGGCGGCCGATCCGGCGTCGCTCGAGAACGCCAAGGCGAAGTTTCTCGGCAAGACCGGGGAGTTGACTGCGCTGTTGAAGCAGCTGGGCTCCCTCGGTGCCGAGGAACGGAAATCCTCCGGCCAAAAGATCAACGCCGCCAAAGAGCGCATCGAAGCCGCTCTCGAGAGCCGGCGTGCCGGTCTTGCGCTCGCCAGGCTCGAATCGCGCCTGGGCGAGGAAGCGCTGGACGTCACGCTGCCCGGCCGCGGCCGCAGCCGCGGCGGCCTGCACCCGATCAGCCGCACCTGGCAGCGTATCGAGGAGATTTTCGGCTCGATCGGCTTCGACGTCGCCGACGGTCCGGAGATCGAGACCGACTGGTACAACTTCACCGCGCTGAACAACCCGGAGAACCATCCGGCGCGCTCGATGCAGGACACCTTCTACGTCGACATGAAAGACGGCGCAGGCCTGCCGCTGCTGCTGCGCACGCATACGAGCCCGATGCAGGTGCGCTACGCGCGGATGCACAAACCACCGATCAAGGTGATCGCGCCGGGCCGCACCTACCGCGTGGACTCGGACGCGACCCACTCGCCGATGTTCCACCAGGTGGAGGGGCTGTGGATCGACGAGGACATCAGCTTCGCGGACCTGAAGGGCGTCTACACTGATTTCCTGCGCCGCTTCTTCGAATCGGACCAGCTCGAGGTCCGCTTCCGCCCCTCTTATTTCCCGTTCACCGAACCTTCCGCCGAGATCGACCTGCAGTTCGCCTCGGGCCCGCTGAAAGGGCGCTGGCTGGAGCTCTCGGGCGCGGGCCAGGTGCATCCGCAGGTAGTGCGCAATTTCGGCCTCGACCCGGAACGCTACATCGGCTTCGCCTTCGGCTCCGGCCTCGAGCGCCTGACGATGCTGCGCTATGGCATCGACGACCTGCGCCTGTTCTTCGACGGCGACCTGCGTTTCCTGAGGCAGTTCTCGTGAACGTTCCCGAGAACTGGCTGCGCAGTTTTTGCGATCCTAAACTGAAGGCGGACAGGCTCGCCCATCTGCTGACCATGTCCGGGCTGGAAGTGGAATCCTGCGCGCCCGTGGCGCCGCCGTTCAGCGGCGTGGTGGTCGGCGAAATCCTCGCCGTCGAACGCCACCCGAACGCCGACAAACTCACCGTGTGCACGGTCGGCGCCGGCAAGGACAAGCTGAAAGTGGTTTGCGGCGCGCCGAACGCGCGCGTGGGAATGAAGGCGCCGCTTGCCTTGGCCGGCACGAAGCTTGGAAAACTTGAAATAAAAAAATCGAATCTTCGCGGCGTGGATAGCGAAGGGATGTTGTGTTCCGCAAGAGAGCTGGGGCTCTCCGAGGACCACGCGGGACTGCTCGAATTGAACGCCGATGCGAAGCCCGGCCAGGACCTCTACCGCGCACTCGAACTCGACGAGCAGGTGCTGGCCTTCAAGCTGACGCCGAACCGGGCGGACTGCCTTTCGGTGCTGGGGATCGCGCGCGAGGTTGCGGCGCTGACCGGCGCGAAACTGCGAAACCCGGCGATAAGGAAGGTTCCGGCGAAAAGCAAGGCCGCCCATCCCTTCCGGATCACCGACACCGAGGGTTGCGGCCGCTTCGCCGGGCGCGTGATCCGCAACGTCGACGCCGCGGCGCCGACGCCGGCCTGGATGCGGCAGCGCCTGGAACGCGCCGGGCAGCGTTCGATCTCGGCGCTGGTGGACGTGACCAATTACGTGATGCTGGAAATGGGGCGCCCGCTGCACGTCTACGACCAGGACAAGCTACGCGGCGCGGTCGACGTGCGCTGGGGCCGCCGGGGCGAGAAAGTGGTGCTGCTGAACGGCCAGCAAGTCGCAGTCGATCCCGCCGTGCTGTGCATCGCCGACGATTCGGGCGCGATCGGCCTGGCCGGCATCATGGGCGGCGAATCGACCAAGGCCGAGACGACGACGAAGAACCTGTTCCTCGAATCCGCGTTCTTCTTTCCGGACGCCATCGCCGGGCGCGCGCGCCGCTACAACTTCGCCAGCGATGCTTCGCACCGCTTCGAACGCGGCGTGGATTTCGCCAACAACGCCGACGGCATCGAGCGCGCGACGCAGCTGATCCTGGAGATCTGCAGCGGCGAGCCGGGGCCGACGGTGGACCTGGTCAAGCGCCTGCCGAAGCGCAAGCCGGTGCGCATGCGCGTCGCGCGGGCTAGGAAGGTTCTCGGGATCGACGTCGAATCGAAGGAAATCGAACTGGTTTTTCGCCGGCTGGCTTTTCCGTTCAAGAAGCGGAAAGACAGCTTCACGATAAGTCCTCCTTCGTACCGCTTCGACGTCGAAATCGAGGAAGACCTGATCGAAGAAGTCGCGCGCGTGCACGGCTTCGACAGCATCCCGGCGCAGCCGCCGCGCGCCCTGGCGCGCATGCGCGCCCGGCCCGAGGCGCAGCGTTCGCTGCATGCGGTGCGCGAGCGGGTGGCGGCCTGCGACTACCAGGAGACCATCAATTTCGCCTTCGTCGAACCCGCCTGGGAGGCCGACCTCGCGGGCGAGGCAAACCCGGTACGGCTGCTCAATCCGATCGCCAGCCAGGCCTCCGTCATGCGCACCACGCTGTTCGGCTCGCTGATCGCCAACCTGCGCAGCAACCACGCCCGCAAACTCGGGCGCATCCGCGTGTTCGAGATCGGCCGCGTCTACCTGCGCGACGCCGCGGCGGCGGACGGACCGCTCTCGGTCGCCGGCTTGCGCCAGCCGGTGCGCGTCGCGGGCGCGGCCTTCGGCCCGGCCTTCGAGGAGCAGTGGGCGAGCCCGGCACGCGCGGTGGATTTCTTCGACGTCAAGGCGGACCTGGAGGCGATCTGCGCGCCGCGGCGCCTGCGCTTCGAGTCCGCGGCGCATCCGGCGCTGCATCCGGGGCGTTCGGCGCGGGTATTCGTGGAAGGATCGCCGGCGGGGTGGCTCGGCGAGCTGCATCCGCGCTGGCAGCAGAAGTACGAATTGCCGCACCCAGCGACGCTGTTCGAACTCGAGGCGGCCTGCCTCACCGACGCGCCTCTGCCGAGACCTTCCCAGCCCTCCAAATTCCCGCCGGTGGTACGGGACATCGCCCTGCTGGTCGACGCCGGGGTACCGGCCCAGACGCTGCTGGATGCCGTGCAGGCCGAAAAACCGGCGATCGTGCAGGACGTAGGGGTATTCGATCTGTACCAGGGTCCAAGCCTGCCGCCGGGGAAGAAAAGCCTTGCGTTCCGGGTAGTTATGCAAGATACTGAACGAACCCTCACGGATGTGGAGGCCGATTCGGCGCGCGATGCGCTGGTTGAGCTGTGGGGACGGCGTTTCGGCGCCAGGTTGCGCGCATAATACATAAAATATTTAGATATATCAGGGAGTTGTAATGACTTTGACCAAGGCCGAACTGGCCGATCTTTTGTTTGAAAAGGTCGGGCTGAACAAGCGCGAGGCAAAGGACATGGTGGAGGCGTTCTTCGAGGAGATCCGGGGGGCGCTGGAGCGGGGCGAGAGCGTCAAGCTCTCGGGCTTCGGCAATTTCCAGCTGCGCGACAAGCCGCAGCGGCCGGGCCGCAATCCGAAGACCGGCGAGGAGATCCCGATCAGCGCCCGTCGCGTCGTCACCTTCCACGCCAGCCAGAAACTGAAAGCCATGGTCGAGAAGTCGCGCCATGGAGCCAAGCCGCAGGAAAGTTGATCTACCGCCGATCCCTGCCAAGCGCTACTTCACCATCGGTGAGGTAAGCGATCTTTGCGGGGTGAAGCCGCACGTCCTGCGCTACTGGGAGCAGGAGTTCACCCAGTTGAAGCCGGTCAAGCGCCGCGGCAACCGCCGCTACTACCAGCACCATGAGGTGCTGCTCATCCGCCGCATCCGCGAACTGCTCTACGAGGAAGGCTTCACCATCAGCGGCGCACGCAATCGCCTCGACAACGCGCTGCATGGGGATGAGAGGCGGGGCGACGACAGGAACGACGGTCGCGCGGCCCGCGTCCCGGCCGCCGGTCCGGCGCCGGCCGCCGCCGCTCCTGCACCCGGCTCCGCCCCGGACACCGCCGCTCTGAAACGCGAGTTGCGGGAAGTTCTCGACTCGCTGCGCACGCAGTAAGTAACGCCGGCGCATGGGCATCACCGATTGGGTTTCGAAGGGCGGCAAGAAGCCCGACGAAACGGCCGGCGAAGCGCATCCGCTCGAAAGCGAAGCCGGCATCCGCGAACTGCAGAAGGCCATCGCCACCGCGCAGCCGGCCGCGCTGCTCGACCATGTCTGCGACGCGCTCGAGGCCGGTTTCGACGCCGGGCTCGACCACAAGGCGCTGCGGCGCGCGTTGCGCATGCTCGACGGCGGCGCCCAGAAGACCGTCGCCGACCTGGTGCAGGCGGTGCTGCGCGGCTCGGGCGGCGGACAGATCCCCGAATTGCCGGCCGCCGCGGTGATCAAGTACTGCCGGCGCGTCGGCACGCTGTGCGAGCGCGCCCTCGATGCCCCGGAGGGCGAAACCATGACCGCGCAGGGCCCGGGCAACGACGCGCTGATCGCGGTGCGCGCCATGCGCCTGTGGGCGCTGCGCAAGAAGCTGCTGCGCATGTCCTACCGCTTTCCGGACGAGGAATTCTGGAACCTCGGCAACCAGCTCTACCTGTTCGCCCACATGCGCAGGCTGCTCGACACCGAAACCGAGCCCTACCCCGGGTCGGGCGGATCTTCCAGCGTCAGGCGCGAGCGCCTGACCGGCCTGATGCTCGACATGGCGCCGCACGCGAGCATGTCGCCTCAGCAGATGGAATGCCTCGACCTGATGCTGCAGAAGTACTCGGCGAGCTTCGGCGAGCGCGACGCGCCCGCGCCGGAGGTGCCGTTCTACGTCGATCTGTCGCGGCCGCAGCCGCCGCAGCGCTGGCTGCCCGGCCTGCCGGCCCGGCAAAGCATGCGTTTCTTCGGTGCCGGCGAGAGCGTGGCCAAGATCGCCGCGCTCCTCGGGGAGGCGGCAGGCGCCGACAAGCCGCCGGCCTGGGCCGAGCCGAGCGGTTGCAACGTGGATGCCTACCGGCTGATGCTGGCGATGCTCGCCAAGCACTGGTCGGACAAGCCGCCGCAGCGGCGCGAGCGGCGGGTGGCCGCGAATGCCAGCGTGTTCCTGGTGAACGGCTTCGACGACACGCGGCGCGCGGTCGCCGCCAGCGAGGAAGCGCTCAAGGTCGCGCGCGAAGGTTCGCCGGAGCTCAAGGGCGAGCTGATGCGCGACGACAAGTACTTCGACCGCATCCGCTTCGGCTCGGTCAACCCGGACAAGACCACCACCGGCAAGCTGCTGCGCAAGCAGCTGGTGATGCCCAAGCAGGTGCTGGAGAAGCGCGAGCGCGCCGAGGGCAGGCCGGCGCCGGAGAATTCGGCGGTCGCCGATACCAGCGAATCCGGCATTGGCGTCGCGCTGCCCGGGCGCGCGCCCTGGGCGCGGGTCGGCGTGCTGGTCGGCTACCGCGCGCCCGACAGCCTGCAGTGGGAGGTGGCGATCGTGCGGCGCCTCGTGCGCGGCGCGCGGCTGTCGCTCGGCCTCGAGCGCCTGCGCGGCATCGCCGCCGTCGCGCGCATCGCGCAGCCGAAGGGGCAGGCGCAGGCGGCAGGTGCGACCGCCGAGGCGGCCTTGCGCGGCCTCGGCATGCGCGACGCGGTCTTCTTTCCCGATCCCGCCAACCTGCTCATCACCCCCGAAGGCGCGTGCGCCGCGGGCGACCTGTTCACGGTGACCACGGAAGCGGGGGAAACCAACTGCAAGATCGCCAACGTCCTCGAGCAGGGACCCGATTTCGTCCTCGCGGCCGTCGAGAAGACCGCCGCCTGAGTTAAAATAGCCGTTCTCGGGGCGTAGCGCAGCCTGGTAGCGTACCTGCATGGGGTGCAGGTGGTCGGAGGTTCAAATCCTCTCGCCCCGACCAGAAATATCAAGGGCTTCCGTTAAGAGGCCCTTTTTATTTCCACCGACTGTAGCCCCAATGTAGCCACTTCACCGGCATCCACCAGCCGAAGCCCCGAAACACGATCTACATAGCTCGCCAGGTGATCCGCAGACAGATGCGCATATCGCCGCACCATCTCCACGGATTCCCAACTGCCAAGCTCCTGTAGCACGTGCAGCGGCGTTCCCGCCTGTACATGCCAGCTCGCCCAGGTATGCCGCAGATCATGCCAACGAAACTCTTTGATCCCGACACGCGCCAGAGCGCCTTTCCAAGCCTTGCCGTTCACCTGGTAGACCGGCTTCCCCTGGTACGTGAAAACGTATTCGGAGTGCTTGCCTAGCTGCCCCCTCAGCACTACGACTGCTGCCGCCGAGAGCGGCACCGCAATAGCCTTTCTCGCTTTCGCCTGGTCC
>DATBQR010000105.1:0-23361 GCA_036560705.1 Burkholderiales bacterium | reverse complement strand
GCGGCCCGGCGCGTCGCCCTTGCGGCTCGCCTCGAACAGGAACCAGGCGCGCTGCTCGGCCTCGTCGATCCAGACCTCGATCAGGCTCGCGGTGGCGACGTCGCGGTGCTCGTCGCAGAGGTCGTGCAGCGCGCGCATGTGGGCCACGAGCTGCATGTTGTCGCCGTGCAGCTCGGCCAGCATGTCGAGCGGCGACACGTAGTCCGCGTCGTTGTCCAGGATGCGCTGCAGCCTGCCGATGTGCCCGACCGAGCGGATCGTGCTGCCGCCGACCTTGCGCGCGCGCTCGGCGATCGAATCGGCGATGGCGAAGATCTGGACGGCCTGCTCGTCCAGCAGCAGGTGGTAGTCGCGGAAATGCGGCCCGGACACGTGCCAGTGAAAGTTCTTCATCTTGTGGTACAGCGCGTACACGTCGGCGAGCAGCAGGTTCAGGCCGCCAGAGAGGTCGCGCGAGGCCTTGGCGCCGAGGCCGGTAGGGGTTTTGAGCGGCGCCATGCGCCGGGTTTTTGCGTCTTTAGCATTCATGGTTGTTTCTCCTTTGCGGTCTTTCAGGATTGTATTCTGAGCGGCAGCGCGCGCAGGCGCCGGCCGGTGAGCGCGAACAGCGCATTCGCGACGGCCGGCGCGATCGGCGGCGTGCCCGGTTCGCCCACGCCTTCGGGATGAGTCCCGCCCGGCATGATATCGGTCTGGATCGCCGGGCAGGCGCCGATGCGCAGCACCGGAAAATCGTGATAGTTGCTCTGCTGCACCTGGCCGCCGGCGATGGTGATCTCGCCGTGCAGCGCGGCCGACAGGCCGAAGACGACGCCGCTTTCCATCTGCTGGCGCACCAGGTTCGGGTTCACCGCGAACCCGCAGTCGATCACGCAGACCACGCGATGCACGCGGATCGCCTGGTCCGGCGCCAGCGACACCTCGGCCACCTGGGCGACGATCGAGCAGAAGGACTGGTGCAGCGCCACGCCGCGCGCGGTTTTCGCGCCGTCGGGCGCCGCCGCCGGCGGCGTGCCCCAGCCCGACAGCGCCGCGGCGCGTTTGAGCACCGCCAGATGGCGCGGGTGCCGTGCCAGCAGGCTTGCGCGAAAAGCCACCGGGTCCCTGCCCGCCGCCGCCGCGACCTCGTCGACGAAGCTCTCCTTGAAGAACGCCTGGTGGGAATGGCCGACCGAGCGCCAGAACCCGACCGGCACGCGCAGCTCGACGATCTCGTGCCCGATGCGCGCATTCGGCCATTCATAAGGCTGGTCGAAGGCCCCTTCCGATGTCGTTTTGTCCGGGCCCGCGGCGGGAAGGCCGAAGCTGCGCGGCAGTACCTGCCGGACGATCGACTGGCCGGCCGAACTGTTGTGCCAGGCGACCAGATTTCCTCCGGTATCGAGTCCGGCCTTGAAACGCGAAACGCAGGCCGGGCGGTAGAAATCGTGCGCGATGTCCTGCTCGCGCGACCAGACCGTCTGTACCGGCCGGCCTTCGCCTTCGCGCGCGATGGCCGCCGCCTGCGAGATGAAGTCCACTTCGAGCCGGCGTCCGAAACCGCCGCCGAGCAGCTGCACCCGCATGTCCACCTTGCCGGCGGCGAGGCCGAGCACTTTCGCCACCTGATCGCGCGCCAGCGCGGGCATTTGCGTCGACGCCCACACGGTCGCCGCGCCGTCCTTGAACTGCACCGTGCAATTGGCCGGCTCCATCGCCGCGTGGGCCAGGTAGGGCGCGCGGTATTCCGCGACGACCGTCTTCGCCGCGGATTTCAGCGCGGCGTCGACATCGCCATGGCTGTAGTAGGCGTGGCCATCGGCGCCGTCCAGCGTCCTGGAGAGCCGGCGGTTTACGTCTTCGCTGGAAACGCTCGCGCCGCCACCGTGGTTCCACTCGATCTTGATTTCCTTCAGCGCGCGCATCGCCTGCCAGGTGGTGGCGGCGATCGCCGCCACGCCGCCGCTGCCGCCGTTGTGCGCGCCGACGGCGAACGCCTTGACGACGCCCGGCAGCTTCAAAGCCGCCGCCGCATCGAAGCGCGCCACCGTGCCGCCCAGGGTCGGGCACATCAGCACGCTGGCGTAACGCAGGCCTTCGGGGCGCACGTCGATGCCGAAACGCGCCGTGCCGTCGATCTTCGCGGCGGCCTCGATGCGCCGCAGCGGCTGGCCGATCAGCTTGAAGCGGGTGGGATCCTTGAGCGAAATCTTCTCCGGCAGCGGCAGCTTCGCCGCCAGCGCCGCCAGTTCGCCGAAACTGGCCGAGCGGCCCGATACATGCAGCACCCTGCCGGTTTCGGCGCGGCATTCGGCGGCCGGCACGTTCCATTGCGAAGCGGCGGCGTTCACCAGCATCGCGCGCGCCGAAGCGCCGGCCTCGCGCATCGGCAGCCACAGGTCCTTGATGCTGGAGGAGCCGCCGGTCATCATCGTGCCGATCTCGCGCATCGCCTTGCCGGTCATCCAGCCGGCCACGCGCTTGAGCACGCCGTCGTCGTCCGGATGGAAAGGAAGGCCGTCCACCATGCTCGCCTGGTTGTTGTAGATCCCGTCGATGGGCGAATGCTCGATCCCTACCCGCGCCCAGTCGGCGTCGAGCTCTTCGGCGAGCAGCATCGCCAGGCCGGTATGCACGCCCTGGCCCATCTCGGACTTGCTCGCCATCACGGTGACGCTGTTGTCCGACCCGACCTTGACCCAGCCGTTCAGCGCCGCCTGGCCCGGACGCACCCGCAGCGGCGCGGAAGGCGTGAACCGCTGGCGCGGCGGCAGCACCGACCAGCCGACCACCAATGCGCCCGCGGCGCCGGCGCTGCCCAGCAGGAAATGCCGTCGCCTCATCGAACCCGATGATAGGCGTGCGCGACCTCCGGCGGAAGCGAAGGGCTAAACCCGTTCGAGAAACTGCCGGATCGCCTGATTGACCGGTTCGGGATGGGTAACGGGGCCCATGTGACCGAGCTTCTCGAACTCCATGACCTCGACTCGCTGCAACGCACCCGCCAGCAGCCGCGCCACTCCGTGCGCCGACGCGGTCGAGCGCTTGCCCACCATGTAGAGCACCGGAACATCCAGGGAACGGAAAGCCTGTAGAGGCGTCGGTTCGCTAGTCAGGGCGTGCGCCCATCTGCGCACGTTCTTCACCGACGCGGCGATTGGCGGCTTGCGTTGCTCGGGCGTCTGCCTCCAGGCGCCGGCTCCCATCCAGTAGTCGATGAACCGCTCTGCTGCGGCGTCCTGGTTGCCCGCGTCGAGTTCGACGCATGCGGCCGCCACGGCATTGCGGATTCCATCACCCTCGTTCGGCGCCGGCTTCTCCGCATCGAGCAGCGCGAACAGCGTAGGTTCGTAGAGCGCCAGCGCGCGCACGCGGCCGGGATTCGCCAGCGCCGCGATCAGCGCGACCGCGGCGCCGTAGGAATGGCCGACCAGCGCCAGCGGCGAGCCCGCCGCCGCCAGCACCGGCTCGACGAATGCGGCCTCGTCGCGCAGCGTGATGATGCGATCCGAAGGCCACTCGGGACTTTTACCCGAACCGTAGGAATCGGGCGCGAGGACGCGGAACTTCGGCGCCAGGAGCTCCATCAGCCCGCGCCATTGCGCCGAACTGCTCGCGTTGGAGTGCAGGCAGACGACGCCCGGGCCGGTTCCGGCCTCGCGGGAAAAGGGCTTGAATAACGTGCTCTCCTGAATGGGGGTGCCGGTGGTTCTATCCATGACTCTTCTCCGTTCTATTCCGCAAACATCGATTGCAGGCCCGGGGCTATGATCGCCATTGCTTCGACAGTTCTTCGCGTTCCAGGAGTGCGGACCCGGCGATCCCCGCAACGAGCGCCCAGAAGGCGGAACTGATGCCCAGAATCGCGAACGGGGTCACTGCGACCATGAATGCGACGAGCGCGCCAAAGCGCAGCGGTCCCGAAAAACTCTTCTCCAGCGAATCTTGTAACGCCCCCAGGATCGCCAGGCCGGCAAGCGCAAAAACGTAGGACCGCGGAAGCACGCTGACGAGCGCGGCAATCGTCGTTCCGGCGAAAGCGATGAACAATGTCAGAGAAGCGGAGATGATGGCGCCCCAATATCGCCCTTCCGCCGGCCCCGCTTCCTTTGCGGCGAGCATTGCAACGCCCGTACGCGCTACGATTGCAGGGTGCCCGCCGAAAGTCGCATTGAGCGCCGATGCGATCCCCACCAGGACGGATAGCGGATTCACGGCCACCTTATATCCCTGTGCCTGCAGAAAACCGAGGCCTTGAACATTGCCCAACCCCATCGACAGAATGACCATCGGCAGCGTGATGGCGGCGAATGCAGCCAATCCGAAAGTCATTTCCGGGACGATCAGAACGGGCGCAGACCAGGCAAGATCGATCGCGACCACCGATCTGCCGAAAAACATGGCGGCCCCTCCGCCCAGAGCAGCAAGCCCCACGGGCGGCAGGCGCGGATCATTTAGCACCCGCCCCGCGAGATAGCACAGAACACAGGTGCCCGCGACGAGGACATCGCTGACCGTTGCCGACACCAGACGCACTCCATACTCGAGAATGCTTCCGGCGAACATGCCCATCACTATCGGCAACGGAAGCCAGGTCATGACCCGCTTGCCAACTCCCAGCGCACCCAGCGCCACCATAAGAACGCCCGCGAGCAGATTCGCTCCGGCAATCTCGGCGTGGCTGAAACGTCCGGCCAGAGCGCCAAGATAGATGATCCCGGGAATCGTCCAGGTGATCGGAATCGGGATGCGGTAGACGAGCGAGGCGCCGATCGAAGCCGCCGCGCTCGTAAGCCAGACGATCAGTACCCAGCTCCCCGTTTCGGACGGCGAAAGCTTCAGCTGAGCGGCAACGGCGAGATGAATGGGAATCCCCGCAAACGCGTACCAGAGGAACACGGTGATTCCAGCCCAGAAGGAGGCGGAATTAAGATCGCGAAGCAACCTCGGCGCAGGCACGTTCCAGCCCCCTCGGTCCGTCCGACGCTCAGCGAGCCTTGCGGCTCGGCAGCAGCATGCCGACCTGCTGGCGATAGCGGCGGTACTGCTCGCCGAACTGCGCGATGAGATCGCGCTCCTCGAACCAGATGCCGATGAAGATGTAGCCGGTGGTGGCGATCGCGAACAGCAGGTGCCCCGCGGTCATGACCGGCGCCGCCCAGAAACCGAGCAGGAAGCCGAGATAGATCGGATGGCGCACGTAGCGGTAGAGGAGCGGCGTCCGGAACTCCGCCTCGGGAATCTCCCGGCCGGCCAGGCGCGAGAAGACCTGGCGCAGGCCGAACAGCTCGAAGTGGTTGATGAGGAAGGTGCTCGTCAGGAGGATCGCCCAGCCGAGCCAGAACACGATCCGGAGCGCCTGCGCGGCCGCGGTACCTTCGACGTTCCAGATCACCGGCGCGGAGATCGGCCGCCACTGCCAGAGCAGCAGCGCGAGCGCCAGGGTGGCGGCGAGCACGTAGGTGCTGCGCTCAACCGCCGGCGGCACGATGCGCGTCCACCAGCGCTTGAACGACTTGCGCGCCATGACGCTGTGCTGCACGGCGAAGAGCGCAAGCAGGAACAGGTTCACGACCAGCGCCTCGGCGAGGGGCGCGGACGCGCCCGTGTCGATCGATTTCGGCACGAAGACATTGCCAGTGAAACCGATCGCGTAGAGAAAAGTTCCGAGAAAGAATACGTAAACTGCTACACCGTACAGTAGCGACAGGAATGCTCCCATTTCAATCTCCTTGTTGTGCCTGCTCCGGGGGCGCGAACGGAGGCATAATCGCCCTGAGCCTTTGCCATGACTCCCGATCCGCGTATTTCAGATTGTTCAACCCGCGATTTTTCGCCGCGCGCGTGGTAACCGGCGTGGAAATCGCCATGGAATCGGCACGCGTGCGCGAAAAAAACAGGCAACTCGCCGTCCAGCTGCGAATGCTCGGGCCCATGAAGATTTGTCGGGACGGGGCGACGCTGGCACTGCCGGGCTCGCGAAAAGTAAGGGCGCTCCTCGCTTACCTGGCGCTGGCGCCGCTGCCCGTGCCGCGCAGCCAGCTTTGCGAGCTGCTGTGGGATGCGCCTGGCGACCCGCGCGGAGAGCTGCGCTGGTGCCTCAGCAAGCTCAGGAGCGTCCTCGACGAGGAAGGCCGCCGGCGCATCGCCACCCGCGAGGACACCGTCCGGCTCGATCTCTCGGATTGCCTCGTCGACGCGCTCGAGATCGCCCGCGCGGCCGGGGAGCGCATCGAGACGCTCGCCCCCGAGCGGCAGCGCCGTCTTCTGGCGCTGTTCGATGGAGATTTTCTGGAAGGCCTCGAAATCGACCGCAGCCCGGTCTTCGGCGGCTGGCTCACCGCCCAGCGGCGGCGATTCCGGGCCTGCCACGCCGCCCTGCTCGAGCATCTCGCCCGCGGCGTCGGCGACGAGGAGGCGTTCGGATATCTGGACAAGTGGCTGCAGCTCGCGCCGTTCGACCTGCATGCCCACGAGACGCTGCTTGCGGCCCTCGCCCGCCGCGGCCGGATCCGCGAAGGCGAGGAGCACGTCGCATCCACCGCGCGCCTCTTCGAAGCCGAAGGTCTCGACACCGCGCCGATCCGCGCGGCCTGGCGCTCGGCGCGCCCGGCGACGCTCGTCTCCGTCGAAAGCCGCGGCGAGGCCGGCAGCCGGAACGATGCCGTTGCAGCCGCTCCGGGCCGCGGCTCCATCGCGGTGATGCCCTTCGCCGACCGCTCCACGACGGCGCTCGCCCGCGGCGGTGCTGCCGACGCCCTCGCCCACGACGTGATTACCCGGCTCGCCAAGCTGCGCAGCCTCTTCGTCATCGCGCAAGGAACGGTGTTCGCGCTGCACGAGCGGAGCATCGGCGCGGAGGAAGCCGGCAGGATCCTCAACGTCGACTACGTAGTCAGCGGATCCGTGCGGGCGCAGGGCTCGCGCCTCACGGTCACCGCCGAGCTGGCCGAGACGCGCAGCGCCCGGATCATCTGGGCCGAAACCTACAGCCACAAGGCCGACGACGTGTTCCTGGTGCTGGATGAGATCGGCAACCGGATCGTCGCCTCCGTCGCGAGCGAAATCGAGACCCTGGAGCGCAACCGCGCCATCCTGAAGCCACCTAATTCGCTGGATGCCTGGGAGGCGTGCCACCGCGGCCTCTGGCACATGTACCGGTACCGCAAGACCGACAACGCCAGGGCCCGCCACTTCTTCCAGGCCGCCGTGCGCCTCGACCCGACCTTCTCGCGCGCCTACGCCGGCCTGTCCTTCACGCACTACCAGGACGCCTTCCAGGGCTGGGGGAAACGCGAACCGGAGATGGACAAGGCCTACGAAGCCGCGGCGCAGGGGATCATGGCCGACGACCGCGACCCCGCGGTGCACTGGGCCATGGGCCGGGCGCTCTACCTGCGCCGGCGCTTCGACGAGTGCGAGCGCGAACTGGAGCGTTCGATCGACCTGAGCCCGAGCTTCGCCCTCGGCCACTACAACCTTTCGTTCGTCCGCTCGGTCGTCGGCGACCCGCGCACCGCCATCGCCGACGCGGACCACTCGCGTCACCTGAGCCCGTTTGACCCGATGCTGTTCGGCATGCTCGCCACGCCTGCCATGGCGCTCGTGCGGCTCGGCCAGTTCGAGGAAGCGGCCGCCTGGGCCATAAAGGCCGCAGCCCGGCCCAACGCCTTCCCGCACATCCATGCGATCGCCGCCCTCAGCCTGGCGCTGGCCGGCTCACTCGACCAGGCGCGTGCGTATGCCGCCGCGGCTCGCAAGACCGCACCGCGCTACGGCCTCGCGGAATTCTTCGCCGCCTTCCCTTTCGATCCGGAAGGCGAAGCGCTGTTCCGCAAAGGCGCCAGGCTCATCGGCATGGCGTGATCGCCTGGCGCCGGCCACATTATTCCGCCAGGGTGGCGCCCGAGCCGCCCATTTCCTTCGGCATGTCCTTCATCTTCGGCAGGCCGTCCTTCATGCGCAGCCTGGTTTCCTGGTAGTTGACGTGCACGCCGGCCTGGTACGGAAAGTCCGGGATCGACGCGGCGTAGACGTCGATGAGCCCCATGCCGGGGTGTTCGGTGAACAGGTGGCCGCCGCAGTCCTTGCACCATTTCCGATAGCTGTGCGGCGTCTTGTTGTAGCTGCCGATCCTGTCGGCGCCCCGCGTCACCTGCACCGCCTCGGGCTTCCAGAGCGTGAAGGCGTTGACCGGCGCCGCCGCCCAGCTGCGGCAAGATTCGCAATGGCAATACCCCATGCCGGCCGGCCCGCCATCGACCGTGAACTGGACCGAACCACAGAAACAGCTGCCTTTGTATTTGGACATTATTATTTCCTTTCGATGACGATTTCGAGGTATTCGCTCGGCAGCACCAGCGTACGGTCGCCCGAGACGTTGCCGTTCTCCATGAGAACCAGCAGGTCCCGGGTGAAGGCAGCCTGCTGGTCCGCGTCGAGCGCGGTGAAGGTTTTGTTGATCGGGCCGTAGTAGCCGCGGAACACTTCGATCCAGTGCGCCGGCGAGGTATAGCGGAAAGTGAACTGGCGGCCGGCGGTGTGGATCGCCTTGGCGACCTTCCTGCCGAAGAGCTCCTCGATCCTCGCCTTGCTGCCCCACAAAGAAGGGGATTTGACGCCCGGCGCGGGCGGGATGTACCGGCCGATCGTCTTGAACAACTGCCCGATGAAGCTCTCGGGCGTCCAGTTCGCCAGGCCGATCCTGCCGCCCGGCCTGCAGACCCGCAGAAGCTCGCTCGCCGCCTTGTCCTGGTCCGCGGTGAACATCACGCCGAAGGTGGACATCACGGCGTCGAACGACGCGTCGGGAAACGGCAGGTTCTCGGCGTCGGCTTCCTGGAATTGGATCTTCGTATGGCCTTCGGCCTGCGCGCGCGCCCGCCCGGACTCGAGCAGCGAGGCGACGTAATCGGTGGAGGTGACATCGCACCAGCGGCGCGCGGCGGCGAGCGTGGCGTTGCCGTTGCCGGCGGCGACGTCGAGCACGCGGCTGCCCGCGCGCAGGTCGAGCGCTTCGCACAGGTTCTCGCCGACGATCTGCAGGGTGGTGCCGACGACGGCATAGTTGCCCGTGGACCAGGCGGCCTGCTGGCGGGTCTTCACGGCAGCGAGATCCGGCGTGGCCGCGGAAGGAGCTGCGGACATGGCTGTAATCCTCATGGTTCGGAGGAGCCACTCTGCACGCGCGCCGTTATCTGAGTGCGTCTCCGGCGTATCGTGCTTGTAACAACCCGCTCAGAGAATGTTCAGAGAACTACGGGCGCGTCCGGCAGCTCGTTGAAATTTTCGCCGGGCCGCGCCGGGAAGTGCTGCGCGAGCAGGTCGCTCACCGATGAAAGCCCGGCGAGCATGCCGGCCTCGAAGCGCCCGGCCGCGAATTCCTGCTGCATCGCGCCGCATATGGTCTCCCAGGCAGTATCGCCGACGCGCGCGTGGATGCCGCGGTCGGCGACGATCTCCACGCGCCGGTCGGCGAGCAGCAGGTAGATCAGCACGCCGGCGTTGTCTTCGGTGTCCCAGGCGCGCAGCCGCGCGAACTGTTCGATCGCGCGTTCGCGCGCCGAGCGGCCCGCCAGGAGCGCCGGCAGCGGCAGCCCGCCTTCGAGCGCGACGAGCAGCTGGCCGCGATGCCGTTTCTCCTGCTGCGCGACGGCGCTCTCGATCGCCGCGAGCACCGCGCGCGGAAACGCCCGGCCGAGCGCGACATGATCGAGAAAGAGGTGATGGACCCAGCGCATGGCGCAGCTCTACCAGCGCCCCGACGCGCCGCCGCCGCCGAAGCCGCCGCCCCCGCCACCCCAGCTCGACGAGGACCCGCCACCCCAGGAACCGCCGCCAAGACCCCCGCTAGCCCAGCCGCCGCCCGTGCCCGTGTTTACGAAAGCGAAGAGGAAGCCTGCGATGGCGGCGAACACGCCGATCGCCAGGCCGAACAGCAACCACGCCATCACGCCAAGGCCGGCGGCTGTGGCGGCCGAGCCGCCGAGGCGCCCGAGGATCGCCTTGAGAAAGCCGCCGCCGATGAGGACGAAAAAGAGCGCCGGGATCAGGAACTGCGTCGGGTCCGCGGCGCCGGCGCGCCCGGCCGGCGCTCGAGCGGGCGGCGGCAGCTTCTCGCCCTCCGCGAGGCGCATCAGCTGGTCAACCCCGTCGCGCACGCCGCCGTAGAAATCGCCGTCGCGGAAGCGCGGCAGAATGCGCTCCTCGATCACGCGATTCGCCACCGAATCGGGAATCGCGCCTTCCAGCCCGTAGCCCACCTCGATGCGCAGGCGCCGGTCGTCCTTGGCGACGATCATGATCAGGCCGTCGTCCACGCCCTTGCGGCCGATCTTCCAGGCCTCGGCGACGCGGATCGAGTACTGCTCGATCTCCTCCGGCTTCGTCGTCGGCAGCATCAGCACCGCGATCTGGCCGCCGCGCCGCGCCTCGTAGGCGGCAATGCGCGCTTGCAGTTCGTCCTTCTGCGCGGCGCTCAGCGTACCGGTGAGGTCCGTGACGCGCGCCCCGAGCGGAGGTACCGGCACGTCGGCGCGCGCCGGCGCGGCGAGAAAACCGGCCAGGGCGAGGCCCCCGGCGAGCAGGATGCGGCGCATTGCCGGGTTCCAGTTACTTCGCCGCGGGCTTGCTGAAATCGACCTTCGGCGGCGCGGCGATCGCCTTCTCGTTCTCGACCGCGAAGTTGGCCTTCGGCTTGTAGCCGAACATCATCGCCGTCAGGTTGGTGGGGAATGCGCGCGCCAGGACGTTGTAGGCCTCCACCGTCTTGATGTAGCGGCCGCGCGCCACCGCGATGCGGTTCTCCGCCCCCGCGAGCTCGGCGCGCAATTCGCCGAACTCCCTGGTCGCCGTCAGCTGGGGATAGTTCTCCGCCACCGCCATCAGCCGCGACAGCGCGCCGGTCATCTGCGACTGCGCCGCCTGGAATTTCGCGAAACCCTCGGGATCGTTCACCAGCTCGGGCGTCGCCTTGATCGAGCCGACGGAGGCGCGCGCGTTGGTGAGTTCCACCAGGGTGCTCTTCTCGAAGTCCGCGGCCCCCTGGACGGTCGCCACCAGGTTCGGGATCAGGTCCGCTCGTCGCTGGTAGTTGTTGAGCACCTCCGACCAGGCAGCCTTGACGCCTTCATCCTGGCGCTGGAAGTCGTTGTATCCGCAGCCCGAAAGCGACAGGGCGGCGATCAGGGCGAGCAGGAGTTTGCGCATGGCGAGGGTCCTCAGGAATGCGGGGCAATACCGCCAATGTGGGGGCTGCGCAGGCCTAACGCAAGGGACGGGGACGCCAAAAAAAACGGGCAGCGTCCTTGCGGAGGCTGCCCGTCGCTCGCACCCGGGGAGGAGGGGGAGAGGGCGCGAACGATGTCCCAGTGTGAGCGCCCGCGGTAATCACGGAATGTCCGTGCTGTATCGCTTTTGTATCAGTTGACGGCGCAGCCACCATAGCTGGAACGCGGTCCCGACCAGGTACAGCGCCACCAGCGCGCTGATGATGTCCTTGAAAAGGAAGGCGTTCGCCGCCGTTATGATCGGCGCGCCCGGCGGCAGGCGGGTCAGCGTCTCCGCCGACCCGGTGATCATGTGGATCAGCATGGTGGACGAATAGAAGATCGCCTGGATGTAGCGCGACGCGCGGCCAAACAGCGGCGTTGCCGCCGCCAGCGTGCCGATGGCGAGAGCCAGCAGGGTCAGGACGGCGAACCAGTGGCCGATGCGAAAGTCGCCGTGGCGGAAGATCATGAGCGCCGTCACTGCCGTGAGCGCGGTCGCCAGCAGGTAGAGCTGCCCGAGCCGGTTCGCGAGCCGGATCTGCCTGTCCCGGACCAGCGCCCAGAACCCGGCGGCGATGGCGACCAGGCTGATCGCCGTGTGAATGACGCCGAGCGTCGTGAGACCGAACATCTAGCTCTAGGCCCCCGCGGCGAGCCTGTCGAGGGTCTCGCGCGCGACCTTGAGCTTCGCGCCCGCGGCGAGGATGTCGGTCCAGGTGTTGTCGTCGACCGGGATGCCGTCGCGCTCCCGCTTTGCGCGGGTTTCCCGTTCCGGCTCGCCCGCGATGCGGACCTTGTCCACGCCCGGCGCGACAGGCGACTTGCGCAGGGATTCGAGAAACGCGGTCGTTTCGGCGGCGAACGCGTCGGCGGTGCCGAGGCGCTTGGAATCGATGAGGATGGTGAGCATGCCGTTCCACACGCGTTTCTTCGAACGGTCTTCCGAATGCCAGGTGCCGCCGCCCGTGAGCGCGCCGCCCAGCAGTTCGCAGACCACCGCCAGGCCGTAGCCCTTGTGCAGGCCGAAAGTGCGCAGCGCACCGAAAGGCTCAATGACGCCGAATTTCGGGTCGGGCGTGGGGTTGCCCTTGTCGTCGATCAGCCATTCCGGGGAGACTTTTTCGCGCTTGTTGTGCGCCACGCGGATCTTGCCCTGCGCCACCGCGCTGGTGGCCATGTCGAGGATGAACGGCGGCTCCCCCGGAATCGGGATGCCCACCGTCATCGGGTTGGTGCCGAAGCGCGCGTCCGCGCCGCCGTACGGGGCGACGATCGAGCGCGAAATGACGTTGGTGAAATGCAGCGACACCAGGCCCGCCGCCACGGCCTGCTCCGCCCACTGGCCGATGCGGCACAGGTGGTGCGAATGCCCGAGGCCCATCACGCACATGCCGTGCTGTTTCGCGCGCGCGATGCCGATCTCCATCGCCTCCAGCCCGATCACCTGTCCGTAGCCCGCCTGGCCATCGAGGGAAACCATCGCGCCGCCGTCGAACACGATCTTCGGGTGCTGGTTGACGGCCAGGCCGCCCTCGAGCAGCGATTCGATGTAGCGCGGGATCATGCCCACCCCATGGGAATCGTGGCCGGTCAGGTTGGCGGTGACGAGGTTTTCCGCGACGAGTTTCGCCTCGCGCGCGTCACTGCCGCCCGCGCGGACGATCGCCTCGATCGCCTTCGCCAGGGAATCTTTTTTGTAGAGGGGCATGTCCTAAGGGGTTTCTGGGGAGCAGGGGCGAGTTTACAATGTCCGGCTATGAAAATACTCATACGCAACGCATTGGCCGCGGCGGTTTGCCTATCCGCCGCATTCGCCGCATCGGCGCAGAGCTATCCGAACAAGCCGCTGCGCTTCATCGTCCCCTTCACTGCCGGCGGCACTTCCGACATCCTCGCGCGCGCCATCGGCCCGAAAATCACCGAGGCCTGGGGCCAGCCGGTGATCGTCGAGAACAAGACCGGCGCCAACGGCAACGTCGGCGCGGAATTCGTCGCCCGCTCGGCGCCGGACGGCTACACCTTCCTGCTGTCGGACGTCGGCGCGCTGTCGATCAATCCGAGCGTCTATCCGGACATGTCCTTCGATCCGGCGAAGGACTTCTCGCCCATCATCATGGTGTCGTACTCGCCGCACGTGCTGGCGGTGCATCCGTCGCTACCGGTGAAGAACGTGCAGGAACTGATCGCCTACGCCAAGGCCAACCCCGGCAAGCTCAATTTCGCCAACTCGGGCACCGGCGGCGCGCCGCACCTGGCCGGCGTCGAGTTCGCGCAGCGCACCGGCGTGCAATGGGTCTACATCCCTTACAAGGGCGGTTCTGCCGCGGTCACCGACGTGATTGCCGGCAATGCCAACGTGCTCTTCAACGGCATGCTCGCCACTTACCCGGCGGTGAAGGGCGGCCGCCTGCGGGGACTGGCGGTCTCCAGCGCGCAGCGCGTTGCTTCAGCGCCCGAACTGCCCACGGTGGCCGAATCGGGCGTGCCGGGTTTCGAGACCGGTTCCTACCAGGGCGTGCTCGCCGCGGCCGGCACGCCGCGCGACATCGTCCTCAAGCTGAACGGCGAGCTGACGCGCATCCTCAACACGCAGGACATGAAGGAGTTCCTCGCCAAGCAGGGCACCGAGGTGCGCAGCGGGCCGCCCGAGGCGCTCGGTTCCTTCATCGTCGGCGAAAAGGCGCGCTGGGCGAAGGTGGTGAAGGAAGCCGGCATCAAGGCCGACTGAAAAAGGGAGAACGATGGATCTGCCGCAAAACGCATTCAAGCGCGCCCTCAAGGCGGGCAAGCCCCAGATCGGGCTGTGGTCCAGCCTGTCCTCGCACTACTCGGTGGAAATCATCGCCGGCGCCGGCTACGACTGGCTGCTGCTCGACTGCGAGCACTCGCCGAACGACCTGGAATCGCTGCTGCCGCAGCTGCAGGCCTGCGCACCCTACCCGACCACGCCGATCGTGCGCGTGCCCTGGAACGACGTGGTGAACATCAAGCGCGTGCTGGACATCGGCGCGCAGTCGCTGCTGATCCCCTACGTCTGCAGTCCCGAGGAAGCGAAGGCCGCGGTGGCGGCGACGCGCTACCCGCCCGCGGGCGTGCGCGGCGTCGCCGGCACCACGCGCGCGACGCGCTTCGGCCGCGTCAAGGATTACGCCAGGCGCGCGCACGAGGAGATCTGCGTGCTGGTGCAGGTGGAAACCAAGCCCGCGCTCGATCAGCTGGAAGCGATCTGCGCGGTGGAGGGAGTCGACGGCGTGTTCATCGGCCCGGCCGACCTGCACGCCTCGATGGGTCATCCGGGAGAGACCTCGAATCCGGCGATCCTGCCGCTGATCGAGGAAGCCATGCGCCGAATCCGTAAAACGGGCAAAGCACCGGGGTACCTGTCGCCGGTGGAGGCGGACGCCAAGCGCATGCTCGGTGCCGGCTGCCTGTTCTGCGCGGTCGGTGCGGATGTCGGGCTGCTCGCGCGCAATGCCGAAGCACTGCGGGCTAAATTCAACTAAGCGAGAAAAAATGAAGCACGAGATCGTCGTATCCGCCCAGGGCCACAAGGGCACGCTGGAGCGCCTGCAGAACGAATTCACCGCGGTAAAACTCTGGGAAGCAAAGGACCGCGACGCCGCACTGAAGGCGGCGTCGCACATGCGCGGCCTGGCGCATTTCGGCCACTCGAAGGTGGACGGCAAGCTGATGGATGCGCTGCCCAAGCTGGAGATCGTCTCCAATTTCGGCGTCGGCGTGGACCAGATCGACCTGGACGCGGCGAAGAAGCGCAACATCATCGTCACCAATACCCCGGACGTGCTGAACGACTGCGTCGCCGACTGCGCGATGGCGCTGGTACTCAACACGCTGCGCAAATTCCCGCAGTCGGAGGCCTACCTGCGCTCGGGCTTCTGGCCGACGCGCGGGCCCTACCCGCTCACCACCTCGATCGGCGGCAAGACGCTCGGCATCCTCGGCCTGGGGCGCATCGGCGAGGCGATCGCCCAGCGCGCGCAGGCCTTCGGCATGAAGATCCGCTACCACAACCGCAACAAGAAGAGCGTGCCCTACGCCTACGACGCCGACCCGGTGGCGCTGGCGAAAAACTCGGACGTGCTGATGATCGTCACCCCGGGCGGCGCGGGCACCGCCAAGCTGGTCAACGCAAAAGTGCTGGATGCGCTCGGCCCGCAGGGCTACGTCGTGAACGTAGCGCGCGGTTCAGTGGTGGATGAACTGGTGCTGCTGCGCTACCTGCAGGAGAAGAAAATCGCCGGCGCGGGACTGGACGTCTTCGAGCACGAGCCGAAGGTGCCGGCGGAGTTCTACTCGCTGGACAACGCGGTGCTGTTCCCGCACGTGGCGAGCGCCACGGCGGAGACCCGCAAGGCGATGGGCGACCTGCAGGTCGAGAACCTGCTGCTGCACTTCGCGGGCAAGCCGGTAAAAACGCGCGTCGTCTAGGAGAAAAGCGCCGTTCCAGCCAACGGGGCGGTCAGGACGCGCCGTTCCAGCTCTGCAGCCAGTTCTGCAGACCGACTTTCTGCATCAGTTCCAGCTGCGTTTCGAGGAAGTCGATGTGCTCTTCCTCGGACTCGAGGATGTCCTCGAGCAATTCCCTCGAAATGTAGTCGCCGACGGACTCGCAGTGCGCGATGCCTTCCTTCAACGCGGGGTGCGCGATCAGCTCCAGCTTCAGATCGCACTTCAGCGCCTCGGCGGCGCTCTCGCCGATCATCAGCCTGCCCAGGTCCTGCAGGTTCGGCAGCCCGTCGAGGAACAGGATGCGCTCGATCAGGCGATCGGCGTGCTTCATTTCGTCGATCGACTCTTTCTTCTCGTACTCCTCGAGCTTGGCCAGGCCCCAATTGCCGAACATGCGTGCGTGCAGGAAGTACTGGTTGATCGCGGTGAGTTCGTTGTACAGCGCCTTGTTCAGGTGCTGGATGACTTTCTTGTCGCCTTTCATGCCGCCTCCTGCAGGTAAGCAGATGCGGCGAGTCTAGCGACGGAATTATTCTCGTTGAGAGAGGCCGGGACTAGGCGGCCGCGGCGCGCGGCAACTCGCCGGCGGATCGAGACTCGTTCAGGATTTCCTTCGCGACCACGCGGCAGCGTCCGCAGCCGGTGCCGACGCCAAGCTCGACCGACAACTCGTCCAGCGAGCAGCAGCCGCGGCGCGCGCATTCGCGCACGTCTCTCTCGGTGATGGCGTTGCAGATGCAGACGTACATATGGGAATGATTATCGTACTATTTGAGAACCGCTAGCAACTACCTGGATATATGTGAGTATATACTTACATATAACCCAATGGTTTAAGTAATTTTGTCTCAGATTCTCCTGTTGACATTAATAATGAGAACAATTATCGTTAATGTTGATGAGCGACGGTTGAATCAACCGAATCCACCCTATGCAGCCGGTCAAAACCGCGGAAAACCCCGCCAAAGCGCCCCAAAAGGTGCAAAGCGAAGCCTTGCTCGGCAGCGCCAAGGAGTTGCTGATCGTCCACAACGGACGCGAATACCGGCTGCGCCTCACGCAGAACGGAAAACTGATTCTCACCGCGTAGCGGTCCGGGGCTGAAAGCGATGCGAACCGACCGGATCGGACTGGCTGTCACCCTCGCGCTGCACGCGCTCGCGGCGGCGGCCCTGCTCAGCTACGAACCGGCCCGCAAGGCCCTGCTTGCCGCCGCTCCGATCATGGTGGAACTCATCGTGCCGCCGAAAATCGAGCCGCCCAAGCCGCAACCGCCGGCGGAACTGCCGAAACCCAAACCGGTCGCCAGGGCGATCGAGCGCCCGATCGAACCGTTGCCGGTCATCACCGCGCCGGCCGAAGCACCATCGCCGGTCGTGGCGCCGCCGCCCCCGCCGCCGGTCGTGGTCGCCGCGCCGCCGGCACCGCCCGCGCCACTGACCCAGCCGATCTTCAACGCCGACTACCTCGACAACCCTGCGCCGGCCTACCCGCCGCTTTCGCGCCGCATGCGCGAAGAAGGCCGGGTGATTCTGCGCGTGCTGGTGAGCGTCCGCGGCACCGCGGATGAAGTGCAGGTGCGCACCACCAGCGGCTCCGCGCGCCTGGATGAAGCCGCGCGCGGTACGGTGCGCACCTGGAAGTTCGTCCCCGCCAAGCGCGGCGCCGACCCGGTCGCCGCGTGGGTGCTGATCCCGATTTCTTTCCGACTCGAAGGCTGAACCTCATGGACCCGCAACAGACTGCCGGCGTCGCCGGCTTCCTCGCCCAGAGCGACGCTCTCAGCAAGATGATCCTCGTCGTGATGCTGCTGATGTCGATCGCCACCTGGTACCTGATCATCACCAAGTCGATCACCATCTTCCTCGAGCGGCGCAAGAGCGAGCACTTTCTCGCCGCGTTCTGGGACGCGCCCTCGCTGGCGGCCGTCGAAAGGCACATCGGCGAAAACCATCCCGAGGAGCCCTTCTCGCATCTCGCCTGGCACGCCATCAGCGCCTCGCGGCACCACCAGCGTTCCGGCGCCGCCAAGCTCGCCGAAGCGGGCTCGGGCGCCGAATTCCTCACGCGGGCGATGCGCCGCGTGATCGACGAGGACACCTCGCGCCTCGAATCCGGGCTTACCGTGCTCGCTTCCGTCGGCTCGACCGCACCCTTCGTGGGGCTGTTCGGCACGGTCTGGGGCGTCTACCACGCGCTGGTCGCCATCGGGCTGTCGGGCCAGGGAACGCTGGACAAGGTGGCCGGGCCGGTCGGCGAAGCGCTCATCATGACCGCGCTCGGCCTGGCGGTCGCCATTCCCGCGGTGCTCGCCTACAACGGCTTCGTGCGCGCCAACCGCCTGGTGCTGTCCCGGCTGGATTCCTTCGCGCACGACCTGTACGCGGTGCTCACCACCGGGGCCCATGTCGGCGATCCCGCCGCCATCGTGCCGATGAAACCGGTCGCCGCGGCGAAGGGAGCCTGACATGGCCTTCGGCGGCTTCAACCGCGGCAGCGAGAGTGCGCCGATGGCGGAGATCAACATGATTCCGCTGATCGACGTGATGCTGGTGCTGCTGGTGATCTTCATCATCACCGCCCCGCTGCTGACGCACGCCGTGAAGGTCGACCTGCCGAAAGCCTCGAGCCACCCGAACCTCACCAAGCCCGACAACGTGCAGCTCGCCATCGACGCCGAGGGCCGCGTCTACTGGAACGGCGAAGTCATGGAACGCGCCGCGTGGCGAGCGCACATGGGCGCCGCGGCGGCGCAAAAACCCGTCCCCGAAGTGCACATCCGCGCCGATGGCGCCGTGGCCTACCGCAAAGTCGCCGAAGTCATGGCGGACGCCGCAAAGGCGGGCCTGACGCGCATCGGCTTCGTCTCCGATCCGAATGAAGCGAAGTAGCTTCGCTCTGCTGGCAGGGGTCGTGGCCGGGCTGCTGCTTGCGCTCCCGACGCTCGCTCAGGAAGGCGCGGGCGCGCAAGGGATCGTCCATCTGCTCGACTACATCGGCGTCGACTACGCCGGCGCCGTCGCCGGCGGCAAGGTGAAGAGTGCGGACGAATACAAGGAAATGACCGAATTCTCGGGGCAGGCGGTGGAACGCATCAAGGCGCTGCCCGCGAACCCGGCCAGGCCCTCGCTCGAAGCCGACGCCGCGAAGCTCGCGTCGCTGGTCGCCGGCAAGGCCACGGCGGACGCGGTGGCCGAGTCCGCCGCCGGCTTGCGCTGGGCGCTGATCCGCGCCTACGGCCTGCGGGTTGCGCCGCGCAGCGCACCCGATCCCGCGCGCGGCGCGGCGCTCTTCGCGGAAAACTGCGCCGCCTGCCACGGCGCGCAGGGCCGCGGCGACGGCCCGGCCGCGAAGGGCCTGGATCCCGTTCCCGCCGATTTCCACGATGCCGCGCGCATGGCCGAGCGCAGCGTCTACGGCCTGTACAACGCCGTCACGCTCGGCGTACCGGGAACCTCGATGACGCCGTTCGCGAAACTCGGCGAACAGGATCGCTGGGCGCTCGCGCTGCACGTCGCCGGCTTGGGCGCAACACCGGAACGCCTGCGCGAGGGCGAGGCCGCGTGGCGCAGCGGACGCCTACGTTCGGCGTTTCCCGATCTCGCCAGCCTGACCGCCTATTCGGAAAACGAGATCCGGCGCCGCGCCGGTGATGCCGCGGCGAACACGCTCGCCTACCTTCGCGCGCACCCCGAAGCGCTCGCCGCCGGCAAGCCCGCGCCGGTCGCCTTCGCGCGCGGCAAGCTCGCGGAAAGCCTCGTCCTCTACCGCAATGGAAACCTGCCTGCGGCGCGCGACGCCGCGACCAGCGCCTACCTCGAGGGTTTCGAGCTGGTCGAGAACTCGCTCGACAATGTCGACAAGCCGCTGCGGCTCGAGATCGAGCGCGAAATGCTGGCGCTGCGGACTGCGATCGCCGGCGGCGCCGCGCCCGCCGCGATCGAAACTGCTGTTGAAAAAGCGGACGCACTGCTCGCCTCGGCGCAGGGCAGGCTCGATTCGGGCGAACTCTCGCCGGGCGCAGCGTTCGCGAGTTCGCTGATCATCCTCCTGCGCGAAGGCCTGGAAGCCATTCTGCTGCTCGCGGCGATCATCGCCTTCATCGCCAGGACCGGGCGGCGCGACGCGCTGCCCTATGTGCATACCGGGTGGATCGCCGCACTACTGCTGGGTCTCGCCACATGGGCGGTGGCGAACTTCCTTGTGGGCATCTCGGGGGCGAACCGCGAAATGACTGAAGGCGTTACCGCGCTCATAGCTTCGGCAATGCTGCTCTATGTCGGCTACTGGCTGCACGGCAAGAGCCAGGCGCAGGCGTGGACAGCGTTCATCCGTAACAGCGTCGGCCAAGCCCTCGGCAAGGGAACGTTGTGGGCGATGGCAGGCGTTTCATTCGTCGCCGTGTACCGCGAAGTCTTTGAAGTGGTGCTGTTCTACGAGGCGTTGTGGGTGCAAGCCGGCGACGCCGGGCATCCGGCGGTGCTGGCGGGCGTGGGCGCCGCAGCGCTGCTGCTCGCCGCGACCGGCTGGGGAATCTTCAAGTACAGCTTGAAACTGCCGCTGGGGCCGTTCTTCTCGGCGATGTCGCTGTTGATGGCCCTGCTCGCGATCGTGTTCGCGGGGCAAGGCACCGCGGCGCTGCAGGAGGCCGGCGCGATCAGCGTAAGCCCGGTGCCGTTCTTCACGCTGCGGCTTCTCGGCATCCACCCGACACTCGAAACGCTGGGAGCACAGACGCTCGCTGCGATGCTCGTCGCGCTCGGCATGTTCGCCGCATCGCACTCGGCACATCCTGCGCAGATCAAATCATGAAGATTCTTTGCCATCAACTCGATGGAAGGCATTTGAGATGAAGAACGCTTTCGCTTCCATTGTGATTTCCGCCGCTGGCCTGGCGGGCCTAGTTCCGTGCTCCGGTGCGCACGCGACCGGCCTCGCCGCCTGCGATTCGGGCGCGAAGGAAACCTGGCAGATTTCAGCGGCTGGCTCTAGACCACCGATGCCTATTGGGGCGTCAAGTGGGTCGCCGATCTGCATGAAGCGCTGTCCAGCATACTGCTTGGGCTCGTAGCCCTGCACCTCGCTGGTGTGACGCTCTCGTCGTACCACCATCGCGAAAACCTCGTCGCTGCAATGCTGCATGGGCGTAAACGAGGGGACTGAGCCGGACCTAGAACGACTTGGCCAGAGTCAACCGCCATGTGCGTGGCGCACCGGGGCTGATGTTGTTGTCGCCGTCCACAGTCGGAAAGTACTTCTTGTCCCCGACGTTCTCGACATTGAGGGCCAAGCGCGTCTTCTTGTCGAAGTTGTAGTACACGGCGCCGTCCACCCGCGTAAATGCAGGCAGTTGCACGGTGTTGTTGAACGACGAGAACGAATTGCCCTGGTAGATCACGCCCAGGCCCCCGGCCCAACCCGCGCCCAGGTTGACCTTGTTCCATATCGAGAAAAGATGCTCGGGAACCAGGCCGATCCTGTTGCCCGCCGGCGTGAGCGTTCCGGGCGCCGTCGTCCCACTGGTGATCGGATTCAGCACCCGCCCATCCTGGTTCGTGTAGGCAGAAAACACCTCCCAGTTCCGGGTCACCTGTCCTGCCAATCCCACCTCAAGGCCCTTGGTGCGCTGCTTGCCGCTCTGCACGAACGAGCCGATGTTGACCGGATCCGCAACGTGCACATTCAAGCGATCGGTCTGAAACAGCGCAGCAGTCAGGCTGAGCCTAGGCATCAGGTTCCATTTGCCACCGACTTCGTAGTTTTTCGCCTTTTCCGGGGCCAGGTTGGCGTTGGTCGGTGCGAGACTCAATTGCTCGCCCGAAGGCAGCATCGCGTAGCTATAGCTTATGTAGTACGAAGAGGCCGCAGTGGGCGTCCATATCAGACCGACGCGCGGGCTCATACCCGAGTCTGTACGCGCGAGGTCCGTGGGTGCCACCAGCGTGCGCCGGTCGTCAAAGTTCACGCTGAAGCGGTCATAGCGAATTCCAGCGATCGCTTTCCAGTCCTTGGACAAAGCAATCTGGTCCTGTGCGTAGACCGCTCCTATACCGGACTTCACATTGTTGTCCGCGTCAGTCGTGTTCGGCGCGAAAAGCGTCGCCGTCGCAAACGGATTGGAAGCCGGCACCACCGGAGCGGTCGTGGCCCCGAAGAAACCGGTGTTGCGCTTGTTGGTGCTGTCCTGGTGCCCGATCTCGGCGCCCACCAGTATCGAGTGCTCCAAGCCGCCGAAATTGAACTTCTTGGTAAGGTCGGTCTGGTTGAAGATATTACTGCGCCAGTTATGGTTGTTGTACGCCGACAGCGTCAGCGTACCTGCCGCATTCACGGCGCTGCCCGCGAAGACATTCTGGTAATACTTGTCGTAATAGGCGTATTGCAGAGTGTTCTTCAGCTGCCAGCCGTTGCCCAAAGAGTGATCGAGCACGAGCGAGAAGCGGTCCGTCGTCTGAATGGAGTTGCTCTGGCTTGCATTGCCGAAGAAAGTGGACGGGTCGGCATTGAACGGGCGGCCGTTCTGCGACGGGAATCCGCGGTCGGCAGTGCGATCGTCGTGGATGCGCTCGTAGCTGAACGTGAGCGCGGTCGCGGAACTGGGCGCGATAGTTACGGTTGGATTGACTGCATAGCGCTTGAGGTCCGCACCATTCCGGAATGTATTGCCGTCCTCGATCATCGCGTTGACACGGAACGCAGACGACTCGCCCCACTTGTCGCCCACGTCGATCGTGCTGCGCAGCTGGCTGTGGCTGCCGACCGTCACGCTGCCGTCGAGGATATGGTCGAGAGTCGGTTTCTTGGTGACCAGGTTGACCACACCGCCTGCACCCCCACGGCCAAAGATCATCCCGGCAGGACCTTTGAGGAACTCAATGCGCTCGATGTTGTATAGGTCGCGGAACACCTGTGCGTCGTCGCGCACGCCATTCACGTAGAAGTCGGCCGTCGTGGCGTTGCCACGGATGACGATCTGATCGCGGTTGCCCTCGCCCTGGTGGACAAGCACGCCCGGTACGTAATGGAATGCGTCGCTCAGGTTCTGCATCGCCTGGTCTTTGACCAACTGGGCCGGAATGACAGTGATGGAGGCCGGCACTTCCCTGAGCGGCGTATCGGTCTTTGTGGCCGTACTCGAACGCGTGGCGTTGTAGCCCTCGACAGGCCCATCGGCGGTTTCAGCCCGGTCGCGCACCTTGACCTCAGGCAAAGTCTGATCCGGTTGAGATTGCGCGTAGGCAAATTGGGATGAAGACAGCAGCGCAGCAATAGCCACTGCCAATGGACGACGCTTGAAACGAGACATCCTATTTCTCCCTAGGTGCCAGAAAACTAGCTTTTATTCAACAATTTAAGACACGAAGAGCGGGCTGGCTGCCTAGGGGGTGGCTGGCTCGTCTGCCTACCGTACAAATAATAATACTTCTCGTTTAGATTTGCAATCGCTCCCTACGCGAAGGTGGGCTAGCCACTCCGCGAGCGGGGTCCTTACGGCGCCGGTTCGGACTTGTCGAAGTCGATTTCGATCTTGGCGTTGTTCGGATCGAAGAAGAACAGCTGCCAGGTGCCGTAGTCCGGCAGGCGCCGAAGTTCGTAGGCGACATTGTGCTTCTTCAGTTTCGCCACCGCCCCGGCGAGGCCC
>DATBQR010000104.1:0-1857 GCA_036560705.1 Burkholderiales bacterium | reverse complement strand
TTGCGCGCCGCTGCCAGGATGTCGGGGCGGTGGCGGGCGAGCTCGTCGAGCACGCGCTTCGCGCCGAAAGCGAACATGCCGCTGTTCCAGTACACGCGGCCCGTGGCGATCATGGCGGCCGCGTCCTTCTCGGCAGGCTTTTCGACGAAGCGCTTCACCTTGAATGCATTTTCTTTCAATGCTTCGCCGCGCTCGATATAGCCGAAGCCGCTGTCGGGCCGGGTCGCGGCGATGCCGAAAGTCGCCAGCATTCCGCCGCCGGCGACTTCGGCGGCCCGGGCGACCGCGGCATTGAACGCCTCGGTGCCCCGGATCGCGTGGTCCGAAGCGAGCACCAGCAGCACAGGATCTTCCTTCTCGCAGGCGAGCGCGGCCACCGCTACCGCGGCGGCGGTGCCGCGGCCGGCCGGCTCGAGCACGATGCGGCCGGCGACGCCGATCTCGGCAAGCTGGTCCTGCACCAGAAAACGATGCGCTTCGTTGCAGATCACGATCATCCGCGTGTCGCCGGGCAAGTCTTTCGCGCGCAGCGCGGTGTCCTGCGCAACACGCGCGCGCAGCGCCGTGTCCTGCAACAAAGTGCGCCCCGTCACCAGCGGCAGGAACTGCTTGGGCAGCAGCTGGCGCGACATCGGCCACAGCCGGCTGCCGGCGCCGCCGCAGAGAATGACGGGAACGATTTGCCGGGTCATCGCTTGTCCGCGTTGCGCAACTCGATCAGCTTGGCGTATTTCATGAAGCTGTTCATGCAGCCGATCGAGACGTGCACGAGGCCCGGCAGGCCGTCGAGGAAGCCCAGGCGCAGGACGTAGAACTTGACGAAGCGCACCAGCGGCGAGAGCAGGAGCTCGGCCAGCCCCGCGCGCGAGCCGCGCCGGTGGAGCTCCTGCGCGGCGAGGGTGGTGTAGCGGTTCTGCTTGTCGAGGTAGCGGCCGAGGTCTTCGGCGGATTCGTGCAGCAGGTCGCCCGCCAGCACTCCCGGCGTGACGGTGTAGAGCACTTTTTCGTGCACGGTGTCGTCGCTCCAGCGCGCCTGCCGGCGGTCGAACAGGCGCGGACTCCAGTCCGGATAGCCTTCGCCGTGCACGAGCCAGCGGCCGAGGAAGCGGTTGCGCCGGGCCATGCGGTAGACCGGCGCCGCGGGCGCTTCCAGCGCGCGCACCAGGCTGGCGGCGAGTTCCGGCGACACGCGCTCGTCGGCGTCCAGGCACAGCACCCAGTCGTTGGCCGCCTGCTCGACCGCGAACTGCTTTTGCCGGCCGAAACCCAGCCATTCCTTGTCGAGCACGCGCGCGCCGTAGCGTTCGGCGAGCGCCGCGGTGCCGTCGCTGCTGCCGGAGTCGACGACGAGGACTTCATCGGCGAAGGCGACGCTGGCGAGGCATTCGGGGAGTTGCGCGGCGGCGTTGTGCGTGATCAGGACAACGGAGAGAGGCAAGGTAAAATCACTTGAAAATAAAGCAGTATTTTAGCCCTCCGGGCGCACCCTCTCCGTGCCGCGCATCCTCTTCGTCAAAACCTCCTCGCTCGGCGACGTGATCCACCATTGCCCGGCGATCAGCGACGCCGCGCGCCAGCTGCCCGGCGCAACGATCGACTGGGTGGTCGAGGAAGCTTTCGCCGAGATCGCCGCCCTGCACGGCGCGGTGCGGCGCGTGATCCCGGTGGCGCTGCGGCGCTGGCGCGGCGAGCTTTTCTCCGCCGGCGCCTGGTCCGAATTCGCCGGTTTCCGGCGCGCGCTGCGAAGCGAGCGCTACGATTTCATCATCGACACCCAGGGCCTGGTGAAGAGCGCGCTGATCGCCTGGCTCGCGCTCGGACCGAAGCACGGCTTCGACCGCGCCAGCGCGCGCGAGC
>DATBQR010000103.1:0-8394 GCA_036560705.1 Burkholderiales bacterium | reverse complement strand
CGTGAAATCCGCGCGTAGAGCGCCTCGGGAAACCCGCCGCGGCCGCCGCGCACTTCCAGGTCGGCTTCGCCCGCGAGCGTGCGCACGCCGGAAGCCAGCTCGTTCACCGCGGCGCGGTTGATCAGGTGGACGGCGAAACCGAGCGCGACGCCCAGCGCGATCCCCAGGACGGAGAGCAGCGTACGGCTCTTGAATGGGAACAGCAGGAACAGCAGGCTAGGCCGGGACATCTCCCGCCAGTGTAATGCGGTGCATCACGCGCCGGTGGCCGTGGTAGTCGTTCACCGGATTGTGCTGCGCGCAGCGGTTGTCCCACAGCGCGACCGAGCCGGGCTGCCAGGCGAAGCGGCAGGTGAACTCGGGCCTGATCTGGTGCTGGAACAGGAAATCCAGCAGCGGCGCGCTTTCCTCTTCCGTCCAGCCGGCGAAGCGCACCGTGTGCCCCGAGTTCACGTACAACGCCTTGCGTCCCGTTTCCGGGTGCGTGCGCACGACCGGATGTTCCGCAAGGAAAGCTTTTGTCTCTTCCTTCCCCGAAATTTTTATTGCGTCTTCTCGAGTCCTGGAGGCATCGGCCTTGGTGGAGGAATTGACGCCTTTCAAACCTCCAAGAAGTTCCTTAAGCCCGGGAGAAAGAGATTCAAATGCCACATACATATTGGCGAACAGCGTATCTCCGCCGAAGGGCGGGATTTCGCGCGCCACCAGCATGGAGGCCATGGGCGGGCGTTCCAGGTAGGCGGTGTCGGTGTGCCAGATGCCGCCGAAGGGGACGCGCTCGTGCTCGAGCTTCTTCACTTCGATGATCTTCGGGAATCCTTCGATGCCCTTCACCATCGGGTACTCGACCGGCTCGCCGAACTGCTGGGCGAAAGCCATGAACTGCGGCGGGGTCAGCGCCTGGTCCCTGAAAAAAATCACCAGGTGCTCCAGCCAGAGCCGCTTCACCTCCGCGAAATCCGCTTTCGACAGCGGCTTCGACAGGTCGGCGCCGGAAATCTCCGCTCCCAGCGCCCCGGCTATTTGTCGGACGGCGATCATCTGCGCCCAAGTATAGCCAGCCCGTCGCCGCCGCCGCCCATTCGCGCCGCGTTCCGGCCGTTTCGTCGCAAACCGGCTGCGGCGGCCCCGCCCGCGCCCCAGGATGGCCCCGTCGCTCAAACACAGGAAACACCCATGCGCCTCATCGTTCTCGCATTGCTGCTGGCCGCCGGCGTCGCCGCCGCGGCCGACACGCCGTTCACCGAGGCGCAGCAGGTCTTCATGCGCGCCCAGCAGGGACAGGAAAAGGACGTGGAGCCGGCAATCGCCGCCTTCGAAGCCCTCGCCCGCGCCGAGCCGCGCAATCCGGCGTATGCGGCCTACCTGGGCAGCGCCACCACGCTCAAGGGGCGCGACGCGCTGATGCCCTGGAACCGGGTGAAGTACGTCGAAGAAGGACTCGACCGGCTCGACGGCGCACTCGCCGGGCTCAAGCCCGAGCACGATAAGGAACTGTTGCGCGGCGTACCGGTGAGCATGGAGGCGCGGCTGGTCGCCGCCAACACCTTCATGCGCCTGCCGGACGGCATTTTCCATCGCCGCGCCCAGGGCAAGAAACTGGTCGCCGACCTGCTCAAGGACCCCACCCTCGCCGCTGCGCCGGCGAGTTTCCGCGCCGCAGTCGACAAGGCCGCCGCCGAGGCCGCGCGTCCATGAACGCCGCCGCGACGACGGCGATCCAGGCGCCGGTGATTCGCCTGGAGTCCGTCAGCAAGGCCTACATGAGCGGGAAAAACGCGGTGCAGGCGCTGCGCGGCGTCAGCTTCGAGGCGAAGGCGGGCGAGATGGTGGCGCTCACCGGCCCCTCGGGCAGCGGCAAAAGCACCCTGCTCAACCTGTGCGGGCTGATCGACGCGCCCGACCAGGGAACGCGCGAAATGTCGGGCCAGGCGATCAACGGCGCCTCCGGGGCCGCGCTCACGCGCATCCGCCGCGAGAAAGTCGGCTTCGTGTTCCAGGCGTTCAACCTGGTCCCGGTGATGACCGTCTACGACAACGTCGAGTATCCGCTCCTGCTGCTCGGCACCTCCCCGGCGGAGCGGAAAAAACGCGTGCTCGACGCCCTCGACCGGGTCGGCCTCGCCGGCTTCGAGAAGCGCCTGCCCGACGCGCTCTCCGGCGGCCAGCGCCAGCGCGTGGCCATCGCCCGCGCGCTGGTGAAATCGCCGGCGCTGGTAATCGCCGACGAGCCCACCGGCAACCTCGACTCCGCCACCGCGGCGCAGATCGTCGACCTGCTGCGCGAAGTGGCGCACGAGCGCCTGGCCGCGGCGGTGGTCGCCACGCACGACGACCGCATGACCCGCTACTGCGACCGGGTGGTGCGCCTGGTGGATGGAGAAATCTCATGAAATGGCTGCTGTTCGCCTGCAAGAACGTGCTGCGCAACCGCCGCCGCGCGCTGATGGCCATGCTGATCACCGCCGTCGGCACCGCCGCCGTGCTGGTCGGCAGCGGCTTCGCCCTCTTCACCTACGACTCGCTGCGCGAAGTCTCCGCGCGCGACACCGGCCACGTGGTCCTCGCCCAGCACGCCTACTTCGACGGCGACGAGGACATGCCGATGCAGAACGGGCTCGCCGGCGCGACGGAGCTCGCCGCCAGCCTGCGCGCGCTGCCGGGCACGCGCGCGGTGCTGTCGCGGATCCAATTCTCCGGCCTCATCTCCAACGGCGACAAGTCGGCGATCTTCCTCGGCGCCGGCATCGAGCCCCTGGTCGATTTCCAGATCCGCGGCGTGCAGACCGGCTTCGTCGCCGGCGAACCCTTCGCCGCGGGCGCGGCCGCGCCGGAGATCGTGGTCGGCAAGGAACTGGCGAAGCTGATGAAGGCCAAGGTCGGCTCCTCGCTCACGCTGCTCGCCACCACCACCGAGGGAACGCTGAACGCGGTGGACGTGACGGTGAGCGGCATCGTCACCGTCGGCGTGCCCGACATCGACAAGCGCCTGGTCTACGCGGACATCGCCGCCGTGCAGAAACTGCTTCTCACCGACAAGGTGAGCACGCTGTCGGTCTACCTGAGGGACAAGGACGACACCGACGCGGCGGCGGCGAGCCTGGCGGCGGCGCATCCGCAGCTGGCGGTGCGCAGCTGGCTGGATCTGGCGGTCTTCTACCAGTCGGTGAAGGCGCTGTACGACCGCATCTTCGGCATGCTCGGCATCATCATGCTGGTGATCGTGCTGTTCGCCATGACCAACACCCTCGGCATGGCGGTGGCCGAGCGCACGCGCGAGATCGGCACCCTGCGCGCGATCGGCACCTATCCAGGCGAGCTGGTGCGCAATTTCATGCTGGAAGGCGCCGCGGTCGGCGGCGGCGGCGCGCTGGCCGGCATGGCCGTGGCCGGCGCCACCACCGTGGCGCTGATGTTCGCCAGATTGCAGATGCCGCCGCCGCCCGGGCGCTCGACCGGCTACCCGCTGCTGGTCAACTTCTCCCCGGCTCTCTACATCGCCGTCGGCGTCGCGGTGATCGCCGTCTCCGCGTTCGCCGCCTACCTGGCCAGCCGCAAGGCCGCCCGCCGTCCCATCACCGAGGCCCTTGCCCATGTTTAAGTCTTTGGTTTTAATTTTTTTTCTCGCCCTTTCCCTTCCCGCGAAGGCGCTGGATGTCAAAACCCTGCTAAAGGAAGCCGATGCCTTCCGCCTGAACGCGGACGCGATGCGGGTGGAGACCGAGGTGCGGGTGTTCAAGCACGGCCAGCTCGACAAGACGCGCCTGTACAACGTCTACGTCAAGCCGGGCCGGCGCTCGGTGGTGGTGATGCGCTCGCCGGCCGAGCGCGGGCAGAAGATGCTGATGCTGGGCGACGACTTCTGGCTGGTGCTGCCCTCCAGCCAGCGGCCGCTGCGCATCACGCCGATGCAGAAGCTGCTCGGCGACGCCTCCACGGGCGACATCGCCAGCCTGACCTGGGCCGAGGACTACGACGGCCGGATCCTCGGCGAAGCGGTGGTGGAAGGCGTGCCCTGCATCCGGCTGGACATCACCGGCCAGCGCAAGGGCGTGTCCTATGCGCGCATCGTGCTGTCGCTGGCGAAGAGCGACCACAGCCCGGTGCACGCGGAACTCTACGTCGCCTCCGACAAGCTCGCCAAGGAGGCCACCTTCAAGTTCGGCACCGTCGCGGGCCAGCGGATCGTCAACACCATGGTGCTCACCGACCGCCTGCAGAACGAGCGCGTCACCGAGGTGCACTACCTGTCGCGCGCGGCCAAGGCGCTGCCCGACGAGTACTACAACCCGGCGTTCCTGGTGCGCACGGACATCGAAAATTGAAACGCGTGCTTTTCCTTTTGCTTTCTTTTCTTGTTCTTGAAACGGGAAAGGCTGACGACGAGAAGGAACTCGATTTCGCTCTGAAGAGCCGCATCGTCGAGGAAGCGCATTTCCTGCGCGGCGACAGCCCGTTCGCGGCCGGGCTGCCCCTCACCTCCTTCGGCCGCGACCGCGCCCGCTTCGAGGAGGAGTTGCGCGGCAAGGCCGGGCCGGTATCGCTGCTGCTCACCGCCACCGCCTCCGGCCAGGAAGCGCAGCAGCCCAAATACAAGCTGGTGAGCAACGAGATCTACACCGATTTCTCGGTGGACCGGAATCACTTCACCGTCGGCAAGAAAATCCTCTCGGGCGACGTCGGCTACGGCTTTCGCCCGATCGACGTCATCCAGCGCGAAGTGCGCCTGCAGGTGCTGCCGCCGGCGCTCACCGGCGTGCCGAACTTGAGCTGGGAGCGCTTCACCGCCGACCAGGCCTGGTCGCTGATCTGGACCAACCCGGGCCACGGCGAGCGCGGCGACCCGAAGACGGACGGCGCGCTCGCTTCGCGCTACTACATGCGCCTGGGCAACACCGACCTGCACGCCGTGGCGCGCGTTTCGGACCGTTACGGCCTGGAAGCGGGCGCGGCGTTCTCCACCGTGCCGAGCGAAAGCGTGGAGCTGCACGGCTCCTTCCTGCAGATCAAGCACGACGAAACCGGCGTCGCCCGGCAGAAGGCGCTCGGCGGCTTCACCTGGACCTGGGCGAGCGGCTGGTCGATCCTCGGCGAAACCTGGTGGGACGGCACCGCGCCGACCGCGGCCGCCTGGCAGAACCTTTCCGTTCGAGGCCAGCAATTGCAGTCGATCCCCGCGGCACTCGCCGGCCTCACCCAGATGTTCCAGGCGCCGAGCTACTCCCGCAGCAACGCGCTCGCGCGCATCGCCTGGACCGATCCGCAGGCGAGCGGCTGGAGCGCATCGCTCGACGTGCTGCGCACGCTGCAGGACGGCGGCTACAGCGCGACGGCCGCGATCGGCTACGAAGCCGACCGGCTGCGCGTGGACGCCGGCCTGCGCCGTTTCGGCGGCAGGGCCGACGCCGCCTACCGCCTGCTCCCCGAACGCGGCATCGCCTTCATCGGCGCCAGCGTCGCGTTCTGACCATGTCGAGCTTCCTCCTGCAAATCCTGCAGCGCACGCCGCCCTGGGTTGGATTGCTGTTCCTCGTGCTGATCGGGCTCGGCGTGATGCAGAGCCGGACGCGCAGCCTGCCGAGGACCAGGGTGTTCGTGTTTCCCGCCGTGATGCTCGGGCTTTCGCTGTTCGGCGTCTGGTCGTCGTTCGGCGCCGCTCCCATCAGCCTGACCGCCTGGGGCGGCGGCATCCTGCTCGCCATCCTGCTGAATCGGATTCTCGGGCTGCCCGCGGGCGTCGCCTACTCGCCCGCCTCGCGAAGGTTCACGGTGCCGGGAAGCTGGCTGCCGCTAGCGCTTATGATGGCGATCTTCTTCACCCGCTACGCGATCACCGTGACCATTGCCATCAGTCCCCTGCTGCGCGAAGCGGCCATGTTCGCCGGCGCCGTCAGCCTGGTGTACGGCCTGGCGAGCGGCACCTTCTTCGCCCGCGCGCTGCACATTGTGCGGACGGGCAAGTGACATTCGCCTCTTTCATCGCCGCCTGCCCGGCGCTGCTGCGCAACGGCGTCATCGTCTTCGCCTACAACACCGGCATCGCCGCGCTGCTGGCGGCCACCGGCTACGGCGACGGCTTCTGGGTCAACATCGTCTACAGCCAGTGCATCGGCCTGTCGGGCTGGCTGATGGTCGACGGCGGACGGCGCCTGATCTGGGGCCAGCGCAGCAGCGGCGGCTGGATCTGGCTGCTCGGGCTGGTCGCCATCGGCATCGCCTCCATCGGCGGCAACGCGCTCGCCGCGCTGATGCTCGGCCACCCGCTGCTCTCGCACGACTTCACGACCTCGATGGTGATCTCCGGGGTGGCGGGCGTCATCGCCGTGGGGTTCTTCTGGGAGCGCGCGCGCAAGGAGGCGATCCAGCGGCTCGCCGCGGAGGCGCAGCTGCGGCTGCTGCAGGCGCAGATCGAGCCGCATTTCCTCTTCAACACGCTCGCCAACCTGCAGGCGCTGATCGGCACCGACCCCGGGCGGGCGCGCTCGATGCTCGACCACCTGAACGTCTACCTGCGCGCCGCGCTCACCGCCGCGCGCAGGGAGCGCAACACGCTGGGCGACGAGTTCGCGCTGCTGCGCGGCTACCTGGAGATCATCGCCATCCGCATGGACCGGCGCCTGCGCTACCGGCTCGAGCTGCCGGAGGAGCTCGCCGGCGCCGAAGTGCCGCCGATGCTCCTGCAGCCGCTGGTCGAGAACGCCGTCAAGCACGGCCTCGAGCCGAAGCTGGAAGGCGGCGAGATCGCGGTGGCGGCGAGCGCGGGCGGCGGCGCGCTGACGCTGCGCGTCACGGATACCGGCGTGGGCCTCGGCGGCGCACCCACTTCAGACACCCGCGCCGGCATAGCCCAGGTGCGCGAGCGCCTCGCCGCGCTCTATGGCGGCGCCGCTTCGCTGGAGGTCGTGTCCAATCCCGCCGGCGGCGTCATCGCCACGCTGCGGCTGCCGCTCGGCCTGCCGCTCGCCCAATGATGCGCGCGCTGATCGCCGAGGACGAGCCGCTGCTCGCGCGGGAGCTGCAATCGCTGCTCGCCCGGGCCTGGCCCGAGCTGGAGGTAGCGGCGGCGCCGAACGGCATCGAGGCGCTGGCGGCCGCCGAGCGCCTGCTGCCCGAGGTGGCGTTCCTCGACATCCGCATGCCGGGCCTCGATGGGCTCGAGCTCGCCGCCGAGCTCGCCGACCGGCTCGGCGAACGGGTGCCGGCGATCGTCTTCGTCACCGCGCACGACGAATACGCGCTGAGGGCCTTCGAGCGCGCCGCCGTGGACTACCTGCTCAAGCCCGTCAGCCTGGAGCGGCTGGCGCAGTGCGTCGCGCGGTTGAAGACGAGGCTGGCGAAGCCGGCAGGGGTTGACGCTTTTGTCACGCAGTTAAAAACAATCCTGAGAGAAGAAAAAACAAAGACGGCAAACCCTCTCGAAGTCATCCGCGCCGGCAGCGGCAACGCGGTGCGCATGATCCCGCTCGAGGAGGTCTGCTACTTCCGCGCGGACGACAAGTACACCAGCGTGGTGACGCGCGGCGGCGAGGCGCTGATCCGCACCAGCCTGAAGGACCTGCTCGCCCAGCTGCCGGCCGGCCGCTTCCAGCAGATCCACCGCGGCACGGTGGTGAACATGAGCGAAGTCGCCGCGGCGCTGCGCGACGACGCCGGGCGCGTGTCGCTCAGCCTGAAGAACAGGAAGGAAACGCTGCCGGTGAGCCGGCTCTACGCCGACCTGTTCAGGCAGATGTGACCGCCGCCTTGTCCTCCCGCTTCACCGCGCTGCAGCGCGGACGCGTCAAGCTTTATCTGCGCATCCTCGCCGTCAGCGCCGTCATCGGCGCGGTCTACGGCGCGGTGCTGACGCCGGCCGGCGCCGCGCCCCTGCTCAGCATATTGATCGGCATCGGCAACGGCCTGATCGTCGCCGGGGCCATCGCCGGCATCGAAATTTTCCTGCTGCGCGAAGGCTCTTCGGCAAAAAAACTGCTGCACCTGCCCTTCATCGCCGTCGTCGCGCTGAAGTCGCTCGCCTACGCGGCCATCGTGACGACCGTGGTGGTGGGCTCGGGGCGACTGCTCGCGCTGCTGCTGCCGGGACTGTTCGCGCTCGCGCCGCTGGCGCCGCTCAATCCGCGCGCCGAAATGATGACCATCGGCGTCTCGCTCGCCACCACCCTGATCTTCGTCATCGTGCTGCAGGCGGCGGGGCTGGTCGGCCGGCGCACTTTCCGCGACCTGATGCTCGGCCGCTACCGCCGGCCGCGCGCGGAGCGCCGCTTCTTCCTCTTCGTCGACGTGGTCGGCTCGACCGCCATCGCCGAGCGGCTCGGGCCGCTGCAGGCGCACCGCTTCCTCTCCGCGGTGTTCAGCGCGGCCGCCGAGCCGATCGCCGCCTGCGGCGGCGAGGTC
>DATBQR010000102.1:0-3893 GCA_036560705.1 Burkholderiales bacterium | reverse complement strand
TTCTCGGGAACGGCAGCACTGGCAGCAGCTTGCCGTCCACGCGCAGGTGGCTGTAGCCCTTGCTGCGCGCCCACTTGGCGAGCTCGGTGTAGACGCCCTTGCGGTTGACGATGAGCGGCGCGAGGAGGGTGACGGTCTGGTTCCGGTAGTCCTTCAGGATCCTGGCCGCGATCACGTCCTCGCTCTGCGGCTCGATCGCGACGTTGCAATCAGGGCAGGTCTGGGTGCCGAGCTTGACGAAGGCGAGGCGCAGGAAATGGTGCACCTCGGTGAGCGTGCCGACGGTGCTCTTCCTGCCGCCGCGGCTGGTGCGCTGTTCGATCGCCACCGTCGGCGGGATGCCGAAGATGGCGTCCACGTCCGGGCGGGAGGCGCCCTGCACGAACTGGCGCGCGTAGGCGTTCAGCGATTCGAGGTAGCGCCGCTGGCCTTCCGAGAACAGGATGTCGAAGGCGAGGGTGGATTTCCCCGAACCCGAGACGCCCGTCACCACGGTGAAGCGGTTGCGCGGAATATCGACGTCGATGCCCTTGAGGTTGTGCTCCTTGGCGTTGTGGATCTGGATCGAGGAGCCGAGGTATCGACCGGGAGGTTCTTTTGCTTTTGCAAGAGAAGAATTAGCTGAAAAAGCCAGTGCGTAGTCTCTCAACGCCTTGGCGGTGTGGGAGGTCGCATGCTTCGCCACCTCGGCTGGCGTGCCGGTGCAGACGACGCGGCCGCCGGCCTCGCCGCCTTCCGGGCCGAGGTCGATGATCCAGTCGCTGGCGCGGATCACATCCAGGTTGTGTTCGATCACCAGCAGCGAGTGCCCGGCTTCCAGCAGCTGGCGGAACGCGCGCAGGAGCTTCGCCACGTCGTCGAAGTGCAGGCCGGTGGTGGGTTCGTCGAAGAGGAACAGCTTGGCCGTTTCGGTGCCGCCCGCTTCGGCGAGGTGGCCCGCCAGCTTCAGGCGCTGCGCTTCGCCGCCCGAGAGCGTCGGCACCGGCTGGCCGAGGCGCAGGTAGTCGAGGCCCACGTCCTTCAGCGGACGCAGTTTCGCCACCAGCTCCGCCTCGTTGCGGAAGGAATACAGCGCTTCCGAGACGGTCAGCTCGAGCACGTCGGCGATCGACTTGCCGCCGATTTTCACTTCCAGGATTTCCGCGCGGAAGCGCCTGCCGTCGCAATCCGGGCAGCGCAGATAGACGTCCGAGAGGAACTGCATCTCGACGTGCTCGAAGCCGTTGCCGCCGCAGGCGGGGCAGCGGCCGTTGCCCGAGTTGAAGCTGAAGGTGCCGGGGGTGTATTTCCTTTGTTTCGACTCCAGCGAATTCGAAAATAGCTTGCGGATCGAATCGAAGGCGCCGACGTAGCTTGCCGGGTTGGAGCGCGTGGTCTTGCCGATCGCCGACTGGTCCACCATCACCACTTCCTCGATCTGGTCGGCGCCGCGCAGCGCCCGGTGCGCGCCGGGTGCCTCGGTCGGCCTGCCCTGGGCCTTGCGCAGCGCGGCGTAGAGCACGTCCTGCACCAGCGTCGATTTGCCCGAGCCCGAGACGCCGGTGACGCAGACCAGCCGCTCGAGCGGAATGGCGACATCGATGTCTTTTAAATTGTGTTGACTTGCTTTTTCTACGGTTAAAAATCTTTTCGAGGGACGAATCGAGGGTGAAATGCCCGCTTTCTTCCGGCCGGAAAAGTATTCCGCCGTTACCGTGTTCTGTTTTTTCAGATCGGATGGGGATCCAAAGAAAACCACTTCGCCGCCGCGCTCTCCCGGCCCCGGGCCGATGTCGAGGATGCGGTCGGCGGCGAACATGATCTGCGGGTCGTGCTCCACCACCACCAGCGAATTGCCGGCGTCGCGCAGGCGCTTCATGACGTCGATCACGCGGCCCATGTCGCGCGGGTGCAGGCCGACCGAGGGCTCGTCCAGCACGAACAGCGTGTTCACCAGCGAGGTGCCGAGCGCGGTGGTGAGGTTGATGCGCTGCACTTCGCCGCCCGAGAGGGTGCGCGACTGCCGGTCCAGCGTCAGGTAGCCCAGGCCGACGTCGCCGAGGAACTTGAGCCGCGTGCGGATCTCGGCGAGCAGGAGATCCGCTTGCTTTGGAAGTTGGATGTCCTTGAAGAATTCTCCTACCCTGTCCAGAGGCAAAAGCATCAAATCGTGGATGGAGAGCCCTTTCACTTTCCACAGCATCGAGTCCGGCTTGAGGCGCGTGCCGTGGCAGGTTTCGCAGGGCGTGTAGGCGCGGTACTTCGACAGCAGCACCCGGATGTGCATCTTGTAGGCCTTGCTCTCCAGCCATTTGAAGAAGCGCAGCACTCCGTACCAGGTGCCGGGCCAGGACTTGCGCCAGCTCACCCACTCGGGTTCGCCTTCCAGCACCCACTTTTTTTCTTTCTCTTTTAAATCCTTGAAAGGCGTGTCCAGGGGAATGCCGCGCTTCTTCGCGTACTTAACCAGGTCGTCCTGGCATTCCTTGAAGCTCGGCGATTGCCAGGGACGCACCGCGCCTTCGCGCAGCGTTTTGGCTTCATTTGGCACCACCAGCCCGAAATCGACGCCGATGACTCGGCCGAACCCGCGGCAGGTCTCGCAGGCGCCCAGCGGCGAGTTGAACGAAAACGCCGCCGGCGTCGGTTCCGAGTAGGCGATGTCGCAGTCGGGGCAGTGCAGGCCGGAAGAGAATTTGTGGGGCTTGCCGTCCTCCGGGAAAACGTTGACCTTGCCCTGGCCGACCTTCAGGGCGTTTTCCAGGGCGTCGATGACGCGCGCCTTCTCCGACGAACCGATGCGCAGGCGGTCCTGGACCACTTCCAGCGACGTCTTCGTGCGTTCGTGGATGCGCGTGTAGCCCTGCGCCTCCAGCAGCTGCAGGATTTCCTTCTCGGTGAAATTTTTCGGGATGCTGACCGGGAAGGCAATAACCAGCTTCTGGTCCTGTTTTTGTTTCAGGAAGTCGAATATCGACTCCGGAGTGTCCCTGACGACGGGTTTCCCGCAGCCCCTGCAAAACAGCTTTGCCGCCCGGGCGTAGAGCAGCTTCAGGTGGTCGTTCAGCTCGGTCATCGTGCCCACGGTGGAGCGCGAGGTGCGCACCGGGTTGGTCTGGTCGATGGCGATGGCCGGCGGGATGCCGTCGATGGCGTCCACCTGCGGCTTGTCCATGCGGTCGAGGAACTGGCGCGCGTACGGGCTGAAGGTCTCCACGTAGCGCCGCTGGCCCTCGGCGTACAGCGTGTCGAAGACGAGCGAGGATTTTCCCGATCCCGACACGCCGGTAACGACGACGAGTTCGCCGTTCGGGATCGAGAGCGTGAGGTTCTTTAGGTTATTCTGGCGCGCGCCGCGGATGTGGATCGCATCGGCGGACGGCGGGGCTTCCTGCTTCACTTCGCCATTTTACGTTGGCAACACCTGGAGAACGCATGAAAGTAAAAGCAGCCGTGGCGCGCCGGGCCGGCGCGCCGCTCGTCATCGAAACGGTCGACCTGGAAGGCCCCAAGGCCGGTGAGGTCTTGGTTGAGATCAAGGCCACCGGCGTCTGTCACACCGACGAGTTCACGCGCTCCGGTGCTGATCCGGAAGGACTTTTCCCGGCGATCCTCGGCCACGAGGGCGCAGGCATCGTGGCGGAAGTCGGCGCGGGCGTGACGTCTCTGCGCAAGGGTGATCATGTGATCCCGCTATATACGCCCGAATGCCGGCAATGCAAGTCCTGCCTGTCGCGCAAGACCAATCTCTGCACAGCGATCCGCGGTACGCAGGGGAAAGGGCTGATGCCGGACGGCACGAGCCGGTTTTCGCTGAACGGGAAGCCGATTCACCATTACATGGGCTGCTCGACCTTCGCCAACTACACGGTGCTGCCCGAAATTGCGCTGGCGAAAATCCGCGAGGACGCGCC
>DATBQR010000101.1:0-10953 GCA_036560705.1 Burkholderiales bacterium | reverse complement strand
GATGCCGCATCCGCAGCGGCGCCGCGCGCTGCAGCTCGTGAGCTGCGGGGCGAAGTACGCGATCGCGGAGCGCGGCAGCTGGAGCGCCGAAGGCGCGTGGGTGTGGCGCTGGAAGAACTGGCTCGACCGACGCTGGCTGCGCAGCTTCATTCGCGGCGGCTAGAATCGGTGCGTGGCGCCCCAGACACGAATCGAACGTGCGACCTGCCCCTTAGGAGGGGGCTGCTCTATCCACTGAGCTACCGGGGCGCGAGGACGGATTCTACCCGGATGGCATTGCTCCTTTTATCAGTGTTATTCCGCGCGCGGCCATGAGCGTCGCGCCCAGGCAGCTGCTGTCGGCCGCCGACGGCATTTTCCTCACCGTCGGGATGATCATCGGCGCGCTGATTTTCAAGGCGCCGTCCACCGTCGCGGGCGCCACGTCGGGCGCCGCGGAGTTCCTGTTCGCCTGGCTGCTCGGCGGCGCGGTTTCGCTGTGCGGCGCGCTGGTCTACGCGGAACTTGCCGGCCGTCATCCGGATACCGGCGGCGAATACGTGTTCCTCGCCGGCGGGCTGGGCAGGGGCGTCGCCTTCCTGTTTGCCTGGTCGCGCATGACCGTCATCCAGACCGGCGCCATCGCGGCGGTGGCGTTCGTGTTCGGCGACTACGCTTCGGAAATTCTCAGCCTGGGCGCCCACAGTCCGGCGATCTGGGCAGCCCTCTCGGTGGCGGCGCTCACGCTGCTCAATGTCGCCGGCACGCTGCAGTCGAAGGGGCTGCAGAAAGTGATGGAAACCGCGCTCGTCGCGAGCCTGGCGGCGTTTTCGGTCGCCGCGCTGATCATCGGCGGCGCGCCCGTGCAGGTAGAGTCAGCGGCTGCAGCGGCGGGCGGCGGGTCCTTCGGGTTTGCGATGATCTTCGTGCTGCTCGCCTACGGCGGCTGGAACGAGGCGGCTTACCTCGCGGGCGAGGTGCGCGACGGCCGGCGCAACATGACGCGCATCCTGGTGACCGGCGTGCTGGCGGTGACGGCGCTCTACCTGCTGGTGAATCTCGGTTACCTGGCGGTGCTCGGCCACGGCGGCATCAAGGAATCGAAGGCCGTCGCGGCGGACGTGATGCGCGCCATTGCCGGGGAGAAGGGCGCTCTGTTGATCGCGTTGATCGTGTGCGTCTCGGTGCTGACGACGATCAACGCGGCAATATTTACCGGCGCGCGTACCACCTACGCGCTGGGCCGGGATTTTCCGGTCTTCCGCCGCCTTGGCGCCTGGCGCGCGGCGGGCAGCACGCCGGCGAACGCGCTGCTGCTGCAGGGCGCGATCACGCTGACGCTGGTGGGCGCCGGCGCGGCGACGCCCGACGGCTTCAACGCGATGGTCGCCTACACTTCGCCGGTGTTCTGGACGTTCTTTCTGCTGACAGGCGTGACGCTGTTCTGCTTTCGAATCCAGGACCGGAAACAAGGCAAGCCCCCCGTGGACATCAAGGTCCCGTTCTATCCCGTCATTCCGCTGATTTTCTGCGCCACCTGCGTCTACATGCTCTATTCCAGCATCGACTACGTCCGCAATCCCGTGTTCGGTCCCAAGTTCGGCGACGCGGTGCTCGCCGGCCTGCTGGTGATGGCGGCGGGAATTCCCCTGTACTGGTTCGCGCGGAAGAAATGAGGCTCCTGCCTCTCGTTTTCCTGCTGGCTGCGTTTGGCGCAAATGCGCAGGACTACGACCGCGAGCAGCGCTGGGCGGCCGAAGTGGTGCCCAACCTGGTGGTCGGCGACGCCGTGCAGTTGAAGTTGCCGTCCGGCCGCGAGTTTCTGGGCTTGTATGTAGAAAATAAAACGGCAAAAAGGGCCATCCTGCTGGTGCACGGCATCGGCGTGCATCCCGACCACAGCGTGATCGGCATCCTGCGCACCACGCTGGCAGACATGGGCTACGCCACGTTGTCGATCCAGATGCCGGTGCAGAGATCCGATGCGGCGCCCTACGAATACCCGCCGCTGTTTCCCGAAGCGGCGGCGCGCATCCAGGCGGGCGCGGACTGGCTCGCCGCCCGGGGTTTCCCGCGGCCGGTCCTGCTGTCCCACAGCCTGGGTTCGCGAATGGCGAGCGTGTATTTCGAGCGCACGCCCGGCGCGCCCTTCGCCGCCTGGGTCTGCATGGGGCTCTCGGGCGACTTCGGCAGGATGGGCAACGTCAAGGTGCCGGTGCTCGACCTGTACGGCGAAAATGATCTGCCGGGCGTGTTGCGCGCCGACTGGCGGCGGCGGCTGATGCTCAATGCGGTCCCGGGATCGACGCAGATCATGATCAAGGGCGCCGACCACTTTTACGTCGACAGGGAAACGCAGCTCGCCGGCACGATCGGGGAATTTCTCGAAAAGCTAAAATAGATTCCCATGAACCTGCCGTTCGGCTTGGTTATCCGTTATATGGACCTGCCACGGTCGGCGGCGCTAGAAATCGTGCCGGTCATGTGGGTGTTCTGGGCCTGGGCGGTTGCCACGCTGGCGTTCTTCGCGAACGGCGCCGCGATATGCCGTATGAACCTGCCGCCGCTCGGCCCCGGGCCTTCCACCCGCGACATGCTGGCCAGCGAGCGTGAGTCGGAAGCCAAATTCCGCGATACCTACAGGAAACGGTTCGCCTGGAGCGAGCTTCCCTATCAGGTGCTCGCCAATGGCGCGGGCGGGTTCCTGCTTTATTTCGCGAACGCGGGAGTGATCTGGGCGCTGGTGTTTTTCGCCCTCCTTTGCCTCTGGCTGATTTACGACAACGCCTCGGCACCTTTCTCCTACAGGCAGATGAATCCACGGCTGGTTGGAACGTCTGACTGGGTCTATTTTCTGTCCGGCGCTGCCGCCTGGACCTATTGCCTGGCCTGCATTTCTCTCAGGGTGTCGGAAAAATTCTAAATCGAAAGATGCTTCGATGAATCGCGATGACGCCCGCATGCTCACGCGCTATGGCGCGTGGGCCAACCGGCTGATATTCGACGCCGTCGCCGCGCTGCCGGAGGGCGAAGCCGTCAAGCCGCGCAAAAGCCTGTTCAGGAACATCGTGCACATGCTCAACCACAACTACGTCATCGACCGCATCTTCCAGGCGCACATGGAGGGGCGGGCGCACGGCTATTCCGCGCGCAATACGCCGGACCACCCGCCGCTCGCCGATTTGTGGCGCGCCCAGCAGGAAATCGACGCCTGGTACGTCGCCTGGAGCGATGCGCTGAGCGACGCCGCGCTGGCGGAAACGGTGCACTTCACTTTCGTGGGCGAAGGAGAGGGTGCCCTGACGCGCGGCGAAATCCTGCTTCACATCGTCAACCATACGTCTTATCACCGTGGCTTCGTCGCCCAGATGTTCTACGAGATTCCCGCCCGCCCGCCGACCACCGACCTTCCCGTCTATCTTAGAGACGCGCGCGGCAAGGCATGAAAGCGCACGGCATTGCGGAGCCGTCGGCCTGGGTAGAGCGCTGGGCGCCGCTCGTAACGCGCGGTACGGTGCTCGACGTGGCCTGCGGGAGCGGCCGCCACGCGAATTTCTTTCTGGGCAGAAACCTGAAAGTCGTCGCGCTGGACCGAGAGGACCAGACCATCCCCGGTGCGCGTTTCGTGCGGGCGGACCTGGAAAACGGCAGTCCCTGGCCGTTGGCGGGGGAGCGGTTCGAGGCCGTGGTGGTCACTAATTACCTGTACCGCCCCCTTTTTCCGCGGCTGATCGAGTCGCTCGCCGCGGGCGGCGTGCTGCTGTACGAGACCTTCATGCTGGGGAACGAACGCTTCGGCAGGCCCTCCAACCCCGAGTTCCTGCTGCGGCCGGGCGAGTTGCTGGAAGCGTTCGCCGGATTGACCGTAAAGGGCTTCGAGGAAGGCGCGCTAGGTCACCCGAAACCCGCAATGATTCAAAGACTTTGTGCTGTGCAAGCAGGGAAGGGATAAAATCGCCGGTGACCCGATGGGCGTCATTTCAAATGGAGTTGGACACATGATTACAGGCAGCCTGGTCGCGATCGTCACCCCGATGCTGGAGGATGGACGGCTGGATCTCGCCCGCTTCAAGGGCCTGATCGATTGGCACATCGCCGAAGGCACCGACGGCATCGTCGTCGTGGGCACCACGGGCGAGTCGCCGACGGTGGATTTCGACGAACACAAGGAACTCATCCGTGTCGCCGTCGAGCATTCCAAGGGCCGCATCCCGATCATCGCCGGCACCGGCGGCAATTCCACCGCCGAAGCGATCGAGCTCTCCGCCTCGGCCAAGAAGAACGGCGCGACCGCCAGTCTGTCGGTGGTGCCGTACTACAACAAGCCGACGCAGGAAGGCATGTACCAGCACTTCCGCAGGATCGCGGAAACGGTGGAACTGCCGATGATCCTCTACAACGTGCCGGTGCGGACGGTCGCCGACCTGCAGAACGACACCGTGCTGCGCCTCGCGCAGATACCGGGCATCATCGGCATCAAGGACGCCACCGCCAACATCGAGCGCGGCACGGACCTGATCAAGCGCGCGCCGCGCAATTTCGCCATCTACTCGGGCGAGGATGCCGGCGCGCTGGCGCTGATCCTGCTGGGCGGCCACGGCGTGATCTCGGTGACCGCCAATGTGGCGCCGCGGATGATGCATGAGATGTGCGCGGCGGCCCTGGTCGGCGACGTCAAGACGGCGCGCGAGCTGAACCTGCGGCTGATCGGCCTGCACCAGAAGCTGTTCGTCGAGACCAGCCCGGCGCCCGTGAAGTGGGCGATGACGCAGATGGGCCTGATCGAGCCCGGTCTGCGTCTGCCGATGGTGCCGCTGACCGAGCGCAGCTACGACGCCGTGCGCGAAGCGCTCGCGGAGGCCGGCATCGCCCTGCCGCTGCGGATGGTCGAAAAGCGCGCATGAGGATTGTCCTTCTCGCGGCCCTTGCTACCCTCACGGCCGTGCTCGGCGGCTGCAGCACCGCCACCGACATGCTCGAGGGCAAGAGAATCGATTACAAATCGGCCGGACAGCTGCCGACCCTCGAAATTCCGCCCGACCTGACCACGCCGACGCGCGACAACCGCTACGTGGTGCCGGAAACCGGCAAGAGTTCGGCGACGCTGTCCGACTACCAGCAGGACCGCCAGCAGCAGGCGAAAATGGGCAACCTCAACGCCGGCGTGCTGCCGAAGATCGACAAGATGCGCGTCGAACGCGCGGGCAGCCAGCGCTGGCTGGTGATCGCCGAGCCGCCGGAGAAGGTGTGGCCGCTGGTGCGCGATTTCTGGCAGGAAAACGGCTTCCTCCTCGCCGTCAGCCTTCCCGAGGCGGGCGTGATGGAGACCGACTGGGCGGAGAACCGCGCCAAGATCCCGCAGGACTGGCTGCGCAGCGCGCTCGGCAAGCTGATCGACCAGATTTATTCGACGGCCGAGCGCGACAAGTTCCGCACCCGCCTGGAGCGCAACGACGAGGGCGGCACCGAGATCTACATCAGCCACCGCGGCATGATCGAGGTGGACAAGTCCGGCAGCTCGACCGTGTGGCAGCCGCGCCCGGCGGATCCTGAACTGGAGGCGGAGTTCCTGCGCCGGCTGATGATCCGTCTCGGCTCGCAGGAGGACAAGGCCAAGCAGATGGTCGCCACCGCGGCGCAGCCCCCGGCGCGCGCCGCAGTGCAGGCCGGCATCGGCGGTTTCGAATCGCTCGAAGTGTTCGAGCCTTTCGATCGTGCCTGGCGGCGCGTGGGCCTCGCGCTCGATCGCGTCGGCTTCACCGTCGAGGACCGCGACCGCCAGAAAGGCCAGTATTTCGTGCGCTACGCCGACACCGATGCCGCCGACATGGAAAAGAAGGACGGTGAAAATGGCCTCCTCTCCAAGCTGGCTTTCTGGAAGTCGAACGACAAGACGGTGAAAGCTGAGCAGTACCGGGTGCACATCCGGCAGTTCGCGGGCAAGTGCGTGGTGCAGGTGCTGACCAAGGACGGCGCGCAGGCGAACACGCAGACCACGCGCCGCATCGTCGCGCTGCTGTACGATCAGTTGAAGTGACACTCAGGTTCGCTTCAATAGGAAGCGGCTCCAAGGGCAATTGCCTGGTCGCCGAAGTCGGCGACACCCGCGTGCTGCTCGATTGCGGCCTCGCGCCGCGCGAGACCGAGCGGCGCCTGGCGCGCATCGGCCTGACGCCCGCCGACATCACCGGCATCCTGGTAACCCACGAGCACGATGACCACGCGGGGCAGGCCTACCCGTTCGCGGCGCAGCATCGCCTGCCGGTGTGGCTGACTTACGGCACGCAGGCCGCGTTGGCGGAGTCCGGCAAGCTGCCGGGCGAAGTCGAGACGCGCGCCATCGACGGCCGCACCGCATTTTCCGTGGGCGGCATCGAGGTGCGGCCCTACACCGTGCCGCACGACGCGCGCGAGCCAGTCCAGTTCGTGCTCTCGGACGGCGCCTTCCGTCTCGGGGTGCTGACCGACATTGGTGCCTCCACCGCGCACGTCGAAGCGACGCTGTCCGGTTGCGACGCGCTGGTGCTCGAGTGCAACCACGATTCCGACATGCTGTGGGCGGGGGACTATCCCAAATGGCTGAAGGAGCGCATCGCCGGGCCGTTCGGGCACCTGTCCAATGCCGCTTCAGAGAAATTGCTCGCGGCGCTCGACCGCTCGCGCCTGAAGCACGTCTTCGCGGCGCACCTGTCGCACCAGAACAACCGGCCGGAACTCGCCCGCGAAGCGCTTGCCCGCGCGATGGGCTGCGCGCCGGACTGGATCGGCCTGTCCACCCAGGAGGACGGCTTCGCCTGGCGCGAACTGCGCTGACGCAAGCGCCGGCCCCCAAATAAAAACGGCGGACCCTCGCGGGACCGCCGTTTTCGTCTGCCGGGACCGGATTACTTCTTCATTTCTTCCTTCTTCGGCTCGGCGGCCGGAGCGGTCGTCGTGGTGGTCGTCGTGGTCGTGGTGGCGGCCGGAGCGGCGGCGTCCTTCTTGTCGTCCGCAGCAGGCGCGGCGGCCGCGGGAGCAGCAGCGGGCGCCGGGGCGGGTGCTGCGGCAGGCGCGGGCGCCGGAGCCGGCGCGGGTTTCGGTTCTTCCTTGCTGCAGGCGGCGAGCGAGATGGCGGCCGCGGCTGCGATGAGCAGTGCTTTGTTCATGATCATTCCCTTTGGGTTCAAAAAATCGAATTGGAAATTGGAGGAGGTCTTCTATCAGCCTTATTGCGGCTGTGCACCATTATAGCAGCGCACCGCCTACAAGCCTAGCGTCGCGCTCGAAACACCGGGGAAGGACGAGGACCAGATTTCCTGGAAGCGCGAGCGCATCGCCAGGGCCTCGGTCTCGTCGTTGAGGGCGATGGCGCCGCGGAAGAAATCGGCGACCGGCCGGCGCAGGTAGTGCTGCGAGTCCAGCACCATGAAAGCATCCTGCAAGCTTCGGATTTCCTCGTGCGTCTGGTTGATCTGGATCGCGTGCGTGAACAGCTTCAGCAGTCCCATCATGCGCGGGCTGCGCCGCGTCAGCAGTTCGGTGTGGTGGACGACGATGTAGATCCTGCGCGTACGGCTGGAGCGCAGGAACTTTTCCAGCTGCGCGACGCGCGCGGGGGAATTCAGGCGCAGCGGCGCGAGGTCGGGATCGAAGATGCGCAACTCGCGTCCCGGCTGCTCGAGCAGCCGGTCGACCGCCTGCTGGTAGTCGCCTTCGCTCTCGAATCGCTGGTACTCCGCTTTCGGTTTTTCTTCAGCCACGGTCGTGTTCAAGCGACAGGAAACCGCATCGATGCCATTCCAAGATTAAACGCTCGAGCCCCGCGCGGGCAAGCGCGCGGCCCGGCGCACGCCGGCGGTCCGCCAGCGCCGCGAGCACCTTGCGCTGCGACGCGAGCGGCCGCAGCACTTCGCCGTTGATGAAAAACCGGCTGCCCAGATAGAGCAACTGGGTTTTCGGGTCAAGTTTTACGGTTTTGTTTTCGATCTTTCCAGAGAAATTCCTGTTCGATGAAAAGACAATATTCGCCTTCGGCGTGCTCAGATACCGTCCGAGAAATTCTTCCACGTCGCCGCGCTGCCAGCGGATGCGCGCGAGCTGCGCCTCGGCGAACGCGGTCATCTCGCGGCCGATCTGCGCCGGTCGGGCGGCCGGGCGCAGCCCGGGATCGCGGTACGCGGCGTCCGGCAGGCCGCGCTCGTGCAGGTGGTCGAGAAACGCCGCCGCCAGCTCGGCGCCGCGCGGCGCGCGAAAGCCGATCGAATACGTGAAGCACTCGTCGAGGGCCACCCCGTCGTGGCCCCAGCCGGGCGGCACATACAGCATGTCCCCGGGCTCGAGCACCATTTCCTGCTCGGCGCGAAAGCCGGCGATGAGCCTGAGCGGCGCATCCGGCACCAGGCTGAAATCCCGCGCCCGTGAAAGACGCCAGCGCCGACGTCCCCGGCCCTGGAGCAGGAAGACGTCGTAGGAGTCGAAATGCGGGCCGACGCCGCCGCCCGGGGCGGCGTAGCTCACCATCACGTCGTCCAGCCTCGCCTGCGGCACGAACGCGAATTGCCTCAGCAGCAGCTCGGCCTGCGCGCTGTGGTGGTTAACGCCGTTGACCAGCAGCGTCCAGTTGCGGGCCCCGGCGTGCCGCATGCCCGATTGTGACAGCGGGCCATGGACGACTTTCCAGCGGTTTTTGCTCCGTTCCACCAGGCGGGACTCGATATCGCCGCGCGATGCGAGGGCGAATAGCGCGCGTTTTTCGATCACGTCGCGAAAATCGGGCGACGCGCGCCGCACAAGGAGCGGACGTTTCTGCCAGTAACGGCGCAAAAAAACCTTCGGCGACAAGCCCCCTAGCAGCGTTTCTTCCATCGTTTGATTATAAATGTGGCAAGCGAGCGACAACGTGGCAAACAGCACTTGTCAAACGCCGGTGCAAGCATAAAATTTTCCGAAGACGATTCCATGCTGCAACCAGGCCAAAACGCTCCCGTATTCACGCTGCCGGACGCCGACATGCAGGATGTGGAGCTGTCCTCGTTCATCGGCAGGAAGCACATCGTCCTGTACTTCTATCCGCGCGACAACACGCCGGGCTGCACGCTCGAGGCAGCCGAATTCTCGGACCACGAGCAGGAATTCGACCGCTGCAACTGCGTGATCCTCGGCGTGTCGCGCGACGATTGCCTGTCGCACGCCGACTTCCGCGACAAGCACGGCCTGTCGATCGGGCTGCTGTCCGATCCCGAGGGCGAGGTGTGCCGCCGCTACGGCGTGCTGCAGGAAAAGGAGATGGACGGCGTGCGGCGCGAGTGCCTGGTGCGCTCGACCTTCGTCATCGACAAGAAAGGCGTGATCCGCCACGCCGCCTACGGCGTCAATCCCCGCCACCACGCCCTCGACATCTACGACGTCGTTCGCAGGCTGAAGTCCTGAAAAAGAGGCTTTGGCTTGAGCCCATGAGATCCCGGGCTTAAGCCATCCCTCTTTTTCGCCTATCATTGGCGCTCGAAGGAGGGGGCGGCAATGGTGATGGGCATCCTGTCTTACGGGATCGGCACGCTGATCGGCTTCGGCCTGCTGATCGGCCTGGTGTTCCTGTTCATTTCTGACATTTCGCAGAAAAAGCACGGCGTCCTGCGCAACTACCCGATCGTCGGGCACCTGCGCTACTTCTTCGAGCAGCTGGGCGAGTACTTCCGCCAGTATTTCTTCGCCGGCGACCGCGACGAGATGCCGTTCAACCGTTCGACGCGCGGCTGGGTCTACCGCCTGGCGAAGAACGAGGGCGGCGTGATCGGCTTCGGTTCGACCTACGACCTGCACGAATCCGGTGCGTTGATCTTCGTCAACCATCCGTTTCCCGTACTCGAGGAGGAGCGGCTGCCGACGCCGTCGCTGCTGATGGGCGAAGGCTTCGCCAAGATACCCTTCGAGGGACGCTCCATCGTCAACATCAGCGGCATGAGCTTCGGCGCCATCTCGGCGCCGGCGGTGCGCTCGCTGTCGCGCGGCGCCGCGGTGGCGGGCTGCTGGATGGATACCGGTGAGGGCGGGCTGTCGCCGTACCACCTCGAAGGCGGCGGCGACGTCATCATGCAGATCGGCACCGCCAAGTACGGCGTGCGCGACGCGCAGGGTAACCTGAGCGCCGACCGCCTCGTCGAATTGTCCAGGGTGGTGAAGGCTTTCGAGATCAAGCTGTCGCAGGGCGCGAAACCCGGCAAGGGCGGCGTGCTGCCGGCGAAGAAGGTCACCGCCGAGATCGCGCATATCCGCGGCATCCCGGAAGGGCGCGATTCCATCAGCCCGAACCGGCACCGCGACATCTCCAACATGAACGACCTGCTCGACAAGATCGCCTGGATCCGCGACCTCACCGGCCGGCCGGTCGGCGTGAAGACCGCCATCGGCGGCTGGCGCTTCATGAACGACCTGGCCGAGGCGGTGCATCGCCGGGGCCTCGAGTTCGCGCCGGATTTCCTCGCCATCGACGGCGGCGAGGGCGGCTCGGGCGCCGCGCCGCAGGCGCTCGCCGACCACATGAGCCTGTCCATCGACGAGGCGCTGCCGCGCGTCGTCGACGCGCTCATCGAATCCGGCCTGAAGCAGCGCGTGCGCGTCATCGCCTCGGGCAAGATCGTCACCTCCGCGCGCGCCGCCTGGGCGCTCGCCGTCGGCGCCGACTTCATCAACACCGCGCGCGGCTTCATGTTTTCCCTGGGCTGCATCCAGGCGCTGCGCTGCCACCAGAACACCTGCCCGACCGGCGTCACCACGCACAACCGGCGCCTGCAGCGCGCGCTGGTGGTCGAGGAGAAATACCTGCGCGTGGCGAACTACTGCAACGGCATGAACCGCGAGATCGACATGATCGCCCACTCCTGCGGCGTGCGGCACGCGCGCGAACTGCGCCGCGAGCACGTGCGCATCGTGCAGGCCAACCACCAGTCGATCGCGCTCAACATGCTCTATCCCTACCCGGAACTGAAGGTGCGCGTG
>DATBQR010000100.1:0-8874 GCA_036560705.1 Burkholderiales bacterium | reverse complement strand
CGACGCGCGATACCGGGATGAAATCCTTGTCGTCGTAGGCGAGATTCTTGTACAGGCTCTTGTTGATCTGGTGGTTGCCCTGGTGGAGGAGGGTGTAGCCGTCGGGCGCCGCCTTGGCGACGAATTCCGAGGCGATCGAGCCGCCGGCGCCGGGCTTGTTCTCCACCACCACCGCGACGCCGAGTTCCTTCGCCAGTTCGTCGCCGATGATCCGCGTGGTGAAATCGCCCGAGCCCCCCGGCGGGTAACCGACGATCAGGTGGATCGGCTTGGCGGGATAGCTCTGTGCATTCGCCCACGTGGAAAGGCAAATGAAAGCAAACGACCAGAATATCCGCATGCTCACTTCCCCTTGAACTCCGGCGTCCTTTTCTCCATGAACGCCTTGCGTCCCTCCTTGTGGTCCTCGCTCGCGAAGCAGGCTTCGACCATCTTCATGGCTTGCGCGAGGTCGCGCTCCTTCTCGTCCTTCTGCCACTGCTGCACGGTGAACTTGGCCGCGGCGACGGTGAGCGGCGCGTTCTCGGCCACCATCTTGCAATAGTCGGCGACCGTTTTCTCCAGCTCTGCGGCTGCCACGACCTTGGTCACGAAGCCCATGCGCAGCGCCTCTTTGGCGTCGAATTTGCGCGCCGACATGAAGATGTCGGTGGTGTTCGCCGCGCCCAGCACGTTCATGAAGCGCCGCACGCCGGCCGGGCTGTAGCCCAGGCCGAGGCGCGCCGCCGGCATGCGGAAGATCGAATCCTCCGAGCAGACGCGCATGTCGCAGGCCGCCGCGAAACCCAGGCCGCCGCCGATGCAGATGCCGCGGATGCGGGCGACGACCGGCTTGGCGCAGTTCATGGGCGCGACGTAGGCCTGCTCGACCGCCTTGTTGTATTCCACCTGCGCCTCGACCGTGCCGCGCAGTTTCTCGAACTGCGAAATGTCGGCGCCCGATATGAAGGCTTTTTCGCCGTCGCCGGCGCAGACGATCACGCGCACGGCGGGATTGCGGTCCAGCTCGGCGAACACCTTCGGCACCGCCTGCCACATGTCGTAGCTCATGGCGTTCATCTTCGGCGGGTTGGAGAAAATAACGGTGGCAACCGCGCCGTCGATGGAGGTTTTCAGTTCGGCCATCAGATGATTCCTTCGTTCTTGAGTTTTTTTATGTCCTGGGAATTGAAACCCAGGTCGAGAAGAACTTCTTCCGTGTGCTCGCCCCGTTCCGGGCTCGCGGCGACGAGTTTCGCCGGCGTGCGCGACAGCTTGACCGGCTGGTTGATGAGCCGCAGCTTGCCATGCGTCTTGTGGACGACCTCGGCTGCGGCCTGCACGTGCTTTACCTGAGGGTCGGCGAACACCTGGTCCATGCTGTAGATCGGGCCGCAGGGCACGCCCGCGGCATTCAGGATGTCCACCCACTCGGCGCTGGGTCTGGAGGCGAACCCCTTGTTGAGCGCCTCGTTGAGCGATTTGCGGTTCTTCGCGCGGTCCTGCGCGGTCTTGAAGTCGGGGTGCTCGAACAGCTCAGGCCGTCCGATGGCCTCGCAGACCCGCTGCCACATCTTGGTCCCCGTGGCGGCGACGTTCATGTGGCCGTCGGCGGTGGTGTATGCGGAAGTCGGCATGCTGGTCGGGTGGTCGTTGCCGACCTGCGGCGGCACTTCGCCGGACATGGTGTAGCGCGCGGCCTGGAAATCGAGCAGCTGGATGCCTGCCTGCAGAAGGTTGGACTGCACCCATTGGCCTTCGCCGGAGGTTTCACGCTCGAGCAGCGCGGTCATGATGCCGAGCGCGGCGAGCAGACCGGCGCCCACGTCCGCGACCGCGCAGCCGACGCGCATCGGGCCTTCGCCGGGTTTGCCGGTCACCGACATGATGCCGGAGAGTCCCTGCGCGATCTGGTCGAAGCCGGGGCGCGCGCGATAGGGACCGTCCTGCCCGAAGCCGGAGATGCTCGCCAGAATCACGCGCTTGTTCACCTTCTTCAGCGATTCGTAGTCGATGCCGAGCCGGTCCTTCACGTCGGGGCGGTAGTTTTCCACCACGACGTCGGCCGTCTTCACCAGCCGCATGAAGATGTCTTTGCCCTGCGGCGACTTCAGGTCGAGCGTGATGGAGCGCTTGTTGCGGTGCAGGTTCTGGAAATCCGGTCCTTCGCGCGGTCCGCCCATGTCCTCGGGCACGGTGTTCTCGATCTTGACGACATCGGCGCCGAAATCGGCGAACTGCCGCACGCAGGTCGGCCCCGCGCGCACGCGCGTGAGATCGAGGATGCGGAGCCTGGAGAGGGCGGGCGAGGCGGTGATCCTGGGCATTGAGCGGATTTTAATCCGCCCCGGGGGCGCTCAACGCTCCGGCAGCGGAATGAATTCCCGTTCGCCGGGCACCGCGGCGAAGCGCTGCTCCCGCCAGCGCTGCTTCGCTTCCTCGATCAGCGCCTGGGAACTGGCGACGAAATTCCACCAGATGAAACGCCGGCCGTCCATTTTCGAACCGCCCAGCAGCATCACGCGGGATTGGGTTTTCGCATGGATTTGAGCGGATTTTCCTTCCGGGAGGCAGGCCAGATTCTTCTCAGGCAGCACGTTCCCGTCGACAGCCACATTTCCCTGCACCAGGTACACGCCGCGCTCCTCGTGCTCCGCAGGCAGTTCCAGGACGGAACCGGGCTCCATTTCCGCCGCCAGGTAGAACATCGGTGAGAACGTCGGCGCGGGCGAACGCTCGCCGAAGGCGTTGCCGGCGACGAGGCGCATATCCACGCCGCGCATGCGGATTCTCGGCAGCGTCGCCGCCGGATGGTGGCTGAACGCGGGGGCCGTGGCTTCCTGCGCTGCCGGCAACGCTACCCAAGACTGGATGCCGTACATGCGGCGCGCGCTCTTGCGTGTTGCCGGATCGCCCCGCTCGGAGTGGACGATGCCGCGTCCCGCCGTCATCCAGTTGACGTCGCCCGGCGCGATCGGCTGCACGCTGCCCAGGCTGTCGCGGTGAATGAGCTCGCCCTCGAACAGCCAGGTCACCGTGGCAAGGCCGATATGCGGGTGCGGCCGCACGTCGATGTCCTGCTCCGGCGCCGCGGTGAGCGGCCCCATCTGGTCGAAGAAAATGAACGGCCCGACCATCTGGTGCGGGTGCCCCGGCAGTACCCGGCTGACCTGAAGGCCGCCCCCCAAATCCCTTGTATGCCCTTTCATTATTTCCATGATTTTTCTCTAGAACTTAAAAACTAAGCTTCAACCAATGCTCCATTTTGGTAATCGCGGATCGCCTGCTCGATTTCCTCGCGCGTGTTCATGACGAACGGGCCGTACTGCACGACCGGCTCCCTGATCGGCTTCGCCGCGAGCACGAGGAAACGCGCGCCTTGCGCGCCGGCCTTCACCTCGATACCGTCGCCGGAACCGAGTACGCCGCCCTGGTGCGTCTTCAGCACGCGGTCGGCGATCTCCACGCTGCCTTCGAAGGGGTAGACGTAGACCGCATGGGCTGCGGGAACGCCCGCCTCGAAGGTTTTCCCCGGATTCAGTTGAACGTCCCAGTACAGGGGTTCGGTCGCGCCTCCCTGAACCGGCCCGCTCGTGCTTCCGTACGTGCCGGCCACGATTTTTATCTTGCCGCCGGAAAACGAAACGGCCGGGATCTCCTCCGGCTGGATGTCGCGGTAGCCGGCCGGCTTCATTTTTTCTTTCGCCGGCAGGTTGATCCACAGCTGGAAGCCGCGCATGCGGCCGTTCTCCTGCTGCGGCATTTCGGAATGGATGATGCCGCGGCCGGCGGTCATCCATTGCACCGCGCCGCTCTTCAGGTCGCCGCGGTTGCCGAGGTGGTCCTCGTGAAGCATGTGGCCGTCGAGCAGGTAGGTCACCGTTTCGAAGCCGCGGTGCGGATGCGACGGGAAGCCGGCGACGTAGTCGTCCGGATTCTCGGAGGAAAACGCGTCGAGCATGAGGAACGGGTCGAGGCGCAGGTGGTTCGCGCTGCCGAGGCTCCTGATCAGCTTCACGCCCGCGCCGTCGGAGGCGGGCTGTCCCTGGATGATCTGCTGGATTTTGCGGGTGGTCATGGCAAGGCTCCTTTAAGCGTAGGCGGGGACCAGGCGCTCGAGGTCGGCGCGCGCTTTCGAGAGCGCGGCGTTGCGGCTGGCCTCGCTGATGGCCAGACCTTCAGCATAAACGAACTCGACGTCGGTGATGCCGAGGAAGGCGAGGAAATCCCGCACGTAGGCGGTCTGCGTGTCGCGGGGCGTGCCGGCGTAGAAGCCGCCGCGCGTGGCGAGCACGTAGGCCTTCTTCCCGGCCAGCAGCCCGACCGGGCCCGTCGCCGTGTAGCTGAACGTGACGCCGGCGCGCGCGACGTGGTCGAAGTATGCCTTCAACATGGAGGGCACGCCGAAGTTGTACATCGGCAGCCCGAGCACGATGACGTCGGCTTCCTTCAGTTCGCCGATGAGCTGGTCGGAGTAGGCGACGACCGATTGTTGCGCCTTTGTCCGGGATTCGGGTTTTGCAATAAAAGCGCCGAACCGTTCGGCGTCGAGATGCGGCACCGGATCGCGCGCGAGATCGCGCACGATCAGCTTCTCGCCCTTGCGGAGCGTTTCGACGAAGTCATTCGCCAGGCGGGTGGATTGGCCCTCGTCGGAGAGGATGCTGGTGTTCAATTGGAGGATGGTTTTCATGCACCCATTAAACTATTGGCAGAACCGATAATAAATACCGAAAATAAGCTGAATATCATCAGGAATATAGATATATGAACGTCACGCTCGATCAATGGAAAGCGCTTATTTCTGTCGTTGATTCAGGTGGTTATGAGAAAGCGGCCGAAGCATTGAACAAGAGCCAGTCCTCGGTGACCTATGCCGTGCAGAAGCTCCAGTCCCAGCTCGGCGTTAAGGTTTTCGAAGTGAAGGGGCGCAAAGCCGTACTGACGTCGACCGGCAAATTCCTCTATCGGCGCGCCCGTGCGCTGCTGGAGGAGGCGGCCGCCACCGAACTGGCGGCGGGCAGGCTGTCGGCGGGATGGGAAGCCGAGATCGGCCTCGCGGTGGAAGTCGCTTTCCCGACCTGGCTGCTGCTGCAATGCCTCGAGCGTTTCGGCGGAGAGAGCCCGCACACGCGCATCGAAGTGATTGAATCTGTGCTCGGCGGCACCTCGGAAGCGCTGCTGCAGGGACAGGCCGCACTCGCCGTCACGGGCATGGTGCCGCAGGGATTTCTCGGCGACTTCCTCATGCCGATCCGCTTCCTGCCGGCCGCGCACCCCGATCATCCGCTGCACAAGCTCGGCCGCGCGGTCACCATGCAGGACCTGCGCGCGCATCGCCAGCTGGTGATCCGCGAATCGGGCCTGAAGCGCGCCACCAAGCCGCGCGTCGAGGCGGCGCAGCGCTGGACGGTGAGCCACATGACCACTTCCATCGAAGCGGCGAGCAAGGGCTACGGCTACGGCTGGTATCCGGAATACCGCATCCGCGACGAAATCGCCGCCGGGACGCTGAAGGCGCTGCCGCTGCGCGAAGGGGCCGACAGTTTCGCGCAGCTCTACCTGGTATTCGCCGACCGGGAGGCGGCGGGACCCGGCGCGCTGCGGCTTGCGGCTATCATTCGCGAAATGGCCGAGGCGGCCTGCGTCAAGGAGAGGGGGCGGCAATGAAATCCTGGTTCATCGTCAGCGGCAAGGATGCGACGTCGGTGGAATTGCGGGACGTTCCGGTGCCCGAGCCCAAGCCGGGCGAGGTGCTGGCGAAAGTGCACGCCGCCGGGCTGAACCGCGGCGAGTTCATCGCCGGGCACGGCCTGTCCGGCAGCGCGGCCAAGGCCGGCGGCATCGAGTCCGCCGGCGAAGTCGTCAAGCTGGGCGAGGGCGTGACGGAGTTCAAGCTGGGCGACCGCGTCATGGGGCGCTCGTACGGCGCGTACTCCGAGTTCGCCATCCACCGCATCGGCGACGCCATGCGCGTGCCGGCGAAGCAGCCTTGGGAGGAAGCGGCGGGCGCGGGCATCGCCTATCTCACCGCCTACGACATGCTGTGGCCGGGCGGGGCGCTCAAATCCGGCGAATGGCTGCTGGTAGCCGGCGCTTCGGCCGGCGTCGGCGTCGCCTCGGTGCAGCTCGGCAAGCTGATCGGCGCCAAAGTGATCGGCACCTCCGGTTCGGCGGAAAAACTGAAAAAACTGGGCGCGCTCGGCCTCGACCTGGGGCTGCAGAATCGCAACGGCGGTTTCGAGAAGCAGGTGATGGACGCCACCGGCGGCAAGGGCGTCGACGTGGTGGTGAACAACGTCGGCGGCAGCGTGTTCGCCGAGTGCGTCAGGGTGATGGGCTACAAGGGACGGCTCGCCACCGTCGGCTACGTGGATGGCGTGGTGAAGGCGGAACTGGACATCCTGGCTCTCCATTCCAAGCGCCTGCGGCTCTACGGCGTGTCGAACAAGATGCGCAGCGCCGCCGAGGTTGCCGAGGGCGTGCGCGGTTTCGAGCGCGACGTGTTGCCCGCGTTCGCGAGCGGCTACCTGCGCACCGTGGTGGACAGGGTATTTCCCTTCGCCGAGCTGCCGCAGGCCAAGGCGTACATGGAATCCAACGCCCACCTGGGAAAGATCATCCTGCGGGCGTGAAACATTTGGTTACGTAATTTCGGGATTTAAAAACATTTCCATGGCGCCGCGGCCGTAAACTGGGTCCATGAAACGAATCCTTGCCGTACTCTCCCTCGCAGCAGCGCCGTTCATGGCGATCCCCGTGCATGCCCAGGATCACCGGGAATTCCGCGGGCCGGACCGTTTCCGCTCGCCGCACTGGGTTTACGACGATCGCTACCGCCACGCGCATTACTATCCCGCGCTCGGCTACACCGTGCCGCTTCTTCCGGAGGGCAACGTGGCCATCACCTTTGGCGGCGGACGGCTGTTTTTTCACGGCGGCGTCTGGTTTCGCGCCGCGGGTCCGTCCTACGTAGTGGTTCGGCCGCCGGTCGGCGTCGTCGTGCCGGTGCTGCCGCCCGCGTATACCGCGGTGTATTTCGGCGGCCGGCCGTATTACTACGCGAATGAAATCTATTACTCCCCTGTCCAAGGTGGCGCCGGATATGCCGTGGTCGCGCCTCCTCCGGGTGCCGAGTCGACCATGGTAGAACAGCCTGTTCCTCCCCCTGCGTCCTCCCCCGGACAGGCTCCGAGCTCGGCTTCCCAACCTTCCGCGGGCACCTGGTTCTATTGCGAATCGGCGAAGGCCTACTACCCGTACGTGAACGACTGCAGGGAAGGCTGGCGCCAGGTGCCGGCCAGCCCGTCGCCCGGGCGCTAGGCCCGTCCTGCTAGATCGCCGCGCGCAGGCGCTCGCGAACCAGCACGATGTGGCTGCGTAGCGCGTACAGCTGGTCGGTGTAGGCGAGCGGCACGGCGATGCGCTCGACCTTGCTGTCGAGCGTTTCCAGGCGCTCCAGCAACTTCGGCGCATCCGCGTTCCTGCCCCCCATGTCCTCTTCGATCTGCCGCAGGTCGCGGTACCAGCGGAAGATGCGCCGGCGGATGCGGAACTGGTAGAGCGGCGGCACCAGGCGAGCCAGCGGGATCAGAATCACGGCGATCGAGAACAGCGCCACCCACATGCGGTCGATCAGGTTCGCCAGCCAGAACGGCAGGTAGCGCTGCAGCAGCGGCGGGCCCGTGCGGTAGTAGCGTTCCGCGTCGCTCGCCAGCGGGAATTCGCTGTTGAGCGCGCTCGGGAACTGGCCCGCGCGTGAAATCCAGCCGCCGCCGCCGTGGATCCTGCCTGCGGCTTGCACAAAAAGCTGGATCAGCGCCGGATGCAGGTCCTCGCGCGCAACCAGGGAGCAGGTCGCCGCTACCAGCCCGATGTCGCGCGGCGGCACATCGCGCGACAGGTCGACCACGCCGCGCGGCAGCGTCACCGGGTTGATGAACCGGTACCGGCGCGCGTAGGCCTCGGCCTGCGTGAATTCGTAAAGCCTGATGCCCGGGGTTTGCAGCAGCATCTGCACGAGGGGCGATTCCGGCGCCGATACCATCGCGACCGCATCGAGTTCTCCGCCGAGCAGCGCGACCACGGCCGGCGTCAGGTCGAGACTGCTGCGCCGGATGTCGTCGCGCTCCATCAGATTGGCGCGCAGCAGCCGGCCCATGATTCCCGGGATGCCGCTGCCGCGTGCGCCGACATTGACGCGCAGCCCGCGCAACTGGGAAAGATCCTTGATCACGCCTTCCCGGTTTATTTTTTTCGCGGTTTCCTCGCGGTAGAAAATCCACACAGGCTCGTAGAACATGCTGCCGAGCGAGATCAGCGGCAGCTGTGCGTCGTTTTCCTGCTGCGTGCTCTGGGATTCGCTGGAGCCGCCCTGGACGAAGGCGATCTGCACATTCTCCTTCGGGTCCCGCAGCAGGCGCAGGTTTTCGCGTGAACCCGGGGTGGCGCGCAGTTCCACCTCGATGCCATAGCGTTTCAGTTCCTCCGCGTAACGCTTGCCGAATGCCGCGTAGGCACCCTGGTCGGAGCCGGTGGCAAGCACCACGTGCTTCGGCGGCGCGGGTTTGAGGAGGTAATACGCTCCGGCCAGCAGAATCACGACGAGGACGATGAACGGCCCTGCGGTGACGAGAAGGTCGCGGGCCGAGAGGAGCGTGTCGCGGATGGTGCGGCGCATTAACGCAGGATATTACCCGGCTGTGGAATTTTCATTGCATTGCCTGTGCAGACAGGGCTAAGCTTTCCGGGCCGTTCCGTTCCTTGAGGGAGGAGACTGACATGAAACGCACTTTGATCGCGCTCGCGATCGCCGGACTTGCATTGAACGCCGTTCCCGTTGCGGCGCAGCAGAAGGATGCGGCCAAAGCCGCCGCGCCAGCGCCCGCCAAACCG
>DATBQR010000099.1:0-45805 GCA_036560705.1 Burkholderiales bacterium | reverse complement strand
GTTCGCGGGTTCCGGTAGCCGAAGATGCCGGCGGCGAGCAGTCCCACCGCGCCGGCGACGTGGTAGCAGTAGCGCTCGAGCGCCGCGAAATCGAGATAGCGCGTCTGCGTCAGGTCCATCTCCATGCCGTCGATGATCTCGCTCAGGTGTAACTCTTTTATTTCAAATTTTCCGATAAAAGGCCGCAGGGCCTTCATCACGGGATGGCTGGGCTCCGCCTGGAAGAGTTTGCCGACTTCGAGGCGCCACCAGGCGAGCTTGGTGCGTGCGAGCTGCGCGTCGGAACATTCGTCCACCACGTCGTCCACCTCGCGGCAGAACGCGTACAGCGCCGTGATCGCGCGCCGGCGCTCGGGCGGCAGGAACAGGAACGAGTAGTAGAAGCTCGATCCGCTCGCCGCGGCCTTCTGCTGGCAGTATTCGTCAGGACTCACAGGGCTCTGAGGAAAAGTATCGGCCAGTCGAACCACCTGTGCGCGGGGCGATGGCGGAACATGTCGTAGCCCGCAGCTTCCAATTTCTCAAGAATCCGCAGGCCGCCCTGGATGGTGATGCTGATTTCCAGCCGGAATCGTCCCTCCAGATTCCGCACCAGGGGCGCGCCTTCGAGCATCAGGCGGCGCGCGCGTTCAACCTGGAAGCGCAGCAGGTCGCGGAAAGGCGCGTCGCAGCGCCGCGCGGCGATCTGCTCCTCGGTGACGCCGAACCGCCGCATCTCGTCCTGCGGCAGGTAGATGCGGTCCTTGGCGAAGTCGATTGCGACGTCCTGCCAGAAATTGATGATCTGCAGCGCCGAGCAGACGCGGTCGGAGAGTTCGCGGTTTTCAGGAGTGTCTTTCCTGAATAGATGCAGCAGGAGCCTGCCGACGGGATTGGCCGAGCGCCGGCAGTAGTCCAGCACCTGCGCGAAATCGCCGTAGCGCTGCTTGACGACGTCCTGGGAAAACGCATCGAGCAGGTCTTCGAACAATTGCAACGGCAGGCTGTGGTCGTGCACGACGCGGGAGAGATCGGCGAAGAGGGGCGTTTCGGGCGCGCGGCCCGATTTAATTCCTTCAAGTTGAAGGCGAAAACCGTTCAAATTGGCAAGGCGCGTTTCAGGCGGATCCTCGCCCTCGTCCGCGAAGTCGTCGGCGCTTCGCGCGAAGCGGTAGATGACGCCGACGGGCTCGCGCAATGCCCGTGGCAGGAGCAGCGAGGCGACCGGGAAGTTCTCATAATGGCCGACCGACACTTGCGGGATATAATACGTTAATACGTTGTTTTTCGTGGTGCTTTTCGAACGCGAAGGTGGCGGAATTGGTAGACGCACCAGGTTTAGGTCCTGGCGCCTAACCGCGTGTGGGTTCGAGTCCCACCCTTCGCACCAATTGACCGAACATAGGAAGTTACCGGGATGGCGGTGAACGTGGAACAGCTAGGTGCGCTCGAGCGGCGCGTGTCGATGTCGGTGCCGGTGCAGGACGTGGACCGCCAGGTCGACGATCGCCTGAAAAAACTGGCGCGCGACGTCAAGATGCCGGGCTTCCGCCCGGGCAAGGTGCCGCTGAAGATGGTGGTCCAGCAGTACGGGCCGCAGGTGCGCAACGAAGTGGTCGGCGACGCGGTGCAGAAGGCCTTCATCGACGTGGTGAAGGAAGCCAATCTCAAGGTCGCCGGACAGCCGCGCATCGAGAAGAAGGACGGCGCTGCGGATGCGGCGCAGTTCGAGTTCAGCGCCACTTTCGAAGTCTATCCCGAGGTGAAGGTCGGCGACGTGTCCGGCAAGAGCATCGATCGGCCGCAGGTGACGGTGGACGATGCCGCGGTCGAGCGCACGCTGGAGATCCTGCGCAAGCAGCGGGTTACGTATGCCGCGGCGGCCCGCGCGGCGCGGGACGGCGACCGCATCACGGTGGATTTCGAAGGCAAGATCGGCGGCGAGCCGTTCCCCGGCGGCAAGGCCGCCGGCTATCCGTTCGTGCTCGGCGAGAAGCGCATGCTGCCCGAGTTCGAGTCGAACGCGATCGGCCTCAAGGCCGGCGAATCCAGGAGTTTCGACATCAAGTTCCCCGAGGACTATCACGGCAAGGACATCGCCGGGAAGACCGCGACGTTCGAGGTTTCGCTCAAGCTGGTCGAGGAGCCGAAGCTGCCGGAGGTGGACGGCGAGTTCGCCAGGCAGCTGGGCGTGGCGGACGGCGACCTGGCGAAGATGCGCGCGGAGGTGCGCGCCAACGTCGAGCGCGAAACCAAGAAGCGCGTCGAGGCCCGGCTGAAGGCGCAGGCGCTGCAGCTGCTGCTGGATGCCGCGCCCATCGAACTGCCCAAGGCGCTGGTGCAGATGGAGACGCAGCACATGGTCGAGCAGGCGGTGGCCGAGCTGCAGGCCAAGGGCATGAAGCTCGAGCGGCTGCCGTTCGATCCGCAGGCCTTCGAAGCGGGCGCCAAGCGCCGGGTCGCGCTAGGGCTGATCATCAACGAGCTGGCGCGCAGCGAAAAGCTGCAGCCCAAGCCGGCCGAGGTGCGCGCGCTGATCGAGGCCGAGTCGCAGAGCTACGAGCATCCGGCCGAGGTGGTAAAATGGTTCTACATGCAGCCTCAGCGCCTGTCTGAAATGGAAAGTCTCGCGCTCGAGAGCAATGTCGTGCAGTGGGTCCTGTCCAAGGCGAAGGTCGAGGACAAGCCGGTCGCCTTCGACGATCTCATGGGCGCCACCGCATGAAATCCCTCACCTGGCAATCCCGCATGGCGGATGTGAACGGCGAGCGCGCCGAGCCGCAGGACCTCGGGCTGATCCCGATGGTCATCGAGCAGTCGGGGCGCGGCGAGCGCGCCTACGACATCTACTCTCGGCTGCTGAAGGAGCGGGTGGTGTTCCTGGTCGGCGTGGTGAACGAGACCAGCGCCAACCTGATCGTCGCCCAGCTGCTGTTCCTCGAGTCCGAGAATCCCGACAAGGACATCTTCTTCTACATCAATTCGCCCGGCGGCTCGGTGTCGGCGGGCCTTGCCATCTACGACACCATGCAGTTCATCAAGCCCGACGTGTCCACCCTGTGCATCGGGCAGGCGGCGAGCATGGGCGCGCTGCTGCTGGCGGCCGGCGAGAAGGAAAAGCGCTTCGTGCTGCCGAATTCGCGCGTCATGATCCACCAGCCGATGGGCGGCTTCTCCGGGCAGGCCTCCGACGTGGAGATCCACGCCCGCGAGATCCTCTACCTGCGCAGCCGGCTGAACGAGATCCTCGCCAAGCATACCGGCCAGTCGGTCGAGACCATCGCCAAGGACACCGACCGCGACAACTTCCTGTCTTCCGAAGACGCGGTAAAGTACGGCCTGGTGGACAAGGTCCTGGTCTCGAGGGAGCACGTCTAGATGTCCGAGAAAACCGGCTCGGGCGAGAAGCTGCTTTACTGCTCGTTCTGCGGCAAGAGCCAGCACGAGGTGCGCAAGCTGATCGCGGGCCCGTCGGTGTTCATCTGCGACGAGTGCATCGAACTGTGCAACGACATCATCCGCGAGGAAACCGCCACCGACAAGGGCGGCAAGGGCCAGAAGTCGGACCTGCCGGCGCCGCACGAGATCCGCGCCATCCTCGACCAGTACGTGATCGGGCAGGACCAGGCGAAGAAGATCCTGGCGGTCGCGGTCTACAACCACTACAAACGTTTGAAACACCTGTCGAAGAACGACGAGGTGGAGCTGGCGAAGTCGAACATCCTGCTGATCGGGCCGACCGGTTCGGGCAAGACGCTGCTCGCCCAGACGCTTGCCCGGCTGCTGAATGTGCCGTTCGTCATCGCCGACGCGACCACGCTCACCGAGGCCGGCTACGTCGGCGAGGATGTCGAGAACATCATCCAGAAGCTGCTGCAGAACTGCGACTACGACGTCGACAAGGCCAAGCGCGGCATCGTCTACATCGACGAGATCGACAAGATCTCGCGCAAGTCCGACAACCCTTCAATCACCAGGGACGTTTCCGGCGAGGGCGTGCAGCAGGCGCTGCTCAAGCTGATCGAGGGCACCATCGCCTCCGTCCCGCCGCAGGGCGGCCGCAAGCACCCGAACCAGGATTTCGTGCAGGTGGACACGACCAACATCCTGTTCGTCTGCGGCGGCGCCTTCGACGGCCTGGAAAAGATCGTCCGCAACCGCACCGAGAAGACCGGCATCGGTTTCGGCGCCGAAGTGCGCAGCCCTAACAATTCCAAGGCGACCTACGACCTGCTCAAGGCGGTCGAGCCGGAGGACCTGATCAAGTACGGCCTGATCCCGGAATTCGTCGGCCGCATGCCGGTGGTCGCGGCGCTCGAGGAACTCGACGAGGAAGCCCTGATCGAGATCCTGGTCGAGCCGAAGAACGCGCTCATCAAGCAGTACCAGCGCCTGTTCCTCATGGAAGGCGTCGAACTCGAGGTGCGCACCGCGGCGCTCGGCGCGGTGGCGAAGAAGGCGCTGGCGCGCAAGACCGGCGCGCGGGGCCTGCGCTCCATCCTGGAGCAGATCCTGCTGGACACCATGTACGAGCTGCCCACGTTAGAGAATGTCAGCAAGGTGGTCGTCGACGAGCAGATGGTCTCGGCGGACGGCAAGCCGTTGCTGATTTACTCCGACCCGCCGAAAGTCGCCGGCAGTACCGCCTAGCGGGTTTGCTTTTTTTCCTGGGAACTCCTATGTTGTTGGGACGTCCCACGGCATAGAGGTCCTCATGTCAGACGAAGAACAAAAAATCCCCGGGTCCACCCCAGCGGCCGGCGCAGGCGCCGCATCTTCCGTCTATCCGCTCTTGCCCCTGCGCGACGTGGTGGTATTCCCCCACATGGTGATCCCGCTGTTCGTCGGCCGCCCGAAATCCATCAAGGCGATGGAGACGGCGATGGAAAGCGGCAAGTCGATCCTGCTGGTCGCTCAGCGCTCGGCGGCGAAAGACGAACCCGGTCCGCAGGACATGTACGAAATCGGCTGCATCTCGAGCATCCTGCAGATGCTGAAGCTGCCGGATGGCACGGTCAAAGTGCTGGTGGAGGGCGGCACGCGCGCCCGCATCGGCGAGATCACCGACCTGCGCAGCCACTGGATGGCCGAGGCGAGCCCGATCCCGGCCGAAGGCGCGCCGCCGCCCGAGGTGGAGGCGATGCGCCGCGCGCTGCTCTCCGCCTTCGACCAGTACGTGAAGCTGAACAAGAAGATTCCGCCGGAGATCCTCACCTCGCTGTCGGGCATCGACGAGGCCGGGCGCCTGGCCGACACGGTGGCGGCGCACCTGCCGCTCAAGCTCGAGCAGAAGCAGCAGGTGCTGGAGATGTTCGAGGTGAAGGCGCGCCTCGAGCACCTGCTGGCGCAGCTGGAGACCGAGATCGACATCCTGCAGGTGGAGAAGCGCATCCGCGGGCGCGTCAAGCGCCAGATGGAGAAAAGCCAGCGCGAGTACTACCTGAACGAGCAGGTGAAGGCGATCCAGAAGGAGCTCGGCGAAGGCGAGGAGGGCGCCGACCTGGAAGAAATGGAGAAACGCATCCGCAAGGCGCACATGCCGAAGGACGCGCGCAAGAAGGCGGAAGGCGAGCTCAAGAAACTCAAGCTGATGTCGCCGATGTCGGCCGAGGCGACGGTGGTGCGCAACTACATCGAGACGCTGGTCAACCTGCCGTGGCGCAGGAAGTCGAAGATCTCGCGCGACATCAAGGCCGCGCAGACGATCCTCGACGAGGACCACTACGGCCTGGAGAAGGTGAAGGAGCGCATCGTCGAATACCTGGCGGTGCAGACCCGCGTCGACAAGATGAAGGCGCCGATCCTCTGCCTGGTGGGCGCGCCCGGCGTGGGCAAGACCTCGCTCGGCCAGTCGATCGCCAAGGCCACCAACCGCAAGTTCGTGCGCATGTCGCTGGGCGGCGTGCGCGACGAGGCGGAAGTGCGCGGCCATCGCCGCACCTACATCGGCTCGATGCCCGGCAAGATCCTGCAGAGCATGAGCAAGGTCGGGGTCAAGAATCCGCTGTTCCTGCTGGACGAGGTGGACAAGCTGGGCCAGGACTGGCGCGGCGACCCGTCCTCGGCGCTGCTCGAAGTGCTCGATCCCGAGCAGAACAACACCTTCACCGACCACTACATCGAGGTCGAGTACGACCTGTCTGAGGTGATGTTCATCGCCACGGCGAACACTCTCAACATCCCGGCGCCGCTGCTCGACCGCATGGAAGTGATCCGCCTCTCGGGCTACACCGAGGACGAGAAGGTGAGCATCGCCATGCAGTACCTGCTGCCCAAGCAAATGAAGAACAACGGGCTCAAGGACGGCGAGGTCTCGGTGACCGAACCCGCGATCCGCGACGTCGTGCGCTACTACACGCGCGAGGCCGGCGTGCGCAGCCTGGAGCGCGAGATTTCCAAGGTCTGCCGCAAGGCCGTCAAGCAGCTGCTGACGGAAAAACAGGCCAACGAGGGCAAGCCCAAGCGCATCACCGTCATGCCGCGCAACCTGGACAAGTTCCTCGGCGTGCGCAAGTTCAGCTTCGGCATGGCGGAGAAGAAGAACCAGGTGGGGCAGGTCACGGGCCTGGCGTGGACCGAGGTCGGCGGCGAGCTGCTGACCATCGAGACGGTGACGATGCCCGGCAAGGGCAAGACCATCACCACCGGCAAGCTGGGCGAGGTGATGCAGGAGTCCATCCAGGCGGCGCTGTCGGTGGTGCGCAACCGCTCGCGCAAGCTCGGCGTGCAGGAGGACTTCTACCAGAAGAACGACATGCACATCCACCTGCCCGAGGGCGCGACGCCCAAGGACGGCCCGAGCGCCGGCATCGGCATCGCCACCGCGATGGTGTCGGTGCTAACCGGGATCCCGGTGCGCGCGGACGTGGCGATGACCGGCGAGATCACGTTGCGCGGCGAGGTGCTGGCGATCGGCGGCCTGAAGGAGAAGCTGCTGGCGGCGCACCGCGGCGGCATCAAGACGGTGATGATCCCGGACGAGAACGTGAAGGACCTGGTCGAGATCCCGGACAACGTCAAGAACAAGCTCGAAATCATCCCGGTGAAATGGATCGACAAGGTGCTGGAGGTCGCCCTTGAACGTGCGCCGGTGCCGCTGCCCGAGCTGGTCGCCGCCGCCGCTGCGCTGCCGACCGCCGAGGAGAAGCCCGGCGCGCCCGCCGCCGTCAAGCACTGAGGACGGCATGAACAAGGCGGACATGATCGAGCAGATCGCGCAGGCGGCCGAAGTGTCGAAATCGGCCGCCGAGCGCGCGGTGGACGCCCTGGTCGGCGCGGTCAAGTCGAGCCTGAAAAAGGGCGAGATGGTCACGCTGGTCGGTTTCGGCACCTTCTACGTGAGCAAGCGCCAGGCCCGCGCCGGGCGCAACCCGCGCACTGGCGAAGCGCTCAAGATCGCCGCCGCGAAAGTCCCCAAGTTCCGCGCTGGTAAAGCCCTCAAGGATGCAATAAACTAGCGCCCCTTTGAAAAAAGGGCGACGTTCACGTGTGCAGGACGACACTGGTGTCGTGGGGTGCTTAGCTCAGCTGGTAGAGCGTCGCTCTTACACGGCGAATGTCGGCGGTTCGATCCCGTCAGCACCCACCAGAAGCACAGTAGGAGCGGTAGTTCAGTTGGTTAGAATACCGGCCTGTCACGCCGGGGGTCGCGGGTTCGAGTCCCGTCCGCTCCGCCAACACCTGTCCATCATTCAATGGTGATGTTCCCGACCATGTTGTCCCAGTCGTGGTTCACGCAGACCAGCTTGTAGGTGCCTGGCTTCTGCGCCACGAAGTAGAGATCTTTCTGCTCCTTCGGTTGTAGCGACACCTCATCCTTGCGCGTCCGCTCGAGGACTTCCGGATTGCGGATGGCGATGGCGCTGAAGAATTCCGGGGCCGTGAAATCGTGAATGTCGGCGCCGGTGTTTTCCAGGTGCAGGCGGTACGCGACGCCGCGCCGGAAAACCAGCTTGTCCGGGACGAAGCGATCGTCCACCAGTTGCACCGTGACGAGCTGCGCGCTTGTCCAATCGACATCGGCCGCCAGGATGCCGCCATGGCACAGGCCAAGCAGGATGCCGAGCGCCAGGATGCGCTTATGAGGCGTGCTCACAGGGGAATACTACGCCCGTGGTGATAAAATCCGCGGCCCATGTTCGAACTCGTCGCCAAGCACAAGCGCATCCTCCAGATCGTCCTCGGGTTGACGATCATCCCGTTCGCGTTTTTCGGGATGGAGTCCTACACGCGCTCGATGGGAGGCGCCAACGACGTGGCGACCGTCAACGGCGCGCCGGTCCCCACGCGCGAATTCTCCGAGGAGCTGCGGCGCCAGCAGGAGCAGCTGCGCCGGGTGCTCGGCAACGGCGCCGACATCGCCTCCTTCGACACGCCGGAATTGCGCCAGGCGATCCTCGAGTCGGTGATCGCCCGGCGGCTGGTGCTTGCCGACGTCGCCGGCGCGCACCTCATCCTCTCCAAGGAGGCCGTGGTCGCCAGCATCCTCGCCGCCCCGGATTTCCAGCAGGACGGAAAATTCTCCGCTGAGCGCTATACGGCGTACCTGAGGTCGACCGGCCAGTCGGACGAGGGCAACGTTTCGCGGCTCCGGGTCGAGCTGCCGGCTTCGCGCTTTGTCGGCGCGATCACCTCGAGTGCGTTCCAGCCCCGCACGGTGTCCGCGCGGCTGGTCGCGCTGCAGAACGAGAAGCGCGAAGCGGCGGAGGCGTTCATCGCCGCCGACCAGTTTCTCGCGGGCATCAAGCCGGACGAGGCGAAGGTGAAGGCCTACTACGAGGCCAACCCGGCCGAATTCAAGGTGCCGGAGCGCGTGCGCGCGGAATACCTCGTGCTCTCGGCCGAGGACCTGGCCAGGAACGAAACCGCCACCGATGCCGAACTGAAGGAGCTCTACGATGCGCGCGCGAGCCAGCTCGGGGCGGCGGAACAGCGCCGCGCGAGCCATATCCTGCTGAAGACCCGGGAGGAGGCCGAAAAGGTCCTTGCCGAGGTGCGCAAGGCGCCGCAGCAGTTCGCCGAGCTGGCGAAGAAATACTCGCAGGACACGGGCTCCGCGCAGAACGGCGGCGACCTCGGGATGAACGCGAAAGGCGGCCTCGCCAGCCCGAGCCTGGAAGACGCGATATTCAAGCTCAAGCCCGGCGACATCAGCGACGTCGTGCAGTCGGAATTCGGCTTTCACATCGTCAAGCTCACGGCGATCCAGCCCGCCAAGACCATTGCCTTCGACGCGGTGAAGAAGGACCTGGCCGCCGAGATCGTCAAGCGCAAGGGGGCGAAGAAATTCACCGAGATCGCCGATGCCTTCAACAACCTGGTGTACGAGCAGTCCGACAGCCTGAAACCGGCGGCCGATCTCTACAAGCTGAAGATCGCCACCAGCGGATGGTTCTCGCGCCAGCCGTCGCCCGAGCAGGGCGTGCTGGCGAACCCGAAGCTGCTGGCGGCCATCTTTTCGCCCGACGCGATACAGCAGCGGCGCAACACCGACGCGGTGGAAGTCGCCCCGGGCGTGCTGGTCGCGGCGCGCGTCGTCGAGCGCCAGCCGGAAACGACGCGCCCGTTCGAGGAGGTGAAAGCGGACGTCGAGCGGCGGCTCGCGCGGCAGGAGGCCTTCGCGCTCGCGCAGAAGGAGGGCGCCGCGAAACTGGAGGCGCTCGCCAAGGGCGGCGATGCGGGACTGCAATGGGGCGCGGCGAAGACGGTCTCGCGGAACGACGCGCAGGGACTGGCGCCCGAGGCGCTGCGCAAGGTGATGGCCGTGGACGCGGCCAAGCTGCCCGCTTTCACCGGCGTGGCGCGGGGCGAACTGGGCTACGCGATCTACCGGGTATCGAAGGTCATTGCCGCGGAGCCGAAGACGGTGGCGGATGGCGCCGCGGAACTGGCCGCGATCGAGCGGCAGTCAGGCGCCGAGCAGCTGGACGCCTATGTCGCCAGCCTGCGGGCGAGGGCCAAGGTCGAAATCAACCAGGCTAACCTGGAGAAGAAGTAGGTCCCGCGCTGTCAGGTCCGGCGATGCCGCCGACGACGCGGCTGAAGCCGCCGTCCACCATCAGCACCTCGCCGGTGATTCCGGCGGCCAGCCCCGAGAGCAGGAATACCGCCGCGTCGCCCACCTGGTCGATGGTCACGTTGCGCCGCAGGGGGGCATTGTCCTCGACGAACTTGAGAATCCGGCCGAACCCCGCGATGCCGGAGGCAGCCAGCGTCTTGATCGGTCCCGCCGAAATCGCGTTCACGCGGATGCCCTTCGGCCCGAGGTTCGCCGCCAGGTAGCGCACCGAGGCCTCCAGGCTCGCCTTGGCGAGGCCCATGGTGTTGTAGTGCGGCACCACGCGCTCCGAGCCGAGATAGGTGAGCGTGAGCAGGGCGGCGTCGCGGCCCTCCATCAGCGGCAGCGCCGCCTTGGCGAGCGCGGGAAAGCTGTAGGCCGAGATGTCGTGCGCCTCGCGGAACGTTTCGCGCGAGAGCCCGTCCAACAATTCCCCGGAGATCGCCTCGCGCTGGGCGAAGCCGATGGCGTGCACCAGGCCGTCCAGCGCGCCCCATGACGCGCGCAGCGATTCGAACAATGCGGCGATCTGCCCGTCGCTGGCGACGTCGCAGGGATACACGGCGTCGGACTGGAAATCCTTCGCCAGATTCGTGACGCGGTCCTTGAAGCGGTCGCCGACGTAGGTGAAGGCGAGCTCGGCGCCTTCGCGGCGCGCCGCGCGGGCGATGCCGTAGGCGATCGAGCGGTTGCTCAGCAGACCGGTGACAAGAATCTTCTTGCCGTCGAGTAGGGCCATTGTTCTCCGATTATACTTGGCCGCATCCACGGGCAATCGAGAGACGGGCAATCGAGATGATCCGCAGATCGTTCATTCGCCGCATCGCCGTATCGGCGTTGATGAGTGTCGCCGCGGCGTCCGTTTCCCAGGCGGCCGATCCGGCGAAGGTGATCCGCGTGACGTTTCCGGTGGCGGAGACCGGCTTCGATCCGGTGAAGGTGTCGGATTACTACTCGGGGACGGTCATCGAGTCGATCTTCGATCCGCTGCTGACCTACGACTACCTGGCGCGCCCGGCGAAACTGGTGCCGAACGTCGCCGAATCCCTGCCGCAGATCTCGGACCAGGGCAAAACCTATCTTTTCCGCATCAGGAAGGGAATCTACTTCGCCGCCGACGGCGCGTTCAAGTCCGGCAGGCGCGAACTGACCGCGGCCGACTTCGCCTATTCGATCAAGCGATTTCTCGATCCGAAAAACCGCTCGCCCTACGCGTTCTTTTTCGAGGGCAAGATCGCCGGCCTCGACGAGCTGGCGGCGCAGGCGAAGAAGACCGGGCGGTTCGACTACGACGCCAGGGTGGCGGGCCTGGAAACCCCCGACCGCTACACGCTGCGCGTGCGCCTGAACGCGCCGGATCTCAATTTCGCGCACATGCTCGCGTTTCCGCTGTCGGGGGCGGTCGCCCGGGAAGTCGTCGAGGCTTATGGCGACGACATCAATTCCCACCCGGTGGGCACCGGGCCGTACCTGCTCAAGCGCTATGTGCGGTCCTCGAAAATCGTGCTGGAGGCCAATCCGGGTTTCCGCAGCCAGATCTGGGATTTCCAGCCCGGCGCCGATCCGCGCGACAGGGAGATCGTCGCCCGCATGAAAGGCAAGAAGCTGCCGCTCGTCGGCACGGTGGAGATCAGCGTGATGGAGGAGACGCAGAGCCGCTGGCTGGCTTTCGAGCGCGGCGAGACCGACATCGAGTACCAGCTCGCCGACCTCGCGCCGACCTTCATGACCGAGGACGGCAAGCTCAGGCCGGAATTCGTGAAGCGCGGCATCCAGCTCGATCGCAGCATCGACCCGGAGATCACCTACACCTATTTCAACATGCAGGAGACGATCGGCGGGCAGCCGAATCCGGTAGGCGGATTCTCGAAGGAGAAGATCGCCCTGCGCCGCGCCATCGCCATGGCGTACAAGATCGACGACCAGATCCGCATCATCCGCCGGGGCCAGGCGATCCGCGCCGAATTCCCGATTCCACCGGGCGTCGCCGGCCACGATCCCAGCTACAGGAGCAGCATCCGTTACGATCCGCAGGCCGCCAACGCGCTGCTCGACAAGTTCGGCTACAGGAAGGCGGCGGACGGCTACCGCACGTTGCCGGACGGCAAGCCCCTGGTGATCCGCTATTCGTCCAGCCCGAGCGAGCGCGACCGGCAGTTCGACGAGCTGGTCAAGCGTTCGCTCGATTCGATCGGCATCCGCCTGGAGATCCACAAGGACCGCTGGCCCGACCTGATCAAGCAATCCAAGCAGTGCCGGCTGATGATGCAGGGCGCGGCCTGGATCGCCGATTACCCGGACGGGGACAATTTCATGCAGCTGCTGTACGGCCCGAACACCGGCCAGAGCAACAGCGCCTGCTACCAGTCGCCCGAGTTCGACAGGCTGTACGAGAAGTCGAGGGTGCTGCCCGACGGCGAGGAGCGCAACAAGCTCTACCGCGACATGGCCCGCCTGATGGAGGCGCATACTCCCTGGATCCTGGCCGATAGCCGCTACCGCAACACCCTGCAGCAGCCCCGCGTGTTCGGCTACAAGAAGCACCCGGTGCTGCACGCCGAGTGGCGCTACATCGACGTCGACGCCAAGGCCGCGGCGAAATGATGCGCCGGCTTCGCGCGGGGGCGAGGCGGGCGGCGGCCTGCGCCCTGCTGTATTGCCTTCCCGCATCCGCGCTGCCCGCGCAGTCCCGCCCCCTGATCCCGCTCTGGGACGCCGCGGGGATCGAGAAAGCCTGCAGCCGGACGCTGGCGAAGGTGCGCAGGGGAGCCGCCGTGCTGGAGCGTTCCGCCCCCGGTCAGGCTCTCGCGCGCTGGGACCGCCTGCAGATCGCCATGGAGGATGCGCAGGGACCGGCCGAACTGCTCGCCAATGTCTCGCCCGACAAGGAGACGCGCGCCGCCGGCGACGCCTGCGGGCTGAAATTCACCGCCCTCAATACCGAGCTGCAGCAGAACGCGAAAATCTACGCGCTGATCCGGCGCGTGCAGCCCGACGACGACGTGGCGCGCAAGCTGCAGCGGGACGTCATCGAGGCCTTCGAGGACACCGGGGTCGCGCTGCCGCCGGAAAAGCGCGCGCGCATGAAGGCGATCCTGCAGCGCGTCGAGGAGCTGCGCCAGGCGTTTGCCAGGAACATCCGCGACAACAAGACGCGGCTCGCTTTTTCCGCGGAGGAGACGAAGGGCCTGCCCGAGTCCTACCTCGCGGCGCGGCGGCGCGACGACAAGGGAAATTACCTGCTCGGCTTCGAATACCCGGAATTCGAGCCCTTCATGTCGAACGCGGAGAACGGCGAGGCGCGGCGCCGCTACCTGGTCGCGTTCTACAACCGCGGCACGCCGCAGAACCTGGAACTGCTCGCGGAGGCGAGCCGCCTGCGCCGGGAAATGGCCGCCCTGTTCGGCCTGCGCAGCTACGCCGCGTTCGTGACCCGCAGGCGGATGGTGGGCAACCCGGAAACCGTCCTGCGCTTCCTCGCCGAGGTCAAGACCAAGGTGCGCGAGGTGGAGACGAAGGAGCTGGCTGAATTGCGCACGTTCAAGGCCGAGCGGCTCGGCATCAGCGCGGAGCAGGCGAAAATCGAGCGCTGGGACATCAGCTACTACCAGGAACAGCTGAAGAAGGCCCGCTACAGCGTCGACCAGGAACAGCTGCGCAAATATTTCCCCACCGACGCGAGCGTCGCCTGGGTTCTCGGGATTTCCTCGGAGCTCTACGGCGTCAGGTTCGTGCCGGTGGCGGTGCCCGTGTGGGATCCCGCGGTCCGCTATCTCGATGTCGTCGACGGCGAAACGGGCAAGGCCATCGGCGGGATCTACCTCGACCTGTTCCCGCGCGAGGGGAAATTCAGCCACGCGGCGGCGTTCGGCGTGCGCAGCGCCAGCGTCGCCGCCGGGCGCACGCCGATCAGCGCCCTGGTCGCCAATCTCGACGCCGGCGGCCTCAATCACCGCGAGCTGGAGACGCTGCTGCACGAATTCGGCCACGTGCTGCACGGCGTGCTGTCGCGCACGCGCTACGCGAGCCAGGGCGGCACCAACGTCGAGCGGGATTTTGTCGAAGCTCCCTCGCAGATGTACGAGGAATGGGCGCGCGCGGGCGAACCGCTGAAACTGTTCCGCCGCTATTGCGCCGCCTGTCCGGAGGTGGACGCGGCCCTGGTCGCCCGTCTTCATGCGGCGCGCTCGTTCGGCCAGGGGATCCAGTACGCCCGGCAGCAGCTGTACGCCTCTTACGACATGGCGCTGGCGGGCGAGCGGGAGGCCGATCCGATGCAGACCTGGATCGAGATGGAATCCGACACCCCCACGGGCTATCTCCCCGGCACCCAGTTTCCCGGCACCTTCGCGCACGTGATCGGCGGCTATGCCGCCGGGTACTACGGCTACATGTGGTCGGAAGTGCTCGCCCTGGACATGCTGTCGGTGTACGGGAAGCACCTGATGAATCCGGCCGTCGGCCGGCGCTTTCGCGACCTCGTCCTCTCCCAGGGCGGCCAGAGGCCCGCCGCCGCGCTGGTCCGTTCCTTCCTCGGCCGGGATCCTTCGCCGCAGGCGTTCTTCGACGAGATCACGGGGCGGCGGGGGAACTAGGCGCCGCCGGATGCTGGCCTACGTTATCCGCCGCCTTTGGCAGACCGTTCCGACCCTGCTCGGGGTGGTGCTGCTGGTCTTTTTCCTGTTCAACTGGGTCGGCGGGGACCCGGCCTACATTCTCGCCGGCAAGATCTCCAATCCCGAGCAGATCGAGAATATCCGCCACCAGTTGGGCATCGACCAGTCGCGCCTCGTGCAGCTGCGCATCTTCGTCGGGCAGATCGCCACCGGCGATTTCGGGGTGAGCTGGTCCACCAACGAGAAAGTCTCGGAGATTTTCGCCACCCGGCTCGGCCCTTCGCTGATGGTGCTGGTGCCGCTGCTCGCCATCGATACTTTGCTCGCCATCGCGGCCGCGATGCTGGTGGCCTACGTGCGCGGCTCCCTGACCGACCGCGCGGTGATGATCTGCTGCACCGTCGGCCAGTCGATCAGCATCCTCGTCTACATCATCGTGCTGCAGTACGTTCTTGCCTACAAGCTCGGCTGGTTCCCGGTGCAGGGCTGGGGCAACGGTTTTGCCGAGAACCTGTTCAAGTACAGCCTGCTGCCGATCCTCGTGGGCGTCGTCGTTTCCCTCGCGCCGGACATCCGCCTGTACCGCAGCTTCTTCCTCGACGAAATCAACCAGGACTACGTGCGCACCGCGCGGGCGAAAGGCATGGGCGAGACGCGCGTGATGTGGGTGCACGTGCTGCGCAACGCCTCGATCCCGGTCATCACCAACGTGATGATCCAGCTGCCCGGCCTGCTGGCGGGCGCCTTCCTGATCGAGCGTTTTTTCTCCATCCCCGGCGTCGGGCGCGAGGTGATCCTCGCGGTGGAGCGCAGCGACTTTCCGGTGATCAAGGCGGTGACCATCTACGTGGCCATCGCGACCATGCTCGTCAACCTGCTCACGGACCTGCTCTACAAGGCAGTCGACCCGCGGGTCCAGCTCAAATGAGCGCCTCGCCCGGCCTCTGGCGGCTGGCATGGCTGCGCTTCTGCCGCGACCGCGTGGGCGTCGTGTCGCTGGCGATCGTGGTTTTTTTCGTCGCCCTCATGCTCGCCTCCGGCACGGGCCTGGTCGCCGCGGACTGGGAGAAGGAAGTGGGCGTCAGCAGTGCGCCGCCTGCTTTCATGGGGCCGGACGCCCCGGAACTTTCCTCTCCGGCGCCGGCGCCGCCTGCTGCCGGGTCTGCCGGCGCAGGGGAGGAGTCGAGCATCGTCGATCCGCTCGCCGACGCGCTCTCGCAAATAAGAAACCGGCCCGGCGGCGCGGCCGCCGCGGAAGCGAGGGCGCCGGTGCTCGCCTTCGGCGGCGACCGCTGGGGCCGCGACGTGCTGAAGAAGACCATCAAGGGCACCGAGACTTCGCTCTTCGTCGGGCTGGTCGCGGCGATGCTCGCGGCTTTCCTCGGCACGGTGTTCGGCGCGCTGGCCGGCTACTACGGCCGCTGGGTCGACGATTTCTTCAACTGGTTCTACAGCGTCTTCACCTCGATTCCCTACCTGCTGCTGATCCTGGCGGTGGCCGGGGTGCTGAACCAGAAAGGGACGCTGACGGTGATCCTGATCCTGGCGTTCACCGGCTGGACCGGCATCTTCCGCCTGGTGCGCGCCGAATACCTGAAGCACAAGGCGCGGGAATATGTCCGCGCGGCGGATGCGATCGGCGCTTCGGACCTGCGGCGCATGTTCGTGCACATCCTGCCGAACGTGAGCCACGTCGTCCTGGTGCAGCTGTCGCTGCACGTGGTGCTGTTCATCAAGTCGGAGGTGGTGCTGAGCTTCCTCGGCTTCGGCGTCGGCGTCGACACGGTCTCCTGGGGCAGCATGCTGAACGAAGCCCAGGGCGAGCTGATCCTGGGGAAATGGTGGCAGTGCGCCGCGGCGACCGCGGCGATGGCCCTGCTGGTCACCGCGTTCGGCCTGTTTACCGACGCCTTGCGCGACGCGCTCGACCCGAGGCTCAAATGACGCCACGCGACGGCGAGCCGCTGCTCAGCATCCGGGACCTCCGGATCAGCTTCCGCGTGGACCGGACGAGTTCGGTGGAGGCGGTCAAGGGCATCAGCTTCGACGTCCCGGCGAACAGCACCGTGGCGCTGGTCGGGGAATCCGGCAGCGGCAAATCGGTGACCGCGCTGTCGATCCTCGGCCTGCTGCCGCGGGAAAATGCGACGGTGGCCGGCGGCAGCCGCATTCTTTACCTTGGACGCAATCTGCTCGAGATCGGCGGCGAGGCGTTGCAGGAATTGCGCGGGGCGGACATCTCGATGGTGTTCCAGGAGCCGATGACTTCCCTGAACCCGGTGTTCAGCGTGGGGTTCCAGCTCGAGGAGGTCCTGCGCAAGCACCTCCGCCTGCCCGCCCGGCAGGCGCGGCGGCGTGCCGTCGAACTGCTGGGCGAGGTCGGCCTCCCCGAACCGGCGGCGCGGATCGATGCCTATCCCTTCGAGCTGTCGGGCGGCCAGCAGCAGCGCGTGATGATCGCCATGGCGATCGCCTGCGAGCCGAAATTGCTGATCGCCGACGAACCCACCACCGCGCTCGACGTGACGATCCAGAAGCAGATTCTCGAGCTGCTGGCTTCCCTGCAGAAGCGCCGCCGGATGTCGATGCTGTTCATCACGCACGATCTCGCGGTGGTCGGCGAGATCGCCGATTCCGTCGTGGTAATGCGCGAGGGAGAAATCCGCGAGGCCGGCGCGGCGCGGCAGATCTTCGAGCAGCCGCGCGATGCCTACACGCGGGCGCTGCTCGCCTGCCGGCCGCAGCTCGGGCGGCGGCCGATGCGGCTGCCGGTCATCGACGATTTCCTGGGCGGCGCGCCGCCCGCGCAAGCGGACGCTTCCGAGCGCAAGCGCGGCCTGCGGGGAGACGAGGAGAACATCCTGGAGGTCCGCCACCTGGGAAAGAGCTTTTATTCCCGCGCGGGGCTGTTCGGCAAAAAGGAGTTCGCTGCCGTCAAGGATGTCTCCTTCAATCTCGCCCGGGGCAAGACCCTGGGCCTGGTGGGCGAATCCGGCTCGGGAAAAACCACCCTCGGCCTGACGCTCGTGCGCCTGCACCAGGCGACGAGCGGCCAGGCCCTGTTCGAAGGCAGCGATCTGCTGGCCCTGTCGCCGCAGGCGGCGATGTCGTACAAGCGCAGGATCCAGATCGTGTTCCAGAACCCCTACGCCTCGCTCAACCCGCGCTTCACGGTCGGCCAGATCCTGACCGAACCGATGCTGATCCACCGCATCGGCTCGGGCGACGACGAGCGGCGCGAAACGGCCTGCAAGCTGCTGGCGGAGGTCGGGCTGCCCGAGGCGTCGTTCTTCAAGTTCCCGCATGAATTCTCGGGCGGCCAGCGCCAGCGCATCGCCATCGCGCGCTGCCTGACCATGAAGCCCGAGGTGCTGATCTGCGACGAGCCGGTTTCCGCGCTCGACGTATCGGTGCAGGCCCAGGTGCTGAACCTGCTGCAGGACCTGCAGGACAGGTTCGGCATGAGCTACATCTTCATCTCGCACGACCTCGCGGTGGTCAAGTACATGGCCGACCAGGTGATGGTGATGAGCGAGGGGCGGATCGTGGAAACCGCCGGTTCGGACGAGATCTACCGCGATCCGCAGCATCCGTACACGCGCAAGCTGCTGTCGTCGATTCCCCGCGGCTGGCAGGGCGCGCGCGCGCCGGCCTGAGGGAATCAGCGCGCGTCGAAGGCGGCGAGCAGGAGCTGGTTCAGGTCGCTCGGCACCGGCAGCATGCCGCTGCGCAGCAGCCGGCCGAGCTGGGCCTGGTCCTCGGCAGAGAGGGTGACCACTTCGCTCTTGAATTCGCTCGCCAGCCGTTCCTTTTCAGGCCAGGAGAGCTTCGCCAGCTGCAGCTGCGCCGCCCGGACGGTGAGCGCCTTGTCGGCGAAGTATTCGATCATGGTGCCGCGCACCGCGGCGTTCTTGGGGTCCAGCAGCGCGGCGTTCAGCGAATCGAAGATTTCCTTGCGCTGGCTGTCGTTCAGGTAGAGGAAGCTGTCGTCGATGAGCTGCTTCAGGTGCTCGGGTTCGACCGAGGTTCCCGGGTAGACGCGGCTCATGTCGGGGATGAAGGCGGGGGCGGCGCGGGTCCTCTCGGCCTGCTTCTCGACCATGTCGCGCGCCACGCCGATCAGGAACATGAGGAGGGGGTCGGCCGCCGCGGGCGCAGCAACGCCCGCGAAAAGCAGAGCGAATAGGACACCCCTCCGGAGAAACCGGCCCATGCCTGAATTCTAGGCATGCCGGGGCCGGCTGTGTAACCAAAATATGAGACTAATTACTTTAGGTTAATAATCTAACCAGTTGTTTTTCTTAATACTCGACCTGGGGAGGCTTGCCTCGTCTTGCCTTTAACCTGCTTTCCCCTGACCGGGGCGGTCTTGGCGTGGATGGTCAGCCTCTGGCCGACGGCAAGGCGGCCGATCTTGTTCCAGCGGCGCAGGTCGTTGACGCTGACCCGGTAGCGGCGGGCAATGCCAGGCAGGGTATCCCCGGCCTTCACGGTGTGGACGAACATGCGCGGGCCTGCCATCGGGATCGGCGGCGCGTACATGATCGGCAGCCGGCCCAGGTCGTGGACGGTGCCCTTCGCCGGCACCACCAGGGTGGCCGGCATGGCGCGCGAGCGCGGCGCGATGCCGTTGACCTCCTTCAGCTGGGCCAGCCCGAGGCCGAATTTCCTGGCGATGCCTTCCAGGTTGTCGCCCTTCACAGGCTGGTAGGTCTGCCAGGACACCAGCGACTTGTCGTCGTACTTGGCGAGGTTGTCGTGGAAGACCTCGACCCGGTCGGCGGGCAGCACGATGCGCGGCGTGAGCTCGGCGCGGATCACCGGGCGGCTGAAGCCGGGGTTGAGCGCGATGAATTCCTCCACCGGCATCTCCGCCAGCTTGGCCGCCAGGCGCACGTCCATGTCGCGCGTGCGCGTGATGGTGGTGAAGTAGACCTCGTTGGGGATCGGTTCGAGCTCGATGCCGAACAGGGCGGGGTTGGCGATGATGTTCTTCAGCGCCTGCAGCTTGGGCACGTACTGGCGGGTCTCCAGCGGCATGGTCAGGCTGGAGTAATCGAGCGGCAGGTTGGCGGCGCGGTTCTTCTCGAGGGCGCGCGCCACCGCGTTCTCGCCCCAGTTGTAGGAGGCGAGCGCGAGGTGCCAGTCGCCGTGCATCTCGTAGACGTCCTTCAGGTAGTCCAGCGCGGCCGAGGTCGAGTCGATGATGTCGCGCCTGCCGTCGTACCACCAGTTCTGCGTCAGCTCGTAGCGCTTGCCGGTGCCGGGGATGAACTGCCACAGCCCGGAGGCGTGCGCGCGCGAGTAGGCCATCGGGTTGAACGAGCTCTCCACCATCGGCAGCAGCGCGAGCTCGGTCGGCAGGCCGCGCTTCTCGATCTCGTCGACGATATGGAACAGGTAGCGGCGGCTGCGCTCGAACACGCGCTTGAGGTACTCCGGATGCGCCACGTACCAGGCCGTCTTCTCCGCCACGATCGGCCCGCTCAGGTCGGGCATGGCGAAGCCGTCGCGAATGCGCTGCCAGAGGTCGTCCTGCCTGACCGTGCGGTCGACGCGCGCCAGGCCCTGCGGCTGCTTTACGTCTTCGCGCCTGCCTTCGAAGGGCGGCAGGCGGTTCGCGTCCAGCGGCTTGGACAGCGCGAGGCGCGGATCCACCGGGGCGTCGCGCAATCCCAGCACCGGGGAATCGACCAGGACGCGGGGCGTCGCTTGAGTGGGTTCGGAACCCGGAGAAGCGCAGGACGTGAGTAGCGCCGCCGTCGCGCTCAGCAGGAACCGGGTCGCAATTGTTTGCACAGGCGGCATTAGAACCGATTTTTCCATTCCCTGATGGCGGCGAACACGCTGACCGGGTCGCCAATGCGTCCGCCGAGGTACTTGTTGGCGGAATCGATCACCACCGGCTCGGCACAGCGCAGGAACGGGTTGGTCGCCCGCTCTTCGCCGAGCGTGGAAGGAAGCGTGGGGCGGCCCGCGGCGCGCTGCGCCTTGGCGCGCTCCTCGCGCGCCGCGAGCGCGGCGTTGCCGGGATCCACCGCGCGCGCGAACTTGATGTTGGCCAGCGTGTACTCATGGCCGCAATAGACCCTGGTTTCGTCGGGAAGTGCCGCGAGCTTCGACAATGACGCCAGCATCTGCGCGGGCGTGCCCTCGAACACGCGCCCGCAGCCGCAGGCGAACAGCGTGTCGCCGCAGAACAGCGATTCCAAGCCATAATAGGCGACATGTGCCCGCGTGTGTCCCGGTATGTCGAGCACGGAAAATTTCGCCTTGAGCGAGGGAATCTCGGCTTCATCGCCCTGGCCGACCGGATGGGTCAGTTCCGGAATCGGCTCGCCCTTCGGCCCGAACACGGGAACTTTTTTCATCGCTACCAGTTCGGCAATGCCGCCGACGTGGTCGGGATGGTGATGCGTCGCGAGAATGGCGGCGAGCGTCAGTCCTTCGCGCGCGAGGTACTCCTTGACCGGGCGCGCTTCGCCCGGGTCGACGACGGCCGCGGACTTGCCATCGCGCAGCGTCCAGATGTAGTTGTCCTGAAAAGCGGGTAGAGGAACGATTTCGAGCATGGATCGGCAATCCTTCGTCAACAATGGCGCGCAGCAGTATAACGGGGCGCGGCCGGCGCTCGCCGAATGGTTCGGCACGCCGCAGGGCCGCTACGTTCTCGAATGGGAACTCGGCCAGTTCGGCAATGCCACGGAGGACGTGTTCGGCTACCGCGCGGTCCAGGCGGGCCTGCCCGGCATCGACTTCCTGAACGGCAACCGCATCCCGTTCCGTTTCACGCTGGCGCTCGAACACGGCGCCGCGCTCGCCGCCGATCCGATGCAGCTGCCGCTCGCCGGCCAGAGCGTGGACCTGGTGGTGCTGCCGCATACGCTCGAATCCGTCGCCGATCCCCACCTGGTGCTGCGCGAGGCCGAACGCGTGCTGATCCCCGAGGGACAGCTGGTCATTTCCGGCTTCAACCCGCTTTCCATGTGGCGCCTGCGGCAGATGTTCGCGGGCGGCGAGGCGGGCGCCCCCTGGGATGCGCGCTTCATCGGTTTGCTGCGCCTGAAGGACTGGCTGCACCTGCTCGGCTTCGAGCTGAACGGCGGGCGCTTCGGCAGCTATGCGCCGCCGTTCGAGAACCCGAAATGGCTGGCGCGCTTTTCTTTCATGGAGAACGCGGGCGCGCGCTGGTGGCCGATTGCGGGAGGCGTCTACGTCGTGCGCGCGGTGAAGCGGGTGCACGGCATGCGCATCATCGGGCCGGCCTGGCGCAAGGAACGCGCGCGCCGCCGGGCGCTGGCCGCCATCCCGCAGCGCGACTCCTCGACGCGCCGGCACCATGACTGAGAAAGTCGTGGAGATCTATGCCGATGGCGCCTGCAAGGGCAATCCGGGCCCCGGCGGCTGGGGCGTGCTGCTGCGGGCCGGCGGCCGGGACAGGGAAATGTGCGGCGGCGAGGCGCAGACCACCAACAACCGCATGGAACTCATGGCGGTGATCGAGGGCCTGCTGTCGCTCGAGGAGCGCTCGCAGGTGCGCGTCTACACGGACTCCCAGTACGTGCAGAAGGGCATCTCCGAGTGGATCCACGGCTGGAAGCGGCGCGGCTGGCTCACGGCGGACAAGAAACCGGTCAAGAACGTCGATCTCTGGAAGCGGCTGGACGAGATTTCGCGCGGGCATGACGTCGAATGGCACTGGGTGAAAGGCCACGCGGGGCATCCCGGCAACGAGCGCGCCGACGCGCTTGCGAACAAGGGGATCGGCGTTGGCGTCTAGGCAGATCCTGCTCGATACCGAGACCACCGGCCTGAACGCGCGCATGGGCGACCGGGTGATCGAGATCGGCTGCATCGAGCTGCTCAGCCGCAACGTCACCGAGCGCAATTTCCACAGCTACCTCAATCCCGGGAGGGACATCGAGGAGGGCGCGGCGAAGGTGCACGGCCTGACCCGGGAATTCCTCGCCGACAAGCCGAAATTCCCGGAGATCGCCAAAGCGTTCGTGGACTACATCGGCGGCGCCGAGCTGATCATCCACAATGCGCCGTTCGACGTCGAATTCCTCGACCAGGAGCTCGCGCTGGCCGGCCTGAAGAAGCTGTCCGACTACGCGTCGGGCGTGGTCGATACGCTGGCCATGGCGCGCGAGCTGCACCCGGGCAAGCGCAATTCTCTGGACGCGCTCTGCGAGCGCTACGCGGTGAACAATGCACACCGCACCCTGCATGGCGCGCTGCTGGACGCACGCCTGCTCGCGGAGGTGTATCTCGCCCTGACGCGCGGCCAGGAAAGCCTGGTCATGGACCTGGACCAGCCTTCGGCGGCGCAGACCGCGGCGGCGCTCATCGACGCGAAGAAGCTCACCGTGCTGCGCGCGACCGAGGAGGAAAACCGGGCGCACGAGAAGCTGCTGGACGGCATCGACAAGCAGGCGAAGGAAAAGGGCGGCAGCCTGTGGCGCCGCCTGGGCAAGGCCTGATCCTTCCTACTCCATCTTCGCGCCGCTCTCCTTCACCAGCTTCGCCCACTTGGCCGTATCGGCCAGCATGAACTCGCGGAACGCCTCGGGCGAGCTGCCCACCGGCTCCGAACCGTCGGCGACGATGCGCTCGTGCACGTCCGGGCTGTTCAGCGCCTTGACCAGCTCGGCGTTCAGGCGGGCGACGATCGGCTCAGGCATTTTCGCCGGGCCGATGACGCCGTACCAGCCGACGATTCCGAACCCGGGCAGCGCCTCCGCCATCGCCGGTATGTCGGGCAGGGCGGCGAGGCGCTTCGGCGCGCTGACCGCGATCGCGCGCAGCCTGCCGGCCCTCACCTGCACCTGCGCCGCCTGCATGCCGGAGAAATTGAACTGGTACTCGCCGCCGAGCAGCGCCGTCAGCGCCGGCCCGGAGCCCTTGTAGGGGACGTGTTCGGCCTTGACGCCGGTCATCTGCTTGTAGAGTTCGCCCGCGAGGTGGCCGCCGCTGCCGATGCCGGCCGAGCCGAAGTTGAGCGCGCCCTGGTAGTTTTTCGTCCAGGCGATGAACTCCTCCAGCGTCTTCGGCGGCGACGATACGTTGACCACCAGCAGCAGGGCGGCCGAGGTGAGCTGGGTGATCGGCGTGAAGCTGTTGACCGGGTGGTAGGGCAGCTTGGGATTGAGCGCGGCGTTCACCGTGTGCTGGTGGTAGGCGAGCAGCAGCGTGTAGCCGTCCGGCTTGGCCGTCGCGACCATCTCGCCCGCGACCACGCCCGAGGCGCTGGCGCGGTTTTCCACCAGCACCGGCTGCTTGAGCGCCTCCGACAGCTTGGCGCCGAACACGCGCGCGAGGATGTCCGTGGTGCCTCCCTGCGCCGCCGGCGTGATCAGCCGGATGGGGTGATTGGGGAATTCCTCCTGCGCGAGCGCCGGCAGGGCGGCGAGCGCGAGGCAGATCGTCATTGCGGCGGAACGGAGGGTCATGGCGTTTTCTCGACGATGGTTTTCCAAACCTGCTTCGGCTCAGCATACCTAAGAATCGTCCGCTCCTCCAGAATGGAGACGGACGGGAACGAGGCCTCGGCCCGCTCCTCGGGGGCGGTGGGAAGCCGGCGGATTCCAGTTTCGCGGGCCCATTCGGATTCCACCCTGACCAGCACTTTGGAGTTTTTCCCCGCGAGGACAGGCGGGTACGACGTCGTGAACAGCTTGCCGCCTTCCATGCGGAAATCCGTGCGGAACCGCGAGCCGACGAAATCGGGGAAGTCCATGTTTTCGATCACTTCGGATTCGTACTGCCCGGGCGCGACCAGGCGGATGGCGGACACGACCTTGTGCCTGCCGCCGTTGTTGACGCATTCGGAGACGGCCTGACGTTCCGAGAACTCGACCCAGCACTGCATCGACGGCGGATTCCTGCCCGTCGTGCCGTCGGAAAAATACAGCGTGTGGTTCACGTTCACCCATCTTCCGAGAAGGACTGCCGCGTCGCCGGCGGTTCCCCCAGTCGTGACGCATCCGGCAAGCGCAAGTGCCGCCACGGCGAACAGGGCAGCCCGCGCTCGAATCACCATTTTCTCTTCCCGCGGCTAGCGGCTGGCCGGCACGCCCGGCCCATCCGGCGGGAAGGCGATGAATTCCGCGAGCCGTTCGGCGCGGGCGGAGAATTCCTGCAACGTGGGGTGATCGGAAGCCGCGACGGCCCCGGGAAGAATCCCCTGCGTGAATTGCCAGGCCACCGCCGCGGAAATGCCTGCCTGATCCATCGTCAGCGGTTTGCGGCGGATTTCAGTTTCCAGTGCACCGTACGCCGCCAGCAGTTGGCCGCGCACGCGCGCGAGCCACGGTTCGTGCTGCTTCTCCACCGGCCGCAGATTGCGCTCGTACACCGTCTGCACCGTCTTCTCGCACGCCGCCAGCGCCAGCCCGATGATCCGCAACGCGTGCTGGCGCTCGGTAATCCCTGAGGGCATCAAGGTTCTGGGCGTCGCCAGGGTCTCGGCGTATTCGAGGATCAACGTCGAATCCATCAGCACCTCGCCGTCGTCGCAAATCAGCGTCGGCGCCTTCACGACCGGATTGAACTTCTGGAACTGCTCGAAAGTGCTGAACACCGAAACCGACTTATGCTCGAACGAAATCCCGAGGCGGTGCAGCGAGATCGCGACCCTGCGGACGTAAGGTGAATCAAGCATGCCGATGAGTCGCATGGAGAAAAGCATACCCGACGGAGATATACTTTCGCCACCATGAATGCCAAGTCCAATCCCTTCGAGACGGACCTCGACAAGAACCCGGCCAACCACGCGCCGCTGACGCCGCTGGGGTTCATCGAGCGGACGGCGGCGGTGTATCCGCAGCGGGTGGCGGTGATTCACGGCGCGAAGCGTTTTACCTGGCAGGAGACGTACGCGCGCTGCCGGCGGCTGGGGTCGGCGCTGGCGAAGCGGGGCATCGGCGTCGGCGACACGGTGGCGGTGATGCTCGCCAACACGCCGGAGATGTACGAGTGCCACTTCGGCGTACCGATGACGGGCGGGGTGCTGAATGCGCTGAACACGCGGCTGGATGCGGAGGCGATCGCGTTCATGCTGGAGCACGGTGGCGCGAAGATCCTGATCGCCGACCGCGAATTTTCGCCGACGGTGAAGGCGGCGCTGGCGATGACGAAGGCGAAACCCCTCGTCATCGACGTCGACGATTCTGAATACTCCGGCCCCGGCGAGCGCCTGGGCGCGAAGACCTATGAGGAGTTGCTGGCCGAAGGCGATGCGGAATTCGCCTGGCAGTGGCCCACGGACGAGTGGAATTCGATTTGCCTCGGCTACACCTCGGGCACGACCGGCGATCCGAAGGGCGTGGTCTACCACCACCGCGGCGCGTATCTCAACGCGATCTGCAACATCGTCACCTGGGGCATGCCGCATCACGCGGTGTACCTGTGGACGTTGCCGATGTTCCACTGCAGCGGCTGGTGCTTTCCGTGGACCATGGCGGCGAATGCCGGGACCAACGTTTGTCTTCGGCGCGTGGAAGCGGAAAAAATATTCGAATTGATAAAAGCCCATAAGGTGACCCACTACTGCGGCGCGCCGATCGTGCACTCGACTCTGATCAGCGCACCGGAGGAAATGAAGCGGGGTATCGCGCACAAGGTGAGCGGCATGGTGGCGGCCGCGGCGCCGCCGGCGGCGATGATCGAGGGGATGGAGAAGCTCGGCTTCGACATCACCCATGTCTACGGACTCACCGAGGTCTACGGCCCGGCGACGGTCTGCGCCAAGCAGGATGAATGGAACGCGCTGGACATCGGCGAGCGCACGCGCCTCAACGGCCGCCAGGGCGTGCGCTACCTGATGGAAGAGGGGCTCACGGTGATGGACCCGGACACCATGAAGACGGTGCCCGCCGACGGCGAAACCATGGGCGAGATCATGTTCCGCGGCAACATCACCATGAAGGGCTACCTGAAGAACCCGTCGGCGTCGCGGAAGGCCTTTGCGGGCGGCTGGTTCCATTCCGGCGACCTGGGCGTGATTCATCCCGACGGCTACGTCAAGATCAAGGACCGCTCCAAGGACATCATCATCTCCGGCGGCGAGAACATTTCCTCGCTGGAGGTGGAGGACGTGCTCTATCGCCATCCGGCGGTGCTCGCGGCAGCGGTGGTGGCGATGCCCGACAAGAAATGGGGTGAAACGCCCTGCGCGTTCGTTGAAATAAAAAAGGGCGTTTCCGTGACGGAGCGGCAAATCATCGATTTCTGCCGCCAGCACATGGCGAAGTTCAAGGCGCCGCGCGCGGTGGTATTCGGCGAGGTGCCGAAGACCTCGACCGGCAAGATCCAGAAATTCGCGCTGCGCGAGAAGGCCAAGTCGGCCAGCGCGATCGATTCCTAGGGGGCGCATGGCTGCCGTGCCGAAGGATGGAGACCCCTTGCTGCTCCGGGATGAGCGGGACGGCATCGTCACGCTCACCTTGAACCGGCCGAAGCAGATGAACCTGCTGACGTCGGACATGCTGGGAGCCCTGCAAGCTTCGTTCGACGAGATCGGCAAGGACAAAAACGTACGCGTGGTGATCCTCGCCGCCGCCGGCAAGGGCTTCTGCGCCGGCCACGACCTGAAGGAAATCCGCGCGCTCGGCGACCAGGCGAAGATCGCCGGCCTGTTCGTCCAGTGCAGCCGGATGATGATGACCCTCCAGCAGCTGCCGCAGCCGGTGATCGCGAAGGTGCAGGGCCCGGCTGCCGCGGCCGGCTGCCAGCTCGTCGCGCAATGCGACCTGGCGGTGGCCGTGGACACCGCGAAGTTCGTGACTTCGGGCGTCACCTGGGGCTTCTTCTGCTCCACGCCGGGCGTGGCCGTTGGCCGCAACCTGCAGCGCAAGCACGCGATGGAGATGCTGCTGACGGGCGAACCGATCGACGCCCAGCGCGCGCTCGAATGGGGGCTGGTGAACCGGGTCGTTGCCGCCGATGCGCTCGACGGCGAAACGCTTGCCTTGGCCAAAGTCCTGGCATCGAAACCTCCGGCCACCGTCGCCGCCGGCAAGCGCGCCTTCTATCAGCAGATGGACATGGACCTGCCGAGGGCCTATGCGCTCGCCGGCGAAGTGATCGCCTCCGATTTCGCCCATCCCGAAGGCAGGGAAGGGATGAGCGCTTTCATCGAGAAGCGCAAGCCCGACTGGAAAACCTGATTCCCGCGTGGCGCGCGGCCGCCACGCTCTGCCATGCACTGATGACCGGGCTGGTGCTCGGCCTCGTATCGCGGCACGGCAAGGACGTCGCCCGCGAGTACGTGTTCCGGCATTTCCGCAGGCAGCACCTGGAGAGGTTCCTGCCGGGGCTCGCCAAGCTCGGCCTGCAGTCCGAACCGCCGGCGGTCGCCTGCGCGCTCTATCACTTCCATTCCAATGCGCTCGGCGGCGTGAAAACCGAATTCCTGCGCGAATCCGCCGCCAAGGCCTGGGTGCGCTATCCGCCGCCGCGCTGGATCTGGCACGGCACTGCCGCCGCTGCGATCCCGCACGAGGTATCGGCGGCGATGCTGCACGGCTGGCACGGCCACAACGGTGTGTCGCTGGGCAATCCGCGCCTCGGATTCGTCTGCACGGGCATGACCGTGGATGGCATGCCCGGACTCGAGGGCTATTACCTCGAGCACGACCGCGATCTGAAGCCGGAGGAGCGCGTGCGCTTTGCTTACGGCGCGGAATCGATGCCGCGGGCGGGAAAAATGCCGGCGCTGGACTCTGCGGCCTGGCCTGAGGTGCGGCTGCTGCGCACGCGGCGAAGCTACGCGGTCGAGTACGTGCGCACCATGCTCCGCGTGCTTCCCGAGGTGACCGGCTCGCACGCCGAACTGGCGCGCGTGGCGAGGCTGGTCGGGCTCCAGTTCCACGAGGAGCTGGCGGCGATGCTCGGCATGACGACGAATCTGAGCGAAGGAACGCCGCAAAGCGCCCAACTGTATGCGCGCTGGCTCGAGAAGATGCTGGCGGGGCTCGGCGAGGACGTGTCGCGTGAAGGCGCGAGCGTGCGCATGAACGGGTGGCGCCTCGGCGCAGGCATCGCTCCGGCGGAGTCCGCGTTCCTTGCCTGGAGCGAACTGTGGGCCGGCGCTTGCGCGGCGCACGACCGATTTCTGCGCCTCGATTCTTCGTCCGATGCCGGCGCGGCTCGATGGCGCTTCGCGGTATCCTGCCACGCTTGAAGCCTTGTCTCATCATCCGCAATCCGGCCGCCGGGCGTGGGCGCGCGGTCCGGCAATGGCCGGACATCGCCCGCAAGCTGCACGACATCGGCCTTGCCTTCGACGAAACGGTGACGACCCGGCCCCTCGAGGCGGCGGCAATCGCCGAGAGGGAAGCGCGCAACTACGAGCGCATCGTCGCCGCCGGCGGCGACGGCACCGTGCATGAAGTCGTCAACGGCCTGATGCGGGCGGGCGTCAGTTCCTCCGCCAAGGCGGTGCTGGGCGTGATCCCGCTCGGCAGCGGCGACGATTTCGCCAAGCTGCTCGGCGCGGGAAACAGGATCAGGAAATTCGACGTCGGCCGCATCACTGCCGGCGCCGAAGTCCGCTATTTCGCCAACGGCATGGACATCGGCTTCGGCGCGCACGGCGCCCGCAACGTGCAGCGCGTGCCGAAATTTCTCACCGGTTTCGGCGCCTACCTGGCGGCGCTGGCGCTGACGATGGTGCGCTATCCGCTGCTGCGCGTGCGGCTGCAGCTGGACGACGCGCCGCCGTTCGACATGACCACGGCGATGACCGCGGCGATGAACGGCACAACCTTCGGCGGTACCTTCCGCGTCTGCCCGGAGGCGCGCGCCGACGACGGCCTGCTCGACCTGCTGCTGGTGGAGGCGGTCGGCCGGCTGGAAATCCTCCAGCTGGTGCCGAAGATCCTGCGCGGCGCCCATGCCGGCGATCCGCGCCTCCGGATGGTGCGCGCGCAACGCCTGTCGATCGAATCGGCGGAGCCGCTCCTCGTGGAGGTGGACGGCGAAATCGTGTTCGAGGGCGCGACCCGGCTGCAAATCCACGTGCTGCCGGCGGCGTTGCAGGTGTTCGCCTAGTAGAATCCACGCCCTATGGCCGACGACGTCATCCTCGAAACGCGCGGACTCACCAAGGAGTTCAAGGGTTTCGTCGCCGTGCAGGACGTCGCCCTGAAGGTCCGCCGCGGCAGCATCCACGCGCTGATCGGGCCCAACGGCGCCGGCAAGACCACCTGCTTCAACCTGCTGACGCATTTCCTCGAGCCGACGCGCGGCCAGATTTTCTACAACGGCCGCGAGATCACCGGCTCCAGTCCCGCCTCCATCGCCCGCATGGGCCTGGTGCGCTCGTTCCAGATATCCGCGGTCTTCCCGCACCTGTCGGTGCTGGAGAACGTGCGCATCGCGCTGCAGCGCAAGCGCGGCGCCTCGTTCGATTTCTGGCGTGCGGAACGCGTGCTGGATGCGCTCAACGGACAGGCGCGCGAGCTGATCGGCGCGGTGGGGCTCTCGGAGTTCGAGGCGACCGCGGCGGTCGAGCTGCCCTACGGGCGCAAGCGCGCCCTGGAAATCGCCACCACGCTCGCGCTCGAGCCGGAAATGATGCTGCTGGACGAGCCCACCGCCGGCATGGCGCACGAGGACGTGGAGCGGATCACCGCCCTGATCCGGCGCGCCGCGGCGAACCGCACCGTGCTGATGGTCGAGCACAATCTTTCGGTGGTGGCGAACCTGTGCAACACGATCACCGTGCTGCAGAGGGGCGAGATCCTCGCCGAGGGCGGCTACGACGCCGTCTCGAAGGATCCGGCGGTGATCGAGGCCTACCTGGGAGCCGGGCATGGCTGAGGCGAACGGCGCCGAGGTGCTGCGCGTCGCCGGCCTGCACGCCTTCTACGGCGAGTCGCATGTCCTGCACGGCGTCGATTTCAGCGTCAACCGCGGCGAGGTCGTCACCCTGCTGGGCCGCAACGGCGCGGGGCGCACCACCACCCTGAAGGCCATCCTCGGGCTGGTGGGCAGGCGCACCGGGTCGATCCGCGTCAACGGCGTGGAAGCCATCGCCATGGCGACGCACCGCATCGCGCACCTCGGCGTCGGCTATTGCCCCGAGGAGCGCGGCATCTATTCGAGCCTGTCGGCGGAGGAAAACCTGCTGCTGCCGCCGCAGGTGGGCGAGGGCGGCATGTCCGTGGCGGAGATCTACGCGATGTTCCCGAACCTCGAGGAACGCCGCCACAGCCAGGGCACGCGGCTGTCCGGGGGGGAGCAGCAGATGCTCGCCATGGCGCGCATCCTGCGCACCGGTTCGCGGCTGCTGCTGCTGGACGAGATCACCGAGGGCCTCGCCCCGGTGATCGTCCAGTCCCTCGGCAAGGTGATCCGCCAGCTCAAGGCGCGCGGCTACACCATCGTTCTGGTGGAGCAGAATTTCCGCTTCGCCGCGCCGCTCGCCGACCGGCACTACGTGATGGAACGCGGCAGGATCGCCCAGTGCCTGGGCGCGGCGGAACTGGAATCGAAGACTGATATGCTTCACGAATACTTGGGAATCTGAGTGGCGGGGGGCCCGGACCGGCCCGCTGGCCTGTTTGTTTATTACTTGACGAGAGGAGAGAGCACGATGAATCGCAAACTGATCAGCGTACTGGTGGCAGGCGCACTCGCGACCGCGGGCGCCACGGCGTTCGCCCAGAGCAAGGGCAAGTTAAGCGGCGATGCGGTCAAGATCGGCGTCCTGACCGACATGTCGGGGCTTTATTCCGACCTCGGCGGGCAGGGCTCGATCATCGCCGCGCAGATGGCGATCGAGGACTTCGGCGGCAAGATCTTCGGCAAGCCGATCACGCTGGTGTCGGCCGACCACCAGAACAAGCCCGAGGTGGGTTCGACGCGCGTGCGCGAATGGATCGACCGCGACGGCGTCGACATGATCACGGACATCCTCAACTCCGGCGTCGGCCTGGCGGTGGCCAAGGTCGCCGGCGAGAAGCACCGGGTGGCGATCAACGTCGGCGCGGCTTCGACGCGCCTGACCAACGAGGACTGCAATCCCTACAGCATCCACTACGCCTACGACACCTATTCGCTGGCGAACGGCACCGGCAAGGCGATCGTCAAGCAGGGCGGCGACACCTGGTTCTTCCTCACCGCCGACTACGCCTTCGGCCATTCGCTCGAAAACGACACCTCGAACGTGGTGAAGGCGAACGGCGGCAAGGTGCTGGGCGCGGTGCGCCACCCGCTGAACGCCTCGGACTTCTCCTCTTTCCTGCTGCAGGCGCAGGCGTCGAAGGCGAAGATCGTCGGCCTGGCCAACGCGGGCGGCGACACCATCAATTCCATCAAGGCCGCCAACGAGTTCGGCATCACCAAGAACCAGAGCCTGGCGGGATTGCTGGTGTTCATCTCCGACGTGCACAGCCTCGGCCTGAACACGGCGCAGGGCATGCTGCTGACGACCGGCTTCTACTGGGACCTGGACGAGCAGACGCGCAAGTTCGGCAAGCGTTTCTTCGACCGCCACAAGAAGATGCCGACCATGATCCATGCCGGCGTGTACTCGGCGACCACCAACTACCTGAAGGCGGTGCAGGCGGCGGGCACGGACGATCCCGACGCGGTGATCGCGGAGCTGCGCAAGATGAAACTGGATGACTTCATGATGCGCCACGCCCAGCTGCGCCCGGACAACGTCGTCGCGCACGACATGTATCTCGCGCAGGTGAAGAAGCCGTCCGACTCGAAATACCCCTGGGACTACTACACCATCAAGGCGACCATCCCGGCGGCGGAGGCCTTCCAGCCGCTCGCCACGGTGAACTGCTCGATGCTCAAGAAATAAGGCCAGGCACGTTCGGCACGTTCCGGCGGCGCCCGCCGCCGGAGCGCGTCCGCATTGCCGCCCGCAATGACTGAAATCTTCGGCATCCCCCTGCAGGCGTTCCTCAGCCAGATCCTGATCGGGCTGGTGAACGGCTCGTTCTACGCCATGCTCTCGCTCGGCCTGGCGGTGATCTTCGGCCTGCTGAACATCGTCAATTTCGCGCACGGCACCTTCTACATGATGGGCGCGTTCGGCGCCTGGATGCTGCTGACCTACGCCGGGCTGAACTACTGGTGGTCGCTGCTCCTGGCGCCGCTCGCGGTCGGCGTCGCCGGCATCCTCATCGAGCGCACCATGCTGCGCTGGCTGTACAGCCTGGACCACCTCTACGGCCTGCTGCTCACCTTCGGCCTCGCGCTGGTGATCGAGGGCCTCTACCGGCAGGCCTACGGCGTGTCCGGCCAGCCGATCGATCCGCCGGCCCTGCTCAAGGGCGCGACCAACCTCGGCTTCATGTTCCTGCCCAACTACCGCGCCTGGGTCGTCGCAGCCTCGCTCGTCGTCTGCTTCGCCACCTGGTACGTCATAGAGAAGACCCGGCTGGGCGCCTACCTGCGCGCCGGCACCGAAAACCCGGGCCTGACGCAGGCGTTCGGCGTCAACGTGCCGCGCATGATCACGCTGACCTACGGCTTCGGCGTCGCGCTCGCGGGCCTGGCCGGCGTGCTCGCCTCGGGCGTGATCCAGGTCAACCCTCTGATGGGCTCGAACATCATCATCACCGTGTTCGCCGTCGTGGTGATCGGCGGCATGGGGTCGATCCTCGGCTCGATCCTCACCGGCCTCGGGCTGGGAGTGATCGAAGGCCTGACCCGCGTTTTCTATCCCGAGGCTTCCGCGGTGGTGGTATTCGTCATCATGGCGCTGGTCCTGCTGGTGCGGCCGGCCGGCCTGTTCGGCAAGGAGAAGTAGCCGCCATGGACAAGAAGACGGCGGCACTCTACGCGGCGCTGCTGGCGCTGGGCCTCGCGGCGCCGTTCGCGGTGTACCCGGTGTTCCTGATGAAGTGCCTGTGCTTCGCCGTGTTCGCCTGCGCGTTCAACCTGCTGCTCGGCTTCGGCGGGCTGCTGTCCTTCGGGCATTGCATGTTCCTCGGCTCGGCCGGCTACGCCGCCGGGTACCTCCTCAAGGCCAAGGGCGTGCCGACCGAGGTGGCGATGCTGGCCGGGGTCGGCGCCTCGACCCTGATCGGCTGCGTCGTCGGCGCGCTGGCGATCCGCCGCCAGGGCATCTACTTCGCGATGATCACCCTGGCGCTCTCGCAGATGATCTACTTCTTCTGCGTGCAGGCGCCGTTCACCGGCGCCGAGGACGGCCTGCAGGGTATCCCGCGCGGCACGCTGCTCGGCCTGGTCGACCTGGATGGCGAGCCGCTGGTGATGTACTACTTCGTCTACGCGCTGTTCCTGTTCGCTTTCTGCCTCATCTACCGGATCGTCCACTCGCCCTACGGCCAGGTGCTGAAGGCCATCCGGGAGAACGAGCCGCGCGCGCTGTCGCTGGGCTACGACGTCGACCGCTACAAGCTGATGGCTTTCGTGCTTTCGGGGGCGCTGTCGGGGCTGGCCGGCGTGATGAAGATGCTGGTGTTCAAGTTCGAGACCCTCAACGACGTGCACTGGTCGATGTCGGGCGAGGTGGTGCTGATGACGCTGATCGGCGGCGTCGGCACGCTGCTCGGCCCGGTGGTCGGCGCCTTCACCGTGGTCACCCTGCAGAACCAGCTCGCCGAGCTCGAGGGCTGGGTGACGGTGATCCAGGGCGCGATCTTCGTCATCTGCGTGCTCGCCTTCCGCCGCGGCGTGGTCGGCGAGATCGACCACTGGCTGAAAAAGCCGCGCTAGAACGAGCGCGGCAGGCCGAGCACGTGCTCGGCGATGTAGGAGAGGATCAGGTTGGTGGAAATAGGGGCGACGAGGTACAGGCGCGTTTCCCTGAACTTGCGCTCGACGTCGTACTCGGCCGCGAAGCCGAAACCGCCGTAGGTCTGGATGCAGACGTTGGCCGCTTCCCAGGACGCCTTGGCGCAGAGGTGCTTGGCCATGTTGGCTTCGGCGCCGCAGTGTTTCTTCTCGTCGAATAGCGCTGCCGCCTTGTAGCGCATCAGGTTCGCCGCCTCGATCTCCATGTAGGCCTCGGCGATGGGGAACTGGATCCCCTGGTTTTGGCCGATCGGCCGGCCGAACACCACGCGGTCCTTCGAGTACTTCGTCGCCTTGTCGACGAACCAGTAGCCGTCGCCGATGCACTCCGAGGCGATGAGGATGCGCTCGGCGTTGAGGCCGTCGAGGATGTACTTGAAGCCCTTGCCTTCCTCGCCGATGAGGTTTTCCACGGGAACCTCGAGGTTGTCGATGAACACCTCGTTGGTTTCGTGATTCACCATGTTGCGGATGGGCTTGACCGTCAGGCCCTTGCTTTTCGTATCCACGAGGAAAATGGACATCCCCTCGGACTTCTTCTTCACCTGGTCGAGCGGCGTGGTGCGCGCGAGCAGGATCATCAGTTCGGAGTGCTGCAGGCGCGAAGTCCAGACCTTCTGGCCGTTGACCACGTAGCGGTCGCCTTTCTTCACGGCGACGGTCTTGATGCTGGTGGTATCGGTGCCGGCCGTGGGTTCGGTGACGCCCATGGACTGCAGGCGCAGTTCGCCGCTGGCGATCTTCGGCAGGTATTTTTTCTTCTGCGCTTCCGAGCCGTTGCGCAGCAGGGTGTTCATGTTGTACATCTGCCCGTGGCAGCAGCCGGCGTTGCCGCCCGAGCGCGTGATCTCTTCCATGATCACCGATGCTTCCGTCAGCGAGAGGCCGGAGCCGCCCAGCGCCTCCGGGATCAGCGCCGACATCCAGCCCGCCTTGGTGAGCGCGTCGACGAAGGCCTCGGGGTAGGCGCGCGCCTCGTCGATCTTCTGCCAGTAGACGGAATCGAAGGTGCCGCAGAGAGCGCGCACCGCGTCGCGCAGGTCCGGATGGGTTTCGTCGGCTTTCATTTCAGTCGGCCCTGATGTTGGCGTCCTGGACGACTTTCGCCCAGCGCGCCACCTCGTTCTTGAGGTGGTCGCCGAATTGCTCCGGTGTGCCGGCGACCACGCCCACGCCGGCCTTGGCGAAGCGTTCCCTGACCTCGGGCGAGGTGATGATTTTCACGATCTCGGTATTCAGGCGCTGCACGATCTCGCGAGGCGTGCCGGCCACCGTCAGGATGCCGAACCATACCGTCACGTCGTAGCCGGGCACGCCGGACTCGTCCACCGTCGGCACCTCGGGCGCGAGCGAGCTGCGGGTCTTCGAGGACACCGCGATCGCCTTCAGCTTTCCGGCGCGCACCTGCGGCAGCACGTTCGGCGTGTTGTCGAACATCAGGTCGATCTGCCCGCCGATCAGGTCGGTCACGGCGGGCGCGCTGCCCTTGTAGGGCACGTGCGTGATCTGCGTCCTGGTCATGGCCTTGAACAGCTCGAAGGAAAGATGGTTCGAGCTGCCGTTGCCGGTGGAGGCGTAGTTCAGCTTGCCGGGATTGGCCCGCGCGTAGTTGAGCAATTCCTTCACCGTGTTGACGGGAACGGAAGGATTCGCCACCAGCAGGTTGGGCGTGGTGCCGGCGAGCGTGATCGGCGCGAAATCCTTTGTCACGTCGAAGGAGGTCTTGTACAGGCTCTGGATCACCGAGAAGGGCAGCGCGGCGCCGAACAGCGTGTAGCCGTCGGGCGGCGATTTCGCCGCCATCTCGGTGCCGATGATGGTGTTGCCGCCGGGCCGGTTCTCGACCAGCACCGGCTGGCCGAGAACCTTCTGCAGCTCGGCCGAGACGGTGCGCGCCAGCGTGTCGTTGAACGCGCCCGGCGGGTAGGGAACGATGTAGCGAAGGGGCCTGTTGGGCCAGCTTTGGGAATTTGAATTTACGGAAAAACAAATCAACAAAAGCGCAAAAAGCAATCTCATATGTATCCAGGCCCCTCAATGGGAGGATGCTTCAAAAGAAACTCCTCGTTTACCTCCAGCCCCAGGCCGGGCTTCTCCAGCGGCCAGACGTTGCCGTCCTTGTCGACCGCGCCCGGGTTCGAGACCAGATCATCGCGGAACTTGTTGGCTTTGGAAACATCTCCTTCGAAATAGCCGCCGTTGTCGATGGCGGCGAGGAAATGGATCGAGGCGGCGTGGTTTAGGCCGGTCATCGAGCTGTGCGGGTGGATCGGCAGCTTGTACGCCGAGGCCATGGCGGCGATGCGCAGCGCCTCCGTGAGCCCGCCGGTCTTCGACAGGTCGGGCTGCAGGATGGTGATCGAACCGTCCTCGATGACGCGGTTGAATTCGAAGCGGGTGTAGTGGTTCTCTCCCGCGGCGAGCGGCGTGCTGCCGAAGCCCGCGGCCAGCGCGTAGCTGTGATAGTCGTGCGCGGGAAACGGCTCCTCCAGCCAGGCGACGTCCATCTCGTCCATGCCGGGCATCACCTGCCGCACGTCCTCCACGCTGTAGCCGATGTTGGCGTCCGTAAGGATGACGAGATCGTCGCCCAAAGCCTTGCGTACTGCGCGGATGCGTTCCAGATCCCTTTTGGGAGTGTCGCCAACGCGAAGCTTCACGGCCTTGTAGCCTTTTGAAATGGAAAGGCGCAATTCTTCAATTAGCTTCAAGGGATCCTGATAACCCAGCGAAACCCCGCCCGCATAGGCCGGTATGGCCTTCCGCGAGCCGCCCAGCAGCTTGTAGAGCGGCATGCCGGCCGCCTTGCCGCGGATGTCCCACAGCGCGCAGTCGATGCCGCTCATCGCCAGGCAGGTGCCGGCGCCCATGCCGTGGCTGGCGAGCTGCTTGTCGTAGATTTTCTTCCAGACCCCGACCACGTCCGCCGCGTCCATGCCGAGGACGAGCTGCTTCAGCGTCGTTTCGGTCAGCTTGGCGACCGCGGTATGCGCGCGGCCGTGGTGCGATTCGCCCCAGCCGACGAGGCCGCCCGCCGTGACGACCTTGACCACCACCGCATCGCGCTTGATCGCCGTGCCAATGCCGAGCGCCACCCGGTTTTCCGGCGGCACCGGAAAGGAGGTGGGGTAGGCCTTGATTTCAACGATCTTGAGATCTGCGCTCATGGGCCTTGTTCCGGATTTCGGGATTGACGAAATTCTTCGGCCGTTCGCCGGCCAGCATGCGCAGGGTTTCTTCCGCGGCGGCGGCGCCCATGCGCTTGCGCGATTCCTGCGTCATGCCGGCCAGGTGCGGCGTGAGGACGGCATTCTCGAGCGACAGCAGCGGGTGCCCCGGCTCCAGGCGGTAATGCTCGTAGACGTCGAGCATGGCGCCGGCGATCTGTTTTCCCTGCAGCGCCTCGATCAGCGCGCTTTCCTCGACGACGGCGCCGCGGCCGACATTGACCAGCCAGGCCGCGGGTTTCATCTTTCTTATTCTTTCCCGGTTGAACAGGTGGTGCGTCTCCGGCGTCAACGGGCAAGTCACCACGACAAAATCCGATTCTGCGACCAGCTTGTCGAGCGCCGCCGGCTCGGCTTCCGGCGGCAACCGGTCCAGCCGCCGCTGGTTGCCCAGCACGCGCATGCCGAAGCCGCCGCGGCAGATCTTCGCCAGGCGCCTGCCGATTTCGCCCACGCCGACGATGCCCACGGTCATGGCGGCGATTTCATGCGCCTTGGCGCCCAGCGCGCGGGTTTCGTCCCAGGGGCGGGTTTTTATTTTCGTGGTTATTTCGAAGGCATTTCTTCCCAGCGTCAGCATCGCCAGCACGCAGTATTCCGCCACCGACTGCGCGTTGCCGCCGGGAATGTTGGCCACCGGGATGCCGCGCTCGGTAGCGGCCGCGAGCGGCACGAGGTCCAGCCCGGTGCCGTGGATCGTCACGGCTTTCATTTTTTTCGCGTGATCGAAGAAATCGTCGGGCAGGCGGCTGCGCGTGATCACCGCGTCGGCCTCGGCGGCGTCGCGCCGGATGCCGTCGAAAGACGCCTCCGAGCAGTGCAGGACCTGCGCCTGCTCGCGCAGCAGCGTCTCGCCGGACGGATCGATCGGATCGACCAGCAGCACCTTGTTCAAACGATGCCCGCGGCCTTGAGCTGTTGCAAGTCGGCGTCGCTGCGGCCGAGCAGGCCCTTCAGCACTTCTTCATTGTGCTGGCCGAGCATGGGAGGCGCGAGGCGGTATTCGACCGGCGTCTCCGACAGGCGCACCGGGCTGCGCACCACCGGCGCCGCGCCCCCCAACGGGTGCGGCATGTCCACGCGCAGCCCGCGGTGCCGCACCTGCGGATCCTCGAACACTTCCTTCATGTTGTTGATCGGCCCGCAGGGCACGTTGGCGGCTTCCAGCAGCTCGATCCATTCGCGCTTGCTGCGCGCGCGCATCACCTCGGCGATCAGCGGGATCAGTTCGCCGCGATGCGCGATGCGCTGCGACATGGTCTTGAAGCGCGCTTCCTGCGCGAGCTCCGGGCGGCCCGCCGCGCGGCAGAAGCTGGCGAACTGGCTGTCGTTGCCCACCGCCAGGATGATGTGGCCGTCGGCGGTCGGGAACACCTCGTAGGGCACCACCTGCGGATGCGCGTTGCCCCAGCGCGTCGGAATTTTTTCGGAACAGAGGAAGGAGACGGCCTGGTTGGCGTTGAACGCCACCATGGTGTCGAGCAGCGCGGCATCGATGTACTGGCCCTGGCCGGTGCGCTCGCGGTGCGTGATGGCGGCGAGGATGGCGACGCTCGCGTACATGCCGGTGAGCACGTCGGTGATGGCGATGCCGACCTTCTGCGGGCCGGCGCCCGGCTGGCCGTCGCGCTCGCCGGTGATCGACATCAGCCCGCCCATGCCCTGGAAGATGAAGTCGTAGCCCGGGCGCGGCGCGTAAGGGCCGTCCTGGCCGAAGCCGGTAACGGAGCAGTAGATGAGGCCCGGGTTTTCCTTCTTCAGCGATGCGTAGTCCAGTCCGTATCGCTTCAGCGTTCCGACCTTGTAGTTCTCGATCAGCACGTGGCTTTTGTCCGCCAGCTCGCGGGCGATTTTCTGTCCCTCGGGCTTGGCAATGTCGAGCGTCACCGATTTCTTGTTGCGGTTGACGGAGAGGTAGTAGGCGGACTGGTCGGTGTCCTTGCCGTCCGCGTCTTTCATCCACGGCGGTCCCCAGCCGCGCGTGTCGTCGCCCGCGCCGGGGCGCTCGACCTTGATCACCTCGGCGCCGAGGTCGGCGAGGTTCTGCGCCGCCCAGGGCCCGGCGAGGACGCGCGAGAGGTCGAGGACGCGGAGATGCGACAGGGGGCCGGGCATGGCGGATCCTTCAGGCGAGGCGCGTCAGGATACGCTCAGCCGCATCCGGCGCAAGCGGTGTTTCGGGGAGCAGGGCGTCGGCGAAGCCGGCCTCGAAGGCGGTGGTGACGTGGCGCAGCGGGTCGCGCGGCGCGAGGCGGTGCACGTAGATGAGGAAGGCGATGAGCTGGCGGCGGGCATCGCCTCCGGGTTGGAGCGCACTGGTGCGCTGGCCGAGCCGGGTGCCCTCGTCGGCGAGCAGCGCCGCGGCGCAGGCGTAGTAGAGGCCAGTCGCCGCCTGGCGGGCGTGCGCCTCGCTCTGCGTGCTGGCGACTTCATGGGCGAACTCGGCGGCCTTGTCGAGCGAGGCTGCGAGGCGGCCCGCCAGCAGGCGCGGCGCGTGTTCGATGCGCTCGTTCAGTTCCGGCAGCAGCGCTTCCAGGCAGCGTTCGCGGCGGATGGCGCGCAGCACGTCCAGCGCGACGATGTTGGAGGTACCTTCCCAGATCGAGCCCAGGTGCGCGTCGCGCACCAGCCGCGGGTCGGACCATTCCTCGGTGTAGCCGACGCCGCCGCGCACTTCCATCGCGTCGCCGGTGACGCGGCGGGCATCGCGGCAAGCGCGGAATTTGATGAGCGGCGTCAGCAGCCGTACCCGCTGGCGGGCGGATTCGTCCCCGGCATCCGCTTTTTGCAGCTCGGTTGAAGTAAAAAACATCATCGAGCGCGCGGCCTCGGCGGGCAGCATCAACTTCAGCAACTGCCGGCGCATGAGCGGCAGTTCGATCAGTTTCTTCCCGAAAGCTTCGCGGTTTCTCGCCACGAACAGGGCTTCGGTGAGCGCGCGGCGCATCAGGCCGGCGGCGCGCATGCCGTTGGACAGGCGCGACATGTTGATCATGTCGGCCATTTGCTTGAAGCCCTGCTGCGGGTCGCCGACGAGGTACGCGAGCGCGCCGTCGAGCTTGATTTCCCCGCTCGGCATGCCGCGCGTACCGAGCTTTTCCTTCAGCCGCACGATGCGGTAGCGGTTGGGCGAGCCGTCCGGCAGCGTGCGCGGCAGCAGGAAGAGGGAAAGGCCGGCAGTCCCCGCCGGCGCATCCTCGGGCCGTGCCAGAACCAATGCCAGGCCGGCATCGGCGTTGGAGCAGAACCATTTATCGCCGTAGAGCCTCCACGCGTCGCCTTCCGGCACTGCTTTTGTAGCTGTGGCGCCTACATCCGACCCCGCCTGCTGTTCGGTCATGAACATCGCGCCCTGGATCAGCGTGTCCATGTCCTGCGAGGTGAGGCCGGGCAGGTAGCGCGCCACCAGAGCAGGGTCGGCGAACTTTCGGAGGGTGCGCGTCAGCGCGTCGGTCATGGACAGCGGGCAGCAGACGCCGAACTCGGCCTGCACGTAGAGATAGCTGAGGGCGTACTTGGCCGCCGGCGGCAGAGGTTCCGGCCAGCCGAGCACGCCGCCGCGATGCGACATGGCGGCGAGGCCGTAGGTTCCGAAAGCGACTTCTTCCAGTTTCTTGTACGAAGAGTGTTTTTTAACCAGTTGCTCTTGAAGAACCGGCGCATTTTTATCCGCCTCAAGCGCAAGTTCATCGAGCTCCGCGCCCGCCATGGCGCCCAGCCGCGTGAAATGCGGCAGCAGGTGGCCGCTGAGCTGCGGGCCGAGGTGCAGTTCGAGCAGGCCGCGGTAGGAAGGATCCGCGTCGAACAGGTTCAGGCCGCGCGAATCGGGCACGCCTTCCGGCGACCGCACGGACATCAGTCGATCTTCGCGCCGGCTGCGCCGACGATCCTGCCCCACTTGGCGTAGTCGGCTTTCAGCACGGCGGTGAATTCCTCGGGCGTGCTGGTCCACAGGTCGAAGCCCTGCAGCCGTATGCGCTGGCGCATGTCCGGCGAGCGCAGCGCCTCGATCAGCTTCTCGTTTAGCTTCTGCACGATGGGCCTGGGGATCCCGGCCGGCCCGACGACGCCGAACCACAGGTCGCTGCCCGCCTCGGCATAGCCATGCACGCCCGACTCGTCCATGGTCGGGACCTCCGGGACGTAGGGCGAGCGTCTGGCGCTGGTGACGGCGAGCGCGCGCACCCGTCCCGCGCGCATCTGCGGGATGCTGGTGATGAGCACGTCGAACATGAAAGTGATGTTGCCGGCGATCACGTCGGTCATGGCCGGGCCGGAACCCTTGTAGGGAACGTGCTCCATCGGCGCCTTGGTGAGGACTTTGAGCAATTCGCCGGAAAGGTGATTGGACGAACCGTTGCCTGCCGAGCCGAAGCTCACGGGATTGGTCTTTGCGTACTCGATCAGTTCGGCGACCGTTTTGACCGGCACATTGGGATTCACCACCAGCACGTTGACGTAGGACACCGCCAGCGTGATGTGCGTGAAGTCCCGGATGGTGTCGTGCGGCAGCTTCCTGCCGTAGATATGCGGATTGATCGCAAGGCTGCCGGTCGTCGCCAGGCCGATGGTGTAGCCGTCCGGCGCGGACTTGGCGATGCGGTCGCTGCCGATGGAGGCGCCCGCGCCGCCGACGTTCTCGACCACCACCGGCTGTCCCACCAGCTCCGACAGCTTGATCGCGAGCGGGCGCGAGAAGCCGTCGGTGGAGCCGCCGGGCGGGAAGGGCACGATGAACCTGATGGGTTTCGACGGATACGGTTGCGCCGTGCAGAGTTCGGAAAAAAATATGCCGAGTATGAAAACCCAAAGTTTCATCTGAGGCCTAGCGCCGCCTCAAAAAGCGTTCGAAGGCCTCGTCGGCGCCGAGCACCCAGGTGCCGAATTCATCCAGCACGTCGTCGGTGAGTTCCTCGGCCCCCAGGCGGGTCTTCGCCGGGCCGTGGTGCCGCACGTTGACGAGTTCCAGCATGAAGCCGGGCTCGTCGTAGTCGGCGCGCAGGATCGCCTGGCAGGGGAAGGGGCCGGCCAGCACGAAGGTGCCGCTGGTCACCTGGCCCATCTCGTTCCGCTTCCCCACGAATTCATTCTTGATGCCGAGCGCCTTGAGCCGTTCCTGCACCCGCAGGGCTTCCGCGCCGGCGACTTCCAGCTTGACCGGCTTGGGGAAGTGCACCCGGTACTTGAAGGTGACGTAGTCCGCGCGCTGCTTGCCGTTCAGCTCGCGCGTGCGCATGTCGGTGAATCCCTCGCCGAGGATCATGCCCGCGCGGTCGCCGAAGAACATCACCCCCTGCTTGCCGTCGGATACGGGATGGGCGTCGTTCAGCACCGTGGTGAATTCCGACAGGTAGCGGTAGGCCTCGCGCAGGCGCGCGTCGACCAGCACCGCGCTCTCGTCCTTTTTCGCCGAATCGTCCGCGGCGCCGCGGCTGGCCACCTTCTTCTTCAGCAGGTCGAGCGCCGCCGAGCGGCGCACGCCGGTGCCGACCTGGGTGATGCCGGTCTTGGCGTCGCGCTCGCGGTCGAACTGCAGCCGGCGCTGCTCCTCCGCCGCCGCCCAGCGGAAGATCTCCTCTTCCTTGCGCGCGCGCTCGGCCGCCTCGGCGCGCAGGACTTCCTGCTGCTGCTGCTCGAAACCCTTGGCGAACACGTCCAGGTCGTCGATCAGGGTGGCGGTCGCCGGGTCGGCCTGGGCGGGTTTTGCCTGGGGGCGGGACACCACCATGGTCTTGGCGTAATCGGCGTCGGCCGCCGGCGCGGTTCCCGCGACCGACTTGTAGTTGCGCAGGTCGTTCGCCATGTCGCCGGCGCGCTGGTAGCGCTTGTCGGGCGATTTGGCGAGCGCCTTGTCGAGGATGGTGTTGAAGGCGGCGGGAATCTGGCCGTCGATCTGCGTCACGGCGGGATGCGCTTCGCCGGCGATGCGGTGCATCACCGCGAACACCGTGTTGTCGCCGGCGCGCTCGAAGGGCGTGCGGCGCACGAGCATTTCGTACAGCACGACGCCGAGGGAGAAGATGTCGGAGCGCGGGTCCACCGGCATCCCGGTGACCGCCTCGGGCGACATGTACTTGGGCGAGCCGAGCGCCGAGCCGGTCTGCGTCATGGACGACGAGGCGACGTGGGCGACGCCGAAGTCGGTCAGCTTCGCGCGCCAGTCCGCCGACACCATGATGTTGGCGGGCTTGACGTCGCGATGGGTGATCTTGAAGCGCTGGGCGAGATCGAGGCCGTCGGCGACCTGCGCCACCAGTTCGGCGATGGTCGCCAGCGGCAGGCGGGCGGGCTGGCGCAGGATTTCCTGCAGCGAGCGGCCCTCGAGCAGCTCCATGGCGATGTAGGCGATGCCGTCCTGCTCGCCCACGTCGTACACGGTGACGATATTCGGATGGTTGAGCCGCCCTGCGGAGCGCGCCTCGCGCAGGAACCGTTCGCGGACTTCGCCCATGATTTCCGGCGGCAGGTTGGGCAGCAGCGTTTTTATCGCCACGTCCCGCTCGATGAGCGGGTCGACCGCCCGGTGCACGGCGCCCATCGCCCCGCGGCCGAGTTCCGAAACGATGATGTAGCGGCCAAACTGCGTTTGATTCAAGCGGCGTTCCCCTGCCGATAGCTTAGCGCAGTTCAGGCGGGATTCAGATGGGATCCCACGAGAAAACATCCTGCGAGCGGTCGAGGGCGTAAAACTGCGCGCGCATCGCGGGAATCGCCTGGTCCGCGATGGTTTCCGGCGTCCAGCCTTCCGAGCGGTGCACCGAGCGCAGCGGGCGGTTCTGGGACATCAGGAACAACTCGTTGGCGCGCACGGCGAAAATCTGCCCGGTCACTTCCTGCGAGGCGTCGCTGGCGAGGTAGACGGCCAGCGGCGCGATCTTGGAAGTTTCCATGCGCTTGATTTTTTCCAGCCGCGCCTTCTGGTCCGGCGTCTCGGCGGGAATCGTCCCAATCATGCGGCTCCAGGCGAACGGGGCGATGCAGTTCGAGGTGACCTTGAACTTGGCCATGTCGAGCGCCATCGATTTCGACAGCGCGGCGATGCCCAGCTTGGCGGCGGCGTAGTTGGCCTGGCCGAAATTGCCGATCAGGCCCGAGGTCGAGGTCATGTTGATGTAGCGGCCCGAGTTCTGGCCCTTGAAATAGGGCGCCGCCGCGCGCGACACGTAGAACGTGCCGTTCAGGTGCACGTCGATGACCGCCTTCCATTCCTCCACGGACATGTTGAAGAAGAAGCGGTCGCGAAGAATGCCGGCGTTGTTCACTACAACGTCAATTTTTTGAAATGAATCAACAGCACATTTCACGATCCGATTGGCCGACTCCCAGTCGGCGACGCTGTCGGTGTTCGCCACCGCCGTGCCGCCTTTCGCCTTGATCTCCGCGACGACCTTCTGCGCCGGGCCGGCGTCCTGGCCCTCGCCGGCGACCGAGGCGCCGATGTCGTTGACCACCACTTTCGCGCCGTACGCGGCCATGGCGAGCGCGAAATCGCGCCCGATGCCGCCGCCGGCTCCCGTTACGATCACCACCTTGTCTTTGAGCATGGCCCGCATGATAAAGTGGCCAAGGGAGGTTGACCATGAAATCCAGGATCCTTTTCGCCTTGTTGTCCGCGGTGGCGCTTGCTGCGCAGGCGCAGACCAAACCGGCCGGCGGCAAGTTCTCCGACAACGTCGTCAAAATCGGGCTGATTCTCGACATGACCAGCCTGTACGCCGACATCACCGGCGAGGGCTCGGCGACCGCCGCGCGCATGGCGGTCGAGGATTTCGGCGGCAAGGTGCGCGGCGTGCCCATCGAGGTGGTGGTCGCCGACCACCAGAACAAGGCCGAAGTGGCAGCAGCCAAGGCGCGCGAATGGTTCGACGCCCGGCAGGTCGACATGATCGCCGACGTCGCCGCCTCCGCGACCGCGCTCGCCGCGCTCGAGGTGGCAAAGCAGAAAAACCGCATCATCATGTTCAGCGGGCCGGCGACCAACCGCCTCACCAACGAGAACTGCACGCCGGTGAGCGTGCATTACGCCTACGACACCTATGCGCTGGCGGCCGGCACGGGGCGGGGCGTGCTCAAGACCGGCGGCGACACCTGGTTCTTCATCACCGCCGATTACGCCTTCGGGCATTCGCTGGAGAAGGACG
>DATBQR010000098.1:0-1626 GCA_036560705.1 Burkholderiales bacterium | reverse complement strand
CGGCGATCCATACAAGACGACGCTGCAGTGCTGGAAGTACACCGCGCCTGCGTTCCTGGTGCCGTTCATGTTTGTGCTCGACCCGAGCGGCACCGGGCTGCTGCTCACCGGCTCGATCAAGACGCTGGGCAATGCGGACTGGGGTTCGATCGCTCTGGTGACCGTGACTGCGGCGATCGGCATCGCAGCCCTTGCCGGAGGACTTCAGGGCTGGCTGCTGAAGCGCACCAACCTCGTCGAGCGGATCATGCTGATCGTCGCCGGCTTCCTGCTGGTGTATCCGAAGGCACTGTTCGACGCCGTCGGCTTCGCGCTTTTCGCGCTGGTGGTGGCTATGCAGTGGCAACGAAATCCCGTGCCGGCGTGAGCGATGCGAGAAGTCTCGACTGACATCCTGATCCTTGGCTCCGGGGGCGCAGGCCTGTTCGCCGCGCTGCATGCGCACAAGGCCGATCCTTCGCTTTCCATTACGGTCGCGGTCAAGGGGCTGCTCGGCAAGTGCGGCTGCACGCGCATGGTGCAGGGCGGCTACAACGTGGCGCTGGCGAGCGAGGATTCGATCGAGCGCCATTTCATGGACACCATCGAGGGCGGCAAGTGGCTGCCCGACCAGGACCTCGCCTGGAAGCTGGTGACGCTGGCGGTGGAGAGGATCCGCGAGCTGGAAAACGAACTCGGCTGCTTCTTCGACCGCAATCCCGACGGCAGCGTCCACCAGAAGGCCTTCGCCGGGCAGACCTTCGACCGCACGGTGCACAAGGGCGACCTCACCGGCATCGAGATCATCAACCGGCTTGCGGAGCAGGTCTGGGCACGCGACATCGCGCGGCTGGAGGAACACCGCGCGGTTGAATTGATCAAGACGAAAGACGGCAGCGCGATCGCCGGCGTGCTGATGATCGACATGCGTTCAGGCGAGTACGTGTTCGTGCGCGCCAAGGCCGTGCTGCTCGGCACCGGCGGCGGGCCGACCATGTACAAGTACCACACGCCCTCGGGCGACAAGAGCTGCGATGGCCTGGCGATGGCGCTGCGCGCGGGGCTGCCGTTGCGCGACATGGAAATGGTGCAGTTCCATCCGACCGGCCTCTACGCGGGCACGCACACGCGCATGACCGGCACCGTGCTGGAAGAAGGCTTGCGCGGCGCGGGCGGCTACCTGCTCAACGGCGCGAAAGAGCGCTTCATGCCGAGGTACGACCCCAAGGCCGAGCGCGCCACGCGCGACTTCGTCTCGCGGGCGATGTTCGCGGAGATGAGGAAGGGAAATACGAGTCCCAATGGAGGGCTTTTCATTTCTATGGGCCATCTGGACAGAAAGATGGTTGAAAAGCAGTTTCGCGGCATGGTCGAGCGTTGCGCCGATTGCGGCTTCGACCTGGCCGGCGGCCTGGTCGAAGTGGTGCCGACGGCGCACTACATGATGGGCGGCGTCGAATTCAATGCCGACTGCAGCACGGAATTGAAAGGGCTGTTCGTCGCCGGCGAGGACGCGGGCGGCGTGCACGGCGCCAACCGCCTGGGCGGTAACGGCGTCGCCAACTCCACGGTATTCGGCGCGGTGGCGGGTGATGTGATGGCTCGATGGGTCGACAAGGAAGGCGCGTTACCGGAGCCTGACCATTC
>DATBQR010000097.1:0-11871 GCA_036560705.1 Burkholderiales bacterium | reverse complement strand
GATCACGGGAATCCACAGGTGCGTCAGCACGGAACCGAACTTCGCCCAGCTCCAGGCCTGGTCGAGATAGTCGGGCTCCATGATGCCGCCGATGGCGAGCCCGAATTCGACGTTGGCGAAATACATCAGCACCAGCGCGAGGAGGAAGTTCGGCGTCGCCAGGCCGATATAGCCGAGCAGCGTCAGGCCGTAGTCCCCCCAGCTGTACTGGTGGGTCGCGGCGTACGCGCCGATCGGGAACGCCACCGCCCAGGTGAACAGGATCACGGTGAAATTGAGCATGAAGGAGAGCAGCATCCGGTCGCCGATGACCTGTTTCACCGGCAGGTCATTCTCGAACGACCAGCCCCAGTCGCCCTGCAGCAGGCCCGAGAAGCGGCGCTCGCCGGCAGTACCGCGTTCCGCGGGCCACAGCCCGACCCATACCGCGTACTGTTCGATGAACGGCTTGTCCAGGCCGAACTGGGCGCGCATGAACTCGGCGCGCTCGAGCGCCGCCTTGTCGCCCTGGCTCCTCAATTCGGCGATCTGGTTGGAGAGGAAATCTCCCGGCGGCAGCTTGATGATGCTGAAGGTGACGAAGCTGATCACGAGCAGCGTCGGGATCATGATCAGCAGCCGCCGGATGGTGTAGGTCAGCACGCGCGCCTAGTTGCTGATCCAGAAGCTGTCGGGGTGGTAGATGCCGAAGAAGGCGCCCGGCTCGAAGTTGTAGGTGCCTTTTTCGGGCACGTTGCGCAACGTGTTGCGCACCACCACCGGCTGCGCCACGCCGCCAATCACGCCGATCACGAACTGCTGGTCGGCATGGATCTGCAGCATGCGCTGCCAGATCTTCGCGCGCTCATCCCGCGTCGCGGCCTCCCGCCATTGCGCGTTCAGTTTCATCAGTTCGACGGCCTCGGGGATATCCGGAGCCTCGCCCGCCTTGCCGCCGGTCTCGAAATACTGGCCGAATTTGGGCCACTGCAACTGCTGCTGGCTGGTCGGCGCCAGCTCCTCGGGGCTGATATCCGGGTTGGCGAGGCCGTTTTCCAGGCCGGTCCAGACCGACATCAGCGCCTCGCCGGAAAAGACGCGGTTGCGCAGCACTTCGCGCTGGGAAGGTTTCGGAAACAGCTTGACGCCGATTTCGCGCCAGTTCTCGCGGATCATCTCCAGCACGTCGGTCTGCTCGGTGCTCTCTCCAGCGGTTTCGACGAGGATTTCCATCGGCCGGCCATCCGGAAGCTTGCGCACGCCGTCCGTGCCGCGCTTCAGGCCGGCCTCGTCCAGCAGCTTTTCCGCGGCCTTCTTGTCGAACTTCGCCCAGCGCGTCTGGTATTCCTTCTTGTAGAGCGAACTTTCGGCCACCACCGTGTTGTTGCCCTCGGTGGCGAGGCCGAAATACAGCACCTGGTTCACCTGCGCACGGTCGATCGCCATGGACAGGGCGTGGCGGACGCGCGCGTCGCGCAGGACCTGGCGCCACACAGGGTCGCTGGCGTTGAGATTGGGGAACAGCGCGAAGTGCGAGCCCTGCGCCGTTTTCCACAGCAGCGTGCGGTAGTTGTTGGTCTTCTCGCCTTTTTTCAGGAAGGTGTAATTGTTGAACTGGATGTCGCGCGCCTGCAGGTCGGATTCCCCCGCCCCGGTCTTGGCCGGGATCAGCTTCGCTTCGGCGACGGCCAGCACGACCCGGTCGATGTAAGGCAGCTGCCGGCCGTTCGCATCCACCCGGTGGAAGTAAGGATTGCGCACCGCGACGAAGCGGTCCGCGGGCGGCTTGGTCGTGTTGATCCAGGGCTGCAGCGTCGGCAGCCTGGGATTGTCGTACTGGTACATGTTGTCCTCGCGGTTGTGCACCGCCGCCCAGCCGCGCTTCATGGCGCCGGCCACATCCGACACGATCGCGTTCTTGTTGTACTTGCGGTGAAACTGCTTCAGGTAATGCGCCGGACGGTAGATGAACAGGGGCGAGGCGCCCGCCATGCGCGGCAGGAAATCCGGGTTGGGCCTGGACCAGCTGTAGCGCACCGTCTGCTTGTCGAGGATTTCGACCTTGGGTGCCTCGCCGTTCACCAGCAGGTCGCTCGGCGGGCCGGTGGGGCTGAGTTCCTTGTTGTTGGCGACGTCCTCCCAGAAGTAGCGGAAGTCTTCGGCGGTGAACGGCTGCCCGTCGGACCAGCGGTGCCCCTTGCGCAGCTTCATGGTGAATACGCGGTCGCCCTTGACGTCCACGCTCTCGAGAATATCCGGCACGATGTTGAAGTTCTGGTCGTAGCCCACCAGCCGGGCGTAGCCGTACACCACCAGCATGCGCACGTCCCGGCTGCGTCCGATCAGCATGTTCAGCGTGCCGCCGTACTGGCCGGCTGCGGCGCCGGCCGCGAACTTCGCCACCAGGGGTGTTTCAGGAATCCGCTTGGCGACCGGAGGCAGCTTCCCCGCCCTCACATCGTCCGCGAACGCGGGAGGTTCGATGAATTTCCCCTGCGCAGCGGCCGGCAGCGGCGCGCCGGCGAACACTGGCAGGAGGAGCAGGGAGGCGAACCATCTGGTCATGACGTGAGCTCCGAAATATCAGCGCCTTCGTGCGCGCGCACCATGTGGCTGGCCCCGATATCGAGCATGCCGGTGCGCGTGCCGGCCTCGAGCCGGAACGGCGCCGGCCAGGCGCGCGGATCCGAGGCCTTGCCTTCCATCAGCGCCGCGAAGTCGAGCTTGCGATCCAGGTCCGGATCCGGCACCGCAGCAAGCAAGGCCTTGGTATAGGGATGCACCGGATTGCGGAACAGCTCTTCGTACGAAGCGAGCTCCACGATGCGGCCCGCGCACATCACCGCGATGCGGTCCGCGAGGTAGTGCACCACCGCGAGGTTGTGCGAAATGAAGATATAGGTCAGGTTGAGCGCGCTCTTGAGATCCAGCAGCAGGTTGAGCACCTGCGCCTGCACCGAGACATCGAGCGCCGAAACCGGCTCGTCGCAAATCAGCAGCGACGGCCCGAGCGCGAGTGCGCGCGCGATGCCGATCCTCTGGCGCTGGCCGCCGGAGAAACTGTGCGGATAGCGCCGCAGGTAGCGCACGTCCAGCCCGACCAGGGTCATCAGTTCCTTCACCCGCGCGTAGCGCTCCTCCTTCCCGCCGATGCCGTGAATCACGAGCGGCTCGGCCACGATGTCCTGCACGGTCATGCGCGGATTGAGCGAACTGAACGGATCCTGGAACACGAATTGCACCTTGCGCCGGTATTCGAACAACTCCGGCCCCTTGAGCGCTAGCACGTCGTGCGGCTTGCCCCGGTCGTTGAAGATGACTTCACCGGAGTCGGGCGTCGCCGAACGCAGGATCATCTTCGCGGTGGTGGTCTTGCCGCAGCCCGATTCGCCGACCAGGCCCAGGCATTCGCCCGCCGCGACATGAAAGCTCACGTCGTCGACCGCGCGCACCTGGCCCGCCAGCTTGCGGCCGAGGAGGGAGGTTTTGCGCGTCTCGAAGTGTTTGCTCAGGTTGCGCACCACCAGCAGCGGTTCGCCGCCCTTGTATTCGCCATGCGGCCGGCCGCGGCCCGAAATCAGGTGGTCGGTGGAGGCCTGGACCTCGCGGATCGGCGTCAGGCGCTCGCCCGGCGCCATGTTGAAGCGAGGCACCGCGCGCATCAGCGCCTTCAGGTACGGGTGGCGCGGATCCCGGAAGATGTCTTCGACGGTCCCCGACTCCACAACCTTGCCGTGGTACATCACCACCACCTCGTCCGCCATGTTGGCGACGATGCCGAGGTCGTGCGTGATCAGCAGCATGGCCATCTTCAGTTCGGCCTGCAGCGTCTGCACCAGCTGGAGAATCTGCGCCTGGATAGTGACATCGAGCGCGGTGGTCGGCTCATCGGCCACCAGCAGCGCCGGACGGCAGACGAGGGCCATGGCGATCATCGCTCGCTGCCGCAGGCCGCCGGACAGTTCGAACGGATAGGTATGCTCGGCCCTGGCCGGATCGGCGAAGCCCACCAGCCGCAGCATTTCCAGCACCGCATCGCGGCGCTCGGCCTTGCCCAGGCTCGTGCGATGCAGCAGCAGCGACTCGCCGATCTGGTTGCCGATCGTGTGCAGCGGCGAGAGCGCGGTCATCGGCTCCTGGAAAATGATCGAAATGCGGCCGCCGCGGATTTTGCGCACCGCCGTGCCTTCCGGATCGAGGCGCGAAACGTCAGTGACGACGCCGGGAGTTTTCGGATCGAGGAACAGTATCTCGCCCGACTCGATGCGCGCGATGCGCGGCAGGATGCTCATGATCGCCTGCGCGACCATCGTTTTCCCCGAGCCGGATTCGCCCACCAGCGCCACCGTGCGCCCCTCGGGAATGCGGAACGACACCCCGTCCACCGCCTTCACGGTGCCCGCGTCGACGTCGAGATAGACCTTGAGGTCGTTGATCCGCAGAACGTCGCTCATCGGGCCCCTGCCGGCGAGTCCACGATCCCCAGCAACTCCAGATTGGCGCGCGTCGCTTCGTCGAGATCGGCGCCGCGGCGCCGCGCCTCGGCGGCGATGGCGCCCGCGAGTTCGCTGAAGCCGTCGACCTCCGAGTCGATGCGGATCGTGCGCTGCGCGTCGCGGAGCCTCAATTGCATCCATCCTCCGTGCATCGTCCTGCCCTCGGGGTCGCTGCGCGTCGAGTAGTAATCGAGCCGCAGCGAACGCAATTCGTCCCACCGGATAGGCGCGCCAAGCGGGCCTTTGGCGCGGATTCCGGTCTCATCCAGTTCGATATGGGTCAGTTGCCGGCAGACCGTACGCGCAAAGTATACGAGGAATAGCAGCGCTGCCGCGCCGAGGACCGAGGCCGCCGCCGGCGACGGTTTCACGAGGAAGATCGGGCCGGCGCACACCACCGAGCCGATGGCGCCGCGCAGGTAATCCGCCCGCAGCGCCCGCGCCGGGTAGCGAAATGTCCGGGTCACGAAACGTGAAATAGTTCCTCGGCGCCGCGCCACTCGATGCCCGGGATCGCGCGCGTAGTTTCAAACAGGCGTTGCAGGAAATCCCAGGCCGCTGCGTCATGCACTGCGTGGTGCGTCAGGAATCCGGTCGGTTCGGCAGCGTCGGCCACGCCATCGCGTCGCGCCGATAGATGCCGGACCGCAGCCTCGAGCGCCTGCGCCTCTCCGGCAAAGCCGCGGCCGGCATGCCAGGCAATAATGTCAATGTGAGTGTTTACTTGCTTTAAACCATTTGTAGAATAATGGCTCGACCGAGTGCCATATTGGCTCAGGCCGCGATAACCCGCGGCGGCGAGATGCGGCACGAGCGGCCTCGGCAAGCGGTTCCACGGGGGCGCCAGCACCGGAACAAAACGATGGCCGGCCTTGGCCCGCAACTGCTCGCGTGCGGTCGCCAGCCGTTCAATCGCCGCTCGCGGCGGCTCGTCGACAGGAAATTCGGTTTTTTTCTCGCCCGGCCCCGCCCTATTGCGGTGATCGGTGCCGTGCTGCAGTACAGACACAGTTTCGCCAAGCCCGGCGAGCAGCGCCGCATCGGCGCCCAAGGGCACCACTGCAAGCGCGAGCGGGATTGCGCTATCCGCGGACAGCGCGAGCAGGCGCGCGAGCGCGGGATCGGGCCGCGCGGCATCGTCGTCGCGCCACCAGAAATCGGCAACGCGCCCCGCATCGCGCCAGCGTGCGATTTCGTCCGAGAATCCGCGCCACGCGGCGTTCACGCGATTCGCTCGGCCGCCAGGCGCGCGATCAGCGCTGCGCTGCGCTGCGCGCCTTCAAGGTTGATGGCGCCCGGCGCCGGACGCGGTTTACGCGCGGCGCGATCGATCGCCGCGGCCAGCGTGCGGGGATTCAGGTTGCCTTCCTCCACGAGTTCCAGCAGGCCGCGTTCGGCGAAACAGCGCGCGCGCAGGGTCTGCTCGGTTTCATGGCCGCCGGCAAAGGGCACCGCCACGCAACGCGCGCGCGCCTGGACGACCTCCATCAGCGTGTTGTAGCCCGCCTGGCTCACCGAGAGTTCGCAGTTGGCGAGCAGGACCGTGAAATCCGGCCGCGAGCGTTCGAGTTCGATGCCGGCAGCGCCGGCCGCCAGCCGCGCCAGGTCCCGAAAGTCGCCATCGGGAAGATTGTTGCCGGCAAGCAATCGCCAATGGCGCTCCCGCGACGCAGTGAGCGGCTTGGCGCGGATGGCGGCTGCGAGAAGCCCCGCGCCCACGATGCCTCCTCCCGCGGAAACGATGACTTCGCCCCTGCCGGCGGTGCCGTCCGCGGATCGCGCCGCGTCGACGACATATCCCGTGTATTCGATCCGCCCGGCAATGCGGCCTGCGGCGGGGAAAGTCCGCGCGAACGGGATGACGCCGGGATCCCCGTGCACCAGCACGCGATCGAAATAGCGCTCGACGAGGTCCAGCGTCTCCTCCTGCCGCTGCGGGCTTTTCTGCCCGCCCAGGATATCGCGCACCGAACAGGCGATCAGCGGGCGACGCGCCGTTCCGGCGGCCGCTTCGAGCAGCGGCAGGAGTTCGAAGCGCATCTGCCTGCGGCCGAACGGGAACAGTTCGAGCACAAGCACATGAGGATCCGCCGCATTCCAGGCGGCAAGCAATGCCTCGCTGCGTCTTCGTTTCCACTCCGCATCGATTTCGCGGCCGCTCTCGTCGATCAGGGTCTTGAAACCGAGATCGGCGGCGCGCGCTGGCGGCAACTGCACCAGGTGCACGCCGTCGGCCGCAATGCCCGGCACCGGCGGCCCGCCGCTTGCCAGCGTGACTTCCAGCCCTTCGGCGGCAAGCGCGCGGGCAAGCGTCGCCGCCCGCTTCAGGTGGCCGATCCCGAGCAGGTGCTGGACGTAGATGAAAACCCGCAGCGCGCTCAATGCGCACCCGCCAGTGCGGGAATCCGGGCAAACAAGCGCTGCAGACTCGCCGCGGCGGCATCGATGCTTCGCTCATTGGCCACGAACGAGGCCGCGGCGGTGCGCATGCGGGCCCGCTGTCCTTCGTCAAGCAGGAGTTCCCGGACGCATCCCGCGAGCGCCGCTTCATCGCCCTGCGGCGCAAGCAGGCCCGTACGTCCATGTTCGACCACGTCGGGCACGCCCCGCGCGGCGCAGGAAACCACCGGCAGTCCGGCTGCCTGCGCCTCCAGCATCGCCATGCCGTAGGCCTCGTTCACCGCCGGCCAGACGCAAAGGTCCGATGCGGCATTCAAAGCGGCGATTTCAGTGAGCCCTAATGCACCGAGAATCACCGCACGGCCCGGGATCGCCGCGGCCAGCGTCGATTCGACCGCGGCGCGCGCCGTGCCGTCGCCTGCGACCAGCAGATGCCAGCGCAGATCCTGCAGCCGGCCAAGAGCGCCGGCGAGCGCCCGGTAGGACGCCAGCTTGTCGCCTTCGCGCATCATCGCCACCACCGCGATCCACGGCACGTCCGGATCGAGCTCGTGCGCCTGCGCGAGGCGCGCGCGATGCGCCGCGCGCTCGGCGGCGGCGGCGTGGAAGGGCGCGGGATCGAGGAACGGCGGCAGCCAGGCGATGCGCCCAGGAGCCGCAACGCCGCGCAGCCCGTCCATGTCGTCGTGCGTGGGACAAAGCAGCAGGTCGGCGCGCGCGATGCCCTCCAGCGCGCCGCGGTGGCCGATCTCCCAGGGGCCCTCGGCCCGCTTCGCAGCGTGCGAGGCTTCGGCGACCACATAAGGAATGCCCAGCGCCCCGCTCGCTTCCGGCCCGAGCCAGTCGGGCGCCTTGTAGTAGCTGTGGTAAGTGAACCAGAGGTCCGGCCGCGCCGCGGCGGGGCCGTCACGCCACTGTGCGGCGAGGCGCCGGCCCAGGCTGGTTGCCTGTCCGCGCAGCGCGGATTGCCGCGCAGCATCGCCCGCCGCGTCGTAGCTGCGGAACGTCGACACCAGCTCCACGCGATGCCCCGCGCGCGCGAGCGCATCCATCAGCAGGCCGGCGACGCGCCGGTCGCCCGAGGGCGTGCCGTGCGTCGGCGCTTTCAGCGGCGCGTAGAACGCGATGCGCATGAGGAATTCTAGTCTGCCGTGCGCAAACCGAAGCGCGACGCGAGGCGGCCGATATTCGCCTCCAGCCCGAACCTCTCCGTCACTCGCTGCCGCCCCGCATCGCCCAGGGCATTGCGCCACAAAGGTTCCCGGATGAGTTTTTCAATCGCCTGCGCCAGTTCCTTCGGCGCCTCCGACTCGACCAGCATGCCTGTGACGCCGTCCTCGATCAGTTCGGGAATGCCGGACACGCGCGTGGCGACGCAGGCGACGCCCTGGCTTTGCGCCTCGGCGAGCACATTCGGCAGCCCGTCGCGATCGCCGTCGCGCGCGATGCGCGAGGCGAGCGTGAACAGGTCCGCGGCGCGGTATTCGGCGAGCAGTTCCGTCTGCGTGCGCGCGCCGCGCCACGCGATGCGCCCATCGATGCCGAGCGCGCGCGCCTGCCGCGCGAGTTTTTCCTTGAGCGGCCCGCCGCCCGCGTGCACCAGCCGCCAGTGCAGGTTCGCGGGCAGTTTTGCGAGCGCCTCCAGCAGTACGTCGGTGCCCTTCTTCTCGACCAGCCGGCCGACCGAAAGGATGACAACGGGGTCGGCGGGATTTTCACCGTTGTTCGCCGTATTTTTTCCGCCAAACGGGAAGCGGGACAGATCCAGTCCGTGATAAACCAGTTCCACGCGTCCCGGCGGAGCCAGCGCCGACAGGTGGGCATGGTTCGCGGCAGTGCAGGTGACCAGCCATTCGCAGGATGCCAGTTTTTCGCGCTTCTCCCAGTCAGGCGTGGTCCAGATGTCCTTGGCATGCGCCGAGCCCGTCCACGCGAGCCCGCAGAGCAGCGCGGCGTAGCGCGTGACCGAGGCCGGCGTGTGCAGGAAATGCGCGTGCAGGTGACGCACATCCGCCGGCAGCTCGTTTGCCAGCACCAGCGCCTGGCCGAAGCGCCGGATGCGGTTAGGCGTCGGATCGCGCGCAAGATCGCGAAGCCAGAGATTGAGGGTTGCCCTGTATCCGGGCTTCTTTCTTTCACGAAGCCAGGCCCGCATGACCCGCAACGGCTCGAGCAGAAGGTACTCGGGCAGATACAGAATCGAGGCGCGGATTTCGTCGTGCACCGGGTGCCGGCGCGCGTCCGTGGGATGGCGCAGCGAGACGATCAGGATCTCCAGGCCGCGCCGTTCGAGCGCGGCGATTTCCTGGGCAATGAAGGTTTCCGAGAGCCGCGGATAGCCCTTCAGGACGAAGGCAATTCGGCCCAATCTAAATCAGGCGACGCGCGGAATCGCCTGGGGCTCTTGCGCCGCCGCCGCAGCGGGCTCGAGCCAGGGCGCCACGAGCCGGTTGACGTTGTCCAGCCCCTCGAGCAGGCCGGGCACGACGATCTCGGAGGGCAGGTTCTGGCTGGGCAGGCGGCGCAGCGCAGCCGCCATCACCGCCGGATCGTAACGGCCGTCATCGGCGAGCATCGAAATGAGGCCCAGCTTGGCGGCGCGGGAAATGCGGATGTATTGCTCCAGGCGCGGCTCGGTGCGCGGCACGATCAGCGCGCGCTTGTCCATCGACAGCACTTCGCAGAACGTGTTGTAGCCGCCCATTGCCACCACGCCGGCGGCGCGCGCCACCAGCGCCTCCAGGTGGCTGTGGAAGGTGATCGCATCCACGCGCTTCAGGCGCGCGGCGCGGTCCATGAATTCGGCCTGGCGCTCGGGCTGCATGAAGGGCCCCAGCACCAGCAGCGCAGGGTACGGCAGCAGCGGGTCGTGCTCGTAGGCGCGCAGCACCCATTCGATCAGCGCCTCGCCGTCCCCGCCGCCGCCGGTGGTGACCAGCAGGTACGGCCGGTTGGTGATCTCGGGCATGCGCGGCGGCGCGCCGTGCGTCGCCACCTCGCGATGCAGGTAACCCGTGTAGACCATCTTCTGGCGCACGCTGATCGGCAGCGACACGCCTTCCAGCGGATCGCAGATCTGCGGCAGGCCGTAGACCCAGATCTCGTCGTACAGCTCGCGCAGGGCCGGCAGCACGTTTTTCCTCTGCCACTCGGGCTCGAGCAGCCGCGGCTCATCCAGCACGTCGCGCAGGCCGAGGACCAGCCGCGTGCCGCGCGGCTTGAGCATCTCCAGGGTCTCCAGCACCTCGCCGCGCAGGCCCATCGGCTCCTTGTCGACGATGAACAGGTCCGGTTCGAACATGTCCGCGGTGTGGCGGATGATCGAGCCGCGCAGTTTGAGCGTCTGCTCGACGTCCAGGTGCAGGTTGAGAGAGGTGTACTCGCCGCTGCGCAGCTTGATGACGCCTGGTACGCGCACGAAGTCGACGCGGGCACGGAAATCGAACGAGCCGATGATCGGCGACCCGGATAGGATCAGCACCGAGACGTGCTTGAATTTCTCCACCAGCGAGTGTGCGATGGTGCGGCAGCGGCGCAAATGGCCGAGGCCCATCGTGTCGTGGCTGTAGATGAGTATGCGGCCGTCGGCGCGCTTGCTCTTCATGTCCGCCCCCTCCCTGGGTCTCCTGGCAGTCCGTTCCGGTCGCGCATGGCGGTGCCGCAGGAAAGCGCGCATTCTATACCGTGACGCCAACGCAAGCCCCGCAGCCCCGTCGGCCGCACCCGTCGTGTCGGCGACCGACGACATCGTCGCGCGTCGAAGTGCGCGGCGAGATCGCATCCGGGTGTCGGGGGTGGGCGACCGTGCGGTAACGCACATTGCGGCCCGATCCTGTGCTTGACCAGCCTGCGGCAGAAAGCTAGATTGAATCCAGCCCGAAGCACACGGATGGGACGGATTGGTGCAGGGCAAAGCGCAGGCTCCTATTAATCAACTGGAAAGGGTTCCGATGAATGCTTCTTTCGTGCGTCTCGTCAGCCGTTTGTTGATCGTCTGCCTGATCGGCTTGCCGTTCCAGGTGAATGCCGGAATGATCGGCACCGATCAAGTCGTCAGTGCCGCGCAGGCGCAAGCCGCGCGCACGGCCGTCCTCAGCCAGATCAGCCGGGCGGATGTCGCGAGCCAGCTGCAGTCGCTCGGCCTGACGGCGCAGAACGCGCAGGATCGCGTGGCCGCGCTCACCGACAGCGAAGTCGCCAAGCTCGCGGGCCAGATCGACAGCCTGCCGGCGGGTGCCAACGGCGCCGGCCTGCTCGTGATCATCCTGATCGCCGTGCTGGTCTGGTGGGCGATCAAGAAGTAGCGCCAAAGGCGGCGGCTTATTGCCGCACCGCCGGAAAAGCCCGCGTCAGCGCGGGCTTTTTTTTTGCTTCTCTTGCAGTCCTCTGCCTGAGCGGCTGCGTCTCGTTCCCGCAGAGCGAAGCGCTGCACGAGAAACCGCCGGCGGGCCTGCCGCCGCACATCGAGCTGACGCAGGTGCCCTTTCACCCGCAGGACGACTACCTCTGCGGCCCGGCGTCGCTAGCGATGGTCTTCAACGCCGCCGGGGTCGCTTCGGCCACCGTCGAGTCGGTGAAACCGATGGTCTACCTGCCCGGGAGGGAGGGCAGCCTGCAGGCGGAAATGCTCGGCGCCACGCGCCGTACCGGCCTGGTGGCGTACACGCCCGCCCCGCAACTCGAAGATGTCCTGCGTGAAGTCGCCGCGGGCACGCCGGTGGTGGTCCTGCTCAACCTCGCGTTCAAGTGGCTGCCCGTCTGGCATTACGCGGTGATCGTGGGCTACGACCTGGAGAAACGCGAAGTCATCGTGCGTTCGGCAAAGAGGGCGCGCGACGAATGGCGCTTCGAGTTCCTGGAATACTTCTGGCAGGAGAGCGGCTACTGGTCGATGCTGGCGCTGCCGCCGGGCCGCCTGCCGGCGACCGCGCGCGAGCAGGATTTCGCCGCCGCGGTCGCGGCGCTGGAGCAGGCGGGCCGCCCAGGCGAAGCGCGC
>DATBQR010000096.1:0-2930 GCA_036560705.1 Burkholderiales bacterium | reverse complement strand
TTCGCGCAGTAGTTCTTCAGGCTGGCGAGGTAGCCGATGGGCGCGTCCAGCCAGACGTAGAGGTACTTTTCCTCGGCGATGTCGGGCACGCGGATGCCGAAGTAGGGCGCGTCGCGAGAGATGTCCCAGTCGCCGAGCGCCTTGTCGCCTTCGCCGTCGAGCCATTCCCAGGCCTTGTTCAGCACCTGCGACTGCAGCCGGCCCGGCACCTGCAGCCATTCGCGCAGGAAGGCGACGCAGGCCGGGTCGGAGAGTTTGAAGAAGTAGTGGTCTGAGGTCTTGAGCACCGGCTTGGCGCCCGAGAGCGTGGAGTAGGGGTTCTTCAGGTCGGTGGCCGGATAGACCGAGCTGCAGTTCTCGCAGGCGTCGCCGTACTGGTCCTTGGTGCCGCAGACCGGACATTCGCCCTTGATGTAGCGGTCGGCGAGGTACATGCCCTTGACCGGGTCGAAGAACTGCTCGACCGGCTTGCTGTAGATCAGGTTTTTCGCCTTGAGGCGGCGGAACACGTCCTGCGACAGCGCGGTGTTCTCCGGCGAGTGCGTGGAATGCCAGTTGTCGTACTCGATATGGAAGCCATCGAGGTACTGCTTGCGGCCGCTCGCGATCGCGGCGACGAATTCCTCCGGCGTCTTGCCGGCTTTTTCCGCCGCGAGCATGATCGGCGCGCCGTGCGCGTCGTCGGCGCCGACGAAATGAACCTGGTTCCCCTGCATGCGCTGGAAGCGCACCCAGATGTCGGCCTGGATGTACTCCATGATGTGGCCGATGTGGAACGCGCCGTTGGCGTAGGGCAGGGCGGTGGTGACGAAGAGCTTGCGGGGCATTTTCTACTCTGGAAAGAGGGCAATTTTAGCTTACACTCCACGCATGCCCATGAATCAAGCGGATGTCCAGGCAGTCCTCGCAAAAATCGTCGATCCGAATACCGGCAAGGACTTCGTCGCCACGCGTTCGGTGAAGAACGTGAAGGCCGGCGCCGGCCCGGTTTCTCTGGAAATCGAGCTCGGTTATCCGGGCAAGAGCCAGTTCGAGCCGATCCGCCGACAGGTGAGCGAGGCGCTGAAGGCGGCGGGCGCGCCGGATGCGAGCGTCACGGTGCGCTCGAAAGTCGTCTCGCATGCCGTGCAGCGCGGCGTGAAGCTGGTGCCGGGGATCAAGAACATCATCGCCATCGCCTCGGGCAAGGGCGGCGTCGGCAAATCCACCACGGCGGTGAATCTCGCGCTGGCCTTGCGCGCCGAGGGTGCATCCGTCGGGATTCTCGATGCCGACATCTACGGGCCTTCGCAGCCGATGATGCTCGGCATCACGGGCCGCCCGGAATCGAAGGACGGCAAGAGCCTGGAGCCGATGGAGGGCCACGGCCTGCAGGCGATCTCGATCGGCTTCCTGATCGACAACGACACGCCGATGGTCTGGCGCGGGCCGATGGTGACGCAGGCGCTGGAGCAGCTGCTCAAGGACACGCGCTGGCGCGACCTCGATTACCTGGTGGTGGACCTGCCGCCCGGCACCGGCGACATCCAGCTGACGCTCGCGCAGAAGGTGCCCGTCACGGGCGCTGTGATCGTCACCACGCCGCAGGACATTGCGCTTATCGACGCGCGCAAGGGCCTAAAGATGTTCGAGAAGACCGGCATCCCGATCCTCGGCATCGTCGAGAACATGTCGATCCACATTTGCCCGAACTGCGGCCACGAGAGCCACATCTTCGGCGAAGGGGGCGCTGCTCGCATGTCCAAGGAGTACGGCACCGAACTGCTCGGCCAGCTGCCGCTGGACTCCGCGATCCGGGAGAACGCCGATTCGGGCAAACCGACGCTGGTGGCCGATCCGGAGGGGCGCGTCTCGGCGATCTACAAGCAGATCGCCCGGCGCTGCGCGGTACGGATCGCCGAATCGCAGAAGGACATGACCTCGAAGTTCCCCAACATCGTGGTGCAGAACACCTGAGCAGGGCGCGCGAAAATCATCCCCCGGATATCGCGCGCAAACGGATGCTGCGCCTGACCCTCTCCACGGGTTTGTCGATGCATTGGTGGAAAAGGCAGGAAATAAGCAGCGCGGCGGCCAGTATCGAAAGAAAATACACCGCGCTGTCGGCGACAGTGCCGCTGTCCCGGTTGGCCCTGCCGTCGAAAAACAGCTGGCTGACGAATACGCACGCGGCCCAGTGCGTGAGAAACAGCGGGTAGGCCAGCTTTCCCAGCACGTTGGCCCAGGCCGCGAGCCGCCTGTTTTTGATGTCGTTGTGAACGATGTAGACGAGGATCAGAAAGAACGGCAGCAGGCTCGCGGCAAGGTTCGCGTCATCCAGCCCGTCCTCGATCAGCAGCGGCACGCCGTAGGTGTGCAGGCCGTATGCCACGCAGGCGATCGCGAATTGCGCCCGGGTGAAGGAAAACGAGTCGCGATAGAAATAGGTAATCGACCCGAAGGCGAAGGCGAACCCGTTGCCGAGGGGGTGCCCGTAGAAATCGAACGGCAGGATTTTCAGCGCGCAAAGAGCGCCCACGGGCAGGCTGACGGCGAACAGCGCGACGGCCAGCTTTTTCGACCGCCCGGTCAGCAGGCCGATCAGCAGGTAATAGTAGAGTTCCGTGCTCAGCGACCATGCCGCCGGCAGCACGCGGACATCGGCGCCGTACAAGCCGAAAATGGCGAACTGCGGAATCCACTCACGCGGGCCCTCCGGCCAGCTGAGATTGCTGTGGATGCCGTATGCCGTTTCCGGAAAGCAATAGATGGAAGCGAGACCGAGCAGCACCGCGCCGAGATATTGCGGGTATATCCGCAGAAACCTGTTCAGGAAGAAAGCGCCGATCTGGCCCGGGGCCGCATAGACTTCCTGCGTAATCTGGGTAATGAGGTATCCGCTGATGTAAAAGAAGGCCAATACCGCAACCGGGCCCGCGCCGGGGGCGACC
>DATBQR010000095.1:0-18068 GCA_036560705.1 Burkholderiales bacterium | reverse complement strand
CTGCCGGCGCGCTTTTTCCCAGTCGGCGCGCGCTTCACCGCCCGGCGTCTTGAAGTCCTTGGCATAGTACGCGAGGTATCCGTCGACGTCCTTGGCGGACCATGCTTTCGCCCAGGCCTTCACCGTTTCGATGACGTCGGCGTTGCCGCCGCTCGCGGCAGCGGGCTTCTCCGCCGCGGGTTTTTCCGCGGCGGGTTTCTCGGCCGCAGGCTTGGCGGGTTCTGCCACCGTGGCGGCGGCGGGTGATTTGGCGGGCTCCTTGGGTGCAGACGCGTCGGCCACCGCGACCGGCTTCGAGGCCGTCGGGGCGGACGCAGTACCCGTGCCGCCCACCAGTTCCTTCACCAACGCGAGCTTGTTCTTCGCCCCCGGGTTGGTCGAATCGATCTGCAGCGCCTTGTCGTAGGCCTGGCTCGCGAGCTTCGCGTAGACGTCGCCGAGATTCTCGTACGCGGTGGCGTAGCTCGGGTGCGTGCGGATCGACTGCTCGAGTGAAGCGCGCGCCTTTTCGTACAGCCCCTGCGAGGCATAGATCACGGCGAGATTGTTGTAGGGCTCCGGAAGATCCGGGTAGTCCTTCGTCAGGGCGAGAAAAATATCCGTCGCCTCTTTGGTGTTGCCCTGCTCTGCGAAGATCAGGCCCTTGAGAAAGCGCGCCTGCGGATCCTTCGGCTTGGCGGCGAGCGCCTTGTTCACGCGCTCGAGCGCCTGTTGCGGCTGCCCGGACTTGAGCAGCTTGCTCGCATCCTGCACGTCGTCCGCGAACGCGGCGAAGGGCAAGGTCGCTAGCGCGGTGAGCAGCGCGGCGATGGTTTGGCGAAGGTCAGGGAAAGTGGTCATTGTGTTATACTTTTCAAGGCTCTACAGAACGTTGCTCATTCTAGACTAAGCCCTGCCCCTTAACAACTTCGGCAACTAGGGCCGACGCAGGACAGGGTATCCGCATGCTTCGCATCTATAACTCGCTGGCAAGGGACAAGCAGGACTTCGTTCCGATCCGTCCGGGCGAGGTGCGCATGTACGTCTGCGGCATGACGGTCTACGACTACTGCCACCTCGGCCACGCGCGCATGATGGTGGTGTTCGACCAGGTGCGGCGCTGGCTGCGCGAAAGCGGCCTGCGCGTCACATATGTCCGCAATATCACCGATATCGACGACAAAATCATCAAGCGGGCCGCCGAGAACGGCGAACCGATCGCCGCGCTTACCGGGCGCTTCATCCGCGCCATGGAAGAGGACGTGGGGGCGCTGGGCGTCGAAAAGCCCGACCACGAGCCTCGCGCGACGCAATTCGTGCCGCAGATGCTGGAAATGATCGGCCGCCTGGAGAAAAACGGCCTTGCCTACCAGGCGGCGGGCGGCGACGTCAACTTCCCGGTGCGCAAGTTCCCCGGCTACGGGCGGCTGTCGGGAAAATCGCTGGACGACCTGCGTGCCGGTGAGCGGGTAGAGATCGACGCAACCAAGCAGGACCCGCTCGATTTCGTCCTTTGGAAGCATTCGAAGCCCGACGAGCCGAAATGGCCGTCCGGCTGGGGCGACGGGCGTCCCGGCTGGCATATCGAGTGCTCGGCGATGGGCTGCGCGCTGCTCGGGGAGACCTTCGACATCCACGCCGGCGGCCAGGACCTGCAGTTTCCGCACCATGAAAACGAAATCGCCCAGTCCGAGGGCGCCAATGGCCGCAAGTTCGTGAACTACTGGATGCACAACGGCTTCGTGCGCGTGGACGACGCGAAGATGTCGAAGTCGCTCGGCAATTTCTTCACCATCCGCGACATCCTGAAGAGCTTCGACCCCGAGGTGGTGCGCTTCTTCATCTTGCGCGCGCACTATCGCAGCCCGCTGAACTATTCGGACACGCACCTGGCGGACGCCAAGGCTGCCCTGACGCGGCTCTATACGGCACTCAAGGGCGTTGAAGGTACGGTGCCGGTGGATTGGAACGAGCCACACGCCCAGCGCTTCAAGGCGGCGATGGACGATGACTTCAATACGTCCGAGGCTGTATCTGAATTGCAGAAGTTGGCGAATCTGGCGAATACCGGCGATCGCAAAGCTGCGGATCAGCTCAAAGCACTTGGAGGGATACTTGGCTTGCTTCAGAGTGATTCTCAGGTTTTCTTGCAAGGCAGACTGTCTTTCAAAGGCGAACTTAAGGCAGAACTTGTTCTTGCAGGCTTCAACAAGAGCGTCGAGGCGCTGATCGCGGAGCGAGAAACAGCAAAGAAGGCGAAGAACTTTGCTGAGTCGGACAGGATTAGAACGCAATTGCTCGATGCTGGAATTGTCTTGGAAGATGGCCCAAAGGGAACTACCTGGCGCCGAGCCTGAGGTTCGCATGCAATCGTTGCTTCGTCTGATCGTCCTCCTCGGCGCAAGCTGTTTTCTGCCTGCGATCGGCTACGCGGGCGACGTGGCCATTCAGGCGCCGCGAGCCGGGGAGACTATCCACGACAACAACGGCAATCTCACGGTCGCATTGCGCGTCCGCCTGGCCCCTGGCGAGCGGGTCCGCCTGCTCATCGATGGCGCGGCGATCGGAGCCGAGAGCCGGGATACGACGGTTTTTCTGAACGGCATCGACCGGGGAGAGCACGCGCTGCAGGCGCAGGTCGTCGATGGGCGCGGCGACGTTCTCGCGACCTCGGCCGCCGTAACGTTCTACATGTGGCAGGCTTCGTCCCAGTTTCCGCTGCGCAAGGCCCAGCCGCCTGCGCAGAAGAAGTAGCCTCAGCCTTCGAAGAATTCCTTCACTTTGTCGAACCAGCCCTTGGCGCGCGGGTTGTGGCGCCCGGCGTCCTTCTGGCTGATCGCCTCGAACTCCTGCAATAGCTCGCGCTGGCGGCTGGTGAGGTTGACCGGCGTCTCGACCACCACGTGGCAGAACAGGTCGCCCGGCGACTGGCTGCGCACGCCCTTGATGCCCTTGCCGCGCAGCCGGAAGGTCTTGCCGCTCTGGGTTTCGCTCGGCACCTTGATGCGCGCGCTGCCGTCGAGCGTCGGGATCTCGATCTCGCCGCCGAGCGCCGCGCTGGTGAACGACACCGGCATCTCGCAATGCAGGTCGTCGTGGTCGCGCTGGAACACCGCGTGCGGCTTGAGGTGCACCTGGACGTAGAGATCGCCCGGCGGGCCGCCGTTGACGCCGGCTTCGCCCTCGCCCGAGAGACGTACCCGGTCGCCCTCGTCGACGCCGGCCGGGATTTTCACCGACAGTGTCTTCTGGTTCTTGATGCGGCCGGCGCCGTTGCAGGTGGCGCAGGGGTGCGCCACGGTCTTGCCACTGCCGTGGCAGCGGGGGCAGGTCTGCGCGATGGAGAACGGCCCCTGCGACACGCGCACCTGGCCCTGGCCGCGGCAGGTAGCGCAGGTCTGCGGCTGCGTGCCCGGTTTGGCGCCCGAGCCGTGGCAGGTGGCGCACTCGGCCAGCGTCGGGATGCGGATCTTGGTCTCGAAGCCGTGCGCCGCCTGCTCGAGCGCGATTTCGAGGTTGTAGCGCAGGTCGGCGCCGCGGAATACGTTCGAGCGCCCGCCGCGCCCGCCGCCGAAGATGTCGCCGAAAATGTCGCCGAAAATGTCGCCGAAGCCGGCCTGGCCGAAGCCCGCGCCGGCGCCCGCAGCGGCCGACGGGTCGACGCCGGCGTGGCCGTACTGGTCGTAGGCCGGCCGCTTGTGCGCATCGGTGAGAACTTCGTAGGCCTCCTTCGCCTCCTTGAAGGTCTCCTCCGCCTTCGGGTTATCCGGATTGCGGTCCGGATGCCACTTCATCGCCAGCTTGCGGTAGGCCTTCTTGATGTCCTCTTCGGACGCGTCCCGGTTTACGCCGAGGACTTCGTAGTAGTCGCGCTTCGCCACGCCTCAGCTTCCCCCTGCCAGCCGGCTCAGCCGGTTTTCTTGTCTTTGACTTCCGTGTACTCCGCGTCGACCACGTTGCCGTCGTCCTTTTTCGCCTCGGCCGACGGCTGCGCGTCGCCGCCAGCGGCCTGTTGCTGCTTGGCCTGCGCATCGGCATAGACCTTCTCGCCGAGTTTCTGCGAAGCTTCCGCGAGCGCCTTCGCCTTGGCGTCGATCTGCGCCTTGTCGTCGGACTTCAGCACGCCCTCGGCCTCCTTCAGCGCGGCTTCGATCTTTTCCTTCTCGCCCGCCTCCAGCTTCTCGCCGTATTCGGTGAGCGATTTTTTGACCGAGTGCACCAGCGCTTCGCACTGGTTGCGCGCATTGACGAGCTCGAGCGCCTTGCGGTCCTCTTCGGCGTGCGTTTCCGCGTCCGCCACCATGCGCTTGATCTCCTCCTCGGTCAGGCCGGAGCCCGCCTGGATCTTGATCTTCGCTTCCTTGCCGGTCGCCTTGTCCTTGGCGGTGACGTGCAAGATGCCGTTGGCGTCGATGTCGAACATGACCTCGATCTGCGGCATGCCGCGCGCCGAGGGCGGGATGTCGGCGAGATTGAACTGGCCGAGCGACTTGTTGCCGCTCGCCACGTCGCGTTCACCCTGCAGCACGTGGATCGTCACCGCGGTCTGGTTGTCCTCGGCGGTCGAAAAGACCTGCTGCGCCTTGGTCGGGATGGTGGTGTTCTTCTGGATCAGCTTGGTCATCACGCCGCCCAGCGTCTCGATGCCGAGCGAAAGCGGCGTGACGTCGAGCAGCAGCACGTCCTTGACGTCGCCCTTCAGCACGCCGGCCTGGATCGCCGCGCCGACCGCAACCGCCTCGTCCGGGTTGACGTCCTTCCTCGGCTCCTTGCCGAAGAACTCGCGCACCTTGTCCACCACCTTGGGCATGCGCGTCATGCCGCCCACCAGGATCACGTCCTGGATGTCGCCAACCTTGACGCCGGCGTCCTTGATGGCGACGCGGCAGGGTTCGATGGTCTTGCTGATCAGCTCGTCCACCAGCGATTCGAACTTGGCGCGCGTGATCTTGGTCGCCAGGTGCTGCGGCGCGCCGTTCGACATCGCGATGTAGGGTTCGTTGATCTCGGTCTGCTGGCTCGAGGACAGTTCGATCTTGGCGCGCTCGGCCGCGGACTTGACCCGCTGCAGCGCGATCGCGTCCTTGGCGAGGTCGACGCCGCTCTTCGCCTTGAATTCCTCCACGATGTAGTCGATCAGGCGCTGGTCGAAATCCTCGCCGCCGAGGAAGGTGTCGCCGTTGGTGGAGAGCACCTCGAACTGGTGCTCGCCGTCGACCGCGGCGATATCGATGATGGAAATGTCGAAGGTGCCGCCGCCGAGGTCGTACACGGCGATCTTGCGGTCCTTGCCTTCCTTCTTGTCCATGCCGAAGGCGAGCGCGGCCGCGGTCGGCTCGTTGATGATGCGCTTCACGTCCCGTCCGGCGATGCGGCCGGCGTCCTTGGTCGCCTGCCGCTGCGAGTCGTTGAAATAGGCCGGCACCGTGATCACGGCCTCGGTGACTTCCTCGCCGAGATAGTCCTCGGCGGTTTTCTTCATCTTACGCAGCACTTCGGCCGAGACCTGCTGCGGCGCTAGCTTTTTGCCGCGCACCTCGACCCAGGCGTCGCCGTTGTCTGCCTTGGCGATCCCGTAGGGCATCAGGGAGATGTCCTTCTGTACTTCTTTTTCCTCGAACTTGCGTCCGATCAGCCGCTTCACGGCGAACAAGGTGTTCTTCGCGTTGGTCACCGCCTGGCGCTTGGCCGGCGCGCCGACCAGGACGTCGCTCTCTTCGGTATAGGCGACGATGGAAGGGGTCGTGCGCGCGCCCTCGGAATTCTCGATGACCTTGGGCTTGCCGCCCTCCATGATCGCGACACAGGAGTTCGTCGTGCCGAGGTCGATGCCGATGATCTTGCTCATAGCCGTTCCTTAGTTCGTGTTCAAGTTACTGTCGGATATGGGGATTCCGGCCTTGTTTTCAAGGGCCTTGGCGACCGTGACCAGCGCCGGGCGGATCACCCGGTCGTGCAGGGCATAGCCCTTGAGCATGACGGCGACCACGGTATTGGGCTCGGCGGCCGATTCGACCGCCGCCATCGCCTGATGCCGGTGCGGGTCGAAGCGTTCGCCCGCGGCCGGGACGATCTCGGCCAGGTTGGCTTTCTGGAACGCGGCCTTTAGCTGCTTCAGGGTAAGTTCCAGGCCGTTGCGCAGCGCCTGCGGCGAACTTTCGGCCGCGGCGAGCGCGGCTTCCAGGCTGTCCATGACCGGCAGCAGGTTCTCGGCGAACCGCTCCACGGCGAATTTGTGCGCGGCAGCGACGTCGGCCTGGGCGCGCTTTCGGACGTTGTCGGCCTCGGCTACCGCGCGCATCCAGGCGTCGCGTTGCTCCTCGATGCGGGCCTGGGCCTCGGCGAGCAGCTGGTCGAGGGTTTTTTCCTCGGCCGAGGCCGGGGTATCGGATTGGGGGGTCGGATCGGACATACGAATCGCGGCACTTGAGGGCCGGATTCCCGTTTTCAAGCCCTGGGCGGGGATTATCCCGCCACCGGTTCACTTTCCGGACGCCGGCGCTTGAGCTAGGTCAATGCATTCCCGCTGTCCTTTTTTGCGATGCGCCAGAATAAAAGAGGAAGATGCCATTACACTTTAACTGGATGCGATAACGGTCTGACTGACAGGAAAAAGGAACCCAAAAGAGAGTAGAGTACATCCCCGGAGTTGGGGAGGAGGAGTTCGTGAGCGACGCGGTGCCCGGGCCGATCAAGGTCCTCGTCATCGATGACAGCAATACTATCCGGAGGAGCGCGGAGATATTTCTGCGCCAGGCCGGATTCGAGGTAGTCCTCGCCGAGGACGGCTTCGATGCGCTGGCGAAAATCAGCGACCACCAGCCGAAGGTGATTTTCGTCGACATCATGATGCCGCGGCTCGACGGGTATCAAACCTGCGCACTGGTCAAGCAGAACCCGAACCTCAAGTCCACGCCGGTGATCATGCTGTCGAGCAAGGACGGCGTGTTCGACCGCGCGCGCGGTCGGCTGGCCGGCTCCGACCGTTATCTCACCAAGCCCTTTACCAAGGAATCGCTGATCGACGCCATCAACGCCTGCATCAGACCGGCTTCCGCCACTAGCTCCGCCCCCGTCTAAACCCTGCATCCGAAAGGTCCGACCCTATGCCCATCAAAAACATTCTCGTCGTCGATGATTCGCCCACCGACCGCCGCCACCTGAGCGACATCCTGGTCAAGAGCGGCTACGCGGTGACCACCGCAGAGAGCGGCGAGGACGCCCTCGCCAAGGTGAAACTGCAGCGGCCCGACCTGGTGCTGATGGACGTCGTGATGCCGGGGCAGAGCGGCTACCAGGCAACGCGCACGCTCAGCAAGGACGAGAGCACCAAGAATATCCCGGTGATCATCTGCACCACCAAGGGCCAGGAGACCGACCGCATCTGGGGCATGCGCCAGGGCGCGCGCGATTACATCGTCAAGCCGGTCAGCCAGGCTGAACTGCTCGCCAAGATATCGGCGCTCGGCTGATGGCAGCCCGCACTTCGCTGCGGGACTACCAGCGTGAGCTGGCCGGCCGCCTGCAAAGCGCGGCCAGCGGCCACGCGGCGTCCAAGCTCGGCGTGCAGGTGGGCGCGGAGTCCTGGCTGGTGGATCTGGCCGACGCGGGCGAGGTACTGCCGGTACCGCCGATCACGGCCGTGCCGTTGACCCGGCCGTGGTTCCGGGGGGTTACGAACATCCGCGGCAAGCTCTACAGCGTGGTGGATTTTCCCGCCTTTCTCGGCGGCGCGGCGGTGGTGGCGGGCGAACAGACCCGGCTGCTGCTGCTCGGCGAGCGATTCCGCATGGGGAGCGCCTTGCTGGTGGACCGTTCGCTGGGCCTGCGCGGCGCGGAGCAGCTGCAGGCGAAACGGGAAAATTCGGCCTCGGGCGGCGGTGCGCCCTGGCTGAAGGCGGAATACAGCGACAAGGAAGGCAGGCAGTGGAAGGAACTGGATCTAGCGAAGCTGGTGCAGGATCCGGCGTTCCTCGAGGTGGCGGCGTGAGGGTCGCAACAAACTGGATGGAGGATGGGATGAACAGAATCGCGATGGTGGGCGTGGCGGCGGCCATGATGCTGGCGCAAGGCGCGGCGGCGGAGGACGGCGTCACGGCGGACAGAATCCTGCTCGGGCAGTCGGTGGCGCTGACCGGGCCGGCGGCCCAGCTCGGCATCCAGATGCGCAACGGCATCAAGGCCTATCTGGACGCCGTCAATGCAAAGGGAGGCGTGAACGGCCGCAAGGTGGAGCTGACCACGCTGGACGACGGTTACGAGCCCGCGCGCACCGTGCCGAACACCAAGCGGCTGATCGAACAGGACAAGGTGTTCGCGCTCATCGGCTACGTCGGCACGCCGACCAGCGTGCCCGCGATCCCCGTGTTCACGGAGGCCAAGGTGCCTTTCGTCGGCCCCTTCACCGGGGCGGAATCCCTGCGGGTCCCGTTCAATCGCTACATTTTCCACGTGCGCGCCAGCTACTACGATGAGACCGACAAGATCGTCGAGCAGGTGGTGTCGACCGGCGGCAAGAACATCGCGGTGTTCTATCAGAACGACGCCTACGGGCAGGCCGGGCTGAAAGGGGTGGAGATCGCCACGCAGAAGCGCAGCATGAAGATCTCGGCGCTCGGCACGGTCGAGCGCAACACCGTGAAAGTGGAGGATGCGGTGAAGAAGATCCTCGCGGCCAAGCCCGACGCCGTGGTGATGATCAGCGCCTACACCTCCTGCGCGGAGTTCATCCACCAGATGAAGAAAGCGGGCAGCGCGGCGACTTTCTACAACGTATCCTTCGTCGGCAGCAAGTCGCTCGCGGACAAGCTCGGCAAGGAAGGGATCGGCGTGGCGATCTCGCAGGTCGTGCCCTTTCCGTGGGGCACGGCGGTCCCGGTGGTGAAGGAATACCAGCAGCTCTCCGAGAAGGCCGGGTTCAAGGAGCCCAACTTCGGCGCGCTCGAGGGTTTCCTCGTGGCGAAAGTTTTCGTCGAGGGATTGCGGCGCACGGGCAAGGCCCTGACGCGCGAGGCATTCATCGCCGCCATGGAGAAGATGCAGGACGTCGACCTGGGCGGTTTCTATGTCGGCTACTCGCCCACCAACCACGCCGGATCGAAGTTCGTCGACCTGACGATCATCGGCCACGACGGCAAGTTCTTGCGATAAGGGGAATACCATGGCACTCAAACTAGGCGCGCTCAAGCTTCCCTTCGGCAAGCGCGGCGGTGCGGAGAAAAAAGCAACAGCCGGGGAAACCGCCGGCCCCGCGGGCGGCCTGCCGCTCATCGGCGGCCTGCCGACCGGCAAGCAGCTGCAGATCCTCATCGGCGGCCTGATCTTCGCGCTGGCGGTCACCGCGGCCATCGTGGTGGTCGATTCGCGCCAGGGCACCTTCGGCACCATCTACATTGCCAGCGTCGGCAAGATCCAGATGCTGTCGCAGCGCCTCGCCAAGGCCGCGCAGCTGGCTTCGCAGGGCAACGCCGAGGCCTTCAAGCAGCTGCGCAGCAGCCGCGACGAATTCGCGGCGCTGGTCAAGCTGCTCGCCTCCGGCGGCGACAGCGGCGGGGTCAGCCTGCCGCGCTCGCCCGCCGCCGCGCAGCCAGCGCTCGATTCGCTGGACAAGCAGTGGCGCAAGACCGAGCGCAACGCCACCCTGGTGCTCGACGAGGAGCGCAGCCTGACGGCGCTCGGCAGCGCCGTGCGGGCGATCAACAACACCAACCAGACGCTGCAGGAGATCACCGACGAGATCTCCGCCCTCAGCGTGCAGAGCGGCGGCTCGGCGCACCAGAACGCGATCACCGCGCAGCTCATGATGCTTACCCAGCGCATGGCGAAGAACGCCAACACCATGCTGGCGGAGAACGTCGTCGACCCCGAGGTGGCGTTCCTGCTCGGCAAGGACACCAACACCTTCCGCGACACGGTGCTGGGCCTGCTGCAGGGAAACCAGACCTTGCGCATCGCCCGCGTCGGCGATCCGGAAATGCGCGCCAAGCTGACCGAACTGCAGACCGGGTTCGCCGACTACCAGCGCTCGGTGAACGACATCCTCGGCAACCAGGCGCGCCTGGTCGGCGCCAAGCGCGCGTCTTTCGACATGTTCAACGACAGCGAAGCGCTGCTGCAGGCCGCCGAAGCGCTGAATGACGCCTACCAGCAGGATCTCGGCAAGCGGCGCTACAACCTCTTCGCGCTGGTGGTGGTGTCGGCGGCGGCGCTGCTGCTGCTGCTGCTGATCGGCAAGGTCTACGTCGACGACAGCAGCAAGCGCGCGGTGGAAAGCGAACGGCAGAACAAGACCAACCAGGACGCCATCCTGCGGCTGCTGGACGAAATCAGCGACCTGGCCGACGGCGACCTGACCGCGCGCGCGCAGGTGACGGAGGAGATCACCGGCGCCATCGCGGATTCCATCAACGTCACCATCGACGCGCTGCGCCGGCTGGTGACGGGCGTCAACACCGCCGCGCAGCAGGTCACCACGGCGACGGCCGAGGCGCAGACGATTTCAGGCCAGCTGCTGAAGGCGGCGCAGACGCAGGCCACCAAGATCCAGGGCACCGGCCAGTCGGCGGTGCAGATGGCGCAGTCGATGACCAGCGTGTCGAAGAGCGCCAACGACTCGGCCAAGGTGGCGCAGAGCTCCCTCAGCGCGGCGGAAAAAGGCGCGCAGGCGGTGCAGAACTCGATCCGCGGCATGAACGACATCCGCGAGCAGATCCAGGAGACTTCCAAGCGCATCAAGCGCCTGGGCGAGAGTTCGCAGGAGATCGGCGAGATCGTGCAGCTGATCTCGGACATCACCGAGCAGACCAACGTGCTGGCGCTGAACGCCGCGATCCAGGCGGCCTCCGCCGGCGAGGCGGGGCGCGGCTTCACGGTGGTGGCGGAGGAGGTGCAGCGGCTGGCGGAACGCTCCGGCGAGGCGACCAAGCACATCGCCGCGATCGTCAAGTCGATTCAGGGCGACACGCAGGATGCCATCGAGGCCATGGAGCGCAGTACGCGCGGCGTGGTGGAGGGGACCAAGACGGCGGACGAGGCGGACCGCGCGCTGCGCGAAATCGAACAGGTGTCCAGCCAGCTGGCCGGGCTGATCGGCTCGATTTCCACCGCCACGCAGGAGCAGGCGGTGTCGGCCAGCCGCGTGGCCACGGCGATGAACGAGATCCTGGCGATCACGCAGATGACCACCGAGGGCACGCGCCGCACGGCGGGATCCGCTGAACGCCTGACGGCGCTCGCCGATGAACTGAAGTCCTCCGTGTCCGGCTTCAAGCTCGCCTGACGGGGCTCATGGGCAACAACGCCACCCTGCTGTCATGGATCGTCGCCGAGGTCGACCAGGCGCTGACCCTGGTGCGGGATCAGATCGCCAAGTTCTCGGCCGGTTCCGGGGACGCGGCGTTGCTGGCGTCCTGCCCGGTGCACCTGCACCAGGTGAGCGGGGCGCTGCGCATGGTGGGACTGGCCGGCGCGACGCGTTTCTGCGAGCTGATCGAACAGAGCTTCGCGGCGCCGGCCGGCGCCGCCGCGCTGGCCGTCGTCGACCGCGCCATCCAGGCGCTCAAGGAGTTCGTCGACGGGCTGGAACGCGGCCAGGCGAACGTGCCGCTCAGGCTGTTCCCGCTCTATCGCGAACTCGCCACGCTGCAGGGCAAGCTGGACGTCTCCGAGCGCGACCTGTTCTTCCCCGATCTCTCGCCCCCGGCGCCGCCGCACACCAAGCCGAAGGCGCTGGCGATGGACAGGGTCTCCGCGCACGTGCAGAAGCAGCGCGCGCTGTTCCAGCGCGGGTTGCTTGCCTGGCTGCGCAACTCGACCAAGGGCGGCCTCGATGACATGCGCCGCGCTGTCAACCAGCTGCACAAGGTGGCGGCGCAGCTGCCCGAGCCGCAAGCCGTGTGGTGGGTCGCGGGCGGCTTGATCGATTCGCTCGAGCACCCGCAGAGCCCCGAATGGGTGGCGCAGGCCAAGGCGCTCGGCAATCGCATCGAGAAGCAGATGCGCGAGGGCTCGCCCGCGGTGAGCGAGGTGCTGTTGCGCGAGCTGCTCTACGCAGTGGCCAAGGCGCAGGCCCCTTCCAAGCGCGTGACGCAGGTCCGCCAGCTCTACCAGCTCGACAGCCTGTTCCCCGAGCCGCCGAAGCCCGCCGGCATGCTGGAATTCGACCTCGACTGGCTGGAGCCGGCGCTCTACGACCTGCACTCGCGCCTCGATGCGCTGAAGGGCGCCTGGGTGCAGTACGTCGCGGGCGAGCAGAAGACCGCGACGCGCTTCCGCGAGCTGGTCGCCCCGTTCAAGACCAAGGCGGTGCCGCTCGGCAACCAGCACCTGATCAAGCTGCTGGATGCGATCGCGCTGGTGACCAAGCACCTGCCCGACCCGTTTCCGCGCCAGAAGCCGTTCATGGTGATCGAGATGGCGTCCGCGTTCCTGCTGATCGAGAGCGTCATCGACCACTTTACCGATCCGCCGCCCGACCTCGAGCAGCAGATCGTCATCATGGGCGGCTGGCTGCTGGATGCCGCCCAGGGCAAATCCACCGGGGAGCCGCCTGCGGGGCTGCGCGCGGACCTGAGCGAACAGATCGGCGCGCTGCAGCTGCGCGCGCGGGTGGCGAAGGAGATCGCGGCCAACCTGCAGCACGTGGAGCAGGTGCTCGACGCGTTTGCGCGCGATCCCTCCAAACGGGACACCCTGCGGGGGCTGCAGTCCCACCTGCGGCAGATCAACGGCGCGCTGACCGTGCTGCGCTTCGAGCAGGCGGCGCGGGCGTTCGCGCTGTGCGAACGCCTGATCAAGCAATGCTCCTCTGCGGATTACGCCAATGTCGCCGACGACATGGACTGGATCGCCGAGGGGCTGAGCAGCATCGGTATTTTCCTGGAGCCCTGCCAGCAGGGGCGCGAGCCGGCGGAGCATGCCATCGAGCTGTTCTTCCGCCGCCACGACCGGGCGCACACGCCGGTCCTGGAGCGGGGCATGGATACGACGATGGTGCTGTCGGCGTCGGCGATCAAGAAGGCCGCTGCCAGCGCCGCCGAAGCGAAGGCGCCCGCAGCCTCGGTCGAGCCGCCCGTCCCGGTGCCTGCTCCGCCGGCACCGGCGCCAGCGCCGGCGCGGTCGGGCGTCGACCGGGAGTTGCTCGACATTTACCTCGATGAAGCGGGCGAGGTGCTCGGCAACATCCAGGCCGCTATGGTGGAATGCCGCGCGCAGCCGCAGGACCTGGACGTGCTCACCACCATTCGGCGCGGCTTCCATACCCTCAAGGGCAGCGGCCGCATGGTGGGCCTGATGGACCTGGGCGAGGTCGCCTGGGAAGTCGAGCAGGTGATGAACCGCTGGCTGCAGATGAAATGGCCCGCCAGCGCGGAGTTGCTCGACCTGCTGACGCGGGCGAGCACCTCGTTCACCGGCTGGATCGCCCAGTTGCGCGATGGCAGCCTGGCTGGGGAAATCAAGGCGCAGGACATCGTCGCGCTTGCCGCAAAGCTCAGGGCCGCCGAAGAGCCGGCGGAGGTGGCGCCGGCCGCCGCGCCGGCAGAGCCCGTCGCCAACCCCGCGCTGGAGGCGACAGCGCTGCCGGAAGAGGTGATGGTCGGTGAAGTGCGCCTGGCGCGGCACATGTTCGACATTTACCTGAAGGAAGCACGCGAACACGTCGCCATGCTGCAAGGCCAGTACGACGCCTGGCGCGACTCGCCCGGCGAGGCCGCACGCGAGTTCGTGCGCGCAGCGCACACCCTCGCCAGCAGCTCGCAGACCGCGGGCTTTGCGTCGATCGCCTCGCTGTCGGCCGCGCTGGAGCAGTGGATGCCGCTCGCCTCGCAGAGCGCGGCGGCGGCCGATGCGAAGCTGGTGAAAAAGGCCATCAAGGGCCTGCGCGAGCGGGTGGAATCGGTGGACCGCCGCGTGGCGCCTGCACAGTCGGGGAAGACCGAGGCGGCGTTGCGCCAGCTGACGGCGCGGCTGCTCGCGCTGCCCGTGCCCGCGCCGGCCCCTGTATCGGCCCCTCTACCGGCGCAAGCGCCGGTACCCGAGGCGGCGCCGACAGCGGAAATGCCGGCGCCAGCGCCTGCTGCCGCGGGCGGCAGGGCGCAGCGCGTGATGCGCGACGACATCGATCCGCAGTTGCTGCCGATTTTCCTGGAGGAGGCGCAGCACCTGCTGCCCCTCGTCGGCAGCGACCTGCGCGACTGGAAAGCGCACCCGGAAGATGAAAAAGTGCTGCAGTCGCTGCAGCGCGCCCTGCACACGCTGAAGGGCAGCGCGCGCATGGCGGGCGCCATCCGGCTGGGCGAGCTGACGCACGTCATGGAAAGCCGCATCGAGGCGGCGCTCGAGGCGGGCGAAGTATCCGCCCCGCTGTTCGTCGAGCTGGAAGAAAAGATGGACCGCCTGAGTCTCGATCTCGAGCGCATGGCGGCCCCGGAGCCGGCGGCCGAGGCCCAGCCGGCTGCCGCCGCCGCCGCCACCGCTGCCGAGGCGCCGCGCGCGGAGCCGCCGCTGCCCAGCCCCGCGGCGATGCTGCGCATCAATGCCGATACGCTGGATCACCTGATCAACGAATCCGGCGAGGTCACCATCGCGCGCACGCGCGTCGAGGCCGAGCTGCGCGGCGTCAAGCAATCCATCGTCGACCTGAGCGAGAGCATCGCCCGGCTGCGCGCCCAGCTGCGCGAAGTGGAGATCCAGGCCGACAGCCAGATGCAGGCGCGCAAGTCGGAGCTGGAGGAGCGCAACCGCGAATTCGACCCGCTGGAATTCGACCGCTACACGCGGCTGCAGGAACTCACGCGCCTGATGGCGGAGAGCCTGCACGATGCCGCCTCGATCCAGCAGTCGCTCAGCAAGAACCTGGGCGAGACCGACGCCGCGCTGATCCACCAGGCACGCACCAGCCGCGACGTGCAGCAGGAACTGATGCGCATGCGCGCGGTGCCGTTCTCCATCCTCGATGAGCGCCTGTACCGCATCGTGCGCCAGACCACGCGCGAGCTGGACAAGAAGGCCGAACTGCACATCGAGGGCAGCCAGGTCGAGATGGACCGCAGCGTCCTGGAGCGCATCGGCGCGCCGCTGGAGCACATGCTGCGCAACGCGCTGTCGCATGGCCTGGAAACGCCGGCGGCGCGCGTGGCGGCGGGCAAGCCGGAGGCGGGACGCCTCTCGGTCAGCCTGCGCCAGGAGGGCAACGAGATCGCCCTGATCGTGAGCGATGACGGCGCGGGCCTCGACCTCGAGCGGCTGCGGCGCAAGGCCGAGGACAAGGGGTTGCTGCAAGCCGGCCAGGAGGTTGCCGAAACGGAGTTGATGCAGCTGATCTTCGTCTCGGGTCTGTCCACCGCGGAAGCGGTGACCGAGCTCGCGGGGCGCGGCATCGGCATGGACGTGGTGCGCAACGAGATCGCCGCCGCCGGCGGGCGCGTGGATATCGCCAGCGAACGCGGCCGCGGCACTACTTTCACCATCTACCTGCCGCTGACCCTGGCGGTGACGCAGGCGGTGCTGGTGCGCGCAGGCGGCGCCGTGCTCGCGGTGTCTGCCGCGATGGTCGAGCAGGTGCTGCGCCTGAAGGCAGAGGCGCTGGCCGAGCGCTATGCGGCGCAGTCCGTGGAGTTCCAGGACCGCCGCTACCCGCTGTACGGCCTGGCGCAGCTGCTCGGCGCCAGCGCCGGCGCCGTGCAGACCTATAACTCGGTGCTGCTGCTGCGCAGCGGCGTCCAGCGCATCGCATTGCACGTCGACGAGATGCTCGGCCAGCACGAAATCGTCGTGAAGAACATCGGGCCGCAGCTCGCGCGCGTGCCCGGGGCCGCGGGAGCGACGGTGCTTGCCGACGGCAGCATCGTGCTCATCGTCAACCCGGTCCAGCTGGTCCAGCACGCGCGCGTGGCCAGCGAGCGCACGGCGTCGCCTGCCGCGGCGCCCGTCGCCGTCGCTCCGGCTGCGCCGGCGGTCATGGTGGTGGATGACTCGCTCACGGTGCGCAAGATCACCAGCCGCCTGCTGGAGCGCGAGGGCTACCAGGTGCTGACGGCCAAGGACGGCCTGGATGCGCTCGCCCAGATGAAGGACGCGCTGCCCGACGTGATGCTGGTGGACATCGAGATGCCGCGCATGGACGGCTTCGACCTGACGCGCAACCTGCGCGGCGATCCGCGCACGCGCGGCATGCCGATCATCATGATTTCCTCGCGCACCGCGGAAAAACACCGCAGCCAGGCGGTGGAGCTGGGCGTCAACGTGTTCCTCGGCAAGCCCTACCCGGAAGCCGAGCTGCTGCAGCACATCGCCGGCTACATTAAGGACCGCAAACGGTGACGCCGGCCGCCGGCGCGCGCACCGCTGCCGCCGACGCGCGCTTCGAACCGCAGGCACGGCTCGGCAAGTACTCGATCATCCGCGAGATCGGCATGGGCGCCACCAGCCGGGTATTCCTCGCGCGCGACCCCTTCGGCGACCGCGAGGTGGCGATCAAGGTATTTCTCTTCGACCGCCACACCGACCCGCAGGCCGAGCGCATGACGCACAAGGCCTTTCTCGCCGAAGCGTCGCTGGCCGGCAAGCTGAACCACCCCCACATCGTCGAGATCCTGGACGCGGTGGCCGAGCCGGACCACAGCTATGTGGTAATGGAGTACGTGGCCGGCCCCACCCTGGACGCGCACTCGGGCGTGACCAACCTGCTGCCGCTCGGCAAGGTGGTGGAGATCATCTTCAAGTGCATCCGCGCGCTGGAGTACGCGTTCCAGCACGGCGTGATCCACCGCGACATCAAGCCCGGCAATATCCTGCTGTCGGACGCCGGCGAGACCAAGGTGAGCGACTTCGGCGCCTCGTTCCAGCAGCACTTCGCGCACGACACCACGCAACTGAGCGGGGTGGGTTCGCCGGCCTACATGTCGCCCGAGCAGGTGCGCATCGCGCCGCTCACGCACCAGACCGACATCTACTCGCTGGGCGTCACCATGTACCGCCTGCTCACCGGGCGGCTGCCGTTCCAGGCCTCGACCCAGGAGTCGCTCATCTACGCCATCCTGAATACCGAGCCGCCGCGGCCCGCCACGCTGCGCCCCGAGCTGCCGGCGCTGCTCGACCAGATCGTCATGACCGCGATCAGCAAGGACCCGGCGCGCCGCTACGCGTCCTGGCTCGATTTCGGCAAAGACCTGAGCCAGGCCTTCAGCGCCTTGCGCCTGGTCGGCGCTTCGCTGTCCGATTCGGAAAAATTCAACGAGCTGCGCCAGATGCCGTTCTTTCAGGGCATGGGCGACGTGGCGCTCTGGGAGGTCGTGCGCATCGGCAGCTGGAAGAAAGTCGCGGCAGGCAGCGTGATCATCCGCGAAGGCGACCAGGGCGACAGCTTCTACCTGCTCATCTCCGGCGAGGTCAGCGTCACGCTGTCGGGCACGCAGCTGAACACCATCAAGCCGGGCGGCTGCTTCGGCGAGATCCTCTATTTCACCGACCGCATCGAGCGCCGCACCACCACCATCACCGCGCAGGGCGAGGTGACGATGATCGAGATCAAGGCGGAGGCGCTACGCGCCGCCACCGACGCCTGCCAGGTGGGCTTCAACAAGGCGTTCATGCGCGTGCTGATCGAGCGGTTGATGCAGGCTAACCAGCGCCTGGCGGAGCGCGGTTAGGCAATCATCGTCGTTCCCGCGAAAGCGGGAACCCAGGTTTTGCTCTGAATTACAATGGCTGCATTCGACCCAAGGCGGACATCCATCGAATGAGCCCTCAGCCACTCCGCGCTGTACCGCTATCCCGCCAATCCCTCGATGCAGCGCAAAGCTTCTATCAAGCAGCTCGACGCTACTGAGCAACTCGTCTTTCAGTAGTGGGAATGTCCGCTTCTGGCCGATAGGAGTCATTCGAGGAATCCAAAAGGAAGCTGATACTGTTGAGTGCCTAATGCTCTGACATGGAAATGAGGATTCTATGGGTGAATCGGCGAGGAAGAAACGTGTTCCACGCACAGGGGGAGCGCCATCGGGCAAGGGCCGCGAAAAAGTGGCGGGGAAGAAGCTATCGCTGCCCTTGGAGGACCAACAGAACGATTCAGATGCTATTGAGAGGGCGGT
>DATBQR010000094.1:0-19316 GCA_036560705.1 Burkholderiales bacterium | reverse complement strand
AACCCGCTGATGCTGGTGGCCGACAACGCCTGGAACGAGGGCGCGGTGCTCGGCGAGCCGGTGAAGGACTGGCGCAGCATCGACCTCGCCGCGCTGCGCGGCGTGGCGGTGATCAACGGCAACAGCATGGGCGTGGGCCATGGCCGCGACGTCATGGGCCATCCGCTGGACGCGCTGGCCTGGCTCGCCAATAACCTTGCCTCGCGCGGCCTCGGCCTCTGGCGCGGCGACGTCGTCATCACCGGCAGCCTGGTGACCTCCAAGTTTCCCAAGTCCGGCGACCTGGTGCGCTTCGGCGCCGGCGCGCTGGGGTCGGTGGAGCTGAAGATCGATTAGCGGCCCGCCAGCAGCTGTTTTAACTGGAATTTTTGTACCTTGCCCATGGCGTTCTTCGGCAGGCTGTCGAGGAAGATCACGCGGCGCGGGTGCTTGAATTTTGCGAGCCGACTGTGGAAAAGATTCAGGATTTCAGATTCTGAAATTTCCTGTTTCCGCACGATGCAGGCGCAAGCCGCTTCCCCCCACTTCGGATCTTCCATCCCGATGACCGCGCAATCCGCTACTGCGGCGCAGTCGGCGAGGACGTTCTCCAGCTCGGCGGGATAGATGTTCTCGCCGCCCGAGATGATCACGTCCTTCGAGCGGCCCATGATCCAGTAGTAGCCTTCCTCGTCGATGCGCGCGAGGTCGCCGGTCTTGAACCAGCCGTCGGGCGTGAGCGCCGCCGCCGTTCCTTCGGGATCGTTCCAGTAGCCGCGCATCACGTTCGGGCCGCGCACCCAGACTTCGCTCTCCACCAGCTTCACTTCGCAGTGCGGCGCCGGCTTGCCCACGCTGCCCAGCTTGCGCACCGCGTCTTCCTTCAGCAGCACCGTGGCGATCGGCGCGGTCTCGGTGCAGCCGTATATCTGCCCGACCGGTATGCCGCGCGCGTGAAAAGCGCCGATCAGCGAGTCGGGAATGACCATCGAGCCCGCGTTCAGCATGCGCAGGGAGGAAAGATCCGTCTTCGCCCAATCCGGATGCGCGATGACGGCCTGCATGGCTGCAGGGACGAGCAGAGAGATGGTGGGCTTGCGCGCCGTGACGTCGCTCAGCCAGGACGCCGGATCGAAACGCCGGTGCAGCGTCACCGTGCCGCCGGCAAGCAGCATGGGAATCGTCTGGTTGTTCAGTCCGCCGACGTGGAACAGCGGCAAGGAAGTCAGGACGTGGTCGGACTGCGAAAGATCGTGCGCGTGGATCGAGTTGAAGCCGTTCCACAGCAGCGCCGACTGGGTCAGCACGGCGCCCTTCGGCTTGCCGGTCGTGCCCGAGGTATAGACGATCAGGATATCGTCGGCGTCGGCGCCTTGAAGTTTTCTGTTTTTTATTTTTTCAAGCTTTCCAATGGGAATCCCAAGATTTCTTGCATGAGCTTCAAAATTGGAATCGCAAAACAGCCACTTCGGTGAACAGTCGGCAAGGATGGTCTTGTGTTCTGCTGCAGTCAGCCGCCAGTTGAGCGGCACCAGGATCGCGCCGAGACGGGCGAGCGCGAAGAGCAGGACCAGCATCTCCGGGCTGTTGTAGCCCAGCCAGGCGATGCGATCACCTTTGGCGACTTGGAGGGAATTTGAAGTTTTTTGAATTTGATCCCATAGGTTTTTATAAGTGAGATCAACACTTTCAAAATGAATCGCAATCTTCGACGGGAAGTGTTCCGCCCAGCGCTCGACGATGCGCGAGAGGTTAATCGTCCGCCTCGCCGGGTTCGTAGAGGGCTTCGCGGCCGATGCGGTCCAGGCACAGCTCCGCGGTCCAGGGCAGCATCAGCGCGCCGCAGCGCGAATCCCGGTACAGGCGCTCGAGCGGCAGGCTCTTGAGCATCGACTGTCCGCCGCAGGTGCGGATGGCGAGCGCGCACAGGGCGTTGGCGTTCTCCATGATGGTGTATTGCGTGGCGTAGGCGCGCAGGCGCGCGTCCTTGGGCGGGTCCACGCGGGCGTCCTCCAGCATGCGCAGGAAGAGGGCGCGCGTCTGCTCCAGCTTCACCCACATCTCGGCCACGGCGATCTGCTTGGTCGGATACATGCGCCGCTTCACCGGCGGCATGCCCGCCAGTTCGCCGCGCAGGTACTTGACGGTGAATTCGTAGGCCGCGATGGCGATGCCCATGTAGGTGGGCGAGAGCGTGGTGAACATGTGCGGCCAGCGGCCGGCCGCCTGGAAATACAGGCCGCGCGGCATCATCTGCGCGTCGTCGGGCACGAACACGTCCTTGAAAACGAGCGTGCGCGACACCGTGCCGCGCATGCCGAGCGGATCCCAGTCGCCGGTGATGGTGAAGCCAGGCACGTTCGCCGGCACCGCGATGTAAAGCGTGTCCTTCATCGAGCTGCCGGGCTTGTCCTCGGTGCACAGCACGCCGTAGTAATGCGCTGCGCCGGAAAGCGAAGCGAAGATCTTTTTGCCGTTGATGCGCCAGCCGCCGTCCACCTTGGCGGCGAGCGTGCCGAACGGCGCCTTGCCCGCCGCAGCCGCGCTGCCTTCGGAGAACGGCTGCGCGTAGATCGCGCCATCCTTCACCACCCGGTTGAAATGAACTGCCCGGTAGCGCTCGTGTTCTTTTTTCTGCTCCGCCGTCATGTCGAGATCGTCGGCGAGCAGGCCCGGCCACAGCGTCGAGCAGGCGTGCATGTTGAAGGTGAGTGCGGTGGCGCCGCAGTACTTGCCCAGCGTCGCCGAGACCAGGGCGTAAGTGCGCAGGTCCGCGCCCTGGCCGCCGAATTTCTCCGGTACGCAGAGGCCGAGCAGGCCGGCGTTCTTCAGGTCGGCGTAATTTTCGAAGGGGAAACTCGCCTCACGGTCGTATTTCTCCGCGCGTTTGGCGAACGCCGGGCCGAGCGATTCGGCGAGCGCGATCAATTCCTTTTGTTTTTCGCTCAAATGAAAACCGGAGCCTGTGACGGAATAGCGCGGATCGGTCATAGGCCGTGGTTCTGCAGGAAGAAGAGCAGGGCGTCGTTGAAAGCGTCGGGCTGGTCCATGGGGCCGAGGTGGCCGCAGCCCTGCAGCAGCACGTACTCCGAGCCGGGAATTTTCTGCGCCATCTTCTCCATGACCGCCGGCGGTGCGGTTTTGTCCTCCGATCCGGCGACCAGCAGCGCCGGCACCTTGATATCGGCCAGTTCCTTGCGGCGGTCGAACGTGGTGAGCAGGTGCACCGCCTTGCGATAGGTATCCGGGGGCACGCCCGCCATGATCTTTTCGGCCAGCTCGAGGCCGGACGGGTCCGATACCGTACCGCGCATCGTCGGCATCAGTGCCTTGGCGATTTCCGCCATGGTCTTGCCCCGGTCGAGCGGGTCGACGCGTGCGGCGATGAACTTCCTGGTGAACTCGCTGCTGCCGCCGGCGAAGGCCGGGCTCGTAAAACACAAGGCCAGCGCCTTGATCAGCTTCGGGTAGCGCACATAGGTTTCCTGCGCGATCAGCCCGCCCATGCTGTGTCCGATCAGCACCACCGGTTCGTCGCCGAGCGACCCGATCAGGCGGGCGAGCGAAGCGCACACCTGTTCCAGGTCGTAGGGCTCGACGATGGCGCTGTGGCCGTAGCCCGGCTGGTCCCAGGCGTGCGCCGGATAGCCGAGGCCGCCGAAGTAGGGCAGCTGGCGTTCCCAGGCGTGATGGCCGCCGCCCAGGCCATGCAGGAAAAGGAGGGGCGTCACGCGATCACGCCGCGAGCTTGCCGTCTTTCACCACCGCCTTGCCGTCCAGTTCCACCGTGCAGTGCCGGAACGGGAGGTCGAAGTGGCCGAGCGTGTGGCGGCCGGCGACTTCGTTCGCGCCGGTGGAGTACAGGAAATTACCGGCGAAGGCGCGCTGCTCGGTGCCGTTGACATCCCGCTTGTCGTACATCGCCAGCGCGTCCCAGCGCGCGCGCGTATTCATGCCCCAGCCGACATGCGACACCGCATAGGCTTCGCGGTCGCCCCAGGCGGCGAAGTATTCGCGCATCAGTTCCCCGTCCAGCGAATCGCCGTCGATTTTCGTCACGTAATCGTTTTCGACCGTCAACCGGAGCGTGGATTCGAGATAGCGCTTGAAGGTGAGGTTCAGGTCGCCCGGCGCCATCACCAGCGTGCCGTTCACGCTGCCGGCCTTGGGGAAGGCGAGGCACAGGCCGCCCGGCCAGTGCGACAGCGTGCCCGGCTTCTCGGTGTAGCCCCAGACGCCGCCGACGCGGGCGCCCTCGATCCGGATATCGAGTTTGCTGCCGGCAGGCGAGGTGACCTTCATGACTTTCGCTGCTTTCAGCAGCCGCATCCCCGCCTTCACCTTTTCCTCGTCGGCGGGGGAGGGAGCGAGGCGTTCGAGAACGTCCGGGTGCTCGTTGGAGATGTACAGGACCCGCGCGCCGCCCTTGAGGATCTGCGGCAGCTCGGCGGCATGCATTAGGCCCTCCAGCGTGCAGTCGGCCACGAATACCGAGCCCGCCAGGGCGCCGATCGCCGGGGCGAGGTTCTGCAGCGCCACCGAGGCGCCGGTGGAGCGGATTGGCACCGGGGCGGTCTGGCGCGGCGTGGGCACCTGAACATGGAACGGCCGGGCGCCCAGGCGGGCGAGCGCGAGCTCGGCCAGCTGCACGTTGAGGGCGCGCGACTGCGATTCGGAGAGGATGGCGCAGGCGTCGCCGGGGCCGACCTTGCAGCGCGCGAACACCTCCGCGAACAGCTCTATCCACTTGCCCTCGATCCGGTCGGCGATCATCGCGCTTGCCCTCGCTGAAAACCTGTTCTATCGTATTGCATGAAAATTCATCAGTCAATGAAAAATCATCGAAACAGGAAGCGCCCGGCCTATGCCTTCCCGGGCGACTACCTGCCGTACCTGGTGTCGCGCGCCAGCCACGTGATCCTGCACGATTTCCACGCGCTGCTGAAGCCGGCGAAGATGCGGGTGCCGGAGTGGCGCGTGCTGGGCACGCTGTCCTCGGGCGGCGGCTACACGGTGGGCGCGCTCGCCCGGGCGACGCTGTTCAAGCAGCCCACGCTCTCCAAGCTGCTCGACCGGCTCGAGCGCCGCGGGCTGGTGCGGCGCGCGGCCGGGGGCATGGACCTGCGCCATTCCCTGGTCGAGCTCACCCCGCGCGGCCGCAAGCGGATCCTGCCCGTCGTCGCGCAGGCGCGCCGGCGCGAGAAAAAGATCCTCAGGGGATACAGGGCAGGGGACGTCAAAGCCCTCAAGCGCCTGCTCAAGACCTTCGTCGCCGGCTTCGAGGGCGGGGCGCGTTAGAATCACTCCCATATGATCGTTTTCGACCTGCACTGCAAGGGCGGCCACCGCTTCGAGGGCTGGTTCGGCTCGGCCAAGGACTTCACCTCGCAGAAAAAGCGCGGCCTGCTGAGCTGCCCGGCCTGCGGCGATACCGCCATCGAGAAGGGTCTTTCCGCGCCTCGCCTCAACATGGGCGCCCAGGAGCCGAAGAAGCTGCCCCAGCAGGCCCCGGCCCAGAAAACCCCGGACATGGAAGGCAAGGACCCCTTTGCCGTCGCCCAGATGCTGTATTCGCGCATGCTGGATGAGATTCTCACCAAATCCGAGGACGTCGGTAGCAAGTTTCCGGAAGAGGCCCGCAAGATCTATTACCAGGAGTCTCCCGGCCGCGCCATCCGCGGGCAGGCCACCCCGGAAGAGCACGACTCCCTGGTCGACGAAGGCATTCCCGTCGCGCGCTTTTCCGTCCCGCCGACCGATCGCCTGAACTAGCAGTCCGGCCCGGGCCGCTCGGCCACAGTCTCATGTCTCAATGGACGCTCCTCTGGATTGGTGTCATCACCTCCCTCGCGGGAGGCGCGATCGCCTGCGCCCTGTTCGACAGGGTCGTGCGAACCTGGCTGGGCGCTCCCAAGCCCGGCACGCCGAGGCAGCGCATGCCTTCCTGGCTCGCGGGCACCATCGAGCGAATCTTCTTCACAACCCTCGTCGCCTTCGATGTATCCGGGTACGCGCCCGCGATGATCCTCTGGCTGCTCGTGAAAATGGCCGTCACCTGGACGGGGAGGGGAACTTCCCGGGACGATAGCGAGGAAGAAGCGAAGAAGGCGAACGACTATCGTGTCTCCAGCTCGATCACCCTCCTGAACGGCCTCGTCTCGATGATCTTCGCCCTGGCCGGCGGCCTGATCATCCAATACGCCCTTGAGCCCGGTGACGACGAGCCCGACAATCACGCCACGTTTTCCATGTCGATTCCCGAGATACCTTCACTTTCCACATCCTCGCAGTTAGTGGCGATGAGAAGATGAGCAAACCATCGAAGGAATTCCTTAGTCCAAAAACCCTGATCCCGCCGGGACCGGCGGGCTATTCGCATATCGCCAAGGTCCATCGCGGGACGCTCGTCTACCTGTCTGGCCAGGTGCCAAGCGACGCTTCGGGCAAGCTTATCGGCGAGGGCGATTTCGAAGCGCAGGTCGAACAGGTCTTCCGCAATCTCAAACTTGCGGTCGAAGCGGCCGGCGGCAGCATGGCCGATATCGTCAAGCTGAACTACTACCTCGTCGCCGAGGTGGATCAGGCCAGCGTGCCGAAGCTGCGCCCGATACGCGACCGCTATATCAATGTAGAAAATCCACCGGCCAGCACGTTTGTGGTGGTCAGCCGCCTGATGCGGCCGGGCTGGCTGATCGAGATCGAGGCGATTGCCGCGCTCGATTCCTGATGAGGTCAGTTCAGATTAATTGCACAATGTGTATTATGTAAAGTAATAGATTGACCGCGACAGCCAATACAACAGGGGCTTAGCTATTCCTTCGCCCCGGCCCGCTTGAGGAGGTCTTCCAGCTCCTTCTTGTCCGGTGTGCTGGCCATTCCCAGGGCTGTCTCGCCCTTGGGGCCCTTGATGGACATGTCGGCGTCCGCATAAAGAAGGATGCGCGCGGCCTCCACATGATTGCCGCGGACGGCGAGCATGAGGGGGCTGTAGCCGTTGGGGCCGAGGCTGTTCTTGTCGGCGCCCTTCTCCAGCAGGTATTTGATGACGTCGGCGTGGCCTTCGAAGGCCGCGTAGTGCAGCGGGGCCCAGCCGGGCTGTGAGATCTTCGCGCCGTTCGATACCAGAAGCTTGGCGACCGCGAGGTGGCCCTTCAGGCAGGCAAACATCAGCGCGGTGTCGCCATGCGGGCTCTGGCGATTGACCTTGGCGTCGCGCTCGATCAGCAGCGTTACGAGATCGGCATAACCGAGCCGGGACGCGGTCATCAGGATGGTATTGCCGTCCTTGTCGGCGGTATCGGGATCGAGTCCCTTGTTGAGCAAGTCGCCGACGGTTTTCGCGTCGTCTTCATTTACCGCCTTGAGGAGGTGGTCGTAGGACTGCGCCGCGCAGACGGCGGGAACGGCGACCAGCAAGGCGATCGCAAGAGCCCGAAAAGATCGTTGCAGGGTCATGCTATTTCTTCGGCATGCCCGCGACCATTTCGGCGGCGAACAGTTTGGGGTTGAGCGGATGGCGCGTCAGCAGCCGGTTGCGGCCCATCGCACGGGCGTAGGCCAGCCAGGCGCGCCCGTCGCCCGGCACGGCGGCCCCGCCGTACTTGGTCTTGCCGGAAAGCGCGGCGAACGCGCGGTCGAGTGCCATCTTGTGTAGGACCTCGGCGAGCGGCTCCAGTTCGTCGCGATCTTTCACTTCGCCGAGCGCCGCGCGGTCCGCGGAGGCGATGCCGCGCAAGGCGCGCTCGATCGCCGCGCCGCGCTCGCCCGTCGCATAGTCGAGCGCGCGCCGCGGCGCGCCGCCGGCGAACGCCAGCCAGCGCTCGGGCGCGGCTACGCCCTGGGCCGACAGCCACGCGGCGGCGGCCTTTGGTTCCGGCAGCGGCACCGGGACAGGAACGCAGCGGCTGCGGATGGTCGGCAGCAGCCGCGCCGGCCGATGGGAAACGAGGAGGAACATGGCGCCCGGCGGCGGCTCTTCCAGGCTTTTCAGCAGCGCGTTGGCCGCGCTGGTGTTCATGTCTTCCGCAGGATGGACGATCGCCACGCGGCGTCCGCCGCGATGCGAGCCGACGTTGACGAACCCCGCCAGCGCGCGCACCTGCTCGATCTTGATTTCAGTGCTCGGTTGCTTGCTGGACTTGGGTTTTTCGTCCTCGCCCTCCTCCGCAGCTGCGGTCTGGCGGGCGAGGGCCTCGGGCTCGAGAAAGCGGGCGTCCGGATGGTTGCCCGCCAGGAACCAGCGGCAGCCCTCGCAGGATCCGCAAGGGTTGCTCCCCTGCCCCCGTTTTTCGCATAGCAGGAGCTGGGCAAAGCGCTCCGCCAGGGCCAGTTTTCCGACGCCCGGAGCCCCGTGAAGCAGCAGGGCATGGGGCAAACGGTCCATCTTGGCCAGCAGCCGATTCCAGGTATCTTTTTGAAGTTCTTCAATCATTTATAAGAATATTCTTCACTATCACCTTAACTTCTTCGGGGGCCTTCGTACCATCGATCAGCGACACCCTACCCGGCTCCGTGTCCGCCAGATTCCGGTAGGCGGCGCGCACCCGCTCGAAGAACGCCCGTTCCTCGGCCTCGAAGCGGTCCAGGGCGCGGCCGGAGGCGCTCAAGCGGCTGCGGCTGACCTCGTAGGAGCAGTCGAATACCAGCGTCTGGTCGGGTTCGAGAGCGGGATGGACGGCCTGCGCGAGGCGCCGAATCATGTCCTCCGGCACCCCTTTGCCGCCGCCCTGGTAGGCCAGCGTGGCGTCGGTGAATCGGTCGCAGACGACCCAGGCGCTGCGCGCCAGCGCGGGCGCGATCACTTTCTGCACGTGGTCGGCGCGCGCGGCGAACATGAGCAGGGTTTCGGCGAGCGGATCCATCGCCTCCGCCAGCACCAGCGCGCGCAGTTTTTCCGCCAGCGGCGTGCCGCCGGGTTCCCGCGTCATCACCACCTCGCGCCCCCTGGCCCGTAGCAGCTCGGCGATCCAGGGAATATGCGTGGACTTGCCGGCGCCGTCGACGCCCTCGAGCGTGATGAACTTGCCGCGCCGGGAGTTGTTAACGATCGCCATTCGGCAGTTTAGCGCCCGCCATTCAGCTGGTATTTTCGCACGGCGCGATTGTGCTCCTCGAGCGTGCGCGAGAACGCGCTGCTGCCGTCGCCGCGCGCAACGTAGTAGAGGGCGTCGGTTCTGGCCGGATGCAGCGCGGCGTGCAGGGACGCGAGCCCGGGCGCGGCGATCGGCGTCGGCGGCAGGCCGGCGCGGGTATAGCTGTTGTACGGGCCGTCGGCCTGCAGATGGCCCTTCTTGAGGTTGCCGTCGAAGCTCTCGCCCAGCCCGTAGATCACCGTGGGATCGACTTGCATCAGCATGCCGGCGCGCAGCCGGTTCACCAGCACGCCGGCGATCATCTCGCGCTCGGCGGCGCGGCCGGTTTCCTTCTCGACGATCGAAGCCATGATCAGCGCCTCGTAGGGCGTTTTATAGGGCACGGCAGGCTCGCGCGCCTCCCATTCGCGGGCCAGCAGCGAATGCATCGTCCGGTAGGCGCGCTGCAGGATGTGCAGGTCGCTGGTGCCCTTTGAGAACAGGTAGGTATCCGGGAAAAACAGGCCTTCCGGGTGCATCTCGGCCGCGCCCAGTTTCTGCAGCACCTGGGCATCGCTCAGTCCGTCCATGTCGTGCTTCACGAAGGGGCTGGCGGCCAGCGCGGCGCGCAGTTGCCGGAAGGTCCAGCCCTCGATGAAGCGCACATCGGCCTGCGTGACGTCGCCGCGCGTCAGCTTGTCGAGCAACTCGAGCGGCGTCGGCGCGGTCGCGAGCTCGTAGCTGCCCGCCTTGACGTCCGGGGCGCGCCCCAGGGCCCGCGCCAGCAGCTCGAACTGCAGCCGGCCGACGGCGACGCCCGACTCGTCGATGCGCTGGGCGGCGGCGCGAAAGCGCGTGCCCGGCGGAATGTCGAAGGCGGCCGGGAGCTTGTCCACCGCCACCGGCGTCGCCACATACCGGAGGGCGTAGCCGCCCGCGGCGAGCGTGCCGACGACCACTAGGATGAAGAGGTTTTTGAGCAACGGAAGCGAATAAAATTCATTTCATTCTACTTTGAGCATGACGGACATCGCCAAGCTGGATCAATACGGGCTGCTGCTCGCGGCGGGCGGGGACGCGCGCGCCTTCCTGCATGCGCAGCTGACCAGCGATATCGAGAGCCTGGCGCCCGGGCAGGCGCGCTACGCTGGGTGGTGCTCGGCCAAGGGGCGCCTGCTGGCGAGCTTTCTCGTGGTGCCCTTCGCCGGCGGATTCCTGCTGCAGCTGTCGCGTGATCTCGTACCCATGGTGGCCAAGCGCCTGTCCATGTTCGTCCTGCGCTCGAAGGTCAAGCTCACGGATGCGAGCGATCAGTGGACCCAGTTCGGCATCTGGAACCCCGGGCCGGAAGCACCGTTGTCGGCCAGTGAAAGCGAAGGCGCGGTGGCGGTGCGCATCGATGCGCACCGGTCTCTCGTTTTCGCGCCTGAAAACCGCTACGCGCCGAATGCTTCCGCCGGAGACTGGGCGCTTGCTGAAATCCGCGCCGGCCGGCCGCTCATCGGCCAGGCCACCCAGGACCAGTTCGTGCCGCAGATGGTGAACCTCGAGCTGTCCGGCGGCGTGGATTTCAAAAAAGGCTGCTACCCGGGCCAGGAAATCGTCGCGCGTGCCCAGTACCGCGGCGCCGTGAAGCGGCGCATGTATCGCCTGCGTGGCGCCCTGCAGCCGGGGCAGGACCTCTACAGCGACGATATGCCCGACGGTACCGTGGGCACGGTCGTCAACGCGGCCGGTGGCGAAGCACTGGCCGTGCTGCAGACATCCGCTGTCGAAGGAAAATCGCCGATCCGCGCGCAGCCGCAGGCCGCTGCGCTGGAAATCCTTCCCCTGCCCTACTCCCAGTGACGAATTACTACGTCTACTATCGCGTGGATGCGGCGAATGTCGATGCTGTTCGTCTTTCCGTGGAAGAGCTTTTTAAAGTGATAGAGCGTCAAACCGGAGTCCGTGGACGATGGATGCATCGCCGCGATGATCCGCTGACGTACATGGAAGTCTATGAAGAGGTGAAGGACGAGCGGGCATTCGAAGCGGCACTCGAGCGAGAATCCGCCAAGTTCGGACTGGAGCGAAAGATAGAACGCTTCGCATGTGTCTGATCCTGGTTGCGTGGCAGCAGCATGCCGATTTTCCGCTGGTGGTCGCCGCCAACCGCGACGAACTCCATGCCCGGCCCGCGGCGAGCGCCGGTTTCTGGCAGGACCACCCAGAAATCCTCGCAGGCCGGGATCTGCAGGCGAAAGGTACCTGGCTCGGGATCGCGCGCAACGGCAGGTTTGCCGCGGTGACGAATTACAAGGGCGGGTTCGATCCGGGTGCTGCGAAGTCTAGAGGTGTATTGGTTTCAAGATTTTTACTCGGTGATTTTTCCGCAGAGAAATACCTGAACAAAGTGAAGCCCTCCAGCTATAGCGGTTTTAACCTGCTGGTAGCTGATCGCGACGAACTCTGGTGGCTTTCCAACCGGAACGGCGGCCCGCAGCGGCTCGATCCGGGGTTCTACGCGCTGGGGAATCTTCTGCTCGATACGTCCGAGGTCCAGGAAGTGAAGTCGCGCTACGAGGCGACCCCGGTCGCCATCGAGCCGCTGTTCGCCCTGCTTTCTACGGCAAAGATCGTCAACGACACTTACGGTACCCGCTGCTCCACCGTGCTGCTGGCAGGCGCGGACGGGCGGACGCAATTTGCCGAACGCCCGTTCGATGTCGGGGGAAACGCCGGCGCGACGGCGCGTTACGAGTACAGCCGCTCCGGCTAGAGCTTCTTGCGCATTTTCTGGTGCAGGATGCCGGCGTCCTCGTAGACCTTGCCTTCGGCCGCGAAGCCATGTTCGCGGTAGAACTCGGCGGCCTGCAACTGTGCGGAAAGGACCACCTCGGCATGGCCGCGCTCGCGCGCTTCCTCGATCAGCGCCGTGAGGATCTCGGCACCGATGCCGCGGCGGCGCCATTCCTTGACCACCGCCATGCGGCCGACGTGGCCATCGGGCAGCAGCCGCCCGGTGCCGATCGCCTTGCCATCCACGTCGAAGGCGACGGCATGGATGCAGTTGGCGTCCATATCGTCGAGTTCGATCCCGGCCGGCACGTTCTGCTCGCCGACGAAGATGGCGAAGCGCAAGGGGCCGGCAACCGGCTGCGCCTGCTCCCAGGTCATCAGTTCTACCCTGGCCATGATCCGAAAGTATAATCCGCGCCGATGAAAAGTCTCTGGAACGATGCCGAGGCCGCGGCCTTCAGCGGCCCGCTCGGCCTGCGCGTCTACACCTCCCGCCTGCTCGGCCGCGACAAGTCCCTGGTGCTGCACGGCGGCGGCAATACCTCGGTGAAGATCGGGGAAAACAACCTGTTCGGCGAGAAGGAGGAAGTGCTCTACGTCAAGGGCAGCGGCTGGGACCTCGAGACCATCGAGCCCGCGGGGTTCGCACCGGTGAAGCTCGAGTACGTGCGGCGGCTGGCGTCCCTGACGTCCTTGTCAGATCCGCAGATGGTCAACGAGCTTGCCACGCACACCTTGCGTTCCGGCGCGCCGGCGCCCTCGGTGGAAACCATCCTGCACGCGATCCTGCCGCACAAGTACGTCGACCATACGCACGCCGACGCGGTGCTGTCGGTATCGAATTCGCCGGACGGCGAAAAACGCATCCGCGACATCTACGGCGACAAGGTGGTGGTGATTCCCTACATCATGGCCGGCTTCGACCTGGCGGCTTATTGCGCGCGCGAATTTCCGAAGCAGAAGACGAAGAACACGGTCGGCATGATGCTGCTGTCGCACGGCGTGTTTTCGTTCGCGGCCGATGCGAAGGAGTCCTACGAGCTGATGATCGAGCTGGTGTCGATGGCGGAGAAGTACCTGGCGGCGAAGAAAGCCTGGAGCGTGGGCCTGCCGCCCGCGGCTGCGGCCGCGTTCAAGCGCGAAGAGGCGGCGAAATTGCGCAATGACGTCTCCAGGGCGGCCGGTTTCCCGATGCTGTGCCGCTGCAACGACTCGGCGCATTTCCTCGGTTTCGCGCGCCATCCCGATGTCGCGCGCATCTCGCAGAGCGGGCCCGCCACGCCGGACCACGTGATCCGCACCAAGCCGCTGCCGATGCTCGGACGGAATGTGGAAGATTTTTCCCTGAGTTACAAGAATTACTTCAGCAGGAATTCAAAAAAGGCGAAGGAACCGAAGACCATGCTCGACCCGGCGCCGCGCATGGCGCTCGATCCGCAGCTGGGGCTGGCCGCCTTCGGCCGTACGGCGAAGGATGTCGGCATCGTCGAGGACCTGTACGAACACACCGTCGACGTGATCCTGCGCGCCGAGGCGCTGGGCGGCTGGAAGGCGCTGGACGACAGGCACACCTTCGACATCGAGTACTGGGACCTGGAGCAGGCCAAGCTGAAGAAGGCCGGCAGTCCTCCCCCGTTTGCCGGCGAGATCGCCATCGTCACCGGCGCCGCCTCGGGCATCGGCAAGGCCTGCGCCGAGGCATTCCTCAGGCGCGGTGCCGCCGTCGTCGGCCTGGACCGCAGTTCCGCGATCGAAACGCTGTGGAAGCGCGCGGACTATTTAGGCTTGGTTTGTGATTTAACGCAGGAAAAAGAAATAACTTCAGCAATCGACAAAGCCGTCAAACATTTCGGCGGCGCCGATATGCTGGTCCTGAATGCCGGCATCTTCCCCGCCTCGCAGGCGATCCAGGACATCGGCGCCGACCTGTGGGCGAAAGCCATGACGGTGAACGTGCAGGCGAACCTGCTGGTGATGCAGGCCTGCCATCCGCTGCTCAAGCTCGCGCCGCGCGGCGGCCGCATCGTCGTCATCGGCTCGAAGAACGTTCCCGCGCCCGGTCCGGGCGCCGGCGCCTACTCCGCGTCCAAGGCGGCGATGAACCAGCTGGCGCGCGTCGCGGCGCTCGAATGGGGCAAGGACGGCATCCGCATCAACAGCATCCATCCCAACGCGGTGTACGACACCGCGCTGTGGACCGACGAGGTGCTCGCCGCGCGCGCGAAGGCCTACAACCTGACGGTGGAACAGTACAAGAAGAACAACCTGCTGAAAACGGAAGTGTCTTCGAAAGACGTTGCCGAACTCGCCGCCGAAATGTGCGGGCCGCTGTTCGCCAAGACCACTGCGTCGCAGGTGCCGGTGGACGGCGGCAACGAGCGCGTGGTGTAAGTGAAGATAGAGCCGATACGGTGGCTGGGCGACCGGCTCGAACTGCTCGACCAGCGGCTGCTGCCCGATCAAACCGTCTACATCAGCTGCAAGACCGCCGCGGAAGTCGCTGCCGCGATCCGCGACATGGTGGTGCGCGGCGCACCGGCGATCGGCTGCGCCGCCGCTTTCGGTTTTGCCTTGGATAAAAAAAATAACCTGGACGAAAAAAAAGCAATCGAGACCCTGGCCGCCAGCCGCCCGACCGCCGTAAACCTGTTCTGGGCGCTCGAGCGCATGAAGCGCGCGAAAAACCCGCAAGCCGAGGCGCTGGCGATTTTTGAGGAGGATCTCGCCGCCAGCCGCACCATGGCCGCGCACGGCACGACATTGATTCCTGACGGGGCCCGCGTGATGACGTATTGCAATACCGGTGCACTGGCGACGAGCGGGTATGGCACTGCTCTTGGGGTCATAAGGACTTCCTTCAACACCAGGAAAAACATCTCGGTGATCGCCTGCGAGACGCGGCCTTTTCTGCAGGGGGCTCGCCTCACCGCCTGGGAATGCATGCAGGAAGGCATTCCCTGCACGCTGATCACCGACAACATGGCCGGGCACCTGATGAGCAAGGGGGAAGTGGACGCCGTCATCGTCGGCGCCGACCGCATCGCCGCCAACGGCGATACTGCCAACAAGATCGGCACCTACATGCTGGCGGTACTGGCGCGGCGGCACGACCTGCCCTTCTACGTGGCGGCGCCGACCTCGACCTTCGACCCGAAGATCGCCGACGGCTCGGCGATCGAGATCGAGGAACGCACCGGCAGCGAAGTGACCGGCTACCGTGGCCTGCGCTGGGCGCCGGAAGGCGTGAAGGTACGCAACCCGGCGTTCGACGTCACGCCGGCGGAACTGATCACCGCGATCATTTGCGAAAAAGGGGTGGTCGCAGAACCGAATCGCGAACGGATCGCCGCGATCCTGCGCTAGAGTTTTTCGTCCTTCCCCAGCACGCCGACCGATTTCAGGCTTTCGGCGACCCAGACCTGCGCCAGTTCGCCGCGGCCGATCGCCTTCATGCGCGCGTCTTCGCTGTCCACCTTGGCTTGCGCGCCCCCGATGATGTCGGCCGCCAGTTCGCGCGGCACCACCACCACGCCATCGGCATCCCCCACGATCAGATCGCCGGGATTCACGGTGGTGCCGGCGAGCGACACGGGCCAGTTGATGCGCCCGCCGGAACTCTTCAGCGGACCGTTCGGATTGGCGCCGGCGGCGAAGATCGGGAAAGTCCCCCTGGCGCAGTCCTCGGTGTCGCGCACCGCGCCGTCCACGACGAAGCCGGCGATGCCGGCCTTCTGCGCGTGCGCCGCCATCAGCGCGCCGGTCAGCGCGCAGGAAAGGTCGCCCTTGCCGTCCACCACGATCACGTCGCCCGGCCTGGCCAGGCTGAGGGCCGCGTGGATCATCAGGTTGTCGCCCGGGCGCACCTCGACGGTGAACGCGGGTCCCGCGACCTTCATGGATTTCGCGAGCGGCTGGATACGGCCGCCCAGCGTGCCGCGCCGCCCGCCCACGTCGGCGAGGATGGACGCCTGGAACTTGCGCGCCGCCGCGACGAGGTCGGCGGGCACGCGTTCGATTTCCCTGCGAATTTCCGGATGTTTCATGGATCAGCCTTCCTTGATTTCCACCGCGGTATAAGGGGGAACGAGGTCGAACAATTCGGCAACCTCGTCGCTTTTCATTCTGATGCATCCGTGCGAGCCGGGTTTGCCCATCTCGGCGAAGTCGTGCGTTCCGTGGATGTAGATCACCCGGCGCATGGTATCCACGTCGCCGAGCCGGTTGAAGCCCGGTTCGCAGCCGGACAGCCACAGGATGCGCGTCAGCATCCAGTCGCGGCCGGGGTACTTGGCATGCAGTTCGGGCGTCCAGATCTCCCCGGTCGGGCGGCGGCGCACGAACACGGCGTTTAGCGGCTGCCCGGCGCCGATTTTCGCGCGAACGATGTGCCTGCCCCGCGGCGTGCACATGCTGCCGTTCTTCTCCCCCAACCCGTTCCTGGCGGTGGAAATCCGGTAGGTCCTGCCGCCGAAGCTGAGTTGCTGCCTGGCGACGTCGATTTCAATTTTCTTCATCGGCGCGCGGCGAAGAATTCGCTGAGGATCCTGCCGCACTCCGCCGCCATCAGTCCGCCTTCGACGGCGGTTTGCGGCTTGAGGATTTTCTTCTTCGGGTCGGCGGCGCCGAACACAGCGCGAGCGATGCGCGCATGGAACATCGCCCCCAGGCACATCTCGCAGGGTTCGAGCGTCACATACAGCGTGGCGCCGGCGAGGCGGTAGTTTTTCAGCGATGCTGCGGCGGCGCGCATCGCCTGGATCTCCGCGTGCGCGGTCGGGTCGCTGGACGAGATCGGCCGGTTCCAGCCCTCGCCGACGATCCGGCCGTCCATGGCGACCACGGCGCCGACCGGCACCTCGCCTTCCGCCTGGGCGCGCCGTGCAAGCTCGATCGCCCGCTGCATGAATAGTTCGTCGCTCATCCGAGGGTCAGGCCTGCCTGGATTTTAGCGAGTATGCCGCGCGCTTATCCTGCCCGAGCAGCTTGACGAGCAGCGGCATCACCGCGCTCAGCGCCGCTTCCAGCTTCCACGGCGGATTGAAGACGAACAGGCCGCTGCCGTGCAGGCCCAGGCCGTCCTGCGCCGGCGCCCTGACCGTGAGCGAGACGTGCAGCCAGTCCCCTGCAGCCAGTTTCTTCAGTTGACCGGGCAGATCCTGCGACTCCTGGCGCTGCACCTGGGGATACCACACGGCGTAGGTGCCGGTGGCGAAGCGCGTCAGCGCATCGCTCATGGCCTCCGCGACGTTGCGGTAGTCGGCCTTGTCCTCGTAGGGCGGATCGATCAGCACCAGGCCGCGGCGCGTCGGGGGCGGCAGCAGCGCCTTCAGGCCGGCAAACCCGTCTGCGGCCCGCACGGCGACCCGCCGGTCGGCGCCGTGAAAATGGATCTGCAGGAGCTGGCCTTCGGTCGTGTGCAGCTCGAACACGCGCAGCCGGTCCGCGGGCCGCAGCATCTGCAGGGCGATCTGCGGCGAGCCCGGGTAGTTGCGCAACTTGCCGTCGGGATTCGCCTTGCGCACCTGGGCCAGATAGTCGGCCAGCGCGGGCGGCAGGTCGTTGCGTTCCCACAGCCGGCCGATGCCGTCCCTGAATTCGCCGAGCTTGCGGGCGAACTTGCTCTCGAGCGAATACGCTCCCGCCCCGGCGTGGGTATCGACGACCCAGAGCGGCGTTTCCTTGGCGGTCAGGTACGCGAGCATCTGCACCAGCACGGCATGCTTGAGCACGTCGGCATGGTTGCCGGCGTGAAAGCCGTGGCGGTAGCTGAACAGCGTTCTCTCCGCTCAATCCAGCAGCGGCCAGCGCGCGAGCGGTTCGTGCCGGCTCATGCCGTGCAGGCTGCGCACCAGGACGAACTCGCTTACGGTCCAGCGGAGGGGCTCAACGGCCTGCTCGGGCACGCCGCGGCGGTCGTACAGGAGGGTCACGTGGGGCGTAAAGGCCGGCTGAGCCCAGTTGTCGAGCCCGGCTTTCTTGATCGCGGTACGCAGAGCCTGCTGGAAGGCATTGAGTGCGGCGAGGGGTTTGCGGCTGCTCAGGACCAGCGGCCGGCTGCCCGCCTTGCCCGCGAAGCTCGTCGCGCGATCGAAAGAAACCTCGAACGGCGCCATCCTGAGGGCCGCCGCCGTTTCGCTCGCCTTGGCGACGATGCCCTGCGGCACGCCCGCGTGCACGCCGAGGTAGTACAGCGTCACATGGAGCTGCTCCCTGGCGAGCGGCCGGCCTTTCAAGCCGAGTTCCCTGCAGAAATCCTGCGCGCGCCGCTCGATTTCGTCAGCCGCCTGCGGACTCGGGACGATCGCGAAGAACAGGCCGTCCGTCAGGACCGGCGGACCTTCGATCCCCGCTAGCGAGAGTTGCTCAGGCATGAAGCACCGGCGCCCGTCACTCCCACTCGATGGTGGCGGGCGGCTTGGAGGAAATGTCGTAGGCCACGCGGTTGATGCCGCGCACCTCGTTGATGATGCGGCTCGATACCCTGGCGAGCAGCTCGTGCGGCAGCGGCGCCCAGCCGGCGGTCATGAAATCCGAGGTTTCCACGGCGCGCAGCGCGACCACGTATTCGTAGGTGCGGCCGTCGCCCATCACGCCGACGGATTTCACCGGCAGAAAAACGGCGAACGCCTGCGCGGTCTTGTCGTACCAGCCCGAATTCCTGAGCTCTTCAATAAAAATCGCGTCGGCCCTTTGGAGTAACTGGACGTAGTCCTTCTTCACCTCGCCCAGCACGCGCACGCCCAGCCCCGGTCCGGGAAACGGATGGCGGAACACCATCTCGCGCGGCAGGCCGAGCGCCAGGCCCAGTTCGCGCACTTCATCCTTGAACAGTTCGCGCAACGGCTCCAGCAGCTTGAGCTTGAGCGATTTCGGCAGGCCGCCGACGTTGTGGTGCGACTTGATGGTGACGGCCTTCTTGGTCTTGCCGCCCGCCGATTCGATGACATCGGGATAGATCGTGCCCTGCGCAAGCCACTTGGCGTTCCTGATCTTCTTCGCTTCTCTTTGAAACACATCGACGAACAATTTGCCGATGATCTTTCTCTTTTTCTCCGGGTCGGCAACGCCTTTGAGCGCCTTGAACATGGCCGCGCTGGCGTCGACATGGATCACCTTGACCTGGAGGTTCTTCGCGAAGGTGTCCATCACCTGCTTCGCCTCGTCCAGCCGAAGCAGGCCGTGGTCCACGAACACGCAGGTAAGCTGCTTGCCGATCGCCTTGTGGATCAACGCCGCCGCCACCGAGGAATCGACGCCACCGGACAGGCCGAGGATCACCTCTTCCTTGCCGACCTGTTTTTCTATTTTGCCGATGGCTTCGGAAACGTAATCCGGCATGTTCCAGTCGCCGCGGCAGCCGCTGATCTCGCGCACGAAGCGGTGCAGCAGCCGGGTGCCCTGCAGGGTATGCGTGACTTCCGGGTGGAACTGGACTGCGTAGTAGCGGCGCGCCTCGTCGGCCATGCCGGCGATCGGGCAGGCCTC
>DATBQR010000093.1:0-11748 GCA_036560705.1 Burkholderiales bacterium | reverse complement strand
AGGAGATCGGGCCGATCGCGAAGCCGAAGGACATCCGCTTCGGCGACAACCTGCCGAAGACGCGCTCCGGGAAGATCATGCGGCGCCTGCTGCGCTCGATCGCCAAGGGCGAGGAGATCACCCAGGACGTGTCCACGCTCGAGAATCCGGGCATCCTCGAGCAGCTGAAGCAGCCGCTTTGATGCCAGGCTGTTAAAATCGCGCCGCCGCGGAGAGATGGCCGAGCGGCTTAAGGCGCACGCTTGGAAAGCGTGTGTACGCTAATCACGTACCGTGGGTTCGAATCCCACTCTCTCCGCCAGCCGATTCCCGCGGGACCGGGCGCTCACACGCCCAGATGGCGCTGCAATATCTCCGGTTGCGCCTTGATCTCCTGCGCCGGGCCCTCGTGCGCGATGTGTCCGTTGTTGATGATGTAGACGCGCTGCGCCAGCGCCAGGGTCGCCGCGAGATTCTGCTCCACCAGCACGATGGTCTGCCCGGCCTGCGCAAGCTCGCGGCAGGCCGCCATCAGGTGGCTCACGATCACCGGCGCGAGGCCCTCGAAGGGCTCGTCGAGCAGGATGATTTTCGGATCGCGGATCAGCGCGCGGGCGATCGCCAGCATCTGCTGCTCGCCGCCCGACAGGTCGGTGCCGCGGCTGCCGCGCCGGTCCTTCAGGCGCGGGAACATTTCGTAGATGCGGTCGAGCGGCCATTTTTTCGGCGCCGTCAGCGCGGCGAGGACCAGGTTCTCCTCGACATCGAGGCTGCCGAAGATGCGACGCTCTTCGTGCACGAGCTGCATGCCGGCCAGTGCGATGGTGTGGCTTTTCTTGCCGGCGAGCTCTACGCCATCCAGCGTCACCGTGCCCGCGCGTGGCGTCACCACGCCCATCAGGCTTTTCAGCGTCGTACTCTTGCCGGCGCCGTTGCGCCCGAGCAGGGCGACGACTTCGTTCTTCTCCACGCGCAGCGAAACGTCGAAGAGGATGTGGGAATCCCCGTAGTAGCTGTTCAGTCCCCGCACTTCGAGCAGGCTCATCGCTCGCTCCCTATATCTTCGAGGAGGCTCATGCGTCGATCACCCCATGCACGCCGCCCAGGTAGGCTTCCTGCACTTTCGCGTTCCCCTTGATCTCGTCCGGCGTACCCTCGACCAGCACGCGGCCTTCCTGCAGCACCGTGATGCGCTCCGCCAGCTCGAACAGCGCGTCCATGTCGTGGTCGATGATGATCATGGTGCGGCCCTGGCTGATCGATTTCAGCAGTTTGACCGTCTCGATCCGCTCGCGCGGGCTCATGCCGGCGAGCGGCTCGTCTAGCAGCAGCAGACTGGGCGACGAGGCGAGGGCAAGGCCCACTTCCAGCCGCCGCTTCTCTCCGTAGGCGAGCTGCGATACCGGGGTATCGGGACGCTGGGTGAGGTTCACGAGCTCCAGCGTGTGCTCGACCTGTTCGTTCAGGCCGCGGATCTTCGACATGTTGGCCAGCATGTCCAGCCTGAACTTGCCGCGCAGTTCGGCCAGCGCGGCGATGGTGAGGTTTTCGCGCACGGTCAGGCGGTTGAAGAGCTGGTTGACCTGGTAGCTCTTGGTCAGGCCGAGCTGGCACACGTCGGTGACGGTCATGCCGGTGATATCTTTGCCCTCGAACACGATCCTGCCCGAAGTGGGCGGCACTTCACAGGTGAGCATTTTGAAGAAAGTGGACTTGCCGGCGCCATTCGGGCCGATGATTCCCCGCAACTCGCCTTGTTGCACCGTGAAATCGATGTCGGTGTTGGCGTGCACGCCGCCGTAGTGCTTGGTGAGGCCCCTGGCCTGCAGGATCGGTCCCTTGTAGGCGGCGTTTGCGTGGTGCTGCGCCGGCATCGGAGCGGCGGCATGCGCCGGGGCGACGGCCGCGGCTTCCTCCGGTTCGGCCGCCGCCGCCTTCTTGCCGGTCATCAGGTCATAGAGATCCTTGATGCCGCCGATAATGCCCTGGCGCAGGAAGCAGACCAGCAGAACGAACACAAGACCTAGCACCAGCTTCCATGCCGCGCCCAGCTTCAGAGTGGCCTGCAGGAAGTCCTGCAGGAACAGCCAGACCGCGGCGCCGACCAGCGGGCCGAATAGCGTGCCGCGTCCGCCGATGGCGGTCTGCATGATGAGCTGGCCGGAGGTGTCGAACATGAAGGCGTCCGGCGGCATGAAAGCCTGCATCACGCCGAGCAGGCCGCCGGCCATCCCGGCATAGGCGGCGGCGATGACGAACGCAGTGAGCTTGTAGGCCTGCACGTTGTGGCCGACGGCGGCCGCGCGCAGCGGGTTTTCGCGGATCGCGGTGAAAACGGCGCCCATCGGCGAGCGCACGATGCGCAGCGCGATCACCATGCCGATGAAATAGCAGAAGGCGAGGAACGGGTAGAGCTTCCAGCCCGAGGTGAAATGAAGCGTCGTGAATCCGAGGTAGAGGCTCGGGGTCGGCACGCCGGGCAGGCCGTTCTCGCCGCCGGTCCAGGCCGACAGCGGATTGAACTCGATGAAGAAGAACATTTCCGCGATGGCGACCGTGATCATGGCGAAGTAGATGCCGGTGCGGCGCAGCGCGAGCAGGCCGATCAGGTAGCCGACGACGGCCGCGACGATCATGCCGATGATCAGCGCGAGGATGACGTGCGGGAAGCCCGCCTGCGTGAGCAGGTAGGCGGCGATGAAGCCGCCGGTACCGTAGAAAGCCGACTGGCCGAACGAGAGCAGGCCGGTATAACCGAACAGGATGTCGAAGCCGATGCCGAACAGCCCCCAGACCAGGATGCGGTTAACGGTGTTCGGCGCGGCGTCGAAATAGGGGAGCACGAACGGCACCGCGATCAGGGCGGCGGCCGTCAGCGTCTCGACGAGGAAGCGGCGTCGCGCGAGCATCAGGCGCGCGTACTTCATTCGCGTCCCTTGGTGCCGAGCAGCCCGTGCGGCCGCACCAGCAGCACGAAAGTCATCGCCGCGAACAGCATGACGTAGGCGTAGCCGGGATTGACCATCGAGGTGATGCTGATGATTTCGCCCGCGATCAGGCCGCCGAGTATCGCGCCCGGGAACGAGCCGACGCCGCCGATGACGACGACGACGAAGGTCTGCACCAGGATCGCCTCACCCATGTCGGGCGTGAGCGAGACTACCGGCGCGTTCACGATGCCGGCGAAGCCCGCGGCCATCGCGCCGATGCCGAACACGATCATGAACACGCGATAGACGTTGATGCCGAGCGAATCGACCATCACCGAGTCTTCGATGCCCGCGCGCACGATCATGCCCAGGCGCGTCCGGTAGAGCACGAAATACAGCACGAGCAGGGCCACCGTCACGATGCCGACGAGGGCCAGGCGGTAGGTCGGATAGAACATGATGCCGAGCGGGGTGATGCCGGACAGCAGCGCCGGCGGCGGCACCGTCTTCGACAGGCTCGAGAAGAAGAAGCGCACGAGTTCGACCAGGCAGATGGAAAGGCCGAAGGTGACGAGGAGTTGATCCTCGTGCGGACGGCCGTAGAAATGGCGGATGATGAGCCGTTCCATCACCACGCCGACGATCAGCATGAACAGCGAACCGGCGAGTACCGCGAGGGCGAAGGAGCCGGTCGCCTGGAACGCGACGTAGCCGGCGTAGCCGCCGAGCATGAACATGGCGCCGTGCGCCAGGTTCAGCACGCCGAGCGTGCCATAGATGATCGTCAGCCCTGAGCTGATGAGCGCGAGCAGCGCGCCCAGCACCAAGCCGTTGAACAATTGCGAGAGGAAATTAGGCCAATTGACCATTGCGGGCGATCATACGACAACGCGGGCGGCAAAGCCGCCCGCGTTGCTTGTTCCTGCTTTGGGTTTTACGTGTAGTCGCCGAGATTGCAGCCGAATGCGTCCGGCTTCTGCATCAGCGGCGCACCGGGATCGACCTGCAGGACGGTCCAGAAGTCTTCCTTGTTTTTCATCTCGGATGGCTTCTTGCCCTGCACGATGACCACCGGGCGGACGAGCTGGTGGTCTTCCTTGCGGAAGTAGACCTCGCCCACCGTGGACTGGAGCTTGCGGCCCGCCTCGTAGGACTTGATGACGTCCGGCGGGTAGAAGGTGCCGGCGTTCTCCACCGCTTCCGCCCAGAGGGCGAACGACATGTAGGCGTTGTTGGCGCCCCATTCCGGCTTGTAGCCGAACTTCTTCTCGAACGACTCGACGAACATTTTGGCGAGCGGGTACTTGTCTTCGAGCGTCCACCAGAAGTCCGTCGCGGCATACACGCCCGCAAGCAGGCCGCCGCCGACCTCGGGGGCCAGAAACGGGATCTGGTAGGGGATGACGAGCTTCATCTTGTCAAAGATGCCGAACTGCTTCGCCTGCTGCGTCGAGAGGACGGCGTCGTGGCCCCAGTTGACGTTGATCAGCACGTCGGCGCCCGAATTGGCGACGTTGAGCAGGTACGAGGAGTAGTCGGGGGCGCCGAGCGGGGCGACCTGGTTCGTCGACGTGGTCCAGCCCGCGGTCGCCAGGTAGTCCTGGCACGACTTCGTCACCGTGTGGCCGTAGGTGTAGTCGGGGGTGAGATAGGCGGCCTTCTTGTTCTTGCCGTAGGCCTTCACGATCACCGGTCCGATGGCGGCAGCGGCGGTCTGGCCGTAGAAGTTCTGGCGGAAGCCGTAGCGCACGCAGTCCTTGCCGGTCGTGTCGTTGGAGCCCGAAATGCCGGTGACGTAAAGCACTTTCTCGCGCTGCGCGAGCTTGTTGAGCGCCACCGCCACCGCGCTCGAGGTCGAACCGGTCATCAGCACCGCCTTGTTCTCGGTGATGAAGCGCTGCTGGGCCTGCACCGCGTCGTTCGGCTTGGCGGCGGAATCGGCGACGCCGATCTTCACTTCCTTGCCGAGCACGCCTTTCTTGGTCCGGGGCGAGATCTGCCGGATCAGCGGGTGGCCGCTGTTCAGGTGCTCAACCGCGAGCTGCCAGCCCTTCAGCTCGTCCTCTCCCTGCACCGCGTAGGTGCCGGTGCGCGGCACGGCGATGCCGATGAAAACCGAACTGCCGGAAGAACCGGCCGGCCAGGTGCCGATCGGCGGCTGATCGGCCGCCGAGGCCAGCGTCGGGAACCCCATCGGCAGCGCGAAGCCGCCGGCGACGCCGAGTCCAGCGCCCATGAGCGCGCGGCGGGTTGGATTGAAGAGCGGTTTGTGTCCTTTGTGATCCATCGTTTCCTCCTCCGTTGAGTGGTCGGCGCGGCGCTTCTGTCCGCTCCAGGGTGCGACCCGTATCCGTGCAGGGCGGGACATATCGTACCGCGATATAAATTACCAGCCCGTCGTATCGCGATAAGGCGCATTTTATCGGTTCGGCGACGGCCTGTGAAACAAATCGCCCCGGTCCGTGGGTCTTCGCCCACAGATCCCGTATTTCGGCCCTCGGGCATAATAGGTGCGGCGGGCCCCCCCGCATTGCAGCCTGGTGAACCTGGTCAGGTCCGGAAGGAAGCAGCCACAGCTGGACACTGCAAGTGCCGGGGTCAGGCTCGCCAGCATTTTTCCCCCGTAGAATTGCGCCATGGCTTACCAGGTTCTTGCACGCAAATGGCGGCCGCGCGATTTCTCCAGCCTGGTCGGCCAGGAGCACGTGGTAAAGGCGCTGCGCCACGCCCTGAGCGAGCAGCGGCTGCACCATGCCTACCTGTTCACGGGCACCCGCGGAGTGGGGAAGACCACCCTGGCGCGCATTCTTGCCAAGTGCCTGAACTGCGAAACGGGCATCACGCCCGAGCCCTGCGGCAAGTGCGGCGCCTGCGTGGAGATCGACGGCGGCCGCTTCCCGGACCTCATCGAGATTGACGCCGCGACCAACACCGGCATCGATGAAATGCGCGCCCTGCAGGACAACGCCGCCTACGTGCCGGTGCGCGGACGCTTCAAGGTCTTCGTCATCGACGAAGTCCACATGCTGTCGAAGCCGGCCTTCAACTCGATGCTGAAGACGCTCGAGGAGCCCCCGGCCCACCTGAAGTTCATCCTCGCCACCACCGACCCGCAGAAAATCCCGGTGACGGTACTGTCGCGCTGCCTGCAGTTCAACCTGAAGCAGATGCCGCGCGCCGCCATCGTGGCGCATCTCGCCGGGATTCTTCCGCAGGAGAAAATCGAGTTCGACCCCGAGGCGCTCCCACTGATCGCCCGCGCCGCCGCCGGCAGCATGCGCGACGCGCTTTCGCTGCTCGACCAGGCGATTGCGCACGGCGCCGGACGCCTGAACGCAGCCGGCGTACGCGAGATGCTGGGGACGGTGGACGAGACCTACCTGCTGCGGCTGCTGGAAGCGCTGGCCGGCGGCGATGGTCCGGCGCTGGCGGCGATCGCCGACGAAATGCAGGCGCGCAGCCTCTCCTTCGACAGCGCATTGCAGGATCTTGCCAGCTTGCTGCTGCGCCTGACGCTTGCGCAGACGGTACCCGCAGCGCTGGAAGACGATATGCCCGAACGGGAGCGCCTCATGGCGCTGGCGCGCGCGATCGATCCGGAGACTGTTCAGCTTTGCTACCAGATCGCGGTGCAGGGCCGGGACGACCTGCCGCTGGCGCCGGACGAGCATGCGGGTTTCCTGATGACGCTGTTGCGCATGCTGGCATTTCGTCCCGACGGCCCCGGCATCGCCGTTGCCGAAAAAAAGGAAGTAAAAAAAAATGAAAGCCAGGGCAAGGCGGCGTTCGACGGCGACTGGCCCGCGCTGGTGCAGCGCCTGCCGCTGTCGGGCGGCCCCAAGGAACTGGCGCGCAACAGCGAGCTGAAGAGCCGCGACGGCGCCGTCTTCGGGCTGGTGCTGCAGAAGTCGATGGCGCACCTTGCGGGGGACGCCTTCCGGGAAAAGCTGCAGGCCGCGCTGACGGCGCATTTCGGCAGCCCGGCAAAGGTGCAGGTGACGCTCGGCGAGACCGGCGGCGTGACTGCAGCCGCGCGGGAGGCGGGCGACCGCAGCGCGCGACAGGCCGAGGCGTCGCGCGCGGTGAAGGGGGATAGTTTCGTGCAGGATCTCGTCAACCTGTTCGACGGCAGGGTCGTCGATTCGACCATTCGGGAAAAACAGCGATGAAAGGCAATATCGGGCAGATGATGAAGCAGGCGCAGATGATGCAGGAGAACATGCGCCGCATGCAGGAGCAGCTCGGCACGCTCGAAGTCGAGGGCCAGTCGGGCTCGGGCATGGTGAAGGTAACGATGACCTGCAAGCACGAGATGCGCCGCGTGAGCATCGATCCTTCGCTCGCGCCGGACCGCGAAATGCTGGAGGACCTGCTGGTCGCCGCATTCAACGATGCGGCGCGAAAAGCCGAAGCGACGGTGCAGGAAAAAATGGGTGCGCTGACCGCTGGAATGGGATTGCCCGCCGGCTTGAAATTGCCCTTTTGACGTAAAAGAATTTCCATTCGAGACAATGAAAAGAGACGCCATCGCCAGTCCCGCGGGCCTCGACCGCCTGATCGAGGCGTTGCGCGTGCTGCCGGGCGTCGGGCCGCGCTCGGCGCAGCGCATGGCCTACTACCTGCTGCAGCATGACCGCGCGGGGGCCGAGGCGCTGGGGGCGTCCCTGGGCGAGGCGCTGCGTTCGGTGCGCCACTGCGGGCGCTGCAACAATTTCACCGAGGACGAACTCTGCGTTCTCTGCCGCTCGCCGCGGCGCGATCCGGCGCTGTTGTGCGTGATCGAGACGCCGGCCGACCTGTCGATGGTCGAGCAGACGCTCAGCTACTCGGGAATGTATTTCGTCCTGATGGGCCGGCTTTCGCCGCTGGACGGCGTCGGCCCGCGCGACATCGGCCTGGAGCGGCTGCTGGCGCGCGCGACCGACGGCACGGTGCAGGAGGTGATTCTCGCCACCAATTTCACCAACGAGGGCGAGGCCACGGCGCACTACATCGCCGAAATGCTGCGCACGCGGGGCGTCAAGGCAAGCCGGATCGCGCGGGGCGTGCCGCTCGGCGGAGAGCTCGAATATGTGGATATCGGCACCATTTCCCAGGCGCTGCTCGACCGGCGCGGGTTATAGTTTCGCTTCTGGAGGGAAGACATGAGGAACCTGAACTGCAGGAAAATCGTCGGCATCGCCCTGCTTGCCGCTGCTTCGCTGGCGCAGGCGCAAATCGAAAAACGGGACGTGCACATCGCGGTCGGCGGCAAGGTGGCGCTGTACTACCTGCCGTTGACGATCACCGAACGGCTGGGCTACTTCAAGGATGAAGGCCTCAACGTCCGCATCAGCGATTTCGCCGGCGGCACGCGCTCGCTGGAGGCGGTGGTCGGCGGCAGCGCCGACGTGGTGTCCGGTTCCTACGAGCACACCATCAACATGCAGTCGAAGAAGATCTTCTTCCAGGCCTTCGTGCTTGCCGGCGCCTCGCCTCAAATCAGCGTCGCCATTTCAAGCAAGCTCGCGGGCAAGTACAGGTCGCCCGCCGACCTGAAGGGGCTCAAGGTCGGCGTCAGCGCGCCGGGTTCCAGCACCAACATGGTGGTCAATTACCTGATCGCCAAGGGCGGCCTCAAGCCAAGCGACATTTCGATCATCGGCATCGGCGCCGGCGCCAACGTGATCTCGGCGATCGACCAGGGCAGGGTGGACGTGATTTCGCAAACCGACCCGGCGGTCACCATCCTGGAGAAGGACGGCAAGGTCAAGGTGATCGCCGAGACGCGCACGCCTGAAGGCACCGAGAGGCTGTTCGGCGGCCCGATGCCCGCGGCGAGCCTGTACGCGCCGATCGAATTCATCCGCAAGAATCCGAATACCGTGCAGGCGCTGACCAACGCCACGGTGCGCGCGCTGATCTGGATGCAGCAGGCGTCGCCGCAGCAGATCCTCGACACCGTGCCCGAGGAGTACACGCTCGGCAACAAGGCGATGTATCTGTTCGCCTACAACAACGTGAAGACCGCGTTTTCCAGGGACGGCATGTTCAGCGAGGCGGGCGCGAAAACGACCCTCAAGACGCTCGCCAGCTTCAATCCGGCGATCAAGCCGGCGGAAATCAAGCTCGCCGAAACATACACCAACGAGTTCGTCAAGAAGGCGCTCGCCAAGTACGGCAAGAAGAAGTAGCGCGCGAGATGGAGGGCACTGCGCCGGCGCTCGCGCTGAAGAACATATCCGTCACCTTCGTCGCGGAAGGCGAGGCGCGTTTCACCGCCGTCAGCGGCGCGACGCTGGTCGTGCGTCCCGGCGAATTCGTTTCGGTCGTCGGTCCCACCGGCTGCGGCAAGTCCACGCTGCTCAACGTCGCCGCCGGGCTGCTCGCGCCCTCTGCCGGAGAGGTGCGCGTGTTCGGCGAGCTGCTGGCGGGGCTGAACCGCAAGTCCGGCTACCTGTTTCAGAGCGAAGCGCTGCTGCCCTGGCGCACGGCGCTGGACAACGTCACGGTCGGGCTGGAATTTCACGGCGTGGCGCGCGAAGAGGCGGTGCGCCGGGCGCGCGGCTGGCTGCAGCGCGTCGGTCTCGGCGGGCATGGCCACCGCTATCCGCACCAGCTCTCCGGCGGCATGCGCAAGCGCGTGGCGCTGGCGCAGACCCTGATCCTCGACCCGCAGATCATCCTGATGGACGAGCCGTTCTCGGCGCTCGACATCCAGACCCGCCAGCTGATGGAGAACGAGCTGCTCGAGTTGTGGTCCGCGGACCGCAAGTCGGTCGTATTCATTACCCACGACCTGGAGGAGGCGATTTCGCTTTCGGACCGGGTGGTGGTGTTTTCCGCGGGGCCGGGATCCCACCCGATCGGCGAGTTCGAGATCGACCTGCCGCGGCCGCGCGACGTCGCCGAGATCCGGCTCACGCCGCACTTCATCGAACTGCATACGAAGATCTGGCAGACCATGAAGGAAGAAGTGCTCAAGGGCTATGCACAGCAGAAGAACCAGTAAGTCGCTGCGCATCTGGCAGTTGCTGATGCTCGGCGGCCTGTTTGCCTTCTGGTACGTCGCCACCAGCCCGACGCTGCTGCCGCCGATCTACTTCGACGATCCGAACAAGGCGGCGTTCTTCTTCGGCCAGCCGCTCGAAGTGATCGAGCGCGTGTGGGTCTGGTTTGCCTCGGGATCCATCTATGGGCACCTCTGGGTGACGCTGATCGAGACCGTGCTCGCCTTCGTCATAGGCACCGTCCTGGGCCTCGGCGTCGGCCTGTGGCTTGCGCTCAGCCCGGCCGCAGCGGCGCTGTTCGACCCCTACATCAAGGCCCTGAATTCGATGCCGCGCGTGATCCTGGCGCCGATTTTCGGCGTCTGGTTCGGCCTCGGCATGGCCTCCAAGGTGGCGCTGGGGGTCACGCTGGTGTTCTTCATCGTGTTTTTCAACGTTTACCAGGGTGTGCGCGAGGTGAGCCACACGGTGCTGGCCAACGCGCGCATTCTCGGCGCCAGCGAGCGGCAGCTGCTGCGCAGCGTCTACATTCCCAGCGCGATGAGCTGGGTCTTCGCCAGCCTGCACAATTCCGTCGGCCTCGCTTTTGTCGGCGCAGTGGTGGGCGAGTACCTGGGCTCTTCAGAAGGCGTCGGTTACCTGATCCTGCAGGCGGAAGGCACGTTCGACGTCAATTCGGTGTTTGCCGGGATTGTCGTGCTGACCGCATTTGCCCTGGTGCTCGATTGGGTGGTGACGCTGGCCGAACGGCGTCTGATGGTATGGCAGCCGCGCAGCGGCGAAACGGAGAGGATATGAGCGTGAAAATGCTTCTGGGTTTTGTTCTCGTGGCTTTTTGTTCTTCCATTCAAGCGCAACAGTATCCAACCAAACCGGTCAAGGTGGTCATTCCCTATCCGCCCGGCTCGACGCCGGATATCGTGGGCCGCACGTTGGCGACCAGGCTGCAGGAGGCGCTCGGGCAGCCGTTCATCGTCGACAACCGCACCGGGGCCGGCGGCAACATCGGCGCCGACGCGGTGGCGAAGTCCGCCGCCGACGGCTATACGCTGCTGATCGGGATCAACGGTCCGGCGGCGATCAACAAGTTCCTCTACAAGAACCTGAATTACGACTCCGACAGGGACCTGATGCCGATTTCCCTGCTTGCGTCCGCGCCGCAACTGCTGGTGGTGACGCCCTCGGTGGAAGCGAACGATTTCAAGGCCCTCATCGCCTATGCGAAGAAGAATCCCGGACGCCTGTCCTACGGCTCGGCCGGGAGCGGCAGCGCCTCGCATTTGACGATGGAGCTTCTGAAAAACGACGCAAAAGTGTTCATGGTCCACATTCCCTACCGCGGCTTCCCGCCGGCGATCGCGGACCTGCTCGCGGGAAATATCCAGGCGATGTTCGCCATCATTCCGGCGGTGCTGCCGCAGGTGAAGGCGGGAAAGCTGAAGGCGCTTGCCGTCACCGGCCTGAAGCGCAGTCCCTTGGCGCCGGAAGTGCCGAGCGTGGCTGAATTGGGCTACCCGCAGCTCGAGTCGCTGGCCTGGATCGGGTTGCTGGCGCCGGCCGGCACGCCAGCGGAAATCATCAGCCGCCTCCATGCCGAAGGGGTCAGGGCAATGCGCGCGCAGGACATCCGCGACCTGCTCGGCAAGCAGGGCTTCGACGTTGTGGCGGACTCGCCGGCGGAGTTTTCCGCCTGGATCCGGGCCGAACAGGCGAAGTGGTCGAAGGTGATCCGCGCCAGCGGGGCGGTCGCGGATTGACGCAATGCGGAAATAGCGTCAAAAGTTTGACACTGACTATTCGAGCCCGCTATAATCTTTGGCTCAACGGACGCGGGGTGGAGCAGTCTGGCA
>DATBQR010000092.1:0-83801 GCA_036560705.1 Burkholderiales bacterium | reverse complement strand
GATCTGCAACCCCTCTTCGCCCGCGACGTGACGCACCAGTTCCAGCCGCTTTTCCGACACCGCGCTGAACAGCTCCGCAATGCTGCCAAAGGCGAGCCGCGGCGTCGCCTTGCGCCCGGCACGCGCCTGCCGCCAGGTGCGCGTGAAGGCGGCGAGCGCCGCCTGAGAACCCAGCACCTCGATCTCGATCCGGTTCATCGCCATCTCCATCCCGCCAGGCGGGTGCAATCTTCGCGAAAATCCTTCAGCAGCTTTTCCAGCGACGTGAAGCCGTACGTCTCTTCCCGATCGCCGTAGTGCCCGTGGTCGCCTTTGCCGGCCTCGTTGTCGTAGCGGACGATGCAGCGCCCGCCGCGGCCGCAGTACAGCCGGTACTTCAGTCCATGCGGCCGCTCCGCCGACGGCTTTGGCAGGGACCAGATCACCATCTCCACCGTCACGCCGCCCTCGATCGACCGGTAACGGAACACTTGCCGTGCCGGCTGATGGTGCATCATACCATCACCGTGAGGATCAGCTCCTCGACGAATTGGTCCGATCCGGCGGTTGGCGCATTCCGCATGATCTTCTTGAACGCGCCGTGCGCCAATCCGGATGACAGCAGCGGGGTAGCCCTTTCGAGGATCGGGGAATTCCAGCGGTAGTGGATAATCGGACCATGAAATTTGTGCTGGCGTCCGGACGCGAAATCAGCCTGAGCAGGCTGCAGCAAGGCAGAACCTATGTCGGGATGCTGAACGGATTCTTTGATGCGAGGGTCAATCAGCACGAAATTGACCAGCTGCTCGAGGAAGCACGGGAACTTGCCGTCGAGGGCTGCGAGCCTTTCCTCGTTCAGCCGACCCCGACGATCACTGAACTTCCCAGCGGCAGGATGCAGGAGAAATTGCCGCCGATTACCTGCGTCGCCGACTTCCGTTCGAACGAGTTGAACCGGCCCGGATCGGAGCCGTACTCGTCGCTGGCGGTGGCCTGGTTCCAGAACGAATTTGCGATGCCGATCGATGCCGAGGTGCTGAACCAGATCCGGAAAATCGACTGGGAACGGCACGCCAAGGACTGGAACTGGTAACCCGATGAGCGCTGCCCCGCCGCAGGACTTCCCCCGCGAAATCTCCCGCGAGGCCATGGCCGCCCTGCCCATCTCCCGCTACGAGGGCGAGGTGGTGCTGGTGGCGGCGCATCGGGAGCTCGTCCGGGCGATGAACGACATCCAGCGCGAGAGCATCGTCGGCTGGGATACCGAGACGCGGCCGGCGTTCAGGGTGGGCGAGGTGCACAAGCCGAGCCTCTTCCAGGTGGCCACGGCCCGCGCGGTGTACCTGTTCCAGCTGCAGCAGCTGGACGTGTCCGGGGCGATCCGGGAGATCTTCGCGGCGCCGGGGATCGTCAAGGCGGGGATTTCGGTGAAGGACGACCTGCGCCAGCTGGAGATGCTGTTTCCGCTCGCGCCGGCGTCGGTGCTCGACCTGGGCAAGGTGGCGCAGGGCCACAGGATGGCGCAGACGGGGCTGCGCAACCTCTGCGGGATTTTTCTCGGCTTCCGCGTTCCCAAGGGCGCGAAGACGACGAACTGGGCGGCGCCGCGCCTCACCGCCCAGCAGGTGACCTATGCGGCGACGGATGCGTGGGCGTGCAGGGAGCTGTATATGAAGTTTAAAGAACTGGGGATGGTATGAATCAGGCCTGCCACACCCGGGAGTAGAATCGCCGCATGCTCGACTGGACGACCTGCCAGGCCGTAGAACACGACCCCGAGAAGCTGAGCGGAGCGTGGGCGTTCCGCGGCTCGCGCGTGCCGGTGAGCGCGCTGTTCGAGAACCTGGAGAGCGGTGCGACGCTCGACCAGTTCCTGGCGTGGTTCCCGGGTGTTACCCGCGCGCAGGCCGAAGCAGTCCTCGAGCACGCCGCCCGCAGCTTGCAAGCAGCCTGATCCGGTAGCCGCGTGCGTATCCTGTTCGACCAGGGAACGCCGGCTCCGCTGCGACATCACCTTCCCGGCCACAGCGTCGAAACCGCCCATGAAAAGGGCTGGTCAACGCTGCGCAATGGCGAACTGCTTGCGAAAGCAGAGGCGGAATTCGATCTGCTGATCACCACGGACCGCCATCTGCGCCATCAGCAGAACATGGCCGACCGACGCATCGCAATCCTTGTCCTGCCGACCACCAGCTGGCCGCGCCTGGAGCGCGTCACGAGGGAGATCTCGTCCGCCGCCGACTCGCTTAAACCCGGGCAATACCTGGACCTGGAACTGTCCTGACCGGCGGCGGTCAGTAGTCGCTGTACTTCTTCATGCTGCCGCGCACCTTGTCGGCGGGATACTTGAGCGCGTTCTTTTCGATCTTCTTCTGCGCGGCGTCGAGCAGGTCGACGTCCAGCTTGTCGGCCAGGCGCACGAGGTAAACCAGCACGTCGGCCATTTCGTCGCGCACCTGGGCGAGCTTCTCCGGCGCGAGGCGCCGGGATTGCTCCTCGGTGAGCCACTGGAAGTGCTCCATCAGCTCGGCGGCCTCGACGCTGAGCGCCATGGCGAGGTTCTTGGGCGAATGAAATTTATCCCAGTCGCGCTCGGCGACGAATTTGCGCAGGGTGTCACGCAGGGCGATCATTGGAATCTCCGGTAAACCTGGGTCCCCGATTAAAGCACTCGGGGACGACGAAAAAATCAAGCTTGCCACACCGCGTAGCCCTCCTCCTGCAGCGCGATGGCGAGCTCGACTTCCATGTCGCGCGCGGCGTCGTAGGGCATCGGGTTGGCGTAGGCGTAGAGCCTGGGCAAGAGGCGCAGGCCGTAGCGCTGCACGTAGCTGTTGGCCTGGATGCCGGCCTTGTGCTTGGCGAAGCGCTTCTCCGGCGTGAGGCCGGTGCAGCCGACGTAGACGCAGGGCTTGAGCATGTCGCGGTCCGGGTTGGCCTTGCGGAAGCGCGCATGGTTGAGCACCGCGCCGTCCAGCTCGATGACGTAGACGTTGTGGTGGTGCCGGGTGCGGCGCTTTTTCCCGGCCTTGGCGGCCTTGCGCTTCATGGCCGGGAGGATACCGCCGGAACCAATCCGCGCGGCGCGCGGTCGGATATCCTTTCGCCTGCAGCCAGCCAACCCAGCCAAGGAGAGCCAGCCATGACCCCCCAACGCCGCAAATTCCTGATGACCGGTTCGTTCGCGCTCGCGTCGATCGCCGCGCTGTCGCGCGCCGGCCACGCCGCCGCCCAGGCCAAGGCCGCCCCGCACGTGTCGGAGGGCGACGCGCAGGCGGTGGCGCTCGGCTACAAGAACGACGCCACGAAAGCGGACAAGAAGAAGTTCGCCAACTGGCAGGCCGGCCAGGCCTGCTCGGGCTGCGCGCAGTTCGAGGGCAAGGCGGGCGACGCCTGGGCGCCGTGCAAAATTTTCCCCGGCAAGCAGGTCAACGCCAAGGGCTGGTGCACGGCCTTCACCAAGAAGGCCTGAGGCGCCTCCGTCCCCGGCCTAGTGCGCCGGGAATTTCGCCGGCGTGACGATGCGGAAAGGCTTGGTGCGCCGCGCGAGCTCCAGCAGCGCGTGGTCCTTGGTGACGAGGAACTGCGCGCCGGCGGCGAGCGCGAGTTCGAGGAACTTCTGGTCGTCCTGATCGCGGCAGAGCGGCAGCTGCTTGCGCTCCGCTTCGGAGGCAGCGGTCTCGATACGGCGCGCGATGCGGCGCGCTTCGGCAAGGCAGGCGACCTGCGCCGCGGCATCGATGCTGTGCTTGCCCAACGGATAGGCGAGCACGCGCTCGAGTTCCGCTTCGCAGGCGGCGTCGATGAAGACTTCCGCCCGCCCTTCTGAAACTTCTTTTTTCAGATAAAGCAGGGACGCATCGTTGAATACCAGCCAGTCGAGCCAGATGTTGGTGTCGAGAATGATGCGTTTCATGGCCATGCGCACGAGACTTTACAGAAAAACCTCGCTATTTCCCTCGTGTACGCGTAGAGTGCGGGCCCTCGCAGTTTGATTCCCCGGCAAGCTCCCTTCGGTTTGGCAGCTGCTTCCCGGCCAACCAAGGAAATCATGAGCTTCTCGTCGCTCGGCCTCGACCCGTCCCTCCTCGCCACCCTCACCGCGCTCGGCTACACGGAGCCCACGCCCGTGCAGCGCGAGGCGATTCCCGCCGCCCTCGCCGGCGGCGACCTGCTGGTGTCCTCGCAGACCGGCTCGGGCAAGACCGCCGCGTTCCTGCTGCCCGCGCTGCAGCGCCTGTACGCGCCCGCCGCCATCGCCGGCAGCGGCCCGCGCGTGCTGGTGCTGACGCCGACGCGCGAACTCGCGCTGCAGGTGCAGAAATCCGCGCACGGCTACGGCGCCACGCAGCGCATGCGCACGGCGAGCCTGGTGGGCGGCATGCCCTACGGCCTGCAGCTGAAGCAGCTGTCGCGGCCGGTGGACATCGTCATCGCCACGCCGGGACGCCTCAAGGACCACATGGACCGCCGCACCGTGAACCTCGGGCGCGTCGAGCTGCTGGTGCTGGACGAAGCCGACCGCATGCTCGACATGGGCTTCCAGGAGGAGATCGACGCCATCGTCGCGCGCATCCCGAAGGAGCGCCAGACGCTGCTGTTCTCGGCGACGCTCGAAGGCATCGTCGGCCACCTCGCGCAGCGCGTGACGCGGAACGCCAAGCGCATCGCCATCGCGCGCGTGGCGGAAACCAAGCCGGACATCACGCAGCACGCGCTGGTCGCCGACAACCACGCGCACAAGGTGCGCATGCTCGATACGCTGCTGCGCGAAGAGGAAGTCGACCAGACGCTGGTCTTCACCGCCACCAAGCGCGCCGCCGAGGACCTTTCGGGCGAGCTGCTCGGCAAGGGTTTCGACGTGGGCGCGCTGCACGGCGACATGCGCCAGCGCGAACGCAGCCAGATGCTGCAGCGCCTGCGCGACGGCAAGATGAAGGTGCTGGTCGCGACGGACGTCGCCGCGCGCGGCATCGACGTGCCGGGCATCAACCTGGTGGTGAACTACGACGCGCCGCGCCAGGCCGAGGACTACGTGCACCGCATCGGCCGCACCGGGCGCGCGGGACGCGCGGGGGTCGCGGTGACTTTCCTCGGCCACGCCGACCGCCACCTGGTGCGCCAGATCGAACGCTTCACCGGCAACGTGGTCAGCATGATGGTGATCCCGGGGCTGGAGCCCGCCTCCCACCAGCGGCGCGAAACGCGGCAGCCCGGGCAGCGGCGCAGGGGGTAATCGCGGCTATCATCGCGGCGCACCCTTCAGCGGGAGACTGGTTGCGATGGACTGGCTGTTGGCCTGGCTCGGCGGCAGGCTCGCAAAATACCTGTCGGAGGTGCGGCCCGAGGGCACGCACCTGGCGACTTCGCCGCCGGAGAAGCTCGCCGGCGCGCTCCTGCCCGGCGACGTGCTGCTGATCGAGGGCAACACGCGCGTCAGCGTCGCCATCAAGTACCTGACGCAATCCACCTGGTCGCACTCGGCGCTCTACGTGGGTAATGCGCTGGGCGCGCCGCCGCCCGGAGAAGAGCCGAAGGTGCTGATCGAGGCGGACATGCGCGCGGGGGTGCGCGGCGTGCCGCTCAGCCACTTCGACGGCCTGCACACGCGCATCTGCCGCCCGGTGGGCCTGGCGGGCGACGACCTGAAAAAGGTGGTCGATTTCGCCGTGACGCGCATCGGCGAGGCCTACGACATGAAGAACGTGTTCGACCTGGCGAGATTTCTCTTCCCGACGCCGCCGGTGCCGGCGCGCTTCCGGCGCCGCATGATCGCGCTGGGCAGCGGCGACCCGACGCGCGCCATCTGCTCGACGCTGATCGCCGAGGCCTTCGGCTCGGTGCGCTACCCGATCCTGCCGGACTACGTGCCGCCGAAAGCGGGCGAACATGCCGACCTCGCGCAGGAGGAGATCCTGCGCATCCGCCACCACAGCCTGTACGTGCCGCGCGACTTCGACATCTCGCCCTACTTCGACATCGTCAAGCCGACCATCGCGCACGGCTTCGACTACCGCAAGCTGCACTGGGCGGAAAAGCAGGACGGGTAATCGGGCTCTGACCCCGATTTATTTTTTCAGTTCGCCGCTGGCGTGCAGGCGCGCCAGGTCCGACGCGCCGCCGATGAGGACGCCCTTGAGGAAGACCATCGGGAAGGTGGGCCAGCCGGTCCACATCTTCAGCGCGAGGCGGCGGCGCCAGCCCGAGAAGTAGCTGCCGTATTCGAGGTACTTGTAGGGGATGTGGTGCATGTCGAGCAGCCTGCGCGCGCGCTTCGGGTTGGGGTTCTGCCGCATGCCGACGACGACGATGACGTTGGCGGCGACCGCGTCCTGCACTTCGCGGACGATGCCGGCGTTGAGAGCGGCAACTTTTTCACGGATTGCCGGGTGGATGCGGGCTTCTTCGAGGACGCTGCGGGGCATTTTTTTCTCCAAGTCGGGCATACTATAGAGGAAGGAGATCCACCGCATGAAGACCACCGCGATTCTTGCCGTTCTCGCCGCAGTTCTCGCAGTCCTCCCGCGCGCCGCGCCGGCGGCGGAGGAACCCGAGGCCGTCTACGCCAGGTTCCACCGCGCGGCGATGGCCGGCGACGTCGACGAAATGCTCAAGTACGGCCTCGCCAAGCGGCGCGCCGAAATGCAGGGCGCCTCCGCGGCGACCCGGGAGGCGACGCTCAAGCTGGTGCAGTTCATGGCGCCGCGCGCCTTCAAGCTGGAGAACAAGGCGGTGAACGCCAGGGCCGGCCGGGCGACGCTCATCGTCAGCGGGCCCTTCGAAGGCGGGCGCCACGACATGGACACCGTGTACGGCACGGTGAAAATGCTGATGGAAAACGGCGAATGGAAAGTGGACGAGGCGAGCTGGGGCTACGACAAGCCGCCCGTCCTCGCGGCGCAAAAACCCGCCGGTCCGGCGGCCGGCAAGGGCGCCGCCTCGACGACAGGAGCGCAGCCGGTGGGCTCCACCTCGCAGGTGCGCAAGCTGGGCGAGGCAAAACCGGAGTGCGTCTACAAGCCGGTGATGACGGCGGAAGACGTCGAGCGCTGCAAGTAAAGATGTGGATCCCCGCCTGCGCGGGGATGACGCGCGTCGCGCGTCAGCGTTTCTTGTACTGCGGGCGGCGCACCGGCGCTGCCATCGGCCGCTCGTCCTTGTGCCGGAAGCTGATGCGCCCCCGGGTGAGGTCGTACGGGGAAATCTCCAGGCTGACGCGGTCGCCGGCGAGGATGCGGATGCGGTGCCTGACCACTTTGCCGCCGGCGTAAGCGAGCACGCTCGCGCCGTTGGTGAGCTCGACGCGGAACTGCGTGTTGGGCAGGACTTCCTGCACCACGCCTTCCATTTCGAGCATCTCTTCTTTTGCCATCCACGATTCCTTTGCCGAGAGGGGCAGCAGTATAGCTCAGCCCCGTCCGCCGGGCGCCCGGTAATGCATCGGAAACATTTTCTGCACCACCGGGCCGTCGGCGGCCCAGGCCTTGCAGCCGTCGATGAACATGGGCTTCGGCTGCGCGGCGGACGCCGCCGGCTCCGGCTTCCAGCTGGCCATCGTCTGGAAAGCGACGGTGGCGACCGGCATCAGCAGCTCGGTGATGTGCGTGCAGCCCTTGGTGCGGCCGACCGCCTCGGCCACCGCCTTGCGCCAGCCGCCGCCGACTTTCGCGCCGACCAGCGCCTGGTAGCCCGGCGCGACGCTCGGGCAGACGTCGTAGGGCGCGTGGTTGGTGACCACCTCGATGGCGCGCACCGTCATGCCCTTGTCGAGCGTCAGGCGCAGCTGCATGTCGTGCACGTGCGCGCCGGCGGGCCGGCGGCCGCGGAAAGGCTCTTCCGCTTCGTAGGCCTTGGTGTCGATGATCTGCGCCTCGATGTCGAAGAGGCCGTCGTCGCGCTCGTAGCCCTCGCATTTGATGGTGCGGGTGTGCAGGTGCCGCCGCGGGACAGGACGGGGTAAACCTTCGGAGAGGCTCATCGGGGTTTCCTTTACCAGGCGCGCGCGGCGCGTTCGACGGTCTTTTCGACGTCTTCTTCGAGGTAGAAGCCGCGCTTCACGAGGTCCTGGGCGGCGGTGCGGACTTTGGAAAGATAAGTATTTTTATCCTGGTACCGCTCCGCCAGCGACAGGCGCGGGTCCTTGGCCGCCTCGCGTTCGGCGGCGGTGCGCGCGAACGGCAGCGCGATGCCGTCGAGGTAGCACAGCTCCCCGGCGGCGCCGCCCTCGCCGCTCCGCACCGACCAGCCGGTGGTGGTCGCCGCCGGCACCGCCTGCTCGGGCAGGCGCAGGCCGGCGATTTCGTTGCCGTCGGCGTCGATCGCCGGCACCAGCACCTTGTAGCGGAACGCATTCACCGCGGGCGGCACGGTGTCGATGATGCCGTCGGCGAAGCGGGCGCCGTAATCGAACTGCGGCAGCGGATTGGGCGAACGCGGCGCCGTGAAGGTGAAAGTCCCGGACGCCGGGATCGCCGGCCACTTCAGCGACGATGCCGGCACCAGCGTGCCGTCGGCAATGCGCGGGTAGACGCTCGCGGGCGGCGGCGCACCGGTCTTCACCCAGCGGTCGAGCGCGAGGACCAGCGCGCGCATCGCCGGGCGCGGATCGACCCAGGTGTTGGCGGGCGCGGCGCACACGCCTTTCGGCATGGTCGCCGTGATGACGTGCTCGGTGCCGGCGAAGTGGTAGATGCGCACGTTCCCGGGCAGCGCGATGTCCTGCTCGTCCAGCGGGTCGGTGGTGTTGAGCGAGTGCGCGCCCTGCCAGTACTCGGTCGAGGAGACGGTCTGCAGGATTTTCGGGCAGTTGCCGGCCTTGCGGCAGCGCTCGAGCAGCCCGTCCTCGCGCAGGCTCTTCGGGTCGCGCAGCTTCTCGTAGGCGAACGGGAACGAGGCGTCCGGGTAGCCGAGCGAGCCGTAGCCGATGCTGTAGATGCGGTTGGCCTGCGCGAAGCGGTAGTTGAGGAACAGGCGCGCCGAGGCGATGTGAGGATTGAGGCCGTCGAAGACAATGCGCAGGTCCTCGGTCTCGTTGAAGCCGTTGTAGAGCATGTCGCGCAGGAAGCGCCCGCTCTGCGAGGTGCCGTGCGCGAGCGCCACGCCGACCTTGTGGCGGCCGCCCTCGCCCAGCGGGTTGGCGGTGCCGGCGCCGTCGCGCTGCTGGTAGCGCAGGAAGCCGATCCAGTCGCGCGTGGCGGCGTAGCCGATGCCGGACACCGGCGGGTTCTTCGCGCGGTAGGAAAACTGGTACAAGGCGCCCTCGCGGAACGGCGTGCCGGAGGGCAGCAGCACGATGGCGCCGTCGTCGCGGAAATCCCAGCCGCCGCGCGGGATCGTCTTCGGCGCGGCGTCGTTGCGTTCGCGCACCGTCAACTGCGCCTTCGCCTTGTCCAGGCTCGCGGCGGGAAAAGTGAGCCGCCCCTCGAGCTGTTTGCCGTTGTTGAAGAGGAATTCATCCCACACCGGCTGCTCGAGGCCGGGCGCGTTCGGCACCTCCAGCCGCAGGACGTTGGGCGCGGGGGGAAAGCTGCGCGGGTTGGCGGGAATCCAGCCGCTCCAGGCGATGCTGAAGCCCTGGCGCATGAGGAAGCCGTCGCCCGCGCTCTCCGGCGTATCCAGCGCGTTGTTCGCCGGCGTGTCGTTGAGCAGGTGGATGATGCGCTTGTTGCCGCGGTTGTTGACGTCGTAGATGAGCGTGCCGTTGCCCTTCATGGCATCCGCTGGGCGCAGGATGTCGAAATCGGCCGAGTACTCGACCTTGCCGCGCGCGTTGCGCGGCGCGCTCCTCAGGTCGACGATGGCGCGGTTGGCCGGGTGGCTCGGATCGAGTTCGCCGTAGAAACGCCCGGTGACGCGCACGTAGGGCCCCACGGCGCCGAAGGACTTGCCGCCGGCGAAGGGCGCCGTCGAGGTGATTTCGAGGCGAGTGACCTCGGCCTGCGCGGCCGGTACCAGCGCCGCGCAGGCCAGCAGGAAACTAAAAAGCGAACGCATTGCTCAGGTCTCCCTCCTTTTCCCTCACGCCGGGCAGCGGCTCGAGGTGGAAGCGCCGCGTGATGAATTTGAGGATGGAGGTCGTGTCGTAGGGCGTCTTGTCGACGTAGCCGCGCTTCGCGAACGGCGAGACGACGATCGCCGGGATGCGCGAGCCCGGACCCCAGCGGTCGCCCCAGCCCGGCCCCGAGGGCGGCGGCACGTGGTCCCAGAAGCCGCCGTTCTCGTCGTAGGTGACGATCACCGCCATCTTCGGCCACTGCGGGCTGTTCTTCAGCCGCTCGAGCAGCATGGCGATGTGCTCGTCGCCGCTCACCACGTCGGTGTAGCTCGGGTGCTCGGTGTAGCGGCCCGCAGGCTTGAAGAACACCACCTGCGGCAGCGTGCCCTTGTCGATCGCCGCCAGCATCTCCGTCTCGTCCTTCAGGTGGCGCTCGCGGTCGGCGCTGCCGGGCGCGAAGCGCGCGTAGTAGTTGAACGGCTGGTGGTGCGGCTGGAAATTGGGGCTCGTAGCGGAGCGCGTGTAGATGACCGAGCGCTTCACCCGCGGGTCCTGGCGGCCGTCGGCGAGCGCGGCGTTCCAGCCGCCCGAATACCAGGCCCAGGAGACGCCTTTCGCCGAGAGCGTGTCGCCGATGGTCTTGTTGGTGAACGGCGTCGCCGGAAAGCGCGTCGCGTCGGCGAGGTCGCGGCTGCCGGCCGGCGCGGGCGGAATGCCGCTCGGCTGGTACGGCGGCTGCGAAGTGTTGACGAGGTAGTTGTCGGGCGAGGCGCGGCCGTCGAATACCTTGACCGGGCCGTCCAGGACCGACGCGGGCGAATCCGGCATGCGTCGCAGGTTCCCCTTTTCGTCGAGCTGCGCCTTGGCGGCCTCGGGCGCGCCCGGGTCCGCCGGCGTGCAGGCGCACACCAGCCACTGGTGGTTCAGGTAGGAACCGCCGAAAGCGCCCATGAAGAAATGGTCGGCGAGCGTGTACTCCTGCGCCCACTTCCACACCTTCATCTGCGAGCCGTCGAAATAGCCCATCACCCAGCTGCCGACGCTGCTCATGGCGACGAACTTGTTGTTCCTGCCGCCGTTGATCTGCTCGATGTTCTGGTAGTAGAGGTGCCAGGGGCTGGGCAGCACCTCGTCCATGCGGCGGCTGACCGGCGGCGCGTCGATGCGGAACGGGCCGTTCGGCAGCCCGGCGACCGCCTGCAGGCGCGTGCTCGGCTTGCCGCCCTCGTACACGGGCGGCAGGTAGGGCAGCGGCTTGCCGTCGTGATCGAGCTGCGTCTTCTGCTCCGCGGTGGCCTGGGCGATGCCTTCGGCGCCCGGGAACAGGCCGTAGAGATGATCGAAGCTGCGGTTCTCGGCGTAAATGACGACGATGGTGTCGATGCGCGACAGGTCCCCGGACGCGCTCGCGCAGCCGGCAAGCAGCGCCGGGACCAGCAGCAGGATTTTCCAGCCTGACATTTTCCCTCTCCTCTTTTCACCGTGGGCACGGCAATTATCGGCTGACGCGGTTCCTTCCGCCACGCTTGGCCCGATACAAGGCCTCGTCGGCGGCTTTCAGCACCTGGGCGGGCGTGGCTTCTCCCGCGGGCTGGGCCGCGCCGATGGAAATCGTCACCGACAGCATCTTTTCCGGCAGCTCGCTGTCCGGGGCACGCAATTTCTCGCCCTTTTCCTTTTCCTTCGGGCGGTCCTCGCCGCGCACCGCCATGCGGTAGGCCTCGATCGAGGCGCGGATGGCTTCCAGGTGCGGCAGCGCCTCTTCCAGCGCGGCGCCGTCGAACAGCACGGTGAATTCCTCGCCGCCATAGCGGAAGGCGCGCCCGCCGCCGCCGACCTCGGCGAGGCGCGCGGCGACCAGCTTCAGCACCTGGTCGCCGATGTCGTGGCCGTGGGTGTCGTTGAAGGACTTGAAGTGGTCCACGTCGCCCATGGCGAGCACGTAGCGCGGCCCGAGGCCCGCCATCGCCTCCTGCAGGGCGCGCCGGCCCGGCAGGCCGGTGAGTTCGTCGTTGAAGGCGAGGCGGTGGGACTCCTGCAGCATCGCCACCAGCAGGATCGCGCCCGCGGCCGCGCTGAACACGCCGAAGGCGGCCTCGTTGGCCGCCCATTCGCAGGCGATGAAGAACGCCACCAGCGCGCCGGCCTGGCCGACGGCGATCGGCGACACCGGCCCGCCCTGCCGGGGCGGCGGCGGCGGCAGGGCGCGCCAGACCGCCGCGGTGAAGGCGGCGCAGAAGAGGATCCGCCCGAGGAACGGCGCCGGCGGCGAGCGCAGCAGCCAGTGGTCGAGCATGGCCTGCCAGACGGCGCCCGAAAGCGCGCTGCGCCCGGACGCCGCGATCCACGCCACGAACAGGAGTTCGCCCGCCACGATGAACAGCCAGCGGTAGTCGCCGTGGTACGAGACGCCGCGCTCGGGCAGCAGCAGCGCGACCAGGATGTTGAGCGGCACTAGCACCACCATCGCCGTGTACACCGCGCGCGAGGTGAAGCTGTCAGCGCCGAAGCCCAGCCCGTAGCGGAAGCCCGTATAGGCGATAAGCAGCGACACCGAGGCGACGAACGCACGCCCGCGGTTGAACCACACGCTCACCCCCGCCCCGGCGAACAGCACGAAGTAGGCGCCGAACTCCTTCAATCCCGCGAGCGAAGGCGGCAGCGAGGGACCGAGCCAGAGGGCCAGTCCCGCCGCAACGACAATCGTCAGCGGCGCCAGTAACGGCCGGAAGTCAGCGGGACGCACGGGAGCGGATCTTTCGTTTCGGTTTCGGCTTCGATCGGGGCGGCAATTCGATGCTGTGCTCGGCAGAATGGTCTTCCAGCATCGGCGGCGCCCCGGCGGTCTTGTCCAGAATGGCCGAAAGCTCTTCGAAAATCGAGGAACTTTGATTCGCGCTGTACAAAACCTGGTTGCCGCTACGCTCGGCGACCAGCAGGCCGGCCTCGGCGAGCTGCCGCAGTTCCCTGTGCAGCGAACCCGCAGGGATGCCGGTCAGGCGGGAAATCATGCGGACATGAAAGCGATCGCCTGGGCGCAGCAGCAGCAGCGACAGGACACGGTGGCGGTAGGCGCCAAAAAGCAGATTGGGGAGGGTCTGCTCGCCGGTTTCCGTTCTCAACATTGCTACGATTGTAGCAGATATGAGAACAATTTGCTCTGCTAGTTCCCTAACCTGTCCGGGCGGAAGCCGACGTCGCAGACGCGCCCGCGCTGGGCGCGCTTGCCGGCGAATTCCTTGAGCATCTTGGCGTCCAGCGTCTCTTCGGCACGGTTCTTCCGCTTGATACCGGAAACCACCAGGCTCCGGCCGTCGGTCGTCGCTACGGCGGCGAGGGTTACCTTGTCGGGCAGCGCCATGACCTGCACCCCCACCCCGCCATTCGGGCGGGTCGGCAGTTCGTCCATGGGGAAGACCAGCAGCCGGGCATCGGAGGAAAGGGCCGCTACCTGGGTTTTATCTGAAATGTCCTTTAAAAAGACGGGCGGCAACGCTTTTGCCCCTTCCGGCACGCTCATGAAGTCCTTGCCCTGCTTCGTCTTGCTGGCGAGGTCCCCGAGCTTGCAGAGGAAGCCGTTGCCGGCCGTGTTGGCCATCAGCAGCGGGGCCGCCGCGTCGCCCAGGCCGATCCAGACGATGTCGTCCGGGCCCGAATTGATCAGGGTATTCATCGGCGCGCCGTCGCCGCGCCCGGAGGGCAGCGCCGCCGCGTCCACGCTGAAGGCCTTGCCGCCCGAGGCGAGCACCGTCAGCGTGTCGGTGGTCCTGCACTCCAGCTCCAGGTAGCGCGCGTCGCCGTCCTTGAAGTTCACCGATTCCATGTCGACGCCGTGGCCGGTGCGGCCGCGCACCCAGCCCTTCTTCGACAGGATCACCGTGATCGGCTCCTCCACCACGGTGCGCTCGATGGAGGTGCGCTCGTCGGCCCTGATCAGCGTGCGGCGCTCGTCGCCGTATTTTTTCGCGTCGTCGGCCAATTCCTGGATGACGAGCTTTTTCAAGACCTTTTCGTCGCCGAGGATCTCCTTCAAGCCCTTTTTCTCGGCTTCCAGCGCCTTCCTCTCCTCGTTCAGCTTGACGCCGTCCAGCTTCGTCAACTGGCCGAGGCGCAGGTTGACGATGTCCTCGGCCTGGCGTTCCGTAAATTTGAATTTCTCTCTTAATTTATTTTTTGCCTCGCCCTGATCTTCGCAAGAACGAATCAATTTGATGATCTCGTCGATCTTTACGAAGGCCAGCAGGCGGCCCATGACGATGTGCAGCCGCTCCTCGCACTTGTCCAGTCGGTGCTGGGTGCGGCGGCGCACCGTCTTCTGGCGGAATTCGCCCCACTCCCTGAGGATGGCGACGATGTCCTTGGTTTCCGGCAGGCCGTCCAGCCCGAGCCAGGTCAGGTTGAGCGCGTAGCGCGTCTCCAGGCTGGTCTGCGCCAGCAGCGTCTTCATCGTCTCTTCCGGGCTCTGGCGCGAGGAGCGCGGCTCGATGACGAGGCGCAGCTTGGCCTTGCGGTCGGACTCGTCGCGCACCGTCTCGATCTGCTCCAGCATGAACTGCTTCAGGCGCCGCTGCTCCTGCGACACCTCCTTCTTGCCGGTGGAGGGCCTGGGGTTGACCAGCGCTTCGATCTCCTCCAGCACCTGGCGCACGGAGACGCCGTGCGGCAGCTCGGTGACGACGATGCGCCACTGGCCGCGCGCGAGCTGCTCGGTGGTCCAGCGCGCGCGCAGGGCGATCGAGCCGCGGCCGGTCTCGTACGCGGCACGGATCTCGTCCTTCGCCGAGATGATCTGCCCGCCGCCCGGGAAGTCGGGACCCGGCAGGATCGCCAGCACCTCTTTCACCGTGGCTTTCGGGTGCCTGATGACGTGCGCGGCAGCTTCGGCGACTTCCCTCAGGTTGTGCGACGGAATGCGCGTGGAAAAACCGACCGGGATGCCGAAGGAACCGTTCAGCAGTCCGAACGGCAGGCGCGCCGGCAGCAGCTGCGGCTCGTCGAACTTGCCGTCGTAGTTCTTGATGAAATCGACGGTGCCTTCGCCGATCTCGGCCAGCATCAATTCCGCAAAGCGCGACAGCCGCGCCTCGGTGTAGCGGTAGGCGGCGGCCGAATCGCCGTCGCGGCTGCCGAAGTTGCCCTGGCCGTCGATGAGCGGGTAGCGCATCGAGAACGGCTGCGCGAGGTGCACCATCGCCTCGTAGGTCGAGGAATCGCCGTGCGGATGGTACTTGCCGAGCACCTCGCCGACGTAGCGCGCGCACTTCACGTAGGTGACTGCAGCGTTCGCGCCGCCGGCTTCGCCCATCGCGTAGAGGATGCGGCGCTGCACCGGCTTCAGGCCGTCGGCGACGTCGGGCAGGGCCCGGGATTTGACCGTCGACACGGCATAGCCCAAGTAGGCGTGCGAGGCGTGGCGTTCGATGGGCGCCGAATCGTCGCCGTTGTCCGGCGAAAAAAGGTCGGGGGTTCTAACGTCCATCTGCACGCTCCGTCGTCCCCGCGAAAGCGGGGACCCAGGTTTTCATGAAAAAAGGTCCAGCTGTTTGTCCGCCATCGCCACCGCGGCTTCCACCGCGCGCTTGGCCTTGTCGAGGTCATCGCCGCCGCCGGCGCGGCCTGCGGCTTCCCAGGTGTATTTGTGCTTCGCGCTCTTGTCGGCGTGGATGGTTACTTTTCCGAGCTTCTTCTTGCCAAGCCAGTAGACATGGCCGTTGTAGCCCCGCTCCCAGACCGCCTTTTGTTTCCTAGACATGCTCGGTCAAACGTCAGCCTCGACGGTCTTCCAGTGCTCGCGCATCCAGTCGCGCCGGCCTTCGGCTTCGCCGGAATCCATCAGCAGCTCGAAGGTTTTCTTCGCTTGCTCGATCTGCGACGAATCCAGTTGCATGCGCACCAGGCGGCGCGAATCCGGGTTCATCGAGGTTTCCCAGAGCTGCTCGGGGTTCATTTCGCCCAGGCCCTTGAAGCGCGAGATTTCCCAGGAATCTTCCTTCACTTTTTCTTTTTTCAGCGCGCGCAGCGTCTCGTCCAGCTCCTCGTCGTCCAGGCAGTAGACGCGGCGTGCGGGCTTGCCTTTGCCCTGCGACGGAATCTCCACCTTGAACAGCGGCGCCTGCGAGACGTAGATGCGGCCGGTCTCGACCAGTTTCGGCGCGTGCATGAAGAAGAAGGTCAGCAGCAGCGCCTGGATGTGGCCGCCGTCCACGTCGGCGTCGGTCATGATGATCACCTTGCCGTAGCGCAGACCCGTGAGGTCGGCCGTGTCGGCCGCGCCGTGCGGATCGACGCCGATGGCGGTGGCAATCGCCTGCAGTTCCTTGTTGGCGAGCACCGTGCGCGCATCCTTCGACATCGAGTTCAGCACCTTGCCGCGCAAGGGCAGGATCGCCTGGGTTTCCTTGTCGCGCGCTTCCTTCGCCGAGCCGCCCGCGGAATCGCCCTCGACCATGAAGAGCTCGTTGCGCGAAGTGTCGTCCGAGGAGCATTCGACGAGCTTGCCGGGCAGCGTCGCCACGCCCGAGCCCTTTTTCCTCTCGAACTTCTTGCCCTTGGACAGCCGCGCGAGCGCCTGCTCGATCGCCAGCTCGACGATTTTCTTGCCGTCGTCCGGGTGCTGGTTCAGCCACAGCTCGAAAGCGTCGCGCACGCAAACTTCGAGCAGCTTGGCGGCGTGCCGCGTGGTGAGTTTTTCCTTGGTCTGCCCGTGGAACTGGGTGCGCACGATGCGCGCCGAGAGCGTGAAGCAGGCGCGCTGCCACAGGTCGTCGGCGATCAGCTTGACGCCCTTGGGCTGCAGGGTGCGCGTCTCCATGAACGCAGCGAGCGCCTCGAAGATGCCGTTGCGGAAACCCGCCTCGTGCGTGCCGCCGGAGCGCGTCGGGATCAGGTTGACATGGCTGTCGGCGAAGATGTCGCCCTCGGCGACCCAGCCGATGGCCCACTCGGCGCCCTCGCCCGCCTCGATCTCGGCGAAATCCGCGGCGGACTTGTCGTCGAAATGCTTGGAGCCGGAGAACAGCGGCGCCACCATCTCGCGGCCGTCCAGCATGCGCTCGAAGTACTGCGCCATGCCCTTCTCGAACTTCCAGGTCTGGTCGGGCTTGCCCTCTATTTTCAGGATCGTGGTCAGGCCCGGCAGCAGGTAGGCCTTGGAGCGGATCAGGTGCTCGAGCTCGCCCATCGGGATGCTGGGCGAATCGAAATACTTCGGGTCCGGCCAGATGCGCACCGTGGTGCCGGTGCGTTTGTCTTTTATCTTTTCACTGCGCAATTTATTTTTTAATTCACCGCCTTCAAAAGCGATGCTGTGCTTCTGGCCATCCCTGTACACCGTCACTTCACATCTCTTCGAGAGCGCGTTCGACACCGCGACGCCGACGCCGTGCAGGCCGCCGGAGATGTGGTAGACGCCCTCGCCCGACTTGGCGAACTTGCCGCCGGCGTGCAGCATGGTGAAGGCGACCTCCACCGCCGGCTTTTTTTCTTCCTTGTGCAGGTCGACCGGGATGCCGCGGCCTTCGTCCTCGACCTGCACCGAGCCGTCCTTGAAGACAGACACGACGATCCGCTTGCCGAAGCCGGCCAGCGCCTCGTCGACGGCGTTGTCGATCGCCTCCTGCACGATGTGCAGCGGGTGGATCGTGTGGGTGTACATGCCCGGCATGCGCCGGACGGGCTCCAGCCCCTTGAGGGCCTGGATGGCGGATGCGTCGTAAACCTGTTGTTTTGCCACGTATTTAGTGGTCTATTTTCCTTGTCCCACTAGATATTGTAGCCCTTACTTTCCTTCGAAGCGCGGCTTCCTCTTCTCGACGAAGGCGCGCACGCCCTCGCGCCGGTCCCCGGTGTCCACCAGCCGGTTGTAGGCCTCGATCTCGAAGCGGTAGCCGGTGAGCAGGTCCATGTCGAGCCCGTAATGGATCGACCGCTTGGCCTGGCGCACCGACAGCGGCGCGTTGTCGGCGATCGCCTGCGCCGCGGCCAGCGCCTCCTCGAGCAGCTGCGCGGGCTCGCAGACGCGGTTGACGAGGCCCCAGGCAAATCCTTCATCGGCTTCGATCGGCCGCCCCGTGAGGATCATTTCCTTCGCCCGGCGCTCGCCCACCGCGCGCGGCAGGTTCTGCGTGCCCATGCCGCCGGGCATCAGGCCGCGGCTCGCCTCGGGCAGCGCCAGGCGCGCGCCGCGCGCCGCGTAGATGAAGTCGCAGCACAGCGCGAGCTCCAGCCCGCCGCCGAAGGCGTGGCCGTTCAGCGCGGCGATCACCGGCACCGGGCATTCGACCAGCGCGACGAACGCGCGCTCGAAGCCCTCGTGCTGCGCGCGCCAGGTTTCGACGCTCATGCCGTCGCGCTCCTTGAGGTCGGCGCCCGCGCAGAACGCGCGCTCGCCCGCGCCGGTGAGCACCACGCAGCGGACCGCGCCGGCATCCGCCGTGAGCCGCGTCCACAGGTCCGCCAGCTCGAGGCCCATCTTCGTGTTGAGCGCGTTCAGCGCCCCGGGGCGGTTGAGGCGGACCAGCAGCAGGTGCTTGCCGCGCGGTTCCAGCGCCAGGGTTTCGTAGGCGGGAAAGGTCATGGGGGAAGGGTCATTTCTGCAGCAGGCCGATTTCGCGGAAATATTTCTGCGCGCCCGGATGGATGAGTTCCGTGCGAGGTGAGGCGGCGACGGTGTTTGCCGCGGTAGTTTCCTTTGCCTGCTCGAGCCGCGTCGCCAGCTTGCCTTCCGCCAGATGCAGTGCGCGGGCGAGGACGTAGACCTCTTCTTCGGGCAGGCCCGGCCGCGCGAAGACGTAGCTCCACGATCCCACCGAAGGCAGCGCGGCGCTCTGGCCCGGGTAGCTGCCCGCGGGCAGCGTCACCGCCTGCAGGGAGGGATGTTGGGCAAGGATGCGCTTCACCTCGTCGGCGCTCGGACCGACGAAGCGCGCCCCCGACTTGGCGAGCGCGGTGAACGCCGGCCAGCCGACGCCCGCGCCCCACAGCGCGGCAGCGCGGCCGTCCTCGAGCATGGGAGGACCATCCGCAGCTTTTTCGAGAGTCAATTCAGCAGTTTTTATTTCCAGGGAACTTAAAACCAAGCGGCCTAAAACAGTAATGCCGGAGCCCTGGGTACCCAGCACCACCGGCTTGCCTTTCAGGTCGGCGATGCTGCGCACCGGGCTGTCGGCACGCACCATGAACATGCCCGGCGAGGCGTACATCGCGGCAACGATGCGCAGGCCGGTGCCGGGCCTGGCCAGTTCCGCGGCGGCGAGCTCTCCCGCCACCAGCCCCAGGTCGATCTTGCCCGCTTCGAGCAGCGGCACGTTCTCCGTGCTGCCCTTGGTGTTGCGCGTCTCGATGCGCAGCCGCGGTTCCTGCGCGTTCACCGTCTCGGCAAACGCGGCGCCGTAAACGGGAAAGCCGCCGCCGGGCGTCGCCGTGCCCAGGAGTAGGCTGAACACCACCGCGTTCACCCCAGGGTCGGCATATTGAGGCCGGCGGCCGGAGTATCTTGATGAGGCCAGCGCGTGGTGATGACCTTGGTGCGGGTATAGAACTTCACGCCCTCCATGCCGTGCACGTGCAGGTCGCCGAACAGCGAATTCTTCCAGCCGCCGAAGGAGTAGAACGCCACCGGCACAGGGATCGGCACGTTGACGCCCACCATGCCGACCTGCACCTCGTTCTCGAAGCGCCGCGCCGCGCCGCCGGAGGCGGTGAAGATGGCCGTTCCGTTGGCGTAAGGGCTCCTGTTCACCAATGCGATGGCTTCGTCCAGCGTCTTGACGCGCAACACCGCCAGCACCGGGCCGAAAATTTCGTTCTTGTAGATTTCCATCTCCGGCTTCACGTGGTCGAACAGCGTGGTGCCGAGGAAATAGCCCTCCTTCACCGGCGGCGTGCTGCCATCCAGCACCGGCTTCGCACCTTCCTTCTTTCCCTGTTCGATAAAGGACGCAACCTTGTCCCGGTGCTGCGCGGAGACGAGCGGGCCCATCTCCACGCCGTCCCTGTCGCCCGGGCCGACAACTATTTTCTTTGCCTTCTGTTCCAGAAGTTTCACCAGCGGATCGGCGGCACTTCCCACCGCCACCACCGCGGAGATCGCCATGCAGCGCTCGCCCGCCGAGCCGTAGGCGGCGCCGATCAGCGCATCGGCGGTGAATTCCAGGTCGGCGTCCGGCAGCACCACGGCGTGGTTCTTCGCGCCGCCCAGCGCCTGCACGCGCTTGCCCTGCTTCGCGCAGGTTTCGTAAATATATTTCGCGATCGGCGTGGAGCCGACGAAGGAAACGGCATGGATGCCGGGGTGATTCAGGATCGCGTCCACCGCGGCCTTGTCGCCGTGCACCACGTTGAACACGCCGTCGGGCAGGCCGGCTTCCTTGAAGAGTTCGGCCATGCGGATCGAGGCCGAGGGCACCTTCTCCGAGGGCTTGAGGATGAAGGTGTTGCCGCAGGCGATCGCCATCGGGAACATCCACAGCGGCACCATCACCGGAAAGTTGAACGGCGTGATGCCCGCGCAGACGCCCACCGGCTGGCGCACGGTGTGGGTGTCGACCGCGGTGCCGACATTTTCCGAGTATTCGCCCTTCAGCAGCTGCGGGATGCCGCAGGCGAACTCGACCACCTCCATGCCGCGCTGCACCGAGCCCATCGCGTCGGGCAGCGTCTTGCCGTGCTCCTGGGTAACGAGGATAGCCAGCTCTTTTTGATGGCCTTGCAGCAATGCCAGGAATTTCTGCATCACCCGCGCGCGCCGCAGGATCGAGGCGTCGCGCCATCCCGGCAGCGCCGCGGCGGCGGCCTGCACCGCCTTGTCGACGGCCTCCGCATTGCAATAGGGGACGCGCTTCGTCACCTGCCCGGTGGCCGGGTTGTACACCTCGCCCATGCGGCCCTCCGGAATAACGGCCTTGCCGTTGATCCAGGCGGGAACGCTGTCGAGTTTTATTTCAGCGGGCTTATTCATGGGTCGGCTCGTGCGGAGGAGGCGAAATTCTACGCCGATATACTGGTTGAATGCCCTCCCCGCTCATCCCCGCGACCCTCGCTTTCGCGGCCGACGGCACGCCGTACTCCGAAGCCTACGGCGACGTCTATCACAGCGCCGGGGGCGGCCCGGCGCAAGCGAGATACGTCTTCCTCCAGGGCAACGGATTGCCGGAGCGCTGGCGCGGCAGGCGTGCGTTCACCATCCTCGAAACCGGCTTCGGCTTCGGAATGTCGTTCCTCGCCGCCTGGAGGGCCTGGTGCGAAGACCCGGCGCGCTGCGAAAGGCTGCACTTCGTATCCGTCGAGAAGCATCCTTTTGCCGCCCCGCATCTTTCTCTTTTGTGGGAGAAGAACGGGGAATTCGAAAATGAAAGCCGGCAACTGCTCGCGCGCTGGCCGATGCTGGTGCCCGGCATGCACCGGCTCGAGTTCGAGGACGGCAATGTCGTTCTGAGCCTCTTTTTCGGCGACATCGCGGAGGGCCTGCCGCAACTGCAGCTCGCGGCGGACGCGATTTTCCTCGACGGCTTCGCGCCGGCGAAGAACCCGTCGATGTGGTCGCCGCCGCTGCTGCGCCACCTCGGCCGCCTCTCCGCGCCCGGCGCCACCCTCGCCACCTGGAGCGTCGCCAGCCCGGTGCGCGAGGCGCTGGAGGGAGCCGGGTTTGCAGTGGAGAAGGACAAAGGGTTCGCGACGAAGAAGGAAATGCTCAGGGGACGGCTGGTACCCCGGAAAAAAACCGCATCGGAGAAAAAATCGCCCCGTTCCGCCATCGTCATCGGCGCCGGGGTCGCCGGCGCGGCCGTTTCCGAGCGCCTGGCGTCCCGCGGCTGGCAGGTCGCGCTGATCGAGCGGCGCGGCGCGCCGGCCGCCGAAGCCTCCGGCAACCCCGCCGCCGTCTTCCACCCCATCGTCTCGCCCGACGACAGCCTGTTCGCGCGCTGCACGCGCGCCGCGTTCCTTTTTCTGCTGGAGCGCTGGAAAAATCTCGGCGGGCTGGAATGGCGGCGCTGCGGCGTGCTGCAGCTCGCGCGCGACGCGCAAGAACGGGCCTCGCAGAAGCGCGCGCTCGAATCGCTCGGCTACCCGGCGCGCTACGCGGCATTCGACGAAGCGAAGGGCGGCCTCTGGTTTCCCGAGGCCGGCTGGGTCAAGCCGCGCAGCCTCGTGCAGGCGCTGCTTTTGAAGTGCGGGGAAAGACTGGACCTGAAATTCAATCATGAAGTTTCCTTTCTCGAATTCAAGAATGGAAACTGGCACGCAAGCAGCGCCGATGGAAACGCCATCGCTTCCGCCCCGATCGTCGTGCTTGCAAATGCGGCGGACGCATTGCGCCTCGCGCCGCAGGCCGGGGTGCGCCTCCAGCGCGTACGCGGCCAGCTGACGCTGGTGCCGGCAATCGAGGCCCTGCACCACGTCATCCTGCGCGGGGGCATGGCGCTGCCCGGCATCGACGGCCTGTCGCTGGTCGGCGCGAGCTACGACGTCGGCGACGAGGATGCGCAACTGCGCGCCGACAGCCACGCCGGAAATCTCGCGCGGCTGGAGCAGATGCTGCCGGGCGCTACGCGCGGACTCGATGCAACGAAGCTGGACGGGCGCGTCGCCTTCCGCGCCGTGACGCCGGACCGTCTGCCGATGATCGGCCCGATTTCCGATCCGCGCGGCGGCGGACTGTACGGTGCATTTGCGTATGGCTCGCGCGGCCTGCTGTGGGCAGGCCTCGGCGGCGAGCTGCTCGCGAGCCTGCTCGAAGGCGAGCCGCTGCCGGTGGAACGAAAACTCGCCGCGGCGATGGACCCGGGGCGCTTCGCGCTGCGCGCCGCCAGGCGGAACGCAGGATCGCGCGGCTAGCTTCCGTCTACGCGGGCCGGAGAATTTCCCGGTTCGCGTCCTTCACATCCTTCAGGCCGCACAGGGCCATGGTGACGTCGAGTTCCTTGCGGATGATTTCCAGTCCCGCCGTCACGCCCGCCTCCCCCATCGCGCCCAGGCTCCAGGCAAAGGCCTTGCCGATCATCGTGCCCTTCGCGCCGAGCGCCAGCGCGCGCAGCACGTCCTGCCCGGACTGGATGCCGCCGTCCATCAGCACTTCGATCCTGTCCCCGACTGCCGCGGCGATCTCGGGCAGGGCCCTGATGGTGGACACCGTGCCGTCGAGCTGGCGGCCGCCGTGGTTGGAGACGACGACGGCGTCGGCGCCGGTGGCCGCGGCGAGCCTGGCGTCTTCGACGTCGAGGATGCCCTTCAGGATCAGCTTGCCGCCCCAGCGCTCCTTCACCCAGGCGACATCGGCCCAGCTCAGCGTCGGATCGAACTGGCTGGCGATCCATTGCGACAGCGTGAGCAGGTTGTCGGCGCCCTTGATGCGGCCTTCGAGGTTGCCGAAGGATTTTCTCCGGCCCTGCAATACGTTGAACGCCCAGGACGGCTTGCGGAGCACGTCGAAAAAGTTCGCCAGCGTCAGCTGCGGCGGCACGGCGAGGCCGTTCTTCAGGTCCTGGTGGCGCTGGCCCTGGATCTGCAGGTCGAGCGTGAGCACCAGCGCCGAACATTTCGCCGCTTTCGCGCGCTCGATGAGGGAGGCGGCAAAGCCGCGGTCGCGCATGACGTAGAGCTGGAACCAGAAGGGCTTGCTGACCGCGCCGGCCACGTCCTCGATCGAGCAGATGGACATGGTCGAGAGCGTGAAGGGGATGCCGAATTTCTCGGCGGCGCGCGCGCCGAGGATCTCGCCGTCGGCCCAGTTGAGGCCCGTGAGGCCGACCGGGGCGATCGCCACCGGCATCGCCACGTCCTGGCCGAGCATGCTGCTGCGGGTGGAGCGCCGGTCGACGTTGATCGCTACCCGCTGGCGGAATTTCAGCGCGTCCAGGTCGTTCTTGTTGGCGTGGAGCGTGCCTTCCTCGTAGGAGCCGCGGTCCACGTAGTCGAAGATCGCTTTCGCAACCCTTTTTTTCGCCATCCGGCGGAGGTCTTCGATGCTGGTGACGACAGGCATGGCGCCGAAGTTTCCCATAAATGCGCCGGTGTTCTTGCGTTTCATATCGTGAGATACAATTCGCCCCCCATGCCGGCTTCCAAGAGCGAACGCAAGAACCCGATCCAGGTCATCGCCCGGATGATGAAGCTGCTCGACGTGCTCGCCGGGCATCCGGAGCCGCTCGGCCTGAAGCAGGTGGCGCAGTACACCGGGCTGCACCCGTCCACCGCGCACCGGATCCTTTCGGCGATGGCCGCCGACCGCATCGTCGACCGCATCGAACCGGGCAGCTACCGCCTGGGCATGCGCCTGCTGGAGCTCGGCAACCTGGTCAAGTCGCGCATCAACGTGCGCGAGATGGCGCTGCCGGTGATGCGCGAGCTGCACTCGCAGATCGGCGAGACCGTCAACCTCTCGGTGCGCCACGACGACGAAATCGTCTACGTCGAGCGCACCTCCTCGGGCCGCTCGGCGATGCGCGTGGTGCACGTGATCGGCACGCGCGCCGCCCTGCACATCACCGCGGCGGGCAAGCTGTTCCTGCTGGAGGAGGGATTCGCCAAGCTGCGCGAGTACGCCAAGCGCACGGGCCTCACCGGGCATACCAAGAACACGCTGACCAGCCTGCCGCTGCTGGAGCGCGAACTCGAGCGCATCCAGCGCCAGGGCTGGGCCACCGATTCGGAAGAAGCCGAACTCGGCGTGCGCTGCGTCGCCGCCGCGGTGCGCGACGACGCCGGCTACCTGGTGGCTGCGCTATCGATCTCCTCGCCCGCGGACCGCATGAAGCCGGCCTGGGGCCCCCTGGTGAAGGAATCCGCGGAGCGCGTCGCCCGCGCCATCGGCCACCGCAAGGACAACGCGCGCATCGGGGTTGCTTAGTTTGCCGTCAATCCATGAAGGGCAAACAACCCCTTCGCATCCAGCCAGACCTTTTCGCCCCTGAAGCCCGCGCTGCGGGCTAGCGCGCGGAAGCCGTCGATCGAATACTTGTAGGAATTCTCGGTGTGGATCGATTCGCCCGTGCCGAAGGCGAAGCGGTGGTTGCCGATATTCACGGTCTGCGGCGCGAGCGACACCAGGTGCATTTCTATCCGTCCCAGCGGGGCGTTGTAGAAAGCGTAGTGGCGGAAGCGGCGCAGCCGGAAGTCGCCGTCCAGTTCCCGGTTGATGCGCGCGAGCAGGTTCAGGTTGAACGCCGCGGTAACGCCGCGGGCGTCGTTGTACGCGGCATGCAGGACGTTGGCGTCCTTGGTCAGGTCGACGCCGACCAGCATCGCGCCCCTCGGGCCCACCTGCCCGCGCGTCATGCGCAGGAAGGCGTGCGCTTCCTCGGGCGTCAGGTTGCCGATGGTCGAACCCGGGAAATACACCACGCGGCGGCCGGAAAATACGCGCGCCCCCGCGCCCACCGGGATTTTCAGCGGCTGCGAAAAATCACCGTGCACCGCGAGGATGTCGAGCCGCGGGAAAAGCTGCCGCAGCTTCGCCGCGGCGCGGCGCAGGGCATGCTCCGAAATATCCACGGGAACGTAGGCTGCGGGATCCAGCGCGTCGATCAGCAGGCGCGATTTCATGCTCTCGCCGCTGCCGTACTCGATCAGGGTGCTGCGGGTGCCGGCAAAGCGCGCGATCGCGCCGATGTGGCGGCGGGTCAGCGCCAGTTCGCTGCGCGTCGGGTAGTACTCGTTCAGCCGGCAGATCGCCTCGAACAGGCGGCTGCCTTTCGCGTCGTAGAAGTACTTGGGGGGCAGCGCCTTCTGCGGCAGCGACAGGCCGGCGATGACGTCCTCGCGGAAGCTGTCCGCGGGCACCACCGAGCCGAAAAACCGGGTTCGGCCCCGCAGAGGGGCGGGAGCGCGGCCTAGCCGCGCGGCCCTTTGGCCGTGTTGGCCTCGAGCCATTTCTTGATCCGGTTGGCGTCGCCGATGCGCGAGAGCTTGCCCCAGGAATCGAGCAGCACCACGATCACTTCGCGCGAGGCGAGGCGCACGCGCATCACCAGGCAGCGCCCGGCTTCGTTGATGTAGCCGGTTTTCTGCACGCCGATTTCCCAATGCTCGTTGCGCACCAGCCCGTTGGTGTTGCGGTAGTCGAGCGAATGGCCGAGCGACTGCACGGTGGCGCCGCCGGTTGTCGAATACTGGCGGATGAGCGGGTATTCATGGGCCGCCGCCACCAGCCGGGCGAGGTCATGCGCGCTCGACACGTTGCCCGAGGACAGGCCGGTCGGGTCGACGAAATGACTGTCGTTCATGCCGAGCGCACGCGCCTTGGCGTTCATCGCCGCGACGAAAACCTCCGTGCCGCCCGGGTAGGTGCGCGCCAGCGAGAACGCGGCGCGGTTTTCAGAGGACATCAGCGCGAGGAGCAGCAGGTCGCTGCGCGTCAGCACGGTGCCGGGGCGCAACCGCGAGCGGGTGCCCTTGATAGTGTCCTGGTCCTCGCCGCTGATCACCACGCGCTGCTCGAGGTCGAGCTTGGCATCGAGCATCACTATCGCTGTCATCAGCTTGGTGATCGAGGCGATCGGCAGGATGGCGTCCTGGTTCTTCGCGTACAGCGTCTCGCCGCTCGAGGCGTCCTGCACCAGCGCAACCGCGGAGCGCAGGAACATCTTGTCGGCATGCTTCGGCTCAGCGCCCCGCGCGAAACCGATCGTCAGCACGCACACGGCCGCCAGCGCCGCGAGCGCGACGATTTTTTCCAGGTGATGCAGGCTTCGTTCGGTGTTCGGCATGCCCGTCAATGGTGGGAAGCTGCCGGAGTGTAGCCGAAGGGAATTAAAAAGGGCAAGTAAATTAAGGGCCTGGAAGAAGAACTTAACGCCGGTTCAAGCCGCCTTGGCCTTTTCCAGCACGGCCTCCGCCCGCGCGGCCTCCTGCTGCAGCGCCCACATGCGGCTGTATTCGCCCGCCGCGGCAAGCAGTTCGCGGTGCGTGCCCCTCTCGACGATCCGCCCGTGGTTCAGCACCAGGATCATGTCGGCATCCATGACGGTCGACAGGCGGTGCGCGATGACCAGCGTGGTGCGGCCGACCGAAATTTTTTCGAGCTCGGCCTGGATGGCTTTTTCCGACTTCGAGTCCAGCGCCGAGGTGGCCTCGTCGAAAATCAGGATGCGCGGATCCTTCAGCAGCGCGCGCGCGATCGCCACGCGCTGCTTCTCGCCGCCCGAGAGCTTCAGCCCGCGCTCGCCGACCATGCTTTCGTATTTGAGCGGCAGCGTCAGGATGAAATCGTGGATGTGCGCGGCGCGCGCCGCCTCGACCACCTCTTCCTCGCCCGCCGCGGTCCTGCCGTAGTGGATGTTGTAGCGGATGGTGTCGTTGAACAGCACGGTGTCCTGCGGCACGATGCCGATCGCGCCGCGCAGGCTCGACTGCCTTGCCTCCTTTATGTCCGTGCCATTCACCAGGATCGCGCCGCCGGAGACGTCGTAGAACCTGAACAGCAGCCGCGCCAGCGTCGATTTGCCCGAGCCCGAGTGCCCGACCACCGCCACGCGCTGCCCCGCCGGGATGGTGAAGCTCACGTCGAAAAGTATTTGTCTCTCTTTCTCGTAAAAAAAGTCCACGTGCCGGAACTCGACGGCCGCAGGCCCCGGCGGCAGGTCCGGCGCGCCGGGGTGGTCGTCCACCTCGCGGTTCTCCGCGAGCAGGCGGAACATGCGGTCCATGTCCAGCAGCGACTGCTTGATTTCGCGGTACACCATGCCGAGGAAGTTGAGCGGGATGTAGAGCTGGATCAGCAGCGCGTTGACCAGCACCAGGTCGCCCAGCGTGAGCGCGCCGCTGGTGACGCCCTTGGCGGCGAGGAACATGAGCCCCGTCACCGCGGCGGCGATCACCAGGCTCTGGCCGATGTTGAGCAGGCCGAGCGAAGATTCGAAGCGCACCGCCGCCGATTCGTATTTGCGCAAATTCTCGTCGTAGCGCCGCGCCTCGAATTCCTCGTTGCCGAAATACTTCACCGTCTCGTAATTGAGCAGGCTGTCGATGGCGCGCGTGTTGGCGCGCGAGTCGAGTTCGTTGGCGCGGCGCCGGATATCGGTGCGCCACTCGGTGACCAGCACCGTGAACGAGATGTACACCGCGACGGCGCCGAAGGTGACCGCGGCGAAGCGCCAGTCGAATTTGTTCAGGAGCACGATGGCCACCAAGGTGAATTCGAGGATCACCGGGATGATCGAGAACAGCATGTAGGCAAGCAGCGTCGAGATGCCGCGCGTGCCGCGCTCGATGTCGCGCGTCATGCCGCCGGTCTGGCGGTCCAGGTGAAAGCGCAGCGACAGGCCGTGCAGGTGGCGGAACACGTTGAGCGCGACGTTGCGGATGGCGTGCTGGGCGACGCGCACGAACACCACGTCGCGCAGCTCGCCGAACAGCGTGGTCGAGAAGCGCAGCAGGCCGTAGGACGCAAGCAGCGCCACCGGCACCGCGACCACGGCGAGCTTCACGTCCAGCCCGTCCACGATGCGCTTCATCACCAGCGGCACGCCGACGTTGGCCAGCTTGGCCGCGGTGAGCAGCACCAGCGCGAGCAGCACGCGCCAGCGGAATTCCAGCAGGTAGGGCAGCAGCACGCCGACCGAGCGCCATTCGCTGCCGCGCAGCGCCTCGACGGGCGCCGAATGGTGGTGACCTTGGGCTGCCATGGGGAGGGCGATTCTAACTGCCGCCGAAGTGGCAAAACCCTTGACGAAGCAGGGCGGGGAACGTAGAGTTCAAACGTTCGTTTGAATCAGGAAAATCCCGTGAACCTGCGCTCGGTCAAGCCCCCGCACGAAACCCGCACCCGCATCCTCGACGCCGCCGAAGAGCTGTTCATGCAGCACGGCTTCGAAGCCACCTCGATGCGCCTGCTCACTGCCAAGGCGGAGGCCAACCTCGCCGCCGTCAACTATCACTTCGGCTCCAAGGACGCGCTCATCGAAGCGGTATTCCGGCGCCGGCTCGACCCGATGAATACCGGCCGCATCGCCGAACTGGACCGGCTGGAGAAGGAAGCCGGCGGGCGGGCGCTGTCGCCCGAGGAGATCATCCGCGCCTTCGTCGGCGCCAGCCTGCGCATGATCGAGGACGCGAAAAGCGGCGGCCGCAATTTCATCCGCCTGCTCGGGCGCACCTACACCGACCCGCAGAAGCACATACGGTCCCTCATCGGCCAGCTCTACGCGCCGGCGATGAGCCGCTTCAAGGCCGCCTTCGAACGCGCGCTGCCGCAGATGCCGGGCGACGAGCTGGTGTGGCGCATGCACTTCATGTTCGGCACCCTCGCCTACACGCTGGCGGCGACCGACACGGTGCAGCTGATCGCCGGCTGCAAGCCGGAAGACCGCTACGACGCGCGCCTGCTGGAAGCGCGCCTGACCGCGTTCCTCGCCGCGGGGCTGCTCGCGCCGCTGCACAACGCCGCCGACGTCAAGAAAGCCGCCTAGACTGATTTAGCGATTCCACGGAGTTTTCGGGAGGAGGTCCCCATGCCCGCTGTTGCCATCGGAACGATTGTCGTCCTGCTGCTGCTCGCCTACTTCCAGGCGCCGATTCTCGTATGGACGATTGCCGCGGGCCTGGTGCTCGCCGCCGGGTCGCACGCCATCGGCCTTTCCTCCGCTGCCGACTATTCCGTTGCGGCGGCATTCCTGGCGATCGCGGCGGTCCTGAACATCGTCCCCCTGCGGCGCTTGCTGATCAGCAACCAGGTGCTGGCGATCTTCCGCCGCATCCTGCCGGACATGTCGCAGACCGAGAAGGAGGCAATCGACGCAGGCACCGTGTGGTGGGACGCGGATCTCTTTTCCGGCAAGCCCGACTGGAACAAGCTGCTCGCCATCCCGCAGCCGAAGCTCTCGGCCGAGGAGCAGGCCTTCCTCGACGGCCCCTGCGAGGAAGTCTGCGCGATGACCAACGACTGGGAGGTGACGCACGAACGCTACGACCTGTCGCCGCAGGTCTGGCAGTACGTGAAGGACAAGGGCTTCCTCGGCATGATCATCCCCAAGAAATACGGCGGTCTCGGCTTCTCCGCGATCGCGCATTCGGCGGTGGTGCTGAAGCTGTCGACGCGCTCCAACGCGCTCGGCGTCAGCGTGATGGTGCCCAATTCGCTCGGGCCGGCCGAACTGCTGCTGCACTACGGCACGGACGAGCAGAAGAACCACTACCTGCCGCGCCTCGCCAAGGGCCTCGAAGTCCCCTGCTTCGCGCTCACCAGCCCTGAAGCGGGCTCGGATGCCGCCGCCATCCCCGACTACGGCGTGGTGTGCAAGGGCATGTACCAGGGCAAGGAAGTGCTCGGCATGCGCGTCACCTGGGACAAGCGCTACATCACGCTCGGCCCGGTGGCGACGCTGCTCGGACTGGCGTTCAGGCTTTACGACCCGGAAAAACTTCTGGGCGGCAAGGAGGATCTCGGCATCACCTGCGCGCTGGTACCGACCAACCATCCGGGCGTGAACATCGGCCGCCGCCACCTGCCGCTCAACGCGGTGTTCCAGAACGGCCCGAACTCCGGCAAGGACGTGTTCATGCCGATCGACTGGATCATCGGCGGCAAGGACTACGCCGGCAAGGGCTGGATGATGCTGATGGGCTGCCTCGCGGCGGGCCGCTCGATTTCGCTGCCGACGTCTTCGGTCGGCGGCGCCAAGGGCCTCGCGCGCATCACCGGCGCCTACGCGCGCGTGCGCAGCCAGTTCAAGACGCCGATCGGCAAGCTGGAAGGCGTCGAGGAAGCGCTGGGGCGGATTGCCGCCAACTGCTACATGATGGACGCGGTGCGCATCATGACCGCGGGCGCGGTGGACCTGGGCGAGAAGCCGGCGGTGATCTCGGCCATCGCCAAGTATCATATGACCGAACGCGCGCGCAAAGTCGTCGACGACGCGATGGACATCCACGGCGGCAAGGGCATCTGCCTCGGGCCCAACAACTGGGTCGGACGCGGCTACCAGGTGATCCCCGTCGGCATCACGGTCGAAGGCGCCAACATCCTCACGCGCACGCTGATCATCTTCGGCCAGGGCGCGATCCGCTGCCACCCTTACGTGCTGCGCGAGATGCGCGCCGCCAAGGAAATGACCGGCGCGGCCGCCTCGGTGGAGTTCGACGACGCCTTCACCTCGCACATCGGCCACACCATCTCGAACGGCGTGCGCGCTTTCGTGCACGGCATCACCAGTTCGCGCCTGGGCCAGGTGCCGCGCGACGGCGCCCCGGAAACGGCGCACTACTACCGGTTCAGCTCGCGCCTGGCAGCGGCGTTCGCGTTCCTCGCCGACGTGTCGATGCTGGCGATGGGCGGCGCGCTCAAGCGCAAGGAGAAGATCTCCGGGCGCCTGGGCGACGTGCTGTCCATGCTCTATCTCGTCTCGGCCACGCTCAAGCACTACGAGGACGAGGGGCGCAGGATCGAGGACCTGCCGCTGATCCGCTGGGTGGTGCGCGACCTGCTGTACAACGCGCAGGAGGCGATCGACCAGATCCTGTCGAACTTCCCGGTGAAGAGCCTCGCCACCTTCCTGCGCTGGACCATCTTCCCGCTCGGCATGTCGTTCCGGCCGCCGCTCGATTCGCGCAACCGCGAATGCGCGAAGATCGTGCTCGAGCCCGGCGAAACGCGCGACCGGCTGACCGCCGGCATGTACATCGGCAAGGGCGAAGCGGACCCCACCGGCGTCCTGGAGGCCGCCTTCCTCGCCACCATCGCCTGCGAGCCGGTGGACGAGAAGCTGCGCAAGGCCGTGAAGAAGGGGAAGATCGCCGCGCAGCCTGGAATTGATTTGGGAAACCTGGGAATTCAAAACAAAATAATCACGGCGGAAGAGCTCGCCCTCTGGCAACGCAAGGAGGCGCTGCGCAAGCACGTCATCAAGGTGGACGACTTCCCGCAGGACTTCGGCCGCGCCGAACTGGCGGCGAAGTACGCCAAAGAGAAAACCCTCACCGACGTAACCTCCGCGGCAAAGGCAGCCTGACATGTACGCGAAACCCATTTACGTGGTCGACGGCGCGCGCACGCCCTTCCTCAAGGCGAAGAACCGGCCGGGCGTGTTCTCGGCGGGCGACCTGGCGACGCAGGCCGGCAAGACGCTGCTCGCGCGTCAGAAATTCGCGCCGCAGGATCTCGACGAAGTGATCCTCGGCTGCGCCGCGCCCTCGGTGGACGAGGTGAACATCGGGCGCGTGGCGGCGCTGCGCATGGGCTGCGGGGAGAAAGTCCCGGGCTGGACGGTGATGCGCAACTGCGCCTCCGGCATGCAGGCGCTCGATTCGGGCATCAACAACATCCTTGCGGGCCGCTCTCACCTGGTGCTCGCCGGCGGCGTCGACGCGCTATCGCGCGCGCCGCTGCTCTACAACGACAGGATGGTCAATTGGTTTGCAGATTTTTCTCAAAAAAGGTCTTTAGGAGAAAAGGCAAGCCAATTCGCAAAGCTTCCCTTCGGCGCCCTGCTCAATCCGGTCATCGGCATCATGAAGGGCCTCACCGACCCGATGGTCGGCCTGCTGATGGGCCAGACGGCCGAGAACCTCGCACACCGCTTCGGCATTACGCGCGCGGAAATGGATTCTTTTTCGGTCAGATCCCATAAAAGAGTCTGCGCTGCCCAGGACGCCGGTCATCTCGCGGCCGGCGGCGGCGAGGTGGAGGCGCTCTACGACGCGAAGGGCAACGCCTACACGCTGGACGACGGCGTGCGGCGCGATTCGTCGGTGGAGAACCTCGCCAAACTCAAGCCCTTCTTCGACCGCAAGTACGGCAACGTCACGCCGGGCAACAGCTCGCAGATCACCGACGGCGGCGCGTGGCTGATCCTTGCCTCCGAAGATGCCGTAAAGAAACACGACCTGAAACCCATCGGGCGCATCCTCGATTCTCAATGGGCAGGGCTGGACCCGGCGCAGATGGGCCTCGGACCGGTGCACGCGGCGACGCCCATCCTCAAGCGCCACGGGCTGAAGCTCGACAGCCTCGACTACTGGGAAATCAACGAAGCCTTCGCCGCGCAGGTGCTCGGCTGCCTCGCCGCGTGGAAGGATGAAAAGTACTGCAGGGAGCAGCTGGGCCTTGACGGCGCGATGGGCGAACTCGACCAGGAAAAGCTGAACGTGGACGGCGGCGCCGTCGCCCTGGGACATCCGGTGGGCGCTTCGGGCGCGCGGATTGTCCTGCATTTAATCCGCCAATTAAAGAGAAAAAATGCAAAACGAGGGATGGCATCCATTTGCATAGGCGGCGGATTGGGCGGCGCCATGCTGCTGGAAGCGGCATGACGATGAAGCACTGGCGGTGGGAAAAGGACGCCCAGGGGCTCGCCTGGCTGACCTTCGACAAGCAGGGCGAATCGGCGAATACCTTCTCGAGAGAGGCCCTGGAGGAGCTTTCGAAGGCGCTCGAGGAAATAAATTCGGCGGCGCCTAAAGGACTGATCATCCGTTCCGCCAAGGACAGCTTCATCGCCGGCGCGGACGTCGAGGAATTCACCCGCTTCAAGTCGCCCGAGGAAGCGCTCTCCTTCGTGCGCCTCGGCTGGGATGTGTTCGGCAAGCTGAAAGCCCTGTCCTTCCCCACCACCGCGATGGTCAACGGCTACTGCATGGGCGGCGGCTTCGAGCTGTCGCTCGCCTGCCGCTACCGCGTCGCGCTGGACGATCCGAAGACGCGCTTCGCCTTCCCGGAGGTAATGCTCGGCATCATGCCCGCCTGGCACGGCGTGCAGTGGCTGCCGAAGCTCGTCGGGCCCGTCGCGGCGATGGACCTGCTGCTGACCGGCAAGGCGGTCGACGCGAAGCGGGCGAAGCGCATGGGCCTCGTCGACCAGGCGGTGCCGCTGCGCATCCTCGAGAACACCGCGCGCATGCTCACGCTGGAGGCACCGGCGCCCAAGGGGCTGGGGATCGTTCAAGGACTTTTGAACGGACCTTTCAAATTCATCGTTGCAAGCCAGGCCGGAAAACAAGTCGCCAAACGCGCCCGGCGCGAACATTACCCGGCGCCTTACGCGATCCTCGACCTGTGGCGGAAGTACGACGGCGATCCCTTCATCAATCCGTCCGACCCGTCGTGCTCGATCAACATGCTGTTCGACCACCCGACCACCAAGAACCTCATCAGGATTTTCTTCCTGCAGGAGAAGATGAAGGGGCTGGCGAAAGGCGTCGATTTCAAGGCGGCGCACGTGCACATCGTCGGCGCGGGCGTGATGGGCGGCGACATCGCGGCAATCTGCGCCATGCGCGGCATCACGGTGACGCTGCAGGACACCGCGCCGGAGCGCATCGCGCCGGCGGTGCAGCGCGCCGCGAAACTGTTTTCGCGGCGCCTGCGCGACAAGCGGCGCGAGCGCGACGCCATGGACCGGCTGATTCCCGACGTCGCGGGCGCCGGCGCGGCGCGCGCCGACGTCATCATCGAGGCGATCTTCGAGGACCTGAAGGCGAAGCGCGAACTGTTCGCCAAGCTGGAAGCGGCGGCCAAGCCGGGCGCGGTGCTGGCGAGCAATACCTCCAGCCTGAAGCTGGCGGACATCGCGGCGAATTTCAGGGATCCCTCGCGCCTCGTCGGCATCCACTTCTTCAACCCGGTGCCGCAGATGATGCTGGTGGAAGTCGTCCATACTCCCGCCACGCACCCGGAGCAGCTGAAAAAAGCGCTCGCCTTCGTGCGCCAGATCGACAAGCTGCCGCTGCCGGTGAAGGACTCGCCGGGCTTCCTCGTCAACCGCGTGCTCGGGCCCTACATGCAGAACGCCTTCCGCATGCTGGATGAGGGCGCGAAGCCGGAAACGCTGGATGCCGCGATGGAAGAATTCGGCATGCCGATGGGCCCGATCGAGCTCGCCGACACGGTCGGCCTGGACATCTGCCTGCACGCCGGCAAGCAGCTGGCGAAGAAAGACGCGCAGGGCCACGAGGCGGAAGCGCCGCAGATCCTGCTGAACAAGGTCGCGCTCGGGCAGCTCGGCCGCAAAAGCGGCCAGGGCATCTACCGCTGGGAGAACAACAAGCCGGTCAAGGGCCAGCCGGACGTCTACGCGCCGGACATGGTGAACGGGCTCATCGAGCCCTACCTCACGGAAGCGCAAGCGGTCCTCGCCGAAGGCATCGTGGACGACGCCGAGCTGATCGACGCCGGCCTGATCTTCGGCAGCGGCTTCGCGCCGTTCCGCGGCGGCCCGCTGAACTACCTCGCCGGACAGAAGAAGAAGTAGTCGCGATGGGCAAAGCCTCCGACCAGCCGGCCGGCCTCACTCTGCCCCAGGGCAAAATCCCCGCCTTGCGCGTGGTGCCGATGCCGGCCGATTCGAACCAGAACGGCGACATCTTCGGCGGCTGGATCATGGCGCAGGTCGACGTCGCCGGCGGTACCGTCGCCGGGCGCGTGGCGCGCGGGCGCGTCGCCACGGTGTCGGTCAATTCCTTCGTTTTCAAGCAGCCGGTGCAGATCGGCGACGTGCTCTCGCTGTACGCCGACGTGGTGCACATCGGCAACACCTCGATCACGGTCAACGTCGAGGTCTACGCGGAACGCGGACGCGACGAGGCGAAGATCGTGAAGGTGACCGAGGCGGCGCTGACCTACGTCGCCATCGACCTGCAGGGCAAATCCCGCCCGGTGCCGAAGTAGCCGGGGCCGGGCGCGCCCTCCGGCGCGCTACTTCTTCGCCGCTGCCGCCCTCGCTTCCTGCGCCGCCTTGCGGTCGGCGGCCACCCTGGCGAACGCGGGCCGCTCGCCGAGCATCTTCAGGTAGGGCTTCAGCGGAGGCATATCCTCGAGAAAATCGCGCCCGTAGGCGAGCTTGGTCGAGAGCGAGACCAGCGGCAGGTGCACCGCCGCCGCGCAGTCGGCGAGCGTCAGTTCCCTGCCCGCGATGAACGGATCGAATTTCGCCAGCGCCTTGAGGGCGCGGATGCCCTTGGCCAGGTCCTTCTCCACCGACTGCTTGGTGCTTTCCGACGCCGGCCCGGCGCCGAAAAACACGCTGGGGTAAAGGCGCCGCACCACCAGCTCCATGTGCAGCTCGATGACCGTCACCAGCTCGCGCACCTTGGCGCGCGCCAGCGGCTCCTTCGGCAGCAGCGGCTTCTGCGGATAGGCATCCTCCAGGTATTCGAGGATCACTTCCGATTCGATCAACCGCGTGCCGCCCGCGCCGTCGACTTCCATGAAGGGCACCTTGCCCATCGGGTTCAAGGCCAGGTATTCCGGTTTCTGCGAGGGCAGGACGTTGCAGTCCTCTTCGAAGGCGATGTCCTTCTCGCGGAGCGCGATGAGCACCTTGTTGTGGTAGTTGCTGATGCGGAAGCCGCAGACCTTGAGCATGGCCGCCTCAGCGCTTCTTGGTGGCGAGCGCCTCGCCGAGGGTGGTCTGCTCGGCGATCTCCTGCTTGGCGATGGCGTTGCGGTGCACTTCGTCCGGGCCGTCCGCGAAGCGCAGCGTGCGCTGATGCGCGTAGGCGTTCGCCAGGCCGAAGTCGTCCGAGACGCCGCCGCCGCCGTGCACCTGCATCGCCCAGTCGATCACCTGGCAGGCCATGTTGGGCGCCTGCACCTTGATCATGGCGATTTCCTTCCTCGCCACCTTGTTGCCAACCGTGTCCATGCGCCAGGCGGCGTGCAGCACCATGAAGCGCGTACTGTCGATCATGATGCGCGCCTCGGCGATCCTTTCGCGCGTCACGCCCTGCTCGGCCACCGTGCGGCCGAAGGCGTAGCGCTGCGTCGCGCGCTTGCACATTTTCTCCAGCGCGCGCTCGGCCTGCCCGATGGAGCGCATGCAATGATGGATGCGGCCCGGTCCCAGGCGGCCCTGCGCGATCTCGAAACCGCGCCCTTCGCCGAGCAGGATGCTGGAGGCCGGCACGCGCACGTCCTTGAAATCGATCTCCATGTGGCCGTGCGGCGCGTCGTCGTAGCCGAACACGTTGAGGTGCCGCAGGACCTTGATGCCGGGCGTGCCGGCGGGCACCAGCACCATCGATTGCTGGCTGTGGCGCGAGGCATGGTCCGGGTTGGTCTTGCCCATCACGATGTAGATCTTGCAGCGCGGGTCGCCGGCACCCGACGACCACCACTTGCGCCCGTTGATGACGTAGTCGTCGCCCTCGCGCTTGATATGCATCTGGATGTTGGTGGCGTCGGACGACGCCACCGCCGGCTCGGTCATCAGGAAGGCCGAGCGGATTTTCCCTTCCAGCAGCGGGTCGAGCCACTGTTTTTTCTGCTCCTCGCTGCCGTAGCGCTCGATGGTCTCCATGTTGCCGGTGTCCGGCGCCGAGCAGTTGAACACTTCGGGCGACCAGGACACGCGCCCCATGATCTCGCACAGCGGCGCGTACTCCAGGTTCGACAGGCCTTCCGGCACGCGCTTGGAATGCGGCAGGAACAGGTTCCACAGGCCGGCCTTCTTCGCCTTCGGCTTCAGTTCCTCGATGATGGGCACCGGCTCCCAGCGCTTGTCGCCCCGGACGTGGTCGTAGTACTTCTTCTCGTTCGGGTAGATGTGCTCGTCCATGAACGCCTTGAGGCGCGTCTGCAGTTCCTTGACCCGGGGCGAATATTCGAAATCCATGGCGATGCTCCTATGAAGCGCGTTTCAGAATGCGTTCGACCTGCGACCAGCCCAGCTCGGCGAGCAGCGGCGCGCGGGCACCGGCGTCGCGCGCGTGCTCGCTCGCGGCGGTGCCGTCCACCACCCGCTTGGCGATGCCCTGGCAGATGGCGGCGATGCGGAAAAGGTTGTAGGCCATGTAGTAGTCCCACACCGACGGCTCGATGCCCTTGCGGCCGGTGCGCTTGAAGTACATGTCGACGTATTCGCGCTCGGTCGGGATGCCGAGCTCGGCGAGCGGCAGGCCCTCGATGCCGCGGAACTTGCCCGGCGGGATGTGCCAGCTCATGCAGTGGTAGGAGAAATCCGCCAGCGGATCGCCCAGCGTCGACAACTCCCAGTCGAGCACCGCCAGCATTTTCGGCTCGGTCGCGTGGAACACCGTGTTGTCCAGCCGGAAATCGCCGTGCACGATGGTGGTTTCATCCGTCGGCGGCACGTGCTTCGGCAGCCAGGCGATGAGATTGTCCATCGCCTCGATCTTCTGCGTTTCCGACGCCACGTACTGCTTGCTCCAGCGGCCGACCTGGCGCTCGATGTAACTGCCGGCCTTGCCGAAATCCTCCAGCCCGACCGCCTTGTAGTCGACGCCGTGCAGCAGCGCGATGACGCGGTTGAGCTCGTCCCAGATCGCGCGGCGCTCGGTCTTCGCCATGCCGGGCAGCGACTGGTCCCACAGCACGCGGCCCTCGACGCAGTCCATCACGTAGAACGCCGTGCCGATCACCGATTCGTCCTCGCACAGCACGTAGGGCTTCGCCACCGGGAAGCCCACCGAGTGGAGCGCCTTGATCACCTTGTACTCGCGGTCCACGGCGTGCGCCGAAGGCAGCAGCTTGCCCGGGGGTTTTTTGCGCAAGGCATAGCGCTTGCCGCCGGCGGTGATGCGGTAGGTCGGGTTCGACTGGCCGCCCTTGAACTGCTCGACCTGCAGCGGGCCGCGCAAGCCGTCGATGCGGCCCTTGAGAAAATCTTCCAGGCGCGCCGCGTCGATGCGATGGCGTTCTTCGACGGGCTTTACGCCGATGAAAAGGTCGGACATGGAGGCGGCAATGCTAGCTCATTTTCACGGCTGCGCCGACGTTTGCAGCCAGAACGTGACCGGCCCGTCGTTCACCAGGCCGATCTTCATGTCGGCGCCGAACCGGCCGGTTTTAAGGGTTATTCTTTCCCCCGCGATTTTGGAAAAATAACTGAATAACTGCTCTCCAAGCTCCGGCGGCGCGGCCGTTGAAAATCCCGGCCGCGTACCTTTTTTCGTATCCGCGGCGAGCGTGAATTGCGGCACGGCGAGCAGTTCACCCCCGATGTCCAGCAACGACAGGTTCATCTTGCCTTCGCCATCCGGAAAAATCCGGTAGCCGAGCACGCGCTCGACCAGCCGGTCGGCCTGCACTTCGGTGTCGCCGCGTTCCACGCCCACCAGCGCCAGGATGCCGCGCCCGATGGCGCCGATGACCCGGCCGTCGATTTCGACACGCGCCTCGGTCACTCTTTGAATTAAAACAATCAAGCGGGGATGTCGGGGACCAGCAGGATCTTGAGCCGCGAAATCGAATCCTTGAGGATCAGCTTGCGCTTCTTGAAGCGCCGCAGCTGGAGCGGGTCCTGGTCGGGGTGCGCGGACAGGCGGGCGATCACGTCGTCGAGGTCCTGGTGCTCGATCTCCAGGGCCGCGATGCGCCCCTCGATCTGCGTCCGCTCCTCTTCGGTCAGCGACTGGTTTCCCAACGCCTCCCCTCCTCGGTGCGCCGTTCCTTCCGGGAACTACTTCCGCTTCCTGACAACTTCTTGCCGCAGGCGGCCGCCCGCCGGTGTGACATACGTCATCGCCCGCCGGAGGGTCTTCGCGCATCCTATAATACTTGCCAAGGGGAAGGGAACGGCGTCACGCGCGATGCGTCGCAACGATCACGACGTCACCAACAGGATTCGCACCACCGACCTGAAGCAGGTGTCGGCGGAAGTGACGCGCCTGTACCACGGCCTCTATAACGGTACCCCGTCCGAATCGATCGAGCGCGCCTTCGCCGACATCGGCCGCCTGTACGTCGGCGAGCATCCCGAATACCAGCCCTGCGACACCGAGTACCACGACGTGCAGCACATTCTCGACGTGACGCTGGCCATGGCGCGCCTGATGGACGGCTACGAGCGCAGCCGCGAGGTGACGCGCTCGCGCGTCGGCGACTCGCCGCCGCTGCCAGCCGAGTGCTTCGCCCTCGGGGTGATCATCGCGCTGTTCCATGATTTCGGCTACCTGCGCAAACGCAGCGACCGGCGCCACCGCTACGGGGCCGAATACACGCTCACTCATGTGACGCGCGGATCCAGGCACCTGCACGGCTACCTGCCGCGGATCGGGCTCAAGCGCTACGCGAAGGCCGGCTCGATCCTGGTCCACTACACCGGCTACGAACGCCCGGCGGAGTCGATCGCGCTGAACGACACGCTGCTGCGCCGCGTCGGCCACATGCTCGGCACCGCGGACATCATCGCGCAGATGGCCGACCGCTGCTACCTGGAGAAATGCCGCGACCGGCTCTACCCGGAATTCGTGCTGGGCGGCCTCGCGCAAAAGAAGCTCCCGGGCGGCCGTACGCAGGTCCTGTTCACTTCGGGCGACGACCTGGTGCGCAAGACGCCCGGCTTCTACATGAACGCGGCCAAGCGGCTCGACCTGCAGTTGGCGCGGGCCTACGAATACGCCGGGCGCCACTTCAAGGGGCAGAACCTGTACCTCGAGGAGATGCAGAAAAACGTGCGCTACGCCCAGGCGGTCGGCGATGCGCCGAACGCCGGCATGCTGCGCAGGACGCCGCCGTCGACGCTGAAAAAAGGCGTCGAGCCCTACCCCAAGAGCCTGGTGATCCGCTAGCCGGCGATCAGCGGGCGCAGCGCCTCGACGCGCGCCCGGTTGACGCCGAAGTCCTTCCGGCCCAGGCGCGAGGCCGAACGCACGTGGATCAAACCCGCCTTCTCGTCGAAGACGAATTCGACGTCGTCCACGAAGCGCATGATCCGCGTGCGGAACTCGGCATAGAGGTAATTGCCCTCCTCCCGGATGATCGTCGAGCCCTGCGTGCGCTCGACGGCCTTGCGCACCGCCGCCAGCGCCGCGCGCACGTCGCCCTTGAAAATAACCGGCGCAACGTAGTGCCCGGTGTCGGCGGGATCGGCCTGGCTGGAGACGCTGTTCGGCGTGCGCTTGGGCGGCGCGAGGCGGCCGTCCTTTGCGCCGAGATTGCCGGGACGTTTCCAGGAAAACACGGCGCCGATGTTAACATCGGCGCGCTTTCTCTCGACAGGGGGCTTCATGCTGCAAATCTCCGCTCTCCAGCTTGCCGAACTGCTCGCCGGCATCGGCCGCGCCCAGGCCGCGATCGTCCAGGGGCTCGAAAACGAACTGGCCGGCGTGCGCAGCGGCCGCATCGTCCCGGCGCTGCAGAACGCCGCGCACATGCGCGATCACCCCGAACCCACGCTGGTGGACCTGCCGGTGCGCGTGTGCCTGAACAGCATGGGGCGACTCCCGCCCGATCCTGCGGTCATCGCGCGCGACCTGGAGCGGCTGATCAACGGCACGGCTTCCGTGCCCGCGACCAAGGACCAGGCGGCTGCGGCCTCCGCACCAGGCGGCGGCGACGCCCTGGATTTCAGCGCCCCGCCGGCAGGCGGAACGTAAAAGCCGCGGCTTAGAAAGCCTCCGGCGGCGGCGGAAAGGAAGGTTTTCTTTTCTCCCGCAGCGAAGCAATTCCCTCCTTCGCCTCCGGACCGGTGAAGCCAAGCATCTCGTAGGCCAGGGAGGCATCGAAGCCCGGCCCGGCCATGCGCAGCCAGTTGTTCAGGCTGTGCTTGGTCCAGCGCAAGGCCGTTTGCGCGCCCGTCGCGAGCTTGCGCGCGACTTCCAGCGCCTTCGCCTGCAGTTCGGCTTCCTCGCAGCACAGCGACACGAGGCCGATCCGCTCCGCCTCCTCGCCCGAGACCTGCTCGCAGAGCAGCAGGTAGTACTTCGCCTTCGCCATGCCGCAGAGCAGCGGCCAGACGATCGCCGCGTGGTCGCCCGCGGCGACGCCCAGCCGCGTATGGCCGTCGATGATGCGGGCATTTTTTGCCGCGATCGAAATATCCGCCAACAGGCCGGCAACGAGCCCTGCCCCCACCGCGGGTCCGTGCATCGCCGAGACGATCATCTTGGAGCAGTTGATGATGTTGTAGACGAGATCCCTCGCCTCGCGCCAGACACGCACGCGCGCCTCGAAATCCTGCGTGATCTGCTCGACCATCGCCAGGTCGCCGCCGGCCGAAAAACCCTTGCCCACGCCGCGCAGGATGACGACGCGCGTCTCCGGGTCGCGGTCCACGTCCAGCCAGACGTCGGCCAGCTCCTTGTGCAGCCGCGCGGTTGCCGTGGACAGCTTGCCCTCCTCGCCCATGGCGATTTCGAGGATGCCGGGCTCGAGCCGGCGTATCTTCAGATCCTTGTACCCGGAGTAGTCCATGCCTCATTCTACAATCCGCTGATGCGCACCCCTGACGAACGATTTGCAAACCTCCCCGGTTTCCCCTGCGCGCCGCACTACCTGGAATGGCGCGGCCTGCGGGTCCATTACGTCGACGAGGGCAGTGGGCCGCGCACACTGCTTTGCCTTCACGGCGAACCGACGTGGAGCTACCTCTACCGGAAGATGATCCCGCCCTTCCTCGCCGCGGGCTACCGCGTGGTGGCGCCGGACTTCATCGGCTTCGGCCGCTCCGACAAGCCGCTGGAAGACGATTTCTACACTTTCGACATGCACCGGCAATTTTTGCTCGATCTCATCGATAAATTGAACCTGAACGGCGTCACCCTGGCCGTCCAGGACTGGGGCGGGCTGCTCGGCCTCACCGTGCCGATGGAAATGCCCGCGCGTTTCGAGCGGCTGCTGATCATGAACACCGCGCTCGGCACCGGCGACGTTCCCTTGAGCGAAGGCTTTGTCGCTTGGCGCAACTACGTGGCCAAAACGCCGAGCATGGACTGCGGCAAGCTTCTCGGACGTGCCTGCCCGCACCTGAGCGCCGCCGAGGCCGCCGCTTATGAAGCGCCCTATCCGGATGCCGCATCGAAAGCAGGGGTACGGCGCTTCCCGCAACTGGTCCCCGACCGGCCCGACGCGCCCGGCGCCGCGCTGTCGCGCATGGCGCGCGACTGGTGGCAGAACGGCTGGAAGGGAGAATCCTTCATGGCGATCGGCGCCAGGGACCCGGTACTCGGGCCCCCGGTGATGAACGAATTGCGCAAATTCATTCGCCACTGCCCGGAACCCTACGTCCACGCGGAGGGCGGGCATTTCCTGCAGGAGTGGGGAGAAGATGTCGCGCGGGAGGCCTTGAAGCAATGGAAGTAGATGCGGAAGTAACGTTCGGCGACGTCGCGCGCGCACACGAACGCATCCGTGACCACGTCCACCGCACGCCGGTGCTCAGTTCGGCGACGGTAAACGCGCTCACCGGCGCGCAGGTCTTCTTCAAGCCCGAGAACCTGCAACGCATGGGCGCCTTCAAGATCCGCGGCGCCTACAACGCGCTGTCGCAGCTCTCGCCCGGCGAGAAGAAACGCGGGGTGGTGGCCTTCTCGTCGGGCAATCACGCGCAGGCGGTCGCGCTCGCCGGAAAGCTGCTCGGCATACCGCGCGTCATCGTGATGCCCGTGGACGCACCCAGGGTGAAACTGGAGGCGACCAAAGGCTACGGCGCTGAAGTCGTTGTCTACGAAAAAAATCAGGACCGGGAGCAACTCGCGCGCGAGATCTCGTCCAAACGCGGTCTTACGCTGATCCCCCCGTACGATCATCCGCACATCGTCGCCGGCCAAGGCACCGCGGCAAAGGAACTGATCGAAGACGCCGGCCCGCTCGACCTGCTGCTGGTGCCCTGCGGCGGCGGCGGCCTGCTCTCGGGTTGCGCCGTCGCGGCCAGGCACCTGAATCCGAAATGCCGCGTCATCGGCGTCGAGCCCGCCGCCGGCGATGACGCGACGCGCTCGTTCAAAACGAAGACGCTGCAGACGGTGAGGAATCCGGACACCATCGCAGACGGCGCGCGCACGCCTTCGCTGGGGAAAGTCACCTATCCGCTGGTCATGAAATACGTCGACGACATGCTCACCGTCACCGACGCCGAACTGCTGAAATCGATGTTCTATCTTTGGGAGCGCATGAAAATCGTCGTCGAGCCCACCGGCACGCTCGCCGCCTGCGCGTTACTGGAGGAAAAGATCGACGCGAAGGGCAAGCGGGTCGGCATCGTGCTCTCCGGCGGCAATGTCGACCTGAAATGGGCCGCTAGCCGCCTGCGGGTTTTGGCGGCGCCGGCCTGAGCGAGGAGTGGAAGTCGACGATCAGCCAGTGCCCGTCGACGCGGCGATAGGCAAAGCTGAAGCGCGCCGGAAACTGACCGCCTTTCGGGCCGATAAATGTGTAAGAACCCGAATTAAGTGCGATATCGCCGTGCACCCGCACCAGCTGCTCGCCGAACTCGACTTTTGGCCTGACGGGCGCGCCGCAAACGGTGCTGAAGTACTTCTGCACGGCCTCCGGGGTGCTCAAGATCGTCTGGCCCGTCGTGCCCCAGAAAACGGCCTCCCGGTCGTAGAGCGCGGCGATGCGCGCGACGTCGCAGCTGTTGAAGGCCTCGGCCCAAGCCCGCGATGCGGCGAGGATTTCCGCCTTCGCGTCGTTCGACGACGGCATGGTCTGGCAGCCGGCGAGCGCCAGCATTGCCGCAAGCAAAACGGTCCGCATATCGTTATCCCCCTCTAGCCATGCTACGCTGCTTTGCTATGATCCGTGCCCCATGAAATGCATCGAGATCAGCAAACCCGGCGGGCCTGAAGTCCTGGTTCCGGCCGAGCGCCCCACTCCTTCGCCCAAGGCGAACGAAATCCTCGTGAAAGTCGCCGCCGCGGGCGTCAACCGCCCCGACGTCCTGCAGCGCATGGGGCACTACCCCGTGCCGCCGGACGCATCCGACCTGCCGGGGCTCGAAATCGCCGGAGAAGTCGCGGCCTGCGGTCCCGGCGTCACGCTCTGGAAACCGGGCGACAAGGTATGCGCTCTGGTGCACGGCGGCGGCTACGCGGAATATTGCGTCGCGCCCGAGGTGCAGGCGCTGCCGATGCCCAGGGGCTTCTCCGCTACGCAGGCGGCGTCGCTGCCGGAAACCTTCTTCACCGTCTGGTCGAACGTCTACGACCGCGGACGGCTCGCGCCGGGCGAATCGCTGCTGGTGCAGGGCGGCTCTTCCGGCATCGGCGTCACCGCTATCCAGATGGCCGCAGCGATGGGCAACCGCGTCTTCGCCACCGCAGGCAGCGACGAGAAGTGCGCCGCCTGCGTCCGACTGGGCGCCGAGAAAGCCGTCAACTACAAGACGCAGGACTTCCTCGCTGAAATCAAGGCGGCGACCGGCGGCAAGGGCGTCAACGTGATCCTCGACATGGTCGGCGGCAATTACGTGCCGAAGGAACTGAAGTGCCTCGCAGACGACGGGCGTCTCGTATTCATCGCCTTCCTCGGCGGCCAGAAGACCGAACTCGACATCGGCGAACTGATGCGCCGGCGCCTGGTCATGACCGGCTCCACGCTGCGGCCGCGGCCGGTCGAATTCAAGGGCGCCATCGCGCGCCGCCTGAAAGAAGTGATATGGCCGCTCATCGAAGCGGGAAAAATAAAGCCGGAGATCTACAAGACCTTCCCGCTCGCGCAGGCGAGCGAGGCGCACCGGCTCATGGAAACCTCGCAGCACATCGGCAAGATCGTCCTGACCGTCTAGGCTTTCCTAGGCAAGTTTCAGTTTGAACGGGGTTTCCGTGCGCTTCTCGGGATCGTACTGGGACCGCCCGGTGTAATTGACGTGCTTGCCGTAGATGTGAAGCGAAACGGTCACCCGGTCGGTTTCATTCCACACGCCGTGGATCGTGCCCGCCGGCATGGCGAGAACCTCGTCGTCCTTGAATATCTTCGTTCCGGTCTTCCTTAAATCCGCGTAGCCGGGGCGGCTGCGGTCATCCACCCGCTCCCAGAACTCATTTTTCTCGGGACCATCGATGCCGACGACGACGGCCCAGGTTCCGTGGTCGTGCGGCGTGGTGCCGCGATCGGGAAGCCAGCTCACGGCGAAGATCGCCAAAGTATGGTCCGGCTCCTCGTGCAGCACATGGACGCCGAATCCCTGTTCCGCGTCGGCCTTGTACATGGTGTCCTTCAGCCACGCCCGCTTGCTCGCGGCCGCGCGGGCGGCGAGCCGGCGCACCTTGACCAGAATCTCTTTTTCATCGGAGGCCTGGTCGCGAACGCGGCGCAGTTCCGCCGCCAGTTCGTCGATGCCGAAGACTTGTTGATCCATGGCTTTTCTCCTCTTGCGTCAGTATCCCGCCTTGCGGTCCACCACTTCTTTCAGCGGCTTGCCGTCCAGGAAGCGGCCCAGATTGTCGGCGAACAGGCGCGCGACGATTTTGTCGCGCTGCGGATGGGGGCCGCCGATATGGGGCAACACGATGATCCCCTCGGTGGTCCAGAACGGATGATCGGCGGGCAGAGGCTCCTGCCGGAATACGTCGAGCATGGCGCCGGCGATCTTGTGTCCCTGGACCGCGGCGATCAGGTCGCCGTCCTTGATGAGGTGGCCGCGGCCGAAATTCAGCAGCCAGGCGCCGGGTTTCATCATTCCCAGGCGCTCGGCATTGATGAAATTGTCGGTCTCCGGCGTCGCCGGCAACAGCAGCAGCAGGAAGTCGGATTGGGCCAGCACCTCCGGCGTGCGCTCGGCGGGAAAAACCTCGGCAACGTTGGCCATGGATTCCGGCCGGCGCCGCGTGCCGATCACGCGCATGCCGAGCGCTGCGGCGAGGCGGGCGACATCCTGGGCGACGGCGCCGAGCCCGAGGATGCCGAGGGTTTTCCCGGTGAGCGGCTGCGCCACGTTGTGGACCCATTTGCCGCGCTTCTGGTTCTCGACCGCCGCGGCGTAGGGTTTGGCGACATAGAAAATCGCGCCGATGATGTTCTCCGGCATCGATTCGCGGTGGGTGCCGCGCGCGCAGGTGAGCGTGAGATTTTCCGGAAGATCGGGCAACGCCATCCAGCCTTCGACGCCGGCGGTCATGGCCTGGGCCCAGCGCAGTTTCGGCATCGCCGGCAGCAGCCCGGCCGGAACGCCGTAGGCCATCAGCGCCTCGGTCCGGGCCATCTGCTCGGCTGAGGGTTTCTCCTTGCGCGGCAGCGTGCCGACCGAGACCTGGTCGGCGAGGCCGGCGGCCTTGATCGCATCGAGATAGGCGGACGCTGAATCGGTCCAGAGCAAAACGTGGGTACGGCTGGTCACAACAGAACTCCTCCTTTATTAGGGAACTAACGCGGTTCCTTCTTCGCTTCTTCCTTCAGCCAGTCGACGAAATCGGTCACTTCCGGCCGGCCTGCGGAATTCTTCGACACGATGGCAAAGTAGGCGCGCGCGGGGTCGGCGCTGCGCTTGAACGGCGCCACCAGTTCACCCGAGGACATCGCCTCGCGCACCAGCGGGCTCCTGCCCAGCGCCACGCCGTGGCCGGCAATCGCCGCCGGGATGATCTGCTCGTAGCCGGAGAACACCAGGCTGCCGGCGGGCCGCAGGTCGGTGAGGCGCTCGATTTCCAGCCAGGTCTTCCAGTGCAGCCAGGGGTGGCGGCCTTCCGGGTCGTCGTATTGCAGCAGCACCTGGTGGCGCAGATCCGCGGGCTCGCGCAGCGGCCGCTTCGGGTCTTTCAGCAGCTTCGGGCTGCAGACCGGAAACACGCGCTCGCCAAACAGCTTCACCGCGTTCGCGCCGACCAGCGCGGCAGGGCCGTGCCGGATCGCCAGATCCAGGCCGTCGCGCTCGAGGTCCAGCACGCGGGTCTCCGCGCTGATGCGCACATCCAGGTCGGCATGCGTACGCGTGAAGCCGGCCAGCCGCGGGATCAGCCAGAGCGAGGCGAAGGACTGCGTGGTGGTGACCGCCAGGGTCTGGCGGCCGCGGCCGGCGCGCAGCCGGTCGGTGACCGAGCGCATCGTCGCCAGCACCTGCGCCGACGCGGCATACAGCGCCTGTCCGTCCTCGGTCAGGGCGAGCGCGCGGTGCTGGCGCTGGAACAGGCTCACCCCGAGCTGGGCTTCCAGGTCCTGGATCTGCCGGCTGACCGCCGACTGGGAGAGGTGCAGCTCTTCGCCCGCCTTGGTGAAGGACAGCAGCCGGGCAGCCGCCTCGAAGCCCTTCAGCAGGTCGAGGGAGGGCAGCCTGGGTTGGGGTTTCGGATTACCTTTTTGCATGCCAGACGTGCGGATTTACCGTTTGAGCGCCAGAGCGTAAGGATGCATCCTTCGCATGTCAAAAGCAAGGAGAACACCATGTACCCCATCACTGCGAAAGACTTCTACGGCGATCCGGCCCTGCGGCGCAGGCTGTACCGCATGGCGCAGCGCGAGCGCGCTGCCGCGATGCGCGCCGGCTTTGCCTGGCTGCGCGACCGCCTGACGCCCGGGCTGCACCCGGGCGACTGGACCGGCCGACTGGGCTGAACCGGTCGGCAAGCAATCGCCATCAACGCAAAGGAAACTGCCATGAAACTCGAACTCGCATCCGGTGCCCTGCGGCTCGCCCGCGGGCAGACCTTGAAAATGAAGGACGCCGCCGGCAGCACCATCTGCGCCCGCGAAGGCACGGTGTGGATCACCGAAGAAAACAGCCGCAAGGACGTGGTGCTCGGACCGGGCCATTGCTACCGGCTCGGCGGCCCCGGCCTGGCGATCGTGCAGGCATTCGCCGACGCTTCCGTCTCCTTCGCCTGAGGCCCGCCATGCCGCTCGTCCGCATATCGTTGCTCAAGGGCAAGCCCGCGTCGTACCGCCGCAAGCTGGGCGACGCGATCCACCAGGCGATGGTGGAAACAATCGACGTCCCCGCCAAGGACCGCTTCCAGCTCATCACCGAACACGATGCCGAGGATTTCATCTACGACCGCGAGTTCCTCGGCATCGCGCGCAGCCGCGACCTGGTGATCGTCCAGATCACGCTTGCCTTCGGACGTTCCCTGCACCTGAAGCGCTCGCTGTACCGCACTATTGCCGAACGGCTGGGCACCGCGGCGGGCCTGCGGCCGGAGGACGTACTGATCAATCTCGTCGAAGTGGCCAGGGAAAACTGGTCCTTCGGCAACGGCGTCGCGTCCTATGCCCCGGAGGAGGCCGCCGCGGCGTGATTACAATAGGCGTTCTTCGCGACGAGGAACGCCATGTTCAAGGAAGGACTGCTCAAGGGTAAGCGCATCCTTATTACCGGAGGCGGCACGGGCCTGGGCAAGGAGATCGCCACCCGCTACCTGCAGCTGGGCGCCGAAATCTGGATCGCCGGCCGGCGCGGGGCCGTCCTGGATTCCTCCGCAAAAGAATTGACGGACAAGTACGGCGGAACAGTCAGGACTCACACCGTCGATATCCGCGACGCGCAAGCGGTGGATGCGATGGTGCAGCGCATCTGGGACGAAGCCGGGCCGCTCACCGGACTGGTCAACAACGCCGCCGGCAACTTCATCAGCCCGACCAAGGACCTGACGCCCAACGGCTTCAACGCCATCGCCAACATCGTCTTCCACGGCAGCTTCTACGTGACGCAGGCCGTGGGCAAGCGCTGGATCGAGGGCAAGCACAAGGGTTCGGTGATTTCCATCCTGGTGACCTGGGTGCACACCGGTTCGCCTTACGTCGTGCCCTCCGCCATGTCGAAGGCCGGCCTGCACGTGATGACGAAATCTCTCGCGGTCGAGTGGGGCCGCTACGGTATCCGGCTGAATGCGATTGCGCCGGGCCCGTTCCCCACCGAGGGCGCCTCCAAGCGCCTGCGCCCCGGCGGCAGCTTCGAGGATTCGAACGACGTCAACCCGATGCGCCGTATCGGCCAGATGCCCGAGTTGCAGAACCTCGCCACCTTCCTGATGGCCGACGGCTGCGAATGGCTTACCGGCGAGACCATCGCGGTGGACGGCGCGGGCTACCTCGCCAACGGCGCCGGCTTCACCGGGCTGGACAAGCTGAGCGACGCCGACTGGGAAAAGGCGCGCGCCATGATCAAGGCGCAGAACGAGAAGGATCGCGCAGGGCGCGGTGAGGCGGCCGCGCCGAGTCGAACGTGACCGAATCGAAACCCGCGCTGCGACCGGCGGCCACGCTACTGCTCCTGCGCGAGGCTTCCGGGGCACCGGAAGTTTTCATGCTCCAGCGCACCAGCAAGGCGGCGTTCCTGCCCGGCGCCTTCGTGTTTCCCGGCGGCGCGCTCGACCCCGACGATTCCAGCGAGCGGGCGGCCGGGCGCGTGCGCGGCCTGGACGACGCGCAGGCGAGCGCCCGCCTCGGCCTGGCCTCCGGCGGCCTCGCCTACTGGGTGGCCGCGGCGCGCGAGTGCTTCGAGGAGTCGGGAATTCTCCTGGCGTTTGACGAAAGGGATCTTCCGGTCGACCCGCGACGCGCCGGATCCCTGGAATCGTTCCGCCAGCCCCTGAACGCGGGGACCCTGCTGTTCAGCGAATTCCTGGAGAAGGAAAACCTCTTCATTCACGCGCAGGACATCGCCTACTACAGCCACTGGATCACCGCGCCGGGGCGGCCGCGCCGCTTCAGCACGCGCTTCTTCGTCGCCTGCGCACCCGCCGGCCAGCACGGCGCGCATGACAGGTCCGAGACCGTGCACAGCGTCTGGGTGAGCCCGCGCGAGGCGCTGGAACGCGGCAAGCGCGGCGAGATCGAACTCATCTTCCCGACGCGCAGCACGCTCTCCGACCTGGCCGCGCTGCCGACGCCGCGCGCGGTGCTCGAGCACGCGAGGAGCCTGGGCGACATCCAGGTGAACGCCGCCTGCTGGGCGCTGGACCATGAAGGCTCGCAGCGCCTGTTCCGCCGCGCCGATGCGCCCTACTTCGAGATCCACTGGAGCGATCCGGAGGAAAAGGGCAACACCTGCTTCGTCATCCAGCCCGGCATCCCGAAACGCCTCGACCGGCTCGTCACCCGCATCACCGCGCCCAATCCCGGCGCGATGACCGGACCGGGCACCAATACCTATCTGGTTGGTGAGGAAGAAATAGCGGTGATCGATCCGGGCCCGGCGATCGAATCGCACATCGCCAAAATCATCGAGACCGGCGCGGGGCGCATTCGCTGGATCCTCACCACGCACACCCACCTGGACCATTCGCCCGCGGCGGCCGCGCTCAAGGCGGCCACCGGAGCGCAGGTATTGGGGCGCCCTGCGCCGCCGGGCGCCAGCCAGGACCAGGGCTACGCCGCCGACCGCGTGCTCGCCGACGGCGAACGCCTGCAGACGGAACATTTCGGACTGCGCGCCGTCCACACCCCGGGACATGCCTCGAACCATCTCTGCTACCTGCTGGAGCAGACGAAAATGCTGTTCACGGGCGATCACGTGATGCAGGGCTCGACCGTTGTCATCAATCCGCCCGACGGCGACATGCGCGCCTATCTCGCGTCGCTCGAAAAACTGCTCGCCGAGGACATCGCCATCATCGCGCCCGGGCACGGCTACCTGGTCGGTGCGCCGCACAAGGAGGTGCGGCGGCTGGTGGCGCACCGCCTGGCGCGCGAGGCCAAGGTCGCGGCGGCCCTCAAGCGCCGCGGGGCGGCGACGCTGGAAGAGCTGGTGCCGGACGTCTATGACGATGTTTCGCCGAAATTACATCCAGTTGCGATGCGCTCGCTCACCGCGCATCTCGATAAACTGGTCGCCGACGGACGCGCCCGGCAGGCCGCCGGGCGCTATATACTTACCGCAGGATAGGAGCGCGCCATGAGCCACGAACCGACCATGAAGCTGGTGACCAACCTCGACCGGGCAGCGATCGAGGCGAAGCTCCGCGAAGTCGGCGGCGATGCCGCTGCGGCCGGGCTGACCGACCTTGCCAAGATGTTCGTGGGAATCGAGGGCATGCCGGCCTCGCAGATCGAGCAGCGCGTCAACAGCGCCATGAAGTGGCTGGCCGACAAGCCGCAGCACATGAAACTGGCCGCCAACCTCGACCTCGTCGGGATGAATCTCAAGAACCTGAAGTAGCCGTTTCTGAAGTACGACTGCGATCTTTTCACCATCGGCGGCGGCTCGGGCGGGGTTCGCGCGAGCCGTTTCTCCGCCAACCTCGGCGCGCGGGTCTCGCTCGCCGAGTCCGGCCGCTTCGGCGGCACCTGCGTCAACGTCGGCTGCATTCCGAAGAAGCTGTTTTCCTACGCCGCGCACTTTCGCGACGACCTGAAGGACGCCGCCGATTTCGGCTGGAGCGTTGCCGAGCCGGCTTTCGACTGGACGAAGCTGCTCGCCAACAAGGACCGCGAAATCGACCGGCTGAACGGCGTCTACGAGCGCGCCCTGGTCAACGCGGGAGTGACGATTTTTCGGGGAAAGGCCTTTGTCCGTGGAAAAAATGAAGTCGAAGTAAACGGCAAGACCCTCAGTGCAAGACACATCCTCGTCGCCACCGGTTCCTGGCCGCAGAAGCCGGACATCCCGGGCGCCGAGCTGGCGATCACCTCGAACGAAGCCTTCCACCTGGAGCGGCTGCCCGGGCGCGCGCTGATCGTCGGCGGCGGCTACATCGCCGTCGAGTTCGCTTCGATTTTCAACGGTCTTGGCGTACAGACCGCCCTCGCCTACCGCGGCGCGCAGCTGCTGCGCGGTTTCGATGCCGAACTGGGGAAGAAGCTCGGCGAGGAAATGGGCAGGAAGGGCGTTGCCGTCAATTTGAATTGCACTCCCGCCAGCCTGGCGAAACAAGGCAATTCCATACAAGTCGAATTCAACGACAACACCCGCCAATCGTTCGATCTCGTCATGTTCGCCACCGGCCGCAAGCCGAACAGCGCGGGCCTCGGCCTGGAAGCCGCGGGGGTGAAGCTGGCCGCCGACGGCGCCATCGTCGTCGACAACTACTCGAAGAGCTCGATGGATTCGATCCACGCCATCGGCGACGTCACCAACCGCCTGAACCTGACGCCGGTCGCCACCGCTGAAGGCATGGCGCTCGCCAAGACGCTGTTCGGCGGCAAGCCGACGCCGGCGGATCATGAGAACGTGCCCACCGCGGTGTTCGCCAATCCGAACCTCGGCACCGTCGGCCTCTCGGAAGAGAAGGCGCGCGAGCGCTTCGGCAAGGTGGATATCTACAAGGCCGCTTTTCGCTCGCTCAAGCACACCATGGGCAGCAGCGAAGAACGGATATTCATGAAGCTGGTGGTCGACGCGGCCAGCCAGCGCGTCGTCGGCGCACACATGCTCGGCCCGGACGCGGGCGAGGTCATCCAGGGCATCGCCATCGCGGTGAAGCTGGGCGCCACCAAGGCGCAGTTCGACGCCACTATCGGCATCCATCCGACGGCGGCGGAGGAATTCGTCACCATGCGGGACGTGGCGGCGTAAAACCCCCGCAAGCAGCCGGCGCGGCGCCGGCTGCCGCCCGGAACTCCTCGATCCGCGGATTGTCGAAACGAGGAGTCGTGCTCTTCGAATCGAACATCGAGAAGAAGCTCTCGGAGCTCCAGGCGAACGGCCAGTTGCCGCTCGCCGTCGAGTTGTGGAACGGCCGTCGTTTCGCCCCGACATGGAATCCGCGCGTCACGCTGCGCGTCCCCCGCACGGCGGCGCTGAAGCGCCTGGTCAGACCCGACCTTGCGGCGCTGGGCGAAGCGTACGTCGAGGGCGATGTCGACGTGGAAGGACCGATTGACGAGGCCTTCCGGGCTGCCGAAAAACTGGCGCGCAACTGGGGGAGCACCTTCCGGGGCCGCCTGCCCCGCCTCGGTGGACATTCGAAGAAGCGCGACCAGCAGGCGATCCACTACCACTACGACGTCTCCAACGACTTCTACCGCCTCTGGCTCGACCGGCGCATGGTCTATTCCTGCGCCTATTTCAAGACCGGCGGAGAGGATATCGATACCGCGCAGGAGCAGAAGCTGGACCACCTCTGCCGGAAGCTGCGGCTACAGCCCGGCGACCGCTTCCTCGACATCGGTTGCGGCTGGGGCGCGCTCATCATCCACGCGGCGGGGAAGTACGGGGTCGAGGCGACCGGCGTCACCCTCTCCGAAAGCCAGCATGCCGAGGCGCAGGAGCGCATTCGCGCCGCCGGCCTCGAGGGCCGCTGCCGCGTGCGGCTGCAAGATTACCGTGACATCCCGGGTGAAGGCGCGTTCGACAAAATCGCCTCGGTGGGCATGTTCGAACATGTCGGCCTGAAGAACCTGCCGGTCTATTTCGGCGCCGTCCGGCGCCTGCTGGCGGACGGCGGCATCGTGATGAACCACGGCATCACTTCGATGGACACGGAAAACCGCGAGGTCGACCTGGGCGCCGGCGAATTCATCGAGAAGTACGTCTTCCCGCACGGCGAATTGCCGCACCTCTCGCTGGTGCTCAGGGAGATGGCCGAGGCGAAGCTGGAGGTGATGGACGTCGAAACCCTGCGCCTGCACTACGCGAGGACCCTCGCTCTCTGGTCGCGGCGGCTGGAGGCGAACCTGGACGCCGCCCGCGCGCACGCCGGGGAAAAGCGCGCGCGCATCTGGCGCCTCTACCTCGCCGGCTGCGCCCATGCCTTCGAGCGCGGCTGGGTGACGATCCACCAGATCCTTGCCGCCAAGCCCGCGGACCCGGCACGCAATCCGCTGCCGTGGACGCGGGACTACATGTACCGCTAGGAAACGGCCCGCAGGATCAGCGAAGCTCCGCTTGCCAACAGCATCACCGCCACCACGCGCATCAGCATTTCGCGGGAAATGCGCCGGAACAGGTGGCCCGCCGTCCAGATGCCCGCCAGCCCGGCGGGCACGATGAACGCGGCGCAGATCCAGACCTTGGGATCGAGCAGGGTTCCGGTCGCCAAAAACGCCACGGTGCGGATCGAGATGCTGGTGAGCGTCGCGAGGCCGAGCGTGGCGCGGTACTGCTCCTTGCTGAGGCCGCGCTGCGACAGGTACATCGCGTAGGGAGGCCCGCCGGCGCCGAAGATGGTGCTGGTGATGCCGCCCGTCAAACCCGCGAACCAGGCCCAGCGCGGGGAAACCACGCGGTGGGATTCCGGATTGCGCAGCAGGCTGTAGACCGCGAACAGCAGCACAAATACGCCCAGCGCCAGCGTCGCCGTGCCGCGCGGCAGGTTGACCAGCAGCGTGACGCCGGCGACGGTGCCGACGAGGATCATCGGCACCATGCGCGTCCACTCGCTCTTTACCGCGTTCCTCGGGTTCTCGAAGCCGATGCGAAAGGCGTTGGCCAGGTCCATCAGCACGAACAGGGCGAGCGCGAACGGCAGCGGCACGAAATGGGTGGCGAACGGCACGGTGACCAGCGCGGCGCCAAACCCGGTGATGCCGAAAATCACCGAGCCGGCGAAGGCGGCGGCGGCGAGCGCCGCGATTTCAGCGGGATCGATCGTCACGTCACGTTCCTTCCGGCGCAGGGACGATGAGAAGATCGTCCGCCGTCCAGCGGTTCATGGTGCGCAGGCGCTCCACGTAGCGGGGGAACGGCAGGCCGTAGCTTTTTTCCAGCGCCGCGGCGCGCGCACGCAGCACGTTCCACTCGATCGCCGCCGGCGCGCCTTTCAGGCCCAGCACGACGATGTTCGGGTCGCGCAGCGACTGGAAGGCGAGCACCGCGCCGCCGAAAGCGCGCTCGATGCGATGCAGGTTGCGGTCGAAGTTCGGGTCGTCGTCCATGAAATTAACCACCAGGACGCCGGGCGTCTCCAGAGCGCACCAGGCGGCGTCGAAGAACGCCTGCGACACCATCGCCGCGGGCGTCGCCTCGTCCTCGTAGCCGTCCACCACCAGCAGGTCGCAGCATTCCGGCGCCAGCGCCTCGACTCCGTCGCCGTGCTCGATGGTCAGGCGCGCGTCATTCGCCGGCACATGAAACAGCGAATGCGCCGTCGCGATCACCCGCTCGTCGTACTCCACCACGTGGGTGCGCAGCGCGGGCAGGCGCCGGTGGAAAAACTTGGCGAGCGAGCCGCCGCCCAGGCCGATCATCAGCGCGCGCCGCGGCCGCGGATGGAACAGCAGGAAGGCCATCATGCAGCGCGTGTAGTCCAGCTCGAGCGCCCAGGGATCGTCCAGGCGCATGGCGCTCTGGATCGCCTCGCCGCCGACATGCAGGTGGCGCACGCCGCGCTCTTCGCTTACCACGAGGTCCGGGCGGCGGCGCCGGCGCGCAAAGATAGGCATAGCCTCAGGCGGCGCTGCGCGGGCGCCGCAGCGCCATGCTCGCAGCGGCTGCGGTGAAGGCGAGCAGAGCCGCGCCGAGGATAGGCACGCTATAGCTGCCGGACGCATCGTAAGCGGCGCCGGCCAGCGGCGGGCCGACCAGTGTGCCGATGCCGGCGGCGGTGTAGATGCTGCCGATGATCCCCGAAACCGAGCGTGAGCCGAAAAGATCCATCACCACCGACGGGAAAGTGGCGACGAGGCCGCCGTAGAAAAGGCCGAAACCAACCGCCGTCAGCACCAGCGCGATCGTGCCGACCGACGCCCACCACGACACCAGCATCAGCGCCATGCCCAGGTACATCAGCGTCAGCGAGCGCATGCGGCCGAGGCGGTCGGCGATGCCACCGATGGCGAAGCGCCCCGCCAGGCTGCCCAGGCCGATCAGGCTCACCAGCAGCACGGCGAACGATTCGGGATGGCCGGCATCCACCGCGTAGGGCCCGATGTGCACCAGCGGCACGAAGAAGCCGACACCAGACAGCAGGAGCGTCGCGTACAGCACCCAGAAATTGCGCGTGCGGGCCGCCTCGCGCAGCGTGAAGCCATCGGTGGCCCTCGCTCCGCCCGCCGGCCGGTTGCGGATCGCCGCTGCCGCCACGCCGCCAAGCACCAGGGTGCAGGCCGCAAGCGCGAGATAGGCGCCGCGCCAGCCGAACGCATCGATCCACCACGCGGCGAGCGGCGGCGCGAGCAGGTTGCCGGCGCCGATGCCCGAGACCGCGATGCCCGAGGCAAGCACGCGCCGCTTGTCGAACCACGGCTGCACCGCGCCGACCGAAGGCACGTAGCTGAGGCCGATGCCGACGCCCAGGCCGATCGAGTAGGTCGCGTAGAGAACCTCGACCGATTGCGCGAAGCTTGCCGCCGCCAGGCCCGCCGCCATGAAGCCGACGCCGGCGAGCGCCACGTTGCGCGTGCCGTAACGGTCGGCGAGCATGCCGCCCGGCGCGCCGAGCAGGAAGTAGAGAAAGGCGCACAGCGAAAACACCAGCGAGACGTGCGCCCGCGAAGCGCCGAACTCGGCCTGGAAGGCGCGGAAGAACGCGGCAAACGAGTACGCCGAGCCGAAACCGACGAACATGAGGGTGAAGGCGCAAGCCACCACCACCCAGCCGTATGAAGAGGACTTGAACGCGGAACGCTTCAACGCTTCTTCTTTTTGGTCCTTGCAGGCGCCGCTTTTTCCTCCACCGCGGCGATGACTTCCACCTCGAGCAGCAAGTCGTCGTGCACCAGGCGCTTCACGCCGACCAGCGTGCTCGCCGGTAGCCGCCTGGGGTCGAGGTAGCGCGAGCGCACCTCGCGGTACAGGTTCACCGCATCGGCGTTCATGCGCACCATGTAGCCGTTCAGCTTCACCACGTCGCCCCAGCCGGCGCCCGCCGCCTTCAGGTTGTGCGTCAGGCTCTTGAACACCTGCTCGGCCTGCGCCCGCATGTCGTCCTTGCCGATGACGAAGCCGTCGCGGTCGTAGCTCACCTGGCCCGACACGTAGACGATCTTCGCCGGCCCCGACACCGTGGTGGCGTGGGTAAAGAACGACGAATGGAACAGTTCCGTCGGATTCAGATATTGCTTGCGCATGGTTCCCCCGGTCAGTAGACGGCGCCGCGAGCAGTGATGGGCCATAACGCCTCCACCACGCCCCCTCGCACGCAAACATACCAGTCGTACAGGTTCACCGTCGGGTCGCAGTGGCCCGGCACCAGCAGCAATTTATCGCCGAGTCCGGGCTTCGCGGCATGCGGGCCGATCTCCACCCAGCCGTGCTCGTCGGAGGCATGCGTGTACGAGAGCCCCGGGCGCTCCCACACGGCCGGCATCCCGGAATCCACGCTGGAAGCCTTGAGGCCCGCGTCCACGACCGCGAGATCGGGCCCCGGCCGGCTCATCACCGTGGAGAGCACGAACAGCGCGTGCTCGAAGCGCGGCATCGGCGGCGCCCATTCGTTGCGCGCGTAGTCCCAGTCCATGAAGATGTAGGAGCCGGGCTGGATCTCGTCCCAGGCACCCATCTCCACTTCGAACATGAACGTGCCGCTGCCCGCGCCGGTGACGATCGGGCAATCGATGCCGGAGGCCTTGAGCAGGCCCCTGGTGTTCTGCACCTGGAGCGAAGCGTTGCGGATTACCGCGCGGCGCTCTTCCATCGACCGGATGTGCTGCGCGCGGCCGTGGTAGGCGTGCAGTCCCGCGAAGCGCAGGTTGGGCGAGGCGGCGATCACTTTTGCAAGCTCCAGCGCCGGCCCGCCCGCGGCCACGCCGCAGCGGCGCATGCCGACTTCGAGCTCGATGTAGACGTCGACGCGGGCGCCCGCCCGCTGCATCGCCGCCTCGAGGTCGCGCACATTGTCGGCGTTGTCCACGCAGACGCCGATCTGCGCGCGCTTCGCCAGCGCCGCCAGCCGCTCGAGTTTCGGTGCGCCGACGATTTCGTTGGAGATCAGCACGTCCCCGATGCCGCCGTCGACCATCGCCTCGGCTTCGGAAACCTTCTGGCAGCAAACACCCACCGCGCCGGCGGCGATCTGGCGCTTGCCGATCTCTGGGCATTTGTGGGTCTTGGCGTGCGCACGCACGCGCACCCTGCGCGGCACCGCGCCCGCCAGGCGCTTCATGTTGGACTCGAAGGCGTCCAGGTCGAGGATCAGCGCGGGGGTATCCACCTCCTCCAGCCGCATGCCGACCGTCGCGGGCGCGATCACGCTTTCGCTCTTTTCATATGAAAAAAGAGAAACGTCAGGGCGGCGATGACGACCGCGATGAGCGGCGCCGCCGCGTAATTCACCTTCTCCCAGCCGGCGTTGGTGACGATCATGCCGGAGCTGAACGACGACACGGCCATCATGGCGAAGATGGCGAATTCGTTGGCGCCCTGCGCCTTGGCGCGCTCCTCCGGGCGGTAGGTCTCGGTGAGCAGCGTGGTGCCGCCGATGTAGAGGAAATTCCAGCCCACGCCGAGCAGCACCAGCGCCCACCAGAAGTTCGCCACCTCGACGCCGGAGAGCGCGATGCCGATGCAGACGATATTGAGCGCCGCGCCGGCGAGCATCACCGGGATCGCGCCGAGCCGCTTGATCAGCGACCCGGTGACGAACGAGGGCGCGAACATCGCCACCACGTGCGAGGAAATCACGAAGGCCGCATCGCCGTACGGATGCCCGCAGACCCGCATGGCGATCGGCGTCGAGGTCATGAGGAAGTTCATCACTCCGTAGCCGAGCGCCCCGGAAAGCACCGCGACGATGTACTTCGGCTGCGCGGCGATTTCCGACAGCGGGCGGCCGCTGCCCGCCTGGTCCGCGGCGGCCGGCTCGGGAACGCGGATGCGGCTGAGGATCGCCATGGTGACCAGCGCGAAGGCGATCAGCGCCAGGTAGGCGCCGGCGAATTTCGGCCCGACCAGGTCGACGGTGAACCGGCTGAGCGTCGGCCCGACGATGCCGCCGACCAGCCCGCCCGCCAGAACCAGCGACACCGCGGTGGCGCGGAAATCCGCCGCCGCCACTTCCGCGGCGACGAAACGGTAGTACTGGCCGAAAGCGTTGTAGGTGCCCCAGACCAGCGTGCCGAAGCACAGCAGCCAGAAGTTCGCCTGCCAGATGGCGGTCGCGCAGAGCGCCGCGCCGAGGATGCCCACCGAGGCGCCGCGGATCAGGCCCAGGCGCCGCCCCACCTTCTTCATGTAGAGCGAGGCCGGCACGGTCGTCACCGCGCCGCCGATCACCCAGCAGGTCACCGGCAGCGTCGCCAGCGAGGCGTGCGGCGCGAGCGCCAGCCCGGCCAGGCCGTTGATGGCGATCAGCGTCGAGTTGTTGGTGAACAGCATCGCCTGGCAGGCGGCGAGCAGCCCGACGTTGAACCTGGCGTTGCCAGCGGAACTGGACATATATACAGTATCGGGACGGGAAGGCCATTCTAGATTGAAATGACCAAGCTGCGAGGCGCACTTTCACAGATCCAGGGCCGCTTCGAACGCGCCGAGCGCTCGACCGTGGACGACGGCTGGCCGCGCGACGGGGAGGAATTGCCCGCGCTGCAGACCACGGTCACGGAAGAAAGCGCCCGCTCGATCATCTCGCGCAACCAATCGCCGGATGTTCCCTTCGAGCAATCGATCAACCCCTACCGGGGATGCGAGCACGGTTGCATCTACTGTTTCGCCAGGCCCACCCACGCCTACCTGGAACTGTCGCCGGGACTGGACTTCGAGACAAAACTCTTCGCCAAGACCAACGCGGTGGAATTGCTCGAGGAGGAAATCTCGAAGAAGGGTTACCGCGCCAGGCCGATCGCCTTCGGCACGAACACGGATTGCTATCAGCCGATCGAGCGCCGCTACAAGGTCATGCGCGGCATCCTGGAACTGCTCTCGGCCTGCGACCACCCGCTCACCATCGTCACCAAATCGGCGCTGATCGAGCGCGACATCGACCTGCTCGCGCCGATGGCGAGGAAGAACCTGGTCAAGGCCTTCGTCTCGATCACCACGCTGGATCATCGCCTGGCGAGAACCCTCGAGCCGCGCGCGGCCAGCCCGCAGAGACGCGTCGATGCGCTGCGCGCGCTGGCGGCCGCCGGCATCCCCTGTGGCGTCATGGTGGCGCCGCTGATCCCGGCGCTGACGGACAAATCGCTCGAGGACGTGATGGAAGCGGCGGCGAAGGCCGGCGCGACCATGGCGGGCTGGATCCTGCTGCGCCTGCCGAACGAAGTACGGCCGCTGTTCAAGGAATGGCTGGCCGCGCACTACCCGCAGCGCGCCGACCACGTCATCAGCATCGTCAAACAGTCGCGCGGCGGGCGCGAGAACGACCCGAACTTCGGCTCGCGCATGACCGGCTCGGGCAATTTCGTCGACCTGATCGGCAAGCGCTTCCATCTCGCATGCAAGCGCCTGGGATTGAACAGCGAGGACAACCACATGGCCTCGCGCGGGGGACTGGATTGCTCTCTTTTCAAGCCGCCCTCCCTTGGCGGACAGATGCGGCTGATCTGATGCGGCCGATGCGAGTCCTCTGCGTGGCGATAGGCTGGGGTCTCGCCGCGCTCATCGTCTGGCTGTCGGTAACGACATCGCCGCCGCAGTTCGACGTCGAGCAGGGAGACAAGCTCGGCCATGTCGCCGCCTACGGAACGCTGATGCTCTGGTTCTGCCTGCTCTACGCGCGGCGCACGACGCGGATCGCGTATGGACTGCTCTGGATCGGCATGGGCATCGGCCTCGAATTCGTCCAGCGGGAACTCGGCTACCGGACTTTCGACCTCTACGACATGTGCGCCGACGCGGTCGGCGTGCTGATGGGTTGGGCATTTTCGTTCGCAATACCGGTGGGTCTGGCGCAGAAACTGCGCTAGGCTCGGCGCGTGTCGGCCCAACGCAGCCCGCTCCTGCACGCACCGGTCGTGCCGGCGCTCGCGCGGCTCGCCGCGCCGGGCATCGCGCTCGCGCTGTTCCAGACCGCGGTGTCGGTGGCGGATACCTATTTCGTGGGCCGGCTCGGCACCGATTCTCTCGCAGGCCTCGCCCTCGTCTTTCCGATGGTGATGCTGCTGCAGATGACCTCGGCCGGCGCCATGGGCGGCGGCGTTTCCTCGGCGGTGGCGCGCGCGCTGGGCGCGGGCAAGGCGGACGCGGCGCGCGAACTGGTGGTGCACGCGGTGGTGATCGCCGTGGGCGCGGGTTTGCTCTTCACCCTGCTGCTGCTCGGCCTGGGACGCGGACTCTACGGAATGCTCGGCGGCCGGGGCGCGGCGCTGGCGCAGGCGCTCTCCTACTCGCAGGTGCTGTTCGGCGGCGCCGTGCTGGTCTGGATCGCCAACACGCTGGCGAGCGTGCTGCGCGGCAGCGGCAATACGCTGGCGCCCGCGCTCGCGCTCGCCGGGGCAGCCGTGGTCCAGATTCCGCTTTCCGGCGCGTTGACGCTCGGCTGGGGCCCGTTCCCGCAGTGGGGCATCACCGGAACGGCGGTTTCCTACGTAGTAGCGTTCGGACTGGCGAGCTTCGCCATGGCGGTGCGGGTCTGGACTGGCGCGCTGCGGCCGCAGCGCAAGCACTGGCGGCTCGAGGCGCGATTGTTCCGCGACATCCTGAAGGTGGGCGCGGTTTCCTCGGTCTCCGCGCTGCAGACGGTGCTCACGGCGGTGATATTGACCGGCTTCGTCGCGCGCTTCGGCACCGCGGCGCTCGCCGGCTACGGCGTCGGTGTGCGGCTCGAATTGCTGCAGATCCCCATCGTGTTCGCCATCGGCCAGGCGCTGGTCGTCATGGTCGGCACCAACATCGGCGCGGGGCAGGCGGCGCGCGCCAAACGCATTGCCTGGACCGGCACCGCAGCGGCGATGCTGGTGTGCCTGGCGATCGGCTGGACCGTGGCGGCCTACCCGCCGCTCTGGATCAGGATCTTCAGCGACGATGCCGCGGTGCTCGAGATCGGCAGCCTCTACATGCGCGCCGTGGCGCCGTTCTACCCGTTCCTCGGCGCCGCCGTGGCGCTCTACTTCGCCTCGCAAGGCTCGGGGCAGGTGCTGATGCCGGTGCTGGCGGGCACGGCGCGCCTCCTGCTGGTGGCCGCGGGAGGCGTGCTGGTGATGCAGCTGGGCGGCCCGCTGGCGGCGCTGTTCGCGGTGATCGCGCTCGGGCTCGCCGTCTTCGGCGGACTTACCGGCTACGTGGTCCACAAGGCGCGCTGGGAGCGCGCCTGAGCGCTCAGGCCAGGAAGCCGATCAGCGCATCCAACGTTGCATCGGGAGCCTCGGCCATCAGCGAATGGCCGGAAGCCGCGATGCGAACGCTTCTCGATTTTTCAATCTTGCCGATCAAATCCTCCGCGCCGCGTGGCGGGGTCATCATGTCGCGCGCGCCAAGCACGAACAGCGCGGGGCATTTCACTTTCGCGGCGCTGTCCATTCCCGCCGCATAGCCGTTGCAGGCGGCGAGATCGGCGTGCAGCACGCCCGGCGCAAGGCGCGACAGGCGCGCCAGCGTATCGCCGTACATCCACATGCCGGGATTCGGGTTGCCGGAAAACGGCACCTGCGGCGCGTGTCCCCAGATGGTTTCCATGTCGTAGGCGGCCGCATCGTTGCGCCGCGCCGCGTCGAGGAACCCGTCCGACACCTTCATCGGACAGGCGACGCCGATCAAGGCGATTTTTTCGGCGCGCTCCGGATAGCGCGCAGCGAATTCGAGCGCGATGAGCGAACCCATCGAATGGCCGACGATCACGGCGGATTTTATTTTTTTCTCGTCAAGAATTTTCTTTATCCAAACCGCCATGTCAACAATCGTCGCCAGCGCCGGCCCTTCGGAGCGTCCGTGCGCGGGCAGGTCGACCGCCAGCACGTTGAAGCCGTGATAGGCGAAGTAACGGCTTTGCAGGCCCCACCAGGAATGATCCAGGCCGGCGCCGTGCACGAACACGACCGTGCGCTTAGCGGGATCGACGTCGTGCGCCGCCGTGTAGGCGAACGCCGTCTTGCCGTCGAATTGCAGTTGCATTACTTCGACCTGGCAGCGACCGCGAGCGCGCGGTCGAGGTCCTGCACCAGGTCGTCGACGTCCTCGAGGCCGACCGAAAGCCGGATCGTCCCCGGCCCGATGCCGGCCTTCTTCAGGTCCTCGTCCGACATGCGGTAGTGCGTCGTGGTCGCCGGGTGGATGACCAGCGACTTCGCGTCGCCGACGTTCGCCAGGTGCGAAAATACGCGCAGCGATTCGATGAAACGCTTGCCTGCCTCGCGGCCTCCCTTGATGTCGAAAGAGAACACGGCGCCGCAGCCCCTGGGCAGCAGCTTTTTCGCCAACGCGTGATCGGGATGCTCCGGAATTTCCGGGTAGAGAATTTTTTCCACGGAAGGATTTGCAGAAAGAAAACCGACGATCTTCCTCGTGTTTTCCACGTGCCGCGGCATGCGCAAGTGCAGGGTCTCGATGCCCTGCAGGATCTGGAACGCGGTCATCGGCGCCATGCAGGCGCCGAAATCGCGCAGGCCCTCGCGCCGCGCGCGCAGGAGAAACGCGCGCGTGCCGGATTCCTCCTCGAAGTCCATGCCGTGGAAACCGGCGTAGGGCGCGGTGAGTTGCGGGAACTTGCCGCGATTCTCCCCGCTTCCTTCCCAGTCAAAGCGCCCCGAATCCACCAGCACGCCGCCGATGGCGATGCCGTGGCCGCCGAGGAACTTGGTGGCCGAGTGGTACAGCAGGTCGGCGCCCAGCTCGAAGGGTTTCATCAGGTACGGCGTCGTGAACGTCGCGTCCACCAGCAGCGGCAGGCCGGCGTCGTGGGCGATCTTCGACACCGAAGGGATGTCCAGCACGTCCAGTCCCGGATTGCCCAGCGTTTCGCCGAAGAGAAGGCGCGTGTTTGGCCTTATCGCTTTTTGAAATTCCTGAAGATTTCTGGGCGAAACAAAAGTCGTCTCTATGCCGAATCTCTTCAGCGTGTAGCCGAGCAGGTTGTGCGAGCCGCCGTACAGCGCGGCCGAGGCGACGACGTGGCTGCCCGCGTCCATCAGCGTGGCGACCGCCAGGTGCAGCGCCGCCTGCCCGCTCGCGGTCGCGATCGCGCCGACGCCGCCTTCGAGTGCCGCCATGCGCTCTTCGAGTACCGCGACCGTGGGATTGGAGATGCGCGAGTAGACGTGCCCGGCGCGCTCCATGTTGAACAGCGAGGCCGCGTGCGCGGTGTCGCGAAAAACGTAGGAAGTGGTCTGGTAGATCGGTACCGCGCGCGCGCCGGTCGCCGGATCGGGCGACTGCCCCGCATGCAGCGCCAGCGTGTCAAACCCAGGATATTTAGGGCCGGCCAAGAGGCGTCCGGTTAAATGCAGGCCCCGCCAAAACTCAGTGCAGGTGCTTGCGCGAGGGCCGGGTGGCGGTCTCGAAGGCGCGCTCGGGCTTCTTGGCGTCCGCGGCGTGCTCCTTCCAGTCCTCCTCGAACATGCGGTCCACCAGCGAGACGACTTCGGCGACGCGCTCCTTGCCGAACTGGCGCGCGAGCAACGCCGACACGTCCTCGACCATGCAGCGGCGCTGCGCCTCGTGGATCGCGTGCGCGGTCGGGCCGGCGAACAGCAGGCGCGCCTCCTGCTCGCCGTTCTCCAGGTACAGCGTGAGCTCCACCTCGACCGCCTCGTAGCACAGCGGCCCGAGGTTCTCGAGCGCGGTCTCCAGCGCGGGATGGAAGCTGCGGCCGATCTCGCCCGTCCAGCAGGCGAACAGGATCAGCTCCTTTTCGTCGAAGCGCAGGCCCGGCTCTTCCTGCTCCAGGCTCTTCACGTCGGCCAGCCCCTCCGCATCGAGATACTCGAGCAGCGGCGCGAGCGCCTGCTCGATCTGCTTCTTCGACACGCCTTCGAGGATCGGGATGTCGGCGTGGAGGTGCACTTCCATTCGCATGGCGGCTTTTTCCCGGGTGGATGGATGCGCATTTTATCACGCGGAAAACGCGCGCAACCGACCGTCGGCGCCCGTCAACTGACTTGCGGCGCGGCGCGTTTCAGGAGATAGCCCGAGAATGGGCTTGCATAGCACAGCTGCCGATGGAGGTAGCCATGAACGTCATGTACAGCAGCGAGAACTACTACGTGGTGGAATTCCCGGGCCGCCAGGGCATCGAGCTGGTGGACAAGACCATGGGCCGCGCCGGGTTTCTCGAAGGCGATGTCGAGCTGAAATTCCGCGCTTCGATGGCCGACCTCGCCGCGGGAGAGCCGACTGCCGAGCTGGTGGACGAATTCCTCGGCCACTACGACGCGCTGCTCATCAACTCCGTCGCCATGCACTAGAAAAGCCGCTAGCATCGGGCCGATGTCCAGACCCGACTATGCTGGTGGCGGATTTGTAAACCTGGTCGCCTCTTTTGCGGAGGCCTGCGGCGCAGCACCCCGCCATCCGCCTCTCGTTTCCCTGCCGGCTGCGGAACTGCGTTCCGCCGGCAACATCGTCTTCCTGATCGTCGACGGGCTGGGCGACAACTACCTGCAGGCGAACGGCGCGGGCGGGCGCATCGCGCATCACCGGCGCGGCGCGATCAGCGCGGTGTTTCCTTCCACCACGGCAAGCGCGATCACCACGTCCTTCACCGGCGCGACGCCGCTGGAACACGGCCTCACCGGCTGGTTCACCTATTTTTCCGAGGCCGCCTGCGTCGGCGCGCCGCTGCCGTTTCGGCGGCGCGGCGAGAAGGCGTCCCTCGGCGTCGCGCCCGCGCGCATATTCACCGAACCGTCCTTCTTCGATACGCTCGATACGCGCACTGTCGCCGTCTCCTACCGGCCGATCATCGACTCGCCGTACAACGCGCATCATTGCGGACGCGCCGAACGCCGCGCCTACGACGACCTGCAGGGCTTCGTCGACCAGACGGTGGCCGCGGTGAAATCCGGGCCGGAACGAAAATTCGTCTACGCGTACTGGCCGGACTTCGACGCGCTGTCGCACCAGCATGGCGTCGCGAGCGCCCAGGCGCGCGCGCATTTCGACGCGCTGGACGCCGCCTTCGGCGAATTGCTCGCGCGCCTCGCCGGCAGCGACACCCTGCTGGTCCTCACCGCCGACCACGGCTTCATCGACAGCCCGCCCGCGGAATCCGTCGAGCTGCCCGCCGGGCTCTCCGCCCTGCTGCGCTTCCCGCTCTGCGGCGAACGGCGCGTCGCCTTCTGCCACGTGCAGGAGGAAAGGAAATTCATCGAGCGGGCAAGGGACGCTCTCGGCGATCGCGCCGACGTGCGGCCGAGCCGGGAACTGATGGAAGAGGGCTGGTTCGGCAGCGGCCGCGCGCATCCGCATTTCGCGGAGCGAATCGGCGACGTGGCGCTGGTCATGAAAGGCCGCGGCACGGTAAAAGACTGGGTGGCCGGCGAGCCGCGGCACCTGCATATCGGCAATCACGGCGGCATGAGCGAGGACGAAATGAACATTCCACTGGTGGTGGCGAAAGTATGAAAGCCGAATCATGAAAACCCGCGCGAACGGCATCGAGATCAGCTACGAGATCCACGGCAGGGTCGGCGCGCCCTGGCTGGTGCTCAGCCACTCGCTTGCCTGCAGCGTGCGCATGTGGGATCCGCAGATCGCGGCGCTCAAGGGCGAATACCAGATCCTCGCTTTCGACACGCGCGGCCACGGCGCGAGCGAAGCGCCCAGGGGCGCGTACACGCTGGAACTGCTGGCCGACGATCTTTTCTCCCTCCTGAAGGAAAAGAAAATAGACCGGGCCCATTACTGCGGCCTTTCCATGGGCGGCATGATCGGGCAGACCTTCGCCCTCAAATATCCCGGCGTGTTCCAGTCGCTCACGCTCGCCGACACCACCAGCCGCTACCCTGCGGAGGCCTGGCCGCTCTGGCAGGCGCGCATCAAGACGGCGGAGACGCAGGACATGGAACCGCTCGCGCAGCCGACGCTCGAGCGCTGGTTCACCGCGCCCTTCCGCGAGAAGAACCCCGCGGCCGTGGACGCCATCCGCAAGCTCATCGTCGCCACGCCGGTGGCGGGCTACGCCGGCTGCAGCCACGCCATCCCGAAAATCAACCTCACCGCGCGGCTGAAGGAGATCAGGTGCCCGATCCTGGTGATCGTCGGCGCCGACGATCCCGGCACGCCGCCGGCGATGGCGCGCGAAATCCACGACAACGCGTCCGGCTCCAGGCTGGTGGTGCTGCCGCAGGCGGCGCACCTCGCCAACATCGAGCAGCCCGAGGGCTTCACCCGCGCGCTGCGCGATTTCCTCAGCTCGAACTGATCCCGCGCACCCCGCGGTCGAGGAATTCGCGCGACTGGTCGAGCACCGCCTGGCGCCATTCCGGCTCGGCCGGGTAGAACGCCGCCTCGTATTCGCGCCGCACCCTGGCGGCCAGCACCGGGTCGCGCGGTCCCTCGAAGCGCATCCAGCGCTGCGCCATGCTGGCGCGCTGCATCTCGTGGCGCGGCCGGGTGCCGAATTCCACCACGATACTGGTCACTTCCGCGGCAGGCAGCATCTCCGTGACTGCATCGATGATGGTGCCGCTGTAGGTGGCGAGCTTCTTGTGCGTCACGCCCTGCAGGTTCACGGCGCGCTCGCCCCACCAGGCGCGGGCGCGCTCGCGCGCGGGCGAGCCTTCGGGATGGAAGCAAAGGTAGATGTGCTCGCACCACGGCCCGATGCCCGTGTGCAGGTCCATGAAGGCGATCTTGCGAGCCCGCGCCAGGTGGATTCCCACGGCCGCGCGGAACGCGCCGTTGGACCATTGCGGCCGCGCCCCGCCGTAGAAAATGCCGTCCGGGCGGCTGTACTGTCCGCCGTTGAACGCGTCCGAGAACGCCTTCTCGCCGACGCGCTCGCGGTACGCCTCCAGCCCGGCGAAAACCCCGGCAATCGATCCTTCGTTCCAGTCCTTGATCGCGACAACCGGGTGCAGCTCTTCGTATCCCGGGTTGGCCGGCAGCGGCTTCGAGAAATCGATGAAGTTGCGGTTGAGGTCGACGTTTTCCTCGGTGACGCGCGTCTTGTGCGCGAAACCCCAGGGATTCTGCGCGTGGAAGAAAACCACCGCCGTGTCCTTGGGCAGGCGCGGCCTGCCGCGCAGCCAGGCGCGCTGCGCCGCGGAACCGGAATAGCCTTCGATGCCGTGCGTGCCGCTGCCGACGACGAAGACGCGCGACGCGTCGCCGGGACCGAGCACCGACACGTCGAGAAAAAGCGGTTCGCCGGACGGTCCCCGCTCGGAGGGATGCTGGTAGCTGCTCAGCTTGGCGCCCGCCTTGCGCGTCGCCTCGACGAACTTGCGGCGCGCGTCCTTGTAGGAATCGGAGAACGCCGACAGCTCAGCCATCGAGTCCCTTCCAGCGCTTCAGCCCGGCCGAATGCAGGCCGAAGAGATCCAGCACCCGGCCGACGCTGTGCGCCACCAGGTCGTCGATGGTCTTCGGCTTCGCGTACAGCGCAGGGACCGGCGGAAAAATAATGCCGCCCATTTCCGTGACGGCGACCATGTTCCTGAGATGCGCCAGGTTGAGCGGCGTCTCGCGCACCATCAGCACCAGCCGCCTGCGTTCCTTGAGCGCCACGTCGGCGGCGCGCGAGGCGAGATCGCCGGCGTGCGCGTGCGCCACCGCCGACAGCGTCTTCATCGAGCAGGGCGCGATCACCATGCCCTCGGCGAGGAACGAGCCGCTGGCGATCGCCGCACCGACGTCGCGCGGGTGATAGGCGGCGTGCGCCAGCCGCTCGACTTCCTTGCGCGCAAGCTTGAGTTCATGCCAGCAATTGAGCGCCCCGGCGTCAGACAGCACGAGGTGGCTCTCCCAGCCCGGCGCCTTGCGCAGCTCGCGCAGCAGCTTCACGCCGTAGGCGGCGCCGCTCGCGCCGGTGATCGCCACCACCAGCCGCCTCGCTTTCCGGGTTTTCGCCGCCGTCGGTTTCACTCGCGCAAGCGTACACCAACGGCAGCCGCCGCTGCGGCGCACTGCGGGCGGATGCGCTAAGCTTGAGCCCATGCTAATGGCCTTCTTGCCGGCCCTCGGAGGGATCGATGAACAGTTCCAGCCGCAATAAATCCCGTCGCGCGTTTGTCGCAGGAATCTCCGGTGCGGGGGCTCTTGCCGCGCTGGGCGCACTCCCGCGCGCGCTCGCCGCGCCGGTCGGCGGCACCGCCGCTCTCGGACTCGCGGAAATCCCCGACGGCGCGCTCGCCGAGCAAGTCCTGTACGCGCTGCCCGGCAAGGTGCCGCTGATCAAGAAGACCTACCGGCCGCCCAATTTCGAAACCCCGATCGAGTATTTCCGCACGCCGATCACGCCCAACAAGGCGTTCTTCGTGCGCTGGCACCTCGCGGGGATCCCGCAGGTCAGCGCAAAAGATTGGGTGCTCAGCGTCGGCGGCGACGCCGCGGAACGCGAAATCAAGTTCACGCTCGCCCAGCTGAAGAAAGATTTCAAGCAGGCGCAGGTCACGGCGGTGAACCAGTGCTCGGGAAATCGCCGCGGCCTGTTCGAGCCGCACGTGCCGGGCGTCGAATGGGGCGTCGGCGCGATGGGTAACGCCGTCTGGCGCGGCGTGCGCCTGAAGGACGTACTGGCGAAAGCCGGCATCAAGACGGGCGCGCTCGAGGTCGTGCTGAATGGCGCCGATCATCCGCCGCTGGACAAGACGCCGGACTTCGTCAAGTCGCTGCCGCTCGAGGTGGCGATGGGCGACGACGTGCTGATCGCGTTCGAGATGAATGGCGAGCCGCTGCCCCACTGGAACGGTTTCCCGGCGCGGCTGGTGGTGCCCGGCTGGACCGGCACCTACTGGATGAAACAGCTGGTTTCCGTTCGCGTGACCGCGCAGCCCGAGAAGAATTTCTGGATGAGCGCCGCCTACCGCCTGCCGCGCGGCAAATTCAAGACGCCGACCTTCAGTTCCCAGCTCTATGCGCCCAACGAACCGATCACCACGATGGTGGTGAATTCGCTCATCACGTCGCTCAGGAGCGGCGAACAGATCGCGCGCGGCAAACCGATCGAAGTGAAGGGCATCGCCCTCGACGGCGGGGCCGGCATCGACCGGGTCGAGGTTTCCACCGACTACGGCGCGAGCTGGACACGTGCGCGTCTCGGCAAGGATCTCGGGCGCTACTCGTTCCGCGAGTTTTCCCTGGACGTACCGACGAAGGAGCGCGGCTCGGTCGTGGTCATGGCGCGCGCGACCAGCCGTTCGGGCGAGACGCAGGTCGGCGAACTGATCCACAACCCGGCCGGTTATCACCACAACGTGATCCAGCGCGTTTACGTCGAAGTCGTCTGAGGAGAGCGACATGCGAACCATCATCACCCTGCTTGCCCTCTCGTTCGCCGGAAGCGCGGCCGCCCAAGAGTCGAAAGTCGTGCTGAAGGACGCCCCCGGCAGGGACAAGGCCATGCAATGCATCGCCTGCCACAGCGTGGACTACATCCAGATGAACTCGCGCTTCATGGACAAGGCCGGCTGGACCGCGTCGATCAACAAGATGATCAACGCATTCGCGGCGCCCATCCCGAAGACGGACGTCGAGGCGATCGCCGGCTACCTGGCGGAGCAATACGGCAAACCGGCGCAGAAATGACGGGAGCAACCAGTCGCCGTGCCTGAACGCGTAGTGCGTTATGCAGCAGCGCTGATTGCCCTGCTCGTCGTCGGTACCGTCCAGGCCCAGCACAAGCGGCTGCCGGTTCGCACCGAACCGATTCCCGACACCGAATCCGGCCGGCCGGCCGCGTCCACAGAACCTGCGGAGCCGCCCAATCCGAACATGATGATTTACGGGCCGCCGACGCCGCCGCTGGGAGCGCCGCCTTCGCCTCCTGCACCGGAGCCTGTCAAGACGGAACCTGCGGTAACGCCGACGCCGGCGGCAACGCCGCCCGTCGCACCGGTCGCTGCCCCGGTGCCCCCGACGATTCCGCCGCCCGCGCCGGTAGCAGTTCCCGCGCCGGTCGTGGTCCCGCCGCCTGCGCCTGTTGCATTGCCGGCGCCGCCTCCGCCGCCACCGCCAGCGCCCGTTGCAGTGCCAACGCCGCCGCCATCTCCGCCACCTGCACCGGTCGCTGCTCCCGCGCCCGTCGTGATTCCACCGCCCGCGCCCGTTGCGGTGCCAACGCCGCCTCCACCGCCTCCGCCAGCGCCCGTCGCAGTGCCCGTGCCGCCGCCGGCTCCCCCGCCCGCGCCATTGGCCATACCGGCGCCAGTGGTCGCGCCGCCGCCTGTGCCAATCGCCGCACCCGCACCCGTCGTTGTTCCGCCACCTGCACCGGCGCCCGTTGCGATTCCGGCGCCGGTCGTCAAACCGCCGCCCGTGGCAGCTCCCGCGCCGCCGCCTGCGCCGGTGGTCGCCGCCGTCGCCCCGTCGCCTGCGGCACCGAAGCTGGACGCGAAAACGGTGGAACAGATTTTTTCCTGCCTCGCGCCCGGCCTGCCGCAAGACTGGAAAAAAACCTGGGTGGTGGTGACCGCCGGAGCTGCCGCGGTCCCGAAGTTCTACGTGACTACGTCGTTCCGCGACGAGGACGCCGAGGAATTCGTGCCCTGCAATGTGCAGGAAATCGCGCGCCGGATCGTCAGCCTGAGCGACGCGCTGCCGCCCGACCAGAGGCACTGGAAGTCCGCCCGGCTGGTGATCGACACCGAAGGCGAGTACGAACTGAAGTACGACTATGCGAAATAGCAGGCCGCGCCTACGGCGCGCTGGTCAGGCCTTCCTCAGAAAATCAAAGTCGCAGCCGTGCTCCGCCTGGAGTACGTGATCCATATACAGTTTGGCGTAGCCGCGCGCCGGCGTTGACACCGGCGGTTTCCACGATTTTTTTCTTTTCAGCAATTCGTTTTCAGGAACAAGCAAGTCAATCCTTCGTTCCTTCACCGACAGCTTGATGCGGTCGCCATTCTTCACCAGCGCGAGCGGCCCGCCCGCCGCGGCTTCCGGCGACACGTGCAGCACGATGGTGCCGTAGGCCGTGCCGCTCATCCGCGCATCGGAAATGCGCACCATGTCCTTCAGGCCCGCGCGCGCGAGCTTCTGCGGAATCGGCAGGTAGCCGGCTTCGGGCATCGCGTAGCCGGACTTCGGGCCCGCGTTCTGCAGCACCATGAAATCCTCCGGCGTGATGTCGAGCGCAGGGTCGTCGACGCGCGCCGCCAGGTCGTCGAGCGACGAGAACACCACCGCCCTGCCTTCGCGCTCGAACAGGTTGGCGTCGGCGGCCGAGCGCTTGAGGATGGCGCCGTTGGGCGCGAGCGAGCCGAACAGCGCCACCAGCCCGCCTTCCTTCGCGAGCGGGTCCGCCAGCGGCCGCACCACCGCACGGTCGACCCAGGCGCCTTCTTCATGCGCGAGCCGCTCGCCGAGCGTCTCGCCGGCGACCGTCATGCAATCGAGATGCAGCAGCGGCTTCAGTTCCCGCAGCACCGCGCCCACGCCGCCCGCGGCGTAGAGGTCCGACATGTAGAACTGGCCGGTCGGCTTCAGGTCCACCAGCACCGGGGTCGAATCGGACAGCTGATTCAGCCGGTGCAGGTCGATCTTCACGCCGACCCGCCCGGCAATGGCGGTGAGGTGCACGATCGCATTGGTCGAGCCGCCGATCGCAAGCAGCACGCGGATCGCGTTCTCCACTGATTTTTGCGTGATGACCTGCGACGGGCGGATGGGATTCTTCACCAGCTCGACCGCGCGCCGGCCGCTCGCCTCGCCCGCGCGCAGGCGGTCGGCGTGCACCGCGGGGATCGCCGCGCTGCCCGGCAGCGCCATGCCCAGCCCCTCGGCGATCGAAGCCATGGTCGACGCAGTACCCATCACCGCGCAGGTGCCAGCGGTGGTCGCCAGATTGCCTTCGACGTCGGCGATGCCTTGCGCGTCCACCTTGCCGGCGCGATGCATGGCCCAGAAGCGGCGGCAATCGGTGCAGGCGCCCAGCCGTTCGCCGCGGTACAAGGTCGGCATCATCGGCCCGGCCAGCAGCTGAATCGCGGGAATGTCCGCGCTCGCCGCTCCCATCAGCTGCGCGGGCACCGTCTTGTCGCAACCGCCCACCAGCACCACCGCGTCCATCGGCTGCGCGCGCACCATCTCCTCGACGTCCATCGCCATGAGGTTGCGGAACATCATCGAGGTCGGGCTGAGGAAGACCTCGCCGAGCGACGTTGTCGGGAAATCTATCGGCAGCCCGCCCGCGGCGATCACGCCGCGCTTCACCGCCTCGATCAGTTCCGGGAAATGCCGGTGGCAATTGTTGAAGCCGCTCTTCGAGTCGGCGATGCCGACCACCGGGCGCGCCAGCATCTCGCCGGAATAGCCCATGCTCTTGGCGAACGAGCGCCGCAAATACAGCGAAAACGCCGGGTCGCCGTAGTTGGTCAGGCCCCTGGCCAGTCCATGCTTCCGATCATCTGCCATGCATAAGTCCTTGATTATCAATCATGGGCAACATCCCACATATTTTCTCTGCAGAGTTGTGGTTGTCTTCCCACAATCCCGGCCGTACTGTCCGTGCAGGAGGAAGGGTTGCATGGAAGCCATCGCGGAGCAAGGCAGCACCCTGCTCGACAGCATCTCGGCATTCTGCCGCAGCAACGGCATCGCCGAATCCACCTTCGGCCGCCGCGCGGTCAACGACGGCAAGTTCGTGGCGCGCCTGCGCGACGGCGCGCGCATCACGCCCGAGACGCTGGATCGCGTCACCCTCTTTCTCGAACGCCACGGCGCCACCGCGCCCGCCGCGCCGCCGGAATTGCGCCCGCTGATCCGCGTCGCACGACGCCCTGCGGATAGCGCTCCGTCAAGCACCATCCCGCCGTCTTTGCGGGATGGCGCTCCCTCACGCAATTTCCGTTTCTTCGACAACCGGCAGAAATACCTGCTGTTCGTCAACACCTGCGGCGAGAAGGAAAAAGTCGCGCAGCGCGTCGGCATGGAGCTCGCGCACATCCACCCGCGCCCGCCGGCGATCCGCGTGTTCGATGCCGGCATGGGCGACGGCTCGGTGCTCTCGCGCGTGATGCGCGAAATGCACCGGCGCTTCCCGACCCGGCCGTTCTATTTCGTCGGCAAGGAAATCAGCCTCGAGGACGTGCGCCTGTCGCTCGACAAGATGCCCGACCGCTTCTACGAGCATCCGGCGACCGTCATGGTGGTCACCAACATGTACTACACCGAAGCGCCGTGGCTGGCGCCCAAGGCGGTCAGCGCCGCCACCTCGCTGGTGTGGCACGAAGTCGGCCTCACCGGCACCACCGCGCACGAATTCAGCGAGCAGATTGCCGCGCTGGAGCCGTTCCTGGCGAAGAACTGGCAGGCGCGCCACAGCGCCAAGACCGGCAACCCGATCTACGAGCGCCCCGTCGCGCTGGTCCTCTACCGCGACGACTTCCGCTTCATGCTCGACGAGGCGATCCCGAAGCAGGGCAAGGTGCGCGCCGACTACGACCTGGTGATCGCTTCGCAGCCCTACCGCGCGCGCGTGCCGGTCGAATTCAAGGCGAGCAAGGTGATCGGGCCGCTCGCGCGCGCGCTCGGGCCGGGCGGCCGATTGCTGGGCATCCATTCCTGCGGCCGCGATCCGGGTTTGGAGATCGTGCGCAAGATCTGGCCCGACGAGAACCCCTTCGCCACCGGCCGGCACGACCTGCTGCGCGCGGTGCGCACGGAACTCGGCAAGGAAGCGCGCCATTTCAATTTCAATTCGTACGCGGACGCGCGCGCGGTGTTCCGCTACGACATGCACACGCTGCCGACCGAGATCGCCGACAGTATCGGCACTTCGACGCTGTTCGCCGCCTGGAACGCGGCCGTGTACGTGGCGCAGATCGACGACGAGCGCCTCGCGCGCGTGGTCGGCGAACGCAAGTATCTAGACGCCACGCGCGACGTGCTGCAGACGCATGGCGGCCTCTGGTTCCTGGATGAATCCTATGTCGTCTCCCGAAAACGTGGCTGAAAGTCTGGCGGTTTCCCGTACAGCAGGTATCGCCGCCGAGCTCGTCTCCGGCGGCTCGCTGGAAATGGGCGCGCGTCGCCCTGAAGATGCACGCGACATCGCCGCGCTGCTGCCGGGTGGCACGCCGGTCTACGTCAACCACCTGCCGCGCCACCCCTTGCTCGATACCCTGCCGACGCTGATCGCGGTGCGCGAAGCGGGCCTGGAACCGATCCCGCATATCGCCGCGCGCCGCATCAGGGATCGCGTCGAGTTGCAGACCTTTATCGCCCGCGCGGTGGGCGAAGCGGGGGTTCGCAAGGCACTGATCCTCGGCGGCGACGAAGCCGAAGCCATCGGCCCCTATGCCGACGGTGCGTCCATCCTGAAAGAGGACTTTCTCACCGGCTGCGGGCTGCGCGAGATCGGACTGCCGGGTTACCCGGAGGGCCATCCGCGTATTCCGGGGGCGGCGCTCGAGCGCGCATTTGCGGAGAAGCTGCTGCTGGCCGCGGCGCACGCCATGGGCGCCTATATCGTCACGCAGTTTTCCTTCGCGCCCGCGCGCGTCGTCGACTACTGCGCCAGGATGGCGCGCAATGCCCCGGGGATTCCCATCTACGTGGGCCTGGCCGGCCCGACCAATCCCGTGGCGCTGCTGCGCTTCGCGCAGCGCTGCGGCGTCAGCGCCTCGTTGCGCGCGTTGCGCACGCAGGGCATGGATGCGGTGCGCCTGGTCACCCACACCGATCCGGCCGATCAGCTCACGGCCCTCGCCCACTATTGCGCCGTGCACGACGACTGCAACGTGGTCGGCGTCCACCTGTTCACCTTCGGCGGCGTCACCTCCGCCGCGGAGTGGATGAACCGCTACATCGCCTTGCAGGGCAGCCCCGCCTAGGTCCGCAGCGCCGGTTGTACGGTGGCGGTCACTATAATTGCCGCCCATGGTCTCGCCTTTGACTTTACCTCTGCGCTTCGCGCCCGCGGAGGTTCATCTGGAACGCCGTTCCGACGGAACGACCATCCTGCGCTCGCCGCAGGCACTCAAGCCCTACGCGCGCGCAGTGGGCGACTGGCTGCTGCATTGGTACGACCACGCGCCGGACCGGAGCTTCATCGCCGAGCGCAAGGGCGAAGGCTGGCGGCGCGTTTCCTATCGCGACACGCTGTCCCACGCGCGGTGCATCGGACAGGCGCTGCTCAACCTGGGCCTGGATGCGACAAAGCCGGTCGCCATCCTCTCGGACAACAGCGTCGACCATGCGTTGCTCGCGCTGGGAGCGATGCACGTCGGCGTGCCGGTCGCGCCGATCTCGCCCGCCTATTCGCTGATGTCGAAAGACTTCGCCAAGCTGAAGTACATCTTCGAGCTGCTCAAACCGGGCCTGGTGTTCGCCGCGGACCCCGAGAAATTCGCCCCGGCGCTGGCCGCGGTCGGTGCCAAGTCGACACCGGTCGCAAAACTGCTCGAGGCCAACCCGGGATCGACATTGGAAGTGGCGTTCTCGCGCCTCACGCCGGACACGGTCGCGAAGATCCTGTTTACTTCAGGCTCGACCGGTACGCCCAAGGGCGTGATCAATACGCACCGCATGCTCTGCGCCAACCAGCAGATGCTCGCCCAGGTCTGGCCCTTCCTGGAAGACAAGACACCGACGATCGTCGACTGGCTGCCCTGGAACCACACCTTCGGTGGCAATTTCTGCTTCAACCTGATGCTGCGCAACGGCGGCACGCTCTACATCGACGGCGGCAAGCCGGCGCCCGGCCTGGCCGAGATCACGGCCAGGAACCTGAAGGAAATCTCGCCGACGATGTACTTCAACGTGCCGCGCGGCTTCGACCTGCTGATGCCGATGCTCGAGCAGGACGCCGAACTGCGGCGCAATTTCTTCCGCGACCTCGACATGCTGTTCTACGCCGGCGCCGCGCTGCCGCAGAACCTCTGGGAGCGCCTGGAAAAGCTGGCGCTGGCGGAGAAAGGCGGCGCGCTGGCGATGATTTCATCGTGGGGCTCGACCGAGACCGCGCCCTCGGCGGCCGCGGTGCACTACCCGATCGAGCGCGCCGGGGTCATCGGCTTGCCCAATCCCGGCTGCGAACTGAAGCTGGTGCCCGCCGCGGGCAAGCTGGAAGTGCGCGTCAAAGGCCCGAACGTCACCCCCGGCTACTACCGGCGCGACGATCTGACGAAGGAGGCGTTCGACGAGGAGGGCTACTACCGCATCGGCGATGCGATGCGCTTTGCCGACCCGGCAAGACCAGAGAAAGGGCTGGTTTTCGACGGCCGCGTCGCGGAAGACTTCAAGCTCACCACCGGCACCTGGGTGCATGTCGGCGCGGTGCGCGTGAAGCTGATCGCCGCGGGCGACCCGCTGATCCAGGACGCGGTGATCACGGGCCACGATCGGGATGCGGTTGGCGCCCTGGTGTTTTTAAATCCGGGGGCGGTAAAAGATCTTTCAAATGAAACAATAAAAGAAAAACTGTCGCAAGTACTGGCTGCTCTCGCCAAAGAAGGCGGCAGCTCCACGCATCCGACCCGCCTGATGGTGATGTCCGAACCACCGCAGATCGACGCCGGCGAGATCACCGACAAGGGCTACATGAACCAGCGCGCGGTGCTCGAGAGGCGGGCCAATTTTGTCGAGAAGCTCTATTCAAATTCGCCCGAGGCAGTAACCGCAAGCTAGCCAGCAACGAACTTCGGCGCGATTTTGCGCAGTTTCTCCGGATCGATGCGGCCGCTCCTCTGGATGTAGCTCCAGGCGAACTCCCGCGGCGAGAGGCGCATGTGCTCGGGGAAATGCTCGTACCAGTCGGCGCTCGCGTCCGCGGCGGCGACCAGTTTCTCGACGATGGGTCGCCGCGCGGCCTCGAACGAAGCCAACGCACCGGCGACATCGCTCCTGAACTCCGATAGCGCCTTCGTCAACGCAATCGCGTCTTCCATCGCCAGGCGGGTGCCCGAGCCGATAGAGAAATGCGCCGTGCGCTGCGCGTCGCCGATCAGCACCTGGTTGCCCGACACCCAGCGTTGATTGCGCACTCTGGGGAAATTGCGCCAGATGGACTTGTTGGACACCAGCCTGTGCCCCTGCAGGGCATCGGCGAACACCTTCTCGCAGTACGCCAGCGTCGCGGCCTCGTCCTTGCGCTCGAAGCCGGCGCGCGCCCAGGTCGCGGCGTCGCACTCGAACACGAAGGTGCTCATCGAAGGCGAGTGCCGGTAGTGGTGCGCGTTGAAACAGCCCGCGTCGTTCTGCACGAACGTCTGCGTCAGCGTGCCGAATACCCGCGTCGTGCCGAACCAGGCGAACTTGTTGGTCAGCGGCGCGACGGTCGTGCCGAAATCGGCCCTCCTGCGGACCGTCGAATTGGCGCCGTCGGCGGCGACCACGAGGTCGTAGCCCTCGAAGTCCCGTATTTCTCCCAGGGGGTTTTCAAATTCGATCGAAACCCCCGCGGCTTCCAGCTGGCCGCGCAGCAGCTGGAGAAATTTCAACCGCCCGATCGCCGAGAAGCCGATCCCGTCGATCACCACCGGTGCGCCGCGGTGCACGACGGTGATGTCCGTCCATGCCTCCATCGCCGGGGTGATGCGGTCGTAGGTCTGCGGATCGTCCGCACGCAGGAATTCCAGCGCGCGGTCGGAGAACACCACGCCGAAGCCGAAGGTCGAATCGCGCGGATTCTGCTCGACGATGCGCACCTCCCAGCCGGGTAGCTGCCGCTTCAAGAGATAAGCGAGATAAAGACCGGCCGGCCCGGCGCCGGCGATGAGCATTTTCATGGTGCAATTCCGTGCATCTATTCGGTGAACAGTTCCATGATCGTCTCGCGCAGCCAGCGGTTGCCCGGGTCGCGCTCGAAGCGCTCGTGCCAGTGCGCCGCGACATCCGCCGGCGGAATCGGCACCGGCGGCGGCAGGAACTTGAAGTGGCCCTGGCGCTCGTAGACGCGCGCCACCTTGGCCGGCAGGATGAGGATCAGGTCGCTGCGCTCCAGCACCATCGGCACCACGGTGAAGTGCGGCACGCGCACCGCGATCTTGCGCGACAGGCCGGCGCGCTCGAGGGCTTCCTCGATGACGCGGTGTCCGCCCTTGTAGGAAACCAGCGCGTGCGAGGCGGCGAGGAATTTTTTCTTGGTCAGCGTCTTGCCGATGTCCGGGTGATCGGCGCGCATCAGGCAGACGTAGGGATCGCGGAACAGCGGCTGGCGGCGCACCGGCGGCCCGAGCCCGGGCAGGAAACCGACGGCGAGGTCGAGCGCCCCCGCGGCGAGGGCGTCGCCGATATCCTCGACCTCCAGCGACACCGCCTCCAGCCGCACGCCCGGCGCCACGCGCTGCGCGCGCTCGACCAGCGGCGGCAGGAACTCGATCTGGCCGAGGTCCGACATGTAGAAGCGGAAGGCGCGCGTCGAGGTGGCCGGGTCGAAACCCGGTCCGTGCGCCAGCGCGGACTCGAGCAGCGCCAGCGCCTGGCGCACCGGCTCGGAGAGTTCGCGCGCGAACGGCGTCGCATCCATGCCGGTGGGCGTACGCACGAACAGCACGTCCTCGAACTGCCCGCGCAGGCGCGCCAGCGCGTTGGACACCGCCGGCTGCGTCAGGCCGAGATGCTTCGCCGCCGAGGTGACGCTGCGGTCGCGCAGCACCGCGTCGAAGACGCGCAGCAGGTTGAGGTCGAGCCCCTGAACATTCATATCGATGATTTATATCATCCATAGTATTGATTTGACAAATGATGCCCGGACTCCTAGCCTGACGGCTGCAATTTTTCCCTCTAGGAGGAGGAGACCCATGAAAAAAACCCTTTGGCTTGCGCTCGCTGCGACGGTCCTGGCGCCCGCGTTCGCGGCCGCGCAGGAAGTCACCCTGAAGCTGGTCAGCGCGTTCCCCGAGAACCAGTTCTACGTCAAGCGCACCACCGACTGGATCGCCGACGTGAACAAGGACGGCAAGGGCGTGCTGCAGATCAACTTCATCGGCGGCCCGAAAGCCATCCCGACCTTCGAAGTCGGCAACGCGGTGAAGACCGGCGTGGTGGACATCGGCTTTTCCACCGGCGCCTTCTACACCAACGTGATGCCCGAAGCGGACATCCTCAAGCTCTCGGAGACCAGCGCGGCGGAGCAGCGCAAGAACGGCGGCTACGAACTCATCAACAAGATCTGGGCGGAGAAGGGCAACATGCGCTACCTCGCCAAGACCGTCGAGTTCACGCCCTTCCATCTCTATCTCAACAAGAAGATCGACAAGCCCGACCTCACCGGCCTGAAGATCCGCATCACCCCGGTCTACCGCGAATTCTTCCAGGCGATGAACGCGCAGGTGATGACCACGGCCCCCGGCGAGGTCTATACCGCGCTCGAGCGCGGCGTCATCGACGGCTACGGCTGGCCGATCCACGCCCTGTTCGACCTCAACTGGCAGGAGAAGACCAAGTACCGCGTCGACCCCGGCTTCTACAACGCCGAGGTGTCGCTGATCATGAACCTCGACAAGTACAAGTCGCTGACCCCCGCGCAGCGCGAGTACCTGGACCGCAAGGCGCTCGCTTACGAGGCGCAGAACGATTTCTGGAAGTCGTACAACCAGAACGAGGCAAAGCGCCAGGCCGAGGCCGGCATCCAGGTGATCACCTTCGATGCGGCGACGAACAAGGCCTATGTCGAGAAAGCCAAGGAAATCGGCTGGGCGAACGCCATCAAGGCCTCGCCGCAGTACGGGCCTGAACTGAAGAAAGTGCTCGCGCGCTGATGGAACGCGCTGCAGCAGCGTCGAGGACAACGGCCGCCGAACGCGCGGCCGTTGTTTTTGGGCGCCTGCTGGAAGCGCTCGCGCTGCTCGGCTGCGCCGTCATCTTCCTGATGACGTTGATGATCTGCGCCGACGTTCTCCTGCGCAACGTGCGCCTGATTCCCGGGGTGTATGGAATCGCCTGGAGCAACGAGGTATCCGAGGCGATGCTCTACCTCGTGACCATGCTGACCGCGCCCTGGCTGCTCAGGAAGGGCCAGCACATTCGCGTCGACATCGTGCTGCGTGCGGTGCCGCCGCGGCTCGGCTGGTATTTCGAATGGATTTCGGACTCGCTCGGCCTGGTCTGCTGCCTGTTGATCGCCTGGTACGGCGCCCGCGCCGTGCTCGCCAGCTTCAAGTCGGGCGCGCTGTCCATCAAGACGCTGGTGACGCCGGAGTGGTGGATGCTCGCGCCGCTGCCGGTTGCTTTCCTGCTGCTCGCCATCGAGATGGGATTCCGCATGCGGCGGCTCCAGCTCGGTCCGCGAACTCCGCGCGACGACGCGGTCTCGACCGGCTGAACGGCATGTCGTGGGCCGCTGCCGCGTGGCTGATGCTCGGGGGATCCACCGTCCTGCTGTTCCTCGGGCTGCCGGTGGCGTTTTCGTTTCTCGTCATCAACCTGGCGGGCGCGGTGCTGTTCCTTGGCGGCGAAGCCGGCCTGACGCAGATCGTGCGCAACAGCGTGGTGTCGGTGGCGAGCTTCTCGCTGACCCCCATCCCGCTGTTCGTCCTGATGGGCGAAGTGCTGTTTCACACCGGCCTCGCCGTAAAGGTGATTGACGGCGTCGAGCGCCTGATCAGCCAGGTTCCGGGCCGGCTGGCGGTGGTCGCGGTGGTTGCCGGCACGGTGTTCTCGGCGATCTCCGGTTCCACCATCGCCACCACGGCGATGCTGGGCAGCCTGATGCTGCCGGTGATGCTCGCGCGCGGCTATCACCCGACCATGGCGACCGGCCCGCTGATGGCGATCGGCGCGGTGGACATGCTGATCCCGCCCTCCGCTCTCACCGTGCTGCTCGGCAGCCTGTCGGGGATCTCCATCTCGAAACTGCTGATCGGCGGCGTCGTTCCCGGCCTGCTGCTGAGCGCCGCCTTCATCGTCTACATCATCGTGCGGGTGAAAATGAATCCGTCGCTGGCACCGGCCACGGCCTTCACCGAATACAAGGGCTGGGAAAAGCTGCGGCCGTTCCTGCAGTACGTGCTGCCGCTGGTGTCCATCTTCGTCGTCGTCGTCGCCTCGATGTCCGCGGGCTGGGCCACGCCCACCGAATCGGCGGCGATCGGCGCGCTGTTCACCATGGTTCTCGCGCTTGCTTACCGCGCGCTTACCGTGCAGAACCTGTTGAAGGCGCTCAGGGGCACGGCGGCGATCTCGGGCATGATCCTGTTCATCATCGTCGGCGCCACCACCTTCTCGCAGATCCTGTCGTTCTCGGGCGCGAGCAACGGCCTGGTGGAAATCATCGCCGGCCTGGGCCTGTCGCCCGGCGCGGTGATCATGGCCATGATGCTGCTGCTGGTGTTTCTCGGCCTGTTCGTCGAGCAGGTCAGCATGATGATGATCACGCTGCCCATCTACATGCCGCTCGTGCAGAAGTACAACGTCGATCCGGTCTGGTTCGGCGTCATGTTCCTGATCTGCATGCAGCTCGGCCTGCTGCTGCCGCCGCACGGCCTGCTCCTGATGACCATGAAAGGCGTCTCGCCGCCCGAAGTGCGCATGAGCCACATCTTCCGGGCGGTAATACCGTATCTCGCGATGAGCCTGATCCTGCTGGCGATCGTGTTTTTCGTGCCGGCGATCGCGGTCTGGCTGCCGAAGGTGCTGGTCTAGATGGAACGCTCCTTCAAGCAGGAGGTCGAGCTGCTCAAGCTGGGCGAGGGCGAGACCTTCCGCGGCGAGGGGATTCTCGCCGTCACCAAGGCGCTGCTGCAGTCCGGCGTCGCCTACGTCGGCGGCTACCAGGGCGCGCCGGTGTCGCACGTGATGGACGTGCTGAACGATGCGCGCGATATTCTCGATGGCCTGGGCGTGCACGTCGAGACCAACGCCAGCGAGGCGGGAGCCGCGGCGATGCTGGGCGCTTCGATCAACTACCCGATTCGCGGCGCCGTCGCCTTCAAGTCCACGGTCGGCACCAACGTGGCCTCGGACGCGCTCTCCAACCTCGCTTCCGCCGGCGTCATCGGCGGCGCGCTGGTGGTGCTGGGCGAGGACTACGGCGAAGGCTCCTCGATCATCCAGGAGCGCAGCCACGCCTTCGCGATGAAATCGCAGATGTGGCTGCTCGACCCGCGGCCGAACCTGCCGAAGATTGTCGAGATGGTGGAGAAGGGTTTCGAGCTCTCGGAAGCCTCCAACACCCCGGTCCTGCTCGAGCTGCGGATCCGCGCCTGCCACGTGCATGGGTCCTTCGTAACGAAGAAGAACGTGAGTTCGAAGAATTCAAAGAATAACCACCTCGCGAAACCCGACTTCGATTTCGGCCGCATCAGCCTGCCGCCCGCCACCTACGCGCAGGAGAAGCACAAGATCGAAGTACGCTGGCCGGCCGCCGTTGCGTTCATCAAGGAACATAAGCTCAACGAAGTATTCGCGGGCGATCCCGAAGGTGAAATGCGCGACACCGGCATCCTCTGCCAGGGCGGCATGTACAACGCGGTGATCCGCGCGCTGCAGCTGCTGGGCCT
>DATBQR010000091.1:0-8657 GCA_036560705.1 Burkholderiales bacterium | reverse complement strand
GGCCAGAAGCGCGACGAGTCGGCGGTCAGCACTTCGTCGATCAATACGATTTCGTTCTTGTCGTTCAGGCCGAATTCAAATTTGGTATCGGCGATGATGATGCCCCTGGTCGCCGCGAACTCCGAGGCTTCCTTGTAGAGCCGGATGCTGACTGCCTTCACTTTCTCGCCGACGTCCTTGCCGACGATCTCGCACATGCGCTCGAACGAAATGTTCTCGTCGTGGCCGCTCTCGGCCTTGGTCGCCGGCGTGAAGATGGGCTCGGACAGCTTCTGCGCCTGCTTGAGCCCCTTGGGCAGCTGGATGCCGCACACCGCGCCGGTCGCCTGGTAGTCCTTCCAGCCCGAGCCGATGATGTAGCCGCGCACCACAGCTTCCACCGGCAGCGGCTTCAGCTTCTTCACCACGATGGCGCGGCCGCGCACCTGCGCCTTCTCGTCTTCGCCCTTCACCACGCTCTCCGGATCGATGCCGGTGAGATGGTTCGGCACCACGTGGCCGAGCTTCGCGAACCAGAAATCCGCCAGCTCGGTGAGCACGCGCCCCTTGTCGGGGATCGGGTCGGGCAGCACCACGTCGAAGGCCGACAGGCGGTCCGACACGAGGATCATCATCTTGTCGACATCGACGGCATAGATGTCGCGCACTTTGCCCTTGCCGATGCGCTTCAGGCTCTTGAGGTTCGATTCGTAAAGTGCGCTCATCAGGCAGCCTGCTTTTCGAGCTCGGGCTTCCACTTACCCTGCGCCGCGAACCCGTTCATCTGCGCGCGGTGATGGAAGGCGCGTTGCGCGGCGCCGATGTTGGCGTCCTGCCCTTTCCATGCGTTCAGCGCAGGGTTCTGCAGGGCCCGCGAATACGAGAACGTGAGCGGCCACGGCAAACCCTTCATCGCCGCCATCGCGTTCAGGTGCGCGGTCGCGGCAACATCCGACTGGCCGCCGGAGAGGAACACCACGCCCGGCTGCGATGCCGGCACGGTGCGCTTGAGCACCCGCAGCGTGCGCTCGGCCACTTCGTCCACGCCCGCCTGGCGCGCGCAGGTCTTGCCCGAGACCACCATGCTGGTCTTGAGAATCAGGTGTTCGGAGGACACGTTATGCGCCGCCATCGCCGCGTAGGTGGCGCGCAGGGTGGCTTCGGTCACTTCCTCGCAGCGCTCGATCGTGTGGCCGCCGTCCAGCAGCACCTCGGGTTCGATCATCGGCACGATCGAGGCTTCCTGGCAGAGCGCGGCGTAGCGCGCCAGCGCGTGTGCGTTGGCGTACAGGCAGGTATGCGAAGGAATACCGTCGCCGATGGTGATCACCGCGCGCCACTTGGCAAAGCGGGCGCCGAGCTTGAAGTAGGCGGCCAGCCGTTCGCGCAAGCCGTCCAGGCCCTCGGTCACTTTTTCACCCGGGCAGAGGGCGAGGTTCTTGGCGCCGGTATCCACCTTGATTCCGGGCAGGATGCCTTTCTTCGCCATGTAGTCCGGAAACAGCACGCCGTCGTCGGTCTTCTGGCGGATGGTTTCGTCGTACAGGATCACGCCCGAGATGAACTGTTCGGCCCCCGGCGTGGTGAACAGCAGGCCGCGGTAGGTGCGGCGGCTCTCCTCGGTGCAGGCGGTATGGATGGTCTTGAAACGCGTCTCGCAGGTGCCGCTCGACTCGTCGGCCGCGAGCACGCCCTTGCCCCTGGCGACCATGGCGGCCGCGGTTTTTGCCAATAAAGTTTTATCCATAGGAAGGAAAATTTTACACCGGCATTTATTCCGCCGCCGCGCGTTTTTTTGCCTCCCGCGCTTCGATCGCCGCAAGGCGCGCGAGCAGGCGCTGCGCGCGCAGCACCACCGGCACGTCGATCATCTTGCCGTCGATCGCGAACGACGCGCGCCCCGCGGCTTCCGCCCTGGCGTTCTCCTCGATGACGCGGCGCGCGTACGCCGCTTCTTCCGGCGAGGGCGAGTATTCCCGGTTGACGATCGGCACCTGACCGGGGTGGATGCAGCCCGCGCCCATGAAGCCGAACTGGCGCGAACGCCGCACCATGCGGCCGAAAGCCTCCCAGTCGCCGAAGGCCGCCACGCTGGCGATGAAACCGAGCGGCATCAGGCCGCCCGAGCGCGCCGCGAATACCATCTGCTGCTTGGGCATCAGCAGCGTCTCCTCGGTCGGCTCCATGCCGTTCTCCAGCGCGAAATCCTCGCCGCCGATGTTCATCGCGGCCAGGCGCGCGCTGGATTGCGCGATCGCCGGCATCTGGAAGAAGGCGGCGGGGGTCTCGACCATGGCGATCAGCCGGGTGTGCCCGGACCGCAGCCCGCGCTTCGCCTCCAGGCCGGAAATACAGTCGTCGATGCGCTTCACGTGGTCGGCGCCTTGCGTCTTGGTGATCGCAATGCCGTCGACGTCCCCGCAGATCGACGCGTCGAGGTCCTTCACCGTGACCTCGTAAGGGCTGTTGATGCGCACCACCACGTCGCCGCCGCCGCGCCGGACCAGGGCCGCCGCCGCAGGCACCAGCTTGCGCGCCGCGTCCTTCTGCGAGGCCGGCACGCTGTCCTCCAGGTCGAGCTGGATGCAGTCGGCGCCGCGCGTGTGGGCCTTGTCGACGTATTTTTCGACGTTGACCGGCACGTACATGAGCGACCGCCAGACGGGGAGATCAGATTTCACCGGCGACGATGCCTTTTGCCTTCAGGTTTTTGATTTCCACATCTTTTAAACCGAGAGATTTCAAAATCTCCCCGTTGTGCTGACCCAGCTTCGGCGCGGGCGTGCGGATCGAGCCCGGCGTGCCCAGCAGCCGCGGCACCACGTGGTGCATCGGGAACTGGCCCATGTCGGCGTCGGGATAGTCGGCGAGCAGTTCGCGCTCGAGGATGTGCGGATCCTCGACGATCTGCGTGACGTCGTAGATCGGGCCGATGGTGACCTCGGCCTTTTCGAAGAAGGCGACGTTCCCCGTCTGCGTGCGCCCGGCGATGAAGCCGCCGATGATGGCATCGAGTTCACCGGCATGCTTCACGCGCTCGCCGTTGGTTTTGTAGCGCGGATCGTTTACCAGGTCTTCGCGGCCGATCGCGCGGAACGTGCGCTCGGCCATTTTCTGCGTCGACGCGGAAAGGCCGACGTACTTGCCGTCCTTGCAACGGTACACGTTGCGCGGCGCCGTATTGGTCGAGCGGCTGCCCGTGCGCGGCTTGACCTCGCCGGTCAGCCGATAGTTGGCCGCCTGCGGCCCGACGATGGCGAACAGCGGATCGAGCAGCGGCAGGTCGATCACCTGGCCGCGCCCGCCTTTCTTTTCGGCCTCGCGCAGCGCGATCATCGCCGCTGAGGCGCCGTACAGGCCGGCGATGCCGTCGGCGAGGTACATCGGCGGCAGCACCGGCTCGCGGTCGGCGAAGCCGTTGATCGCCGCGAAACCCGACATGCCTTCGATCAACGTGCCGAAGCCGGGGCGTTTGCGGTAAGGCCCGTCCTGGCCCCAGCCGGAGATGCGCACGACGACCAGCTTCGGATTTATCTTCAGCAATTTTTCGGGGCCGAGTTCCATCGCCTCCAGCGTGCCGGGGCGGAAGCTCTCGACGAACATCGCCGCCGAGGGAACCAGCTTCAGCAGCAGTTCACGCGCCTCGGGCTTGCGCAGTTCGAGGCACAGGCTTTTCTTGCTGCGCGCGAAAATCTTCCAGTGCGTCGCCACGCCCGCCGTCTGCCAGGCGCGCAGCGTGTCGCCCGCCGGTGGTTCGACCTTGATCACTTCGGCGCCGAAGTCGCCCAGCACCTGCGTCAGCAGGTTGCCGGCGAACAGGCGCGAGAGATCCAGCACGCGCAATCCATTCAGCGTGCCCTTCGCCTGCGGCGTGTAATTGCGTTTCTTCAGCTTGGCGGCCATCGCCTCATCAGGCCTGCCCGGCGAGGGAACCCAATTCTATTCCAGCGGTCGAATTCGGCGATAATTCGGCCCCTCCATGATTCAAATCGACAATCTGATCAAGGTTTTCGGCGCGAAACGCGCCGTCGACGGCCTCTCGTTCAGCGTCGAGCGCGGTGAAGTGGTGGGCTTCCTCGGGCCGAACGGTTCGGGCAAATCCACCACCATGCGCATGATCACCGGCTACTACGCGCCCACCTCCGGCAAGGTGAGCGTGGGCGGCCACGACGTCGCCGAAGCGCCGCTCGCGGCGAAACGCCTGATCGGCTACCTACCCGAGAACGCCGCCGCCTACCCCGACATGTCGGTGCACGGATTCCTCGCCTTCGCCGCGGAACTGCGCGGCCTCGCGGGCGATGCGAAGAAAAAGGCCGTGGCGCGCGTGGTCGAGCGCTGCTTCCTCGAATCGGTGCTGCACCAGTCCATCGATACGCTCTCCAAGGGCTACAGGCACCGCACCTGCCTCGCGCAGGCGCTGATCCACGACCCGGAAGTGCTGGTCCTGGACGAGCCGACCGACGGCCTCGACCCGAACCAGAAGCACGAGGTGCGCAACCTGATCAAGGAACTGGGGCGCAGCAAGGCGGTGGTGTTCTCCACCCACATCCTCGAGGAGGTGGACGCCGCCTGCACGCGCGCGATCATCATCGACCGCGGCAGAATCGTCGCCCAGGGCACGCCCGACGAACTGGGCAGGCCGCTGGACGAAGTGTTCCGCCGCATCACCATCCCCGACACGGCGAAGAAATGAAACCCGTCTGGGTCATCGCCAAGCGCGAGCTCGGCAGCTACTTCACCTCCCCGGTGGCCTACGTGTTCCTGGTGATTTTCCTGCTGCTCACCGGCTTCTTCACCTTCACCGCCGGGCAATTCTTCGAGCGCGGCGAAGCGAGCCTCGGCGCCTTTTTCGGCTGGCATCCCTGGCTGTACCTGGTGCTGGTGCCCGCCGTCGGCATGCGCCTGTGGGCCGAGGAGCGCCGCGCCGGCACGCTCGAACTGCTGATGACCATGCCGATCACGCCCTGGCAGGCGATCCTGGGCAAGTTCTTCGCGTCCTGGATTTTCCTCGGCATCGCGCTCGCGCTTACCTTCCCGGTGGTGGTCACGGTCAACGTGCTCGGCAGGCCGGACAACGGCATGATCTTCGCGGGCTACCTCGGCAGCTTCTTCCTCGCCGGCGCCTACCTCGCGGTCACCTGCCTCACTTCCGCGATGACGCGCAACCAGGTGGTGGCGTTCATCCTGTCGGTGGTGACCTGCCTGTTCCTGATCCTCGTCGGCTTCAACCCGGTCACCGACCTGCTGGCGCGCTGGGCGAGCCCTGCGTTCATCGACACGGTGGCGGCCTTCTCGGTGGTCACCCACTTCGACGGCTTCCAGAAGGGCGTGATCGACAGCCGCGACCTTCTCTATTTCCTGTCGGTGATCGGCTTTTCGCTGTTCGCCACCGGCGTGGTGCTGCGCAACCGATGAACCAGTTCCTCAAGAAGAACGAGGCGCTGGTCTACTCGGCGGTGGGCCTGGCCGCGCTGTTTTTCGTCCTGGTGGCCTTCAACTACCTCGCCTCGCTGGGCGCGAAGCGCGTCGACCTCACGCAGGGCAGCCTCTACACGCTGTCCGACGGCACGAAAAAAATGCTGCGCGGGCTGCAATCCCCGGTCAAGCTGAAGCTCTACATATCCAAGGGCGACCAGGCGATGCCGGTGCCGCTGCGCAGCTTCGCGCAGCGCGTCGAGGACATGGCGCGCGAATTCAAGTCGGTCGCCGGCGCCAGGCTGGTGATCGAGAACTACAACCCGAAGCCCGACAGCGAAGACGAGGACGCGGCGCAGCTGGACGGCGTCGAGCCGCAGCAGATCTACACCGGCGAGCAGTTCTACCTCGGCGCGGTGGCCAGCCAGCTCGACCGCAAGCAGGTCATCCCGGCGCTCTCGCCGCAGCGCGAACAGCTGCTGGAGTACGACCTCGCGCGCGCCATCGCGCGCGCCGCCACGACCGAGCGGCCGGTACTCGGGCTGATGAGCGCGCTGCCGGTGCTGGGCGAGCGCTTCAATCCGATGACCCGGCAGAGCTCGGAACCCTGGGCGCTCGCCAACGAGCTCAAGCGGGACTTCGACGTCAAACAGGTTTCGCTCGCCGCCGAATCCATCGCCCCGGAGATCAAGGTGCTGCTGGTGATCCATCCGCGCGACCTGCCGGATGCCACCGAGTACGCGCTCGACCAGTTCGTGCTGCGCGGCGGCAAGTTGATCGCCTTCGTTGATCCCTATGCCTACTTCGACCAGCAGCCCAGCCCGATGCCCGGCATCGGCGGCGGCGGCAGCAGCTCCACGCTGCCGAAGCTGTTCAAGGCCTGGGGGGTGGAGATGAATCCCAGCAAGGTGCTCGCGGACGTGGTCTACGCCTCCGGCAGCGGGCAGCGCTACACGCCCACCGTGCTGACGCTGAACCGTACGGCGCTCAACCGCGACGACGTGGTCACCAGCCAGATCGAGACGCTGCTCTACGCTTTCGGGGGCGCGTTCGACGTGAAGCCTGTCGCCGGATTGAAGGTCACCCCTCTCATCACCAGCTCGTCGAACTCGATGCTGGTCGACAACGTGGTCGCCACGGTCTCGGGCGAGGCGGCGATGAAGGGCTTCCAGCCGGAAAACAAGGCGCGCCCGCTCGCGCTGCGCTTGACCGGGAAATTCAAAACTGCTTTCCCTGATGGAAAACCGAAATCCGAACCGAAGAAAGACGCGAAGGCGGATGCCGCGCCGGCAGCCGGCCTGAAGGAATCCGCGGCCGAAAATTCGGTGATCCTGGTGGCCGACGTCGACATGCTGAACGACGGCGCGGCGGTGGACGTGCAGGAAGTGTTCGGCCGGCGCATCGTCGTGCCCTCGAACGGCAACCTCGCCTTCGCGCAGGCCATGGTCGAGCAGTCCGCCTCGGGCGACGCGCTGGGCTCGCTGCGCAGCCGCGCGGCGGCCTTCCGCCCGCTCACCGTGGTGCGGCAGATGGAGGCGGACGCGCAGAAGCAGTATTTCGGCCGGCTGAAATCCCTCGAGGACGAGGTGCAGAAGACCACCGACAAGCTGCAGACGCTGCAGAAGGCGCGCGGCAGCGACGCCAAGGGCGCGCAGATCATGAGCCCGGAGCAGCAGGCGGAAATCGAGAAGTTCCGCACCCACGTGGCGGAGACGCGCAAGGAACTCAAGGAACTGCGCAAGAACCTGCGCCGCGACGCCGAGGCGCTCGTCTTCTGGACCAAGGTGGCCAACATCGCGCTGATGCCGCTGCTGGTCGTGCTGCTCGGCCTCGGCGTGTTCTTCCTGAAACGCCGCAGGGAGAGCCCCGCCGCGTGAACGCCCGTATTGCCGCCGTTCTGGTGGTCCTCCTTGCCGTGCTCGGCGGCGGAGCGCTTCTGGTGCGCCAGCAGGCGGACTCGCAGAAGCCCGCCGATGCCGCGGCGCTCGGCCAGCCGCTGCTGAAGGGGCTGCAGGCCTCGCAGGTCGCCGCGATCGCCATCCGCCAGCCCAAGGGCGCGCTCACCATCGCCAGGAAAGACGACCGCTGGGTCATCGCCGAGCGCGACGGTTTTCCGGCCGACTTCGACAAGGTGCGCAATTTCGTGCTGCAGGCGATTTCGCTCAAGATCGGCCAGGCCGAAGCCATCGGCGAGAAGGACCGCGCCCGGCTGCTGCTGGACGCGGGCGGCACCGCCATCGAGTTCCGCGGTGCCGACGGCAAGCTGCTGGCGGGCCTGATCGCCGGCAAGAAGTACTTCAAAACCGAGACCGAGAACCCGGACAAGGCCATCGGCGACGGCCGTTACGTCGTGCTGCCGGGAAACGGGAAGCAGGTGCTGGTCGTCGCCGATCCGCTCACGCAGGCCTCCACCAGCACTGCCGACTGGATCAGCAATACGGGCTTCGAAGTGGCGAAAGTGAAGACGCTGGAGGTGCGGTATCAGGATGGCGCCGCGGGCGCCGCCTGGAAAATCGAGCGCTCCGGCGACAACGCCGACTGGAAACTGGCGGGCATCCGCGGCGGCGAAAAGCTCGACGCCAGCAAGGCGAATGCGGCCGGCTATACCTTCGCGCGGATCGAACTCGCCGACGTGGCGCCGAGGGACGTCAAGCCCGAGGATACCGGGCTGGCCAGCCCCACGGTCGTCACCGCGACCACCCTCGACGGCCTAAGCTACACCCTCAAGCTGGGCAAGCTCGCAGGCGACAACTACTACGCGACGCTGGCGATCGCCGGGGAACCCAAACCCGAGGGCAAGGATGCGGAGGAGCGGCTGAAGAAGATCAACCAGCGGCTGCCGCGCGAAAAGGAACTCGGCAACTACACGCTGATGATCCCGAAATCGAAGCTCGAAGATATCCTCAAGAAACGCGCCGACCTGCTGGTCAAGAAGGAAGAAAAGAAGAAGTAGCCCCTTGGCAGCACCCCTGGTCTTCGTTCACGGCTTCGCCTGCACCCACGCTGACTGGCGGCTGCAGCTGGCGGAATTCTCCGTCGATTGCCCGACTTTCGCACCCGACCTGCGCGGCCACGGCGCCACGCATGCGCGGCCAGAGGACTGCACCATCGCGACCTACGGCTCGGACATCGCCGCGCTGCTCGACGGCAAGGACCTGAAGGGCGCGGTGCTGGTCGGCCATAGCATGGGCTGCCGCGTGGTGCTGCAGGCCTTCCTGAACGCGCCGGAACGCGTCTCGGCGATCGCGCTGGTCGACGGCAGC
>DATBQR010000090.1:0-17301 GCA_036560705.1 Burkholderiales bacterium | reverse complement strand
ACGAGGGCAAGACCACCGGCACGCCGATCGCGCTCGTGATCCGCAACACGGACCAGCGCAGCAAGGACTACGGCGACATCGCCTCGACCTTCCGCCCCGGCCATGCCGACTACACCTACTGGCAGAAATACGGCATCCGCGACCCGCGCGGCGGCGGCCGCGCCTCGGCGCGCGAGACGGTGGTGCGCGTGGCGGCGGGCGCGATCGCCAAGAAATGGCTGGCCGAAAGATATGGCGTGCTGATCCGCGGATATCTGGCGCAGCTGGGCCCGATCGCACTTGCATTCAAGGGTTGGGATTTTGTAAATCAAAATGCTTTTTTCTGTCCCAGCGACGAAAAAATTCCAGAGCTGGAAGCCTTCATGGACGCCCTGCGCGAAAGCGGCGATTCCTGCGGCGCGCGCGTCAACGTGGTCGCGGAAAAAGTCCCGGTGGGCTGGGGCGAGCCGGTCTACGGACGGCTCGATGCCGACATCGCCGGGGCGATGATGTCGATCAACGCGGTCAAGGGCGTGGAAATCGGCGCCGGCTTCGCGGCGATCGCGCAAAAGGGCAGCGAGCATGGCGACGAGATGACGCCGCAGGGCTTCCTGTCGAACAACAACGGCGGCGTGCTCGGCGGCATCTCCACCGGCCAGGACGTCGCGGTGTCGATCGCGCTCAAGCCCACCTCCAGCATCCGGCTGCCCCGGCGCACCATCGACACCCGGGGCCAGCCGGCCACGGTGGCGACCACTGGTCGCCACGATCCCTGCGTCGGCATCCGCGCCACGCCCATCGCCGAGGCCATGCTCGCCTGCGTGCTGATAGACCACGCGCTGAGGCACCGCGCCCAGTGCGGCGACGTGATGCCGCCCACCAAGGTCGGCTAGGAAAACCCTGCAGAATCAATTACAGTGGCAATTCAAGGCTCGCAAAGCTCGGTACGGGAGACAAAAACATGAGCAACAAGGGGCAGCTTCTACAAGACCCGTTTCTGAACACGCTCCGCAAGGAGCATGTGCCGGTCTCGATCTACCTGGTCAATGGCATCAAGCTGCAGGGCCAGATCGAATCCTTCGACCAGTACGTGGTGCTGCTGAAGAATTCAGTGACCCAGATGGTCTACAAGCATGCGATTTCCACCGTCGTACCCTCGCGGCCGATCAACCTCAGCGTTGAGCCGGAAGCGGGCGCCTAGCTAGGTTCGTTTGCTCGACTCCACCGCCGTAACCCCCCGCAGGGCCTCCGACCCGGCCGCCGCAATCCTCGTCTGCCTGGATTTCGGCGACGAAGGCTACGAGGCAGGCGTCGCGGAAATCACGCGGCTGGCCGAAAGCGCCGGCGCGCGCCGCAACAGGGTGGTGCGCGGCAGGCGGCAGCGGCCCGACGCCCGGCTGTACGCCGGCAGCGGCAAGGTGGCGGAAATCGGGCTGGCGGCGGACGCACTGAACGCGGCGACGGTGATCTTCAACCACACGCTGTCGCCGGGCCAGCAGCGCAACCTCGAGAAGGAATTCGGCCGCCGGGTGCTCGACCGCACCGAGCTGATCCTGCACATCTTCGCGCAGCGCGCCCAGACCAGCGAAGGCAAGCTGCAGGTGGAGCTGGCGCAGCTCGAGCACCTGTCGACGCGCCTGGTGCGGGGCTGGACGCACCTGGAGCGCCAGCGCGGCGGCCTCGGCAAGACCGGCGGCCCGGGCGAGAAGCAGATCGAACTCGACCGGCGCTATATCGCCCGGCGCGTCGGGGTATTGAAGGAAAAGCTGGAGGAATTGCAAAAACAACGAACGGTCCGGCGGCGCGCCCGCGCCCGGCGCGAGGTGTTCTCGGTCTCCCTGGTGGGCTACACCAACGCCGGCAAGTCGACGCTGTTCAATGCCCTGACGCACCCGAGCGCGGATGCCTACGTCGCCGACAAGCTGTTCGCCACGCTCGACACCACGACCCGGAAAATCTGGCTGGAGAGCGCCGGCCAGGTGGTCATCTCGGACACCGTCGGCTTCGTGCGCGACCTGCCGCACGGCCTGGTGGCCGCGTTCCGCGCCACGCTCGAGGAAACGGTGCGCGCCGACCTGCTGCTGCACGTGGTGGACGGCTCGTCGCCCGGCCGCGAGCGCGAAATCGAGGACGTGAACAAGGTGCTGGCCGAGATCGGCGCCGCGTCGATTCCCCAGTTGCTGGTATGGAACAAGATCGATGTCGCCGGCCTCCGGGCGGACGCCCAGCGAGACGAATATGGTAGGATTTGCCGCGTCTTCGTGAGCGCGCATACAGGTGCAGGACTCGCCGGATTGCGCGCCGCGGTCGCCGAAGCGGCGGGGCCGCGAATACCGGCTCCCGATTTGCAAGACAGATCCTCCAACCTTTCTCCAGAACCGAGTCTGTAATGTCGCTGAACGACCCGAACTGGGGACGCGGGGGCGGAAACCGCCCCGGCGGAGGCAACCAGGGCCCGCCCGACCTGGACGAGCTCTGGCGCAGCTTCAACCGCAAGCTGAGCGAGCTGTTCGGCGGGCGCGGCGGCGGCACCGAGCCGCCTTCGCGCATGCCCTCGAACGCGCGCATGGGCGGCGGCGCGGGCATCATCCTCGCGGTCATCGTCGCCGTCTGGCTGGCGAGCGGCTTCTACATCGTCGTCGAGGGCGAACGCGGCGTGGTGCTCACCTTCGGCGAATATTCATCGGAGACCGGTTCGGGCCTGCGCTGGCACCTGCCCTGGCCGATCCAGTCGCACCAGATCGTCAACCTGTCGCAGGTGCGCACGATCGAGGTCGGCTACCGCAACAACAACGTCAAGCTGCGCAACAACAAGGAAGCGCTGATGCTGACCGACGACGAGAACATCGTCAGCGTGCAGTTCGCCGTGCAGTACGTGGTCACCGACGCCAAGGACTGGCTGTTCAGCAACCGCAGGCCCGAAGAGACGGCGATGCAGGCCGCCGAGTCGGCGATGCGCGAGGTCATCGGCCGCAGCAAGATGGACGGCATCCTGTACGAGTCGCGCGCGCAGATCAACATCGCCGCGCAGAAGCTGATGCAGCAGATTCTCGACCGCTACAAGACCGGCATCCTGGTTTCCACCGTCACCATCCAGGCGGCGCAGCCGCCCGAGCAGGTGCAGGCTTCGTTCAGCGACGCGCAGAACGCGAGCCAGGACCGCGAGCGGCAGAAAAACGAAGGGCAGGCCTACGCCAACGACGTGATCCCGAAGGCGCGCGGCACGGCCTCGCGCCTGATGCAGGAGGCCGACGGCTACAAGCAGCGCGTGATCGCCAGCGCGGAGGGCGATGCCTCCCGCTTCAAGCAGATCCTCACCGAGTACGCCAAGGCGCCGGCGGTGACGCGCGAGCGGATCTACCTCGACACGATGCAGCAGATCATGAGCACCACCTCGAAAATCATGATGGACTACAAGGGCGGCGGCAACCTGCTCTACCTGCCGCTCGACAAGCTCATGCAGCAGGGCGCGGCGCAGTTCGCCGACCCGGCGGCGGCGCGGCCGACAGCCCCCGAGCCGGCGCCGGCGCCCGACGTCGCGCCGCGGTCCCGCGAGTCGTTGCGCGACCGCGAGCGCGGGGAGCGTCCGTGATGAAGCCCGTGAAGGAACACCCATGAAGGTGTTGGGCCCCATCCTCGCCGCGCTGGTCGCCGTCGTGATGCTGGCGAGCTCGGCGCTGTTCACGGTCGACCAGCGCCAGAACGCGATCGTCTTCCAGCTGGGCGAGGTGAAGGACGTGATCACCAAGCCGGGGCTGCATTTCAAGTGGCCGCTGCTGCAGAACGTGCGCTTTTTCGACATGCGCATCCTCGCCTACGACGATCCCGAGCCGCTCGGCTTCCTGACCTCCGGCAACATCCCGGTGACGGTGGATTCGTTCGTCAAGTGGCGCATCTTCGACGTCAAGCAGTACTACGTGTCGGTGCAGGGCGATGAAATCCGCGCCGCCACGCGCCTCAAGCAGACCATCTCCGACGGCCTGCAGGTGGAGTTCGGCCGCCGCACGGTGCACGACGTGGTCTCCGGCCAGCGCGACGAAATCATGGAGAAGGTGCGCACCAGCGCCGACGCCGACCTGCGCCGCATCGGCGTCGAGATCGTCGACGTGCGCCTGAAGCGCGTCGACCTGCCCGACGACGTCAGCGCGTCGGTGTTCCGCCGCATGGATTCCGAGCGCAAGCGCGTGGCCAGCCAGCTGCGCTCCACCGGTTCGGCCGAAGCCGAGACCATCCGCGCGAACGCCGAGAAGCAGCGCGAGGTGATCCTCGCCGAGGCCTACCGCGACGCGCAGAAAATAAAGGGTGAAGGCGACGCCAAGGCGGCCGCCATCTACGCGCAGGCGTTCTCGCAGAACCCGGAGTTCTACTCGTTCTACCGCTCGATGGAGGCCTACAAGGCGAGCTTCCGCTCCAAGTCGGACCTGCTGCTGCTCGAGCCGAACTCGGATTTCTTCAAGTACCTGAGGGACGCGGCCGGCAAGCAAGGTGGGCGCAAGTGACGCCCTGCCCCCTGGATATCGGCGGCCGGAAATAATGGACCATGGGCACCACGCTCCTCATGGCGTTCGCCCTCGTGCTCGTGATCGAGGGATTGCTGCCGTTTCTCGCGCCTGAGATCTGGCGCGAGACCTTCCGGCGCCTGATGGCACTCTCCGACGGGCAGATCCGCTTCTTCGGGCTGACCTCGATGATCGTCGGGCTCGCGCTGCTTCTCCTGGCCAACTGGTGACCGCCATGCGCTGGCTGCTTCCCGAGCACATCGAAGACATCCTGCCGGACGAGGCGATGCGCATCGAATTGTTGCGCCGGTCGATTCTGGATTTATTTTTCAAGCATGGCTTCCAGCTGGTCATGCCTCCGCTGGTCGAATTCACCGACTCGCTGCTGACCGGCACCGGGCACGACCTCGACCTGCGCACCTTCAAGCTGGTGGACCAGCTCTCGGGCCGCATGATGGGCGTGCGCGCCGACATCACGCCGCAGGTAGCGCGCATCGACGCGCACCTGCTAAACCGCAAGGGAGTAACTCGGTTGTGCTACTGCGGCAGCGTGCTGCACGCGCGGCCCGCCGGCCCCGGGGCGACGCGCGAGCCGATCCAGATTGGTGCGGAGATCTTCGGCCACGCCGGTATCGCCAGCGACCTGGAGATCCAGAGCCTGCTGTGCCAGTCGCTCGCTGCCGCGGGCGTGAAGGGCGCGCGCATGGACGTGGGGCACGTCGCGGTGTTCCGTTCGCTGGTACGGGCGGCGGACATCGGCCATGAACTCGAGGTGGAGTTGTTCGAGGCCCTGCAGAAGAAGGACGTTCCCGCCCTGAAGACCCTGACCCGGCGGACGGATGCGAAGACGCGGGCCGCGCTCCTCCTGTTGCCCGGCCTGTATGGCGGAGCCGAAGTTCTCGACCTGGCGGAGAAGAAGCTGCCGCGGCTTGCGGACCTGAAGAAGGCGCTCGATACCCTGCGCACGCTGGCGAAGGCCTCGCCCATTCCCGTCAGCGTCGACCTGGCCGAGCTGCGCGGCTACCACTATCACTCCGGCGTGGTGTTCGACGCCTATTGCGACGGCGTCAGCGGCGCCGTCGCGCGGGGCGGGCGCTACGACGAAGTCGGCAAGGCCTTCGGCCGGCCGCGTGCGGCGACCGGGTTTTCCATCGAGCTGCGCAGCCTGGCGAGCGTGCCCGCTTCGAGAACTTCCCGGAAAAAAGCCTCGAAATGAAGTCCGCCGCCCGCAACGTCGTCGTCGTCGGCACCCAGTGGGGCGACGAGGGCAAGGGCAAGATCGTCGATTTGCTCGCCGAGGACGTGCAGGGCGTGGTGCGCTTCCAGGGCGGCCACAACGCCGGCCACACGCTGGTGATCGGCGGCAAGAAGACCGTGCTGCACCTGATCCCCTCGGGCATGCTGAGAAGCGGCGTCGACTGCTTCATCGGCAACGGCGTGGTGCTTTCGCCCGAAGCGCTGCTGGCCGAAATGGACGAGCTGGAGCAGGCGGGCGTGAAGGGCGTGGTGGCGCGGCTCATCATCTCGGAAGCCTGCCCGCTGATCCTGCCCTATCACGTAGCGCTCGACCAGGCGCGCGAGGCGCGGCGCGGGGATCAGAAGATCGGCACCACCGGCCGCGGCATCGGCCCGGCCTACGAGGACAAGGTGGCGCGCCGCGCGCTGCGGCTGCAGGACCTGCTCAACCCGGAGCGCTTCGCCAGGAAGCTGGAGGAATTGCTCGAATTTCACAATTTCGTCCTCGAGCATTTTTACAAATGCAAGAAGGTGGATTACAAAAAAACCCTCGATGAAACGCTGGCCCTCGCGCCGCGCCTGGTGCCGCTGGTGGCCGACGTGCCGCGCGCGCTTTATCACGCCAACAAGGCGGGCAAGAACCTTCTCTTCGAGGGCGCGCAGGCCGCGCTGCTCGATATCGACCACGGCACCTATCCCTACGTGACTTCCTCGAATTGCGTGGCCGGCGCGGCGGCGGCGGGTGCCGGCATCGGACCGATGCACCTGCACTACGTGCTCGGTATCACCAAGGCATATACCACCCGCGTGGGCGAAGGTCCGTTCCCGACCGAGCTGTCGGACGACGTCGGCGAGCGCCTGCGTCAGCGCGGCAAGGAATTCGGCGCCACCACCGGGCGGCCACGCCGCACCGGCTGGTTCGACGCCGCCGCGCTCAAGCGCGCGGTGCAGCTGAACGGCGTATCGGGGCTGTGCATCACCAAGCTCGATGTGCTGGACGGCGCCGAGACGCTGAAGATCTGCGTCGGCTACAAGGTCGACGGCAAGATGAACGACATCCTGCCGGTCGGCGCCGAGGAGCTTGCGCTGTGCGTGCCGGTGTACGAGGAGATGCCGGGCTGGCAGGAGAGCACGGTCGGCGTGAAGGCGCACGACAAGCTGCCGAAAGCCGCGCGCGATTACCTCGCGCGCATCGAGTCGCTGTGCGGCGTGCCGATCGACATGATTTCCACCGGTCCCGACCGCGACGAAACCATCGTGCGGCGCCACCCGTTCGACGCGTCCTGAAACGGGCCTACTTTTCCTTCCCTTCCCAGTGGAAGCGGTGAAGGATGCGGTGCAGGAGCGGCACCAGCAGCAGGCCGGCGACGATCAGGAACACCAGCCCCGCGTAGAGCGCGTAGCAGCCCGCGAACAGCTTGCCGCCGGCCGTCACGGGGTTGTTCACCGGCCCCATGCCGCCGAGCAGCATGGCGGAATTCAGAAACGCATCCAGCCAGGACAGGTTTTCGAAAAACCGGTAGCCGGCCATGCCGATGGCGATGGACAGCAGCGTCAACGCGAGCGCGAAGGCGGCGTGGCGAGCCACCCGCCGCGCGAATTCCGCGCGCGAAACCGGACGTTGATTGCGGGCTTCATACATGAATGGATTACACTGGTGCCGAGGAAGGGACTCGAACCCCCACAGTGTTGCCACCGCTAGGACCTGAACCTAGTGCGTCTACCAATTCCGCCACCTCGGCAAGGGGGCGAATTTTAGGGTCCCAACCCACGTATGTCAAAGAAGAAACACGGAAAATCCCCTCGGCCCGCTGTCGCGGCGCCTGAATCCCATGGCAGCGAAATCCTCGCGGCGCTGGAGCGAGCGGGCGCGCCCATGACGCGCGCCGAGCTGGCGGCGGGCCTGGCGGTAGGCAACCGCGAACGCAATGCGTTTCACGCGGCGCTGGCCGAACTGGAGCGCGGCGGGCAGGTGGTGAAGAACCGCGCCAACAGCTTCCTGGTCGCCAAGCGAATAGCGGTGATCGCCGGCCGCATCGAAGGCCACCGCGACGGGCACGGCTTCCTGGTGCCGGACGACGCCGGCCCGCCGGTGTTCCTGCCGCCGGCCGAGATGCGCCAGGTCATGCACGGCGACCGCGCGGCGGTGCGCATCGCCGGCCAGGACCCGCGCGGCCGGCCCGCCGGGACGATCGTGGAAGTGCTGGCGCGCGCCAACCGCCGCATCGTCGGCCGGCTGCACAAGGAACACGGCGTGCTGTTCCTGGTGCCCGAGGACCGGCGCATCGCCACCGACATCCTGATTCCGCCGAACGAGACGGGGCGCGCCAAGCCGGGGCAGGTGGCCACCATCGAACTGGTGGCGCAGCCCTCCAAGCACGCGCAGCCCATCGGCAGGGTCGTCGAGGTGCTGGGCGGCTACACCGATCCGGGCATGGAAATCGAGATCGCGCTGCGCAAGTTCGACCTGCCGCACGAGTTCTCGAAGAAGGCGATGGCGCTGGCGAAAGCGATGCCGGATGAGGTGCGCGCCGAAGACGCCAAGGGAAGGAAGGACCTGAGGGACTTGCCCTTCGTCACCATCGACGGAGAAACGGCAAAGGATTTCGACGACGCGGTCTACGCGGAGCGCGACGGCAAGGGCTTCCGGCTCAAGGTGGCGATCGCCGACGTCAGCCACTATGTGCGCCCCGGCGATGCGCTCGACGCGGACGCGCTCGAGCGGGGCACCTCGGTGTATTTCCCGCGCCGGGTGATCCCGATGCTGCCCGAGAAGCTCTCCAACGGGCTGTGCTCGCTCAACCCGAACGTCGACCGCCTGGCGATGGTCTGCGACATGGCCATCGGCCCGAACGGCAAGGTGGCGCGCTACGAGTTCTACGCGGCGGTGTTCCGCTCCAAGGCGCGGCTCACCTATACCGGTGTCTGGGAGATGATTTCGAAAGGCAAGGCCAACGACGGCCTGAAAACGCTGCACGAGGTCTACAAGGTCCTCGCGGAGGAACGCAGCCGGCGCGGCGCCATCGATTTCGAATCCGTCGAGACCAAGATGGAGTTCGACGCCAACGGCAAGATCGTGCGCATCGTGCCCGAGCCGCGCAACGAGGCGCATCGCCTGATCGAGGAATGCATGCTGGCGGCCAACGTCTGCGCCGGCAATTTCCTCGCCGGGCGCGGCCATTCCGTGCTCTACCGCGTGCACGACGTGCCGGCGCCGGAGAAGGTGTCGGCGCTGCGCGATTTCCTCGCCGAGCTGGGTCTCGCGCTGCCGGGCGGGGAGAAGCCCACGCCCAAGGATTACGCGGAACTGCTGCGCAAGATCAAGCCGCGGCCCGATTTTTCGCTGCTGCAGACGATCCTGCTGCGCTCGCTGAAGCAGGCGGTCTACACGCCGGAAAACCTGGGCCATTTCGGCCTGGCGTTCGAGGCCTACGCGCATTTCACCTCGCCGATCCGCCGCTATCCCGACCTGCTGGTGCACCGCGCGATCAAGGCGGTGCTCGCCAACCGCAAGTACGAGGGCGTGGACTGGGCCGAGCTCGGCCGGCACTGCTCCGAGACCGAGCGGCGCGCCGACGACGCCAGCCGCGACGTCGAGAACTGGCTCAAGTGCTTCTACATGCAGGACCAGGTCGGCGGCGTGTTCGAAGGCAGCGTCACCGGCGTCACCGCCTTCGGCCTGTTCGTGATGCTGGACCAGTACTACGTCGACGGCCTGGTGCACATCTCGGAACTCGGCCGCGACTATTACCGCTACGAAGCGAACCGGCACATGCTGCTCGGCGAGCGCACCGGCAAGCGCTACCGGCTGGCTGACCGCATCAAGGTGAAGCTGGTGCGCGTGGATCTCGAAACCCGCAAGATCGACCTCGTCCCCGTGGATGGCGATGCCCGCCGACGCTGAGCGCGTCATCTTCGGCTTCCACACCGTGCTCGCGCGCCTGCGCGCGGACCCGAAATCGGTGCTGGAAGTGTTCCTCGACGAATCGCGCAAGGACGCGCGTGCCAAGGATTTCGCCGTGCAGGTCGAGCGCGCCGGCGCGCGCCTGATGCGGGTATCCGCAACGCGGCTGGAAGGCATGGCCGGCGGCGGCCGGCACCAGGGCGTCGTTGCCCGCGTGCAAGTGAACGCGCAGAAGCAGACGCTGGAGGAATTGCTGGAAGTGCTGCAGACGCCGCCGCTGCTGCTGGTGCTGGACGGCGTGACAGATCCGCACAACCTGGGTGCCTGCCTGCGTGTCGCGAATGCCGCCGGCGCGAACGCCGTGGTGGCGCCCAAGGATCACGCCGCGGGCATCAACGCCACGGTGTCCAAGGTGGCGAGCGGTGCCGCCGAGATCACGCCGTATTTCATGGTCACCAATTTGGCGCGGACCCTCGCCGACCTGAAGGACCGCAACATCTGGATCGTCGGCATGGACGAACGCGCCGAGAAATCGGTTTTCGAGGCCGACCTGCCCAAGTCCATCGCCTGGGTTCTGGGCGCCGAAGGCGAGGGCATGCGACGCCTGACGCGCGAGAGCTGCGACCTGCTGGTGAAGGTGCCCATGCGCGGACAGGTGGAGAGCCTCAACGTCTCGGTGGCGGCGGGAATCTGCCTCTTCGAGTCAGTCCGCCGCAGGTTACCCAACCCTTAGATTTTGCTGTAGAATTCGCGCCCTTCCTTGCTACACCCTAACGCATAAGGGGTAGCTTACCCATAAGGAGAATCACCGAATGCGGCATTACGAAATCTGTTTCATCGTCCATCCGGACCAGAGCGAGCAGGTGCCCGCGATGGTCGAGCGCTACAAGGGCATCGTCGCGGCGCGCAACGGCAAGGTGCATCGCCTCGAGGACTGGGGCCGCCGGCAGCTCGCCTATCCGCTCGCCAAGGTGCACAAGGCGCACTACGTGCTCATGAACATCGAGTGCGACAACGAGACCATCACCGAGCTCGAGCACTCGTTCCGCTTCAACGACGCGGTGCTGCGCCACCTGACCGTCAAGATGACCAAGGCCGTGGTGGACCCCTCCCCCATGATGAAGGAGGAGAAGTCGCGCTCGATGATGGGCGGGCCTGCTGACGCGCCGGCCGCCGCTGCGGCTCCGGCCGCTGCGCCGGCCCCGGCGGCTTGAGCGGCCCGGCGAATAGGGTCGAGATTTCCGGCGTGATCGCGGCATTGGACACTCTGCGGTATACGCCGGGCGGCATTCCGGTCGTCGAGTTCCGCCTGGTGCACGAGTCGGAGCGCGCCGAAGCGGGCGCGCAGCGCAAGGTGAAAGCCGAGATCGACGCGGTCGCATTTGAAGCGCAGGCGAGGCTGCTGGCAGCGAGTTCGCTGGGCCGGCCGCTGAAGGCCGAAGGATTTTTGTGTGCGAAGAGCCGGTATTCGAAGAAGCCGGTGCTGCACGTAACGAACATTGAATTCATGGAAGGGAATTAAGATGCCTCCACCGAGACGCGGAAAAGGTAAGGGAAAGTTCAAGGGCAAGGACAAGAAGGACCGCGGGCAGCGGGCGCTGTTCCGCCGCCGCAAGTTCTGCCGCTTCACCGCCGAGAAGATCGAATGGGTCGATTACAAGGCCATCGACATTCTCAAGGACTTCATCAACGAGAACGGCCGCATCATCCCGGCGCGCATCACCGGGACCTCGGCCGGCTACCAGCGGCAGCTGTCGACGGCGGTCAAGCGCGCGCGTTTTCTCGCGCTGATGCCGTTCACCGACCTGCACTGAGGAGCCTGAGATGCAAGTGATCCTGATGGAGAAGCTGGCGAACCTGGGCAACCTCGGCGACGTGGTCAAGGTGAAGGACGGCTACGCCCGCAATTTCCTGATTCCCACGGGCAAGGCCAAGCGCGCCACCGAGGAGAACCTGAAGGCCTTCGAAATCCGCCGCGCCGAACTGGAGAAGGCGCAGGCCGCGGCTCTGGCGCAGGCGCAGGAGCGCGGCGCCAAGCTGAACGGCCTGGTGCTGAAGATCGCGCAGAAGGCGGGCGTGGACGGGCGCCTGTTCGGTTCCGTGACCAATTACGACATCGTCGAGGCGCTCAAGGCGCAGGGCGTCGAAGTCGAGCGCGCGAACGTCCGCATGCCGGCCGGGGCGTTGAAGCAGGTCGGCGAGTATCCGCTGCAGATCGCGCTGCACACCGACGTGGTGGTCACGATCACGGTATCGGTGACCGGCGAAGCCTGAAATAATTTCGGGCTGAGGTTTAAGTTCAAAAAGGGCTGGCGACAGCCCTTTTTCTTTTCTAGAATGGCCTGACTCCCATGGCCCAACCCCAAGCGCGCCGCAGCGAGCCCGGCGATCCCCAGCTGCTGGCTCTCCGGGTGCCGCCGCATTCGGTCGAGGCCGAGCAGTCGCTGCTGGGCGGCCTGCTGCTCGACAACCAGGCCTTCGACAAGATCGCCGACCTGGTCACCGCCGACGATTTCTACCGGGATGACCATCGCCGCGTCTACCGCCACCTCGCCAAGCTGATCGGGGAGGGCAAGCCGGCCGACGTCGTCACGGTGGCCGAGTCGATCGACGCGAGCGAGGACAAGGACCGCACCGGCGGCCCGGCCTACCTCGGATCGCTGGCCCAGAATACGCCGAGCGCGCTCAATATCCGGCGCTATGCCGAGCTGGTGCGCGAGCGCGCGGTGCAGCGCCGGCTGATCACGGTCGCCACCGAGATCGCCGAATCCGCGCTCGCGCCCTCAGGCAAGGAAATCAGCCAGCTGCTGGACGAGGCGGAGTCGCGCATCCTGGAAGTGGGCGAGAAGGGCCAGCGCGGCACCCAGGGCTTCGAGGCGATCCAGCCGGTGCTGGCGCGCGTGTTCGAGCGCATCGACTACCTGTACCACCAGGAAAACAAGTCCGACGTCACGGGCCTGCCCACCGGGTTCACCGACCTGGACGAGAAGACCGCCGGCCTGCAGGAGGGCGACCTGGTGATCGTCGCCGGCCGCCCGTCGATGGGCAAGACCGCCTTCGCGCTGAACATCGCCGAGCACGTCGCCGTGGAAAACGGCGTGCCGGTGGCGATCTTCAGCATGGAAATGGGCGCGTCGCAACTGGCGATGCGCCTGCTCGGCTCGATCGCCCGCGTCGACCAGCACAAGATGCGCACCGGGCGCCTGAACGACGAGGAGTGGAGCCGGCTGTCCACCGCGATGGGCAAGCTGCACGAGGCGCCGATCTTCATCGACGAGACCGGCGCGCTGAACGCGCTCGAGCTGCGCACGCGCGCCCGGCGCATCCACCGCCAGTGCGGCAAGCTGGGCCTGGTGATGGTGGACTACCTGCAGCTGATGTCGGCCTCGAGCGACGGCGAGAACCGCGCCACCGAGATCTCCGAGATATCGCGCTCGCTGAAGGCGCTCGCCAAGGAACTGGGCGCGCCGGTGGTGGCGCTGTCGCAGCTCAACCGGGCGCTGGAGACGCGTCCCGACAAGCGGCCGATGATGTCGGACCTGCGCGAATCGGGCGCGATCGAGCAGGACGCGGACGTGATCCTGTTCGTCTATCGCGACGAGGTCTACTACCCCGACAAGCCGGAATCCAAGGGCACCGCCGAAATCATCATCGGCAAGCAGCGTAACGGGCCGATCGGCAAGGTCGACATGACCTTCCTCGGCGAGCACACGCGGTTCGAGAACCGGGCGCGGGACGGCGCATGGCAGAGCCGCTGATCCCGCAGAAATCGCCTTACGCCGTCGAGCTCGCGCCGGGCGATTACTGGTGGTGCGCCTGCGGGCAGTCCAAGCGCCAGCCGTTCTGCGACGGCTCGCACAAGACCACCGAGTTCACGCCGTTGAAATTCACCATGACCGAAGCGCAGAAAGTCTGGCTGTGCGGCTGCAAGCGCAGCGGGAACCGGCCGTTCTGCGACGGCTCGCACCAGAAGCTGTAGCTACTTCTTGGTGGCGGTCCAGCGGCCTTCGCCGCCGTTGTCGGTGCGGAAGCTGCCTTCCATTTTTCCGCCGGCGACGCGGCCCACGTAGTCGTGCCGAACGCCGCTGTTGTCGACGTAGGTGAAACCTATGTTGACGCCGCTCAGGCGCGCGTTGCGCAGCCCGCCCTGGGCGTGGCCGAGATTGATGGTGCCGTCTATTTTCTGGAAGCGCTGGTCGAACGCGATCTCGGCCTTGTCGCCGCCGATCTCCAGCGCCCAGCCGCCGTTGACGTTCGCCGGCACGATCCAGAAATAGGCGCGGCGCCCGTCCATGACCGAGGTTTCATCGGGCTCCCAGTCGTCCATGGTGAAGGAATGCGACACCACGCGCGTTCCCGGGCGCATCGACAGGATCTGCGGGCGCAGCTTCAGGTTCAGCGCCGGCAGCAGGTACATGGTGATCACCGTCGCCTGGGTGAAATCGATGGCGAAGATGTCGCCGTTGACGATGCGCGCCTTGCCGGTGACGCCCGCCTTCTCGACGTTGGCCTGCGCGTACTTCGCCATGTCGGGGTTGTACTCGATGCCCACCGAGCGCGCGCCGAATTTCTTCGCCGCCGCGATGGCGATCTTGCCGTCGCCCGCGCCCAGGTCGAACACCAGGTCGTTCGGCCCGACCTGCGCCATGCGCAGCATGCGATCCACCACCTCGTCCGGGGTCGGCACCCAGATCACGTCCTTGCCCGCCTGGCCGATCTGCGGCTCGTAGGCCTTCTGCGCCGCGGCGGGCTGCGCCAGCAGCAGGAGGGCTGACGACAGCGCGGCGGCCCCGGACATGAATTTCATTTCGCGTCCCCCGTAGAAGGCGCGGAAGGGTTCAGAGCGTTTCCGCGGCGTGGTCCGCCAGGCGCGAGCGCTCGCCGCGCGCCAGCGTGACATGGCCCGCGTGCGCCCAGCCTTTCATCCGGTCCACCACGTAGGAGAGCCCGGAACTGCCCTCGGTGAGGTAGGGCGTGTCGATCTGCGCGATATTGCCCAGGCACACCACCTTGGTGCCGGGGCCGGCGCGCGTCACCAGCGTCTTCATCTGCTTGGGCGTGAGGTTCTGCGCTTCGTCGATGACCAGCCACTTGTTGAGGAAGGTGCGGCCGCGCATGAAGTTGAGCGACTTGATCTTGATGCGCGAGCGCACCAGGTCGCGCGTCGCCGCGCGGCCCCACTCGCCGCCCGATTCGTCCGAGACGTTCAGCACGTCCAGGTTGTCCTCGAGCGCGCCCATCCAGGGCTGCATTTTCTCTTCCTCGGTGCCGGGCAGGAAGCCGATGTCCTCGCCGATCGGCACCGTCACCCGGGTGAAGATGACCTCGCTGTAGCGCTTCTCGTCCAGCACCTGGGTCAGCCCGGCGGCCAGCGTGAGCAGCGTCTTGCCGGTGCCCGCCTGGCCGAGCAGGGTGACGAAATCGACATTCGGGTTCATCAGCAGGTTGAGGGCGAAGTTCTGCTCCCGATTTCTCGCGACGATGCCCCAGACCGAATTCTTGGCGTGGCTGTAGTCGCGCAGCGTCTCGAACGTCGCGGTGCGTCCCGCCTTCTCCTTCACCAGCGCGTGGATCGGCCGCTCGCCGGACTCGTCGTAGACGAACTCGTTCAGCTGCAGCTGCGGCACCAGCGGCCCGCGGATGCGGTAGTAGGTGTGGCCGTCCTTCTTCCAGGACTCCATGTCCTTGCCGTGGCTCTCCCAGAATTCGGGCGCGAGCTTGTGCACGCCGGTGTAGAGGAGGTCGGTATCCTCCAGCACCTTGTCGTTGTGGTAGTCCTCCGCGGCGAGGCCGAGCGCCCGCGCCTTGATGCGCATGTTGATGTCTTTCGACACCAGGAACACGCCGCGTGCCGGTTCCTTCTTCTGCAGGTGGCGCACCACGGAGAGGATCTGGTTGTCGGTCTTGCCCGCAGGCAGCGTGGCGGGCAGGTCGCCGTTGATCGCCTCGGTCTGCAGGAACAGGCGCCCGCCGGCCGAGGGGCCGTTGTCGCGGGTGCGGATCGGCAGCCCCGCGGCGATATCGCCGGATTTTCCGGTGACGATTTCGTCGAGAAAGCGGCTCGCCTGGCGCGCGTTGCGCGCCACGTCGGAGAGCCCCTTCTTGTTGCTGTCCAGCTCCTCCAGCGTGCCCATCGGCAGGTAGAGGTCGTGCTCCTCGAAGCGGAACAGGCTGGCCGGGTCGTGCATCAGCACGTTGGTGTCGAGCACGAACAGTTTTTTGACTTTGGATTTTTTCGGACTGCGGGATTTCTTCGACATTGCGTCGCGGGGGAGGGCTTGCCCGGTCTCTACGGCTGCTTCGGCCTGCTCGACATCATAGGGTTTTAACAAAGCTCAATACCTCCTCTGCGTGGCCTGGGACCTTGACCCCGCGCCACTCGCGCGCCAGCACACCCTCGCCGTCGAGAACGAAGGTGCTGCGCTCGATGCCGCGGACCTTTTTACCGTACATGTTCTTCATTTTCATGACGCCGAACTGCGCGCAGAGCACCTCGTCGGCGTCCGACAGCAGCTCGAAGGGGAACTTCATCTTCGCCTTGAAATTTTCGTGCGACTTGAGCGAATCGCGGGACACGCCGATCACTTCGGCGCCCGCCTTGACGAATTCCCGGTGGCGGTCGCGGAAATCGCCGCCCTCGACCGTGCAGCCGGGGGTGTTGTCCTTCGGGTAGAAGTAGAGGACGAGCTTTTTGCCGCGGTGTTCCGAGAGCCGGAACGCGCCGCCGCCGGTCGAAGGAAGGCTGAAATCCTTGACAGCTTTACTTAGCAAACCGTCTCAGCTGTGCAATGCAACGCATTCATTGAACATGTTTTTTATTCCTGCTGCAAATGGCTCTGCAGGGGCCTGATCCTAAAGCTCTTTTTCGGGAGTATAGATTTCGTGCGCGCCGGCCACGCCGCGCAGCTCGAAACGCCCCAGCGGGCGCAGCGGGCGCCGCACGCGCGCGGCGAATTCGCCCGACAGCAGCAGCGGCACGCCGGCTTCCTTGCTGAGCGCCTGGATGCGCGCGGTTTTGTTCACCGCGGGGCCGACGACGTTGAAGGCAAGGCGGTCCGGGGCGCCGACATTGGCGTGGGTCACCATGCCCAGGTGCAGGCCGAGCCCGAATTCGATCTGCGGCAGGCCGCCGTGGCGCCGCCGGTGGTTGACCACGGCGATGGAGGCGAAGGCGTCGACGGCCGCATCCAGGGCATCCTCGCAAACCCTGGCCTCGTCCTCCGGCTTCTTGATCTCGAACACGATGAGGATGGCGTCGCCGATGAATTGCAGGATCTCCCCGCCGCGCGCCGCCGCGGCCGCGGCGCAGTTCTCGAAGTATTCGTTCAGCAGCTGGAGCAGCTCCGCGGCCGGCAGCGATTCGCTGAGCGCGGTGAAGCCGCGCAGGTCCGAGTACCAGAACGCGGCCTCGATGCGGTCGCCGTCGCCGCGCTTGACCTGGCCCTGGAGGATGCGCTCGCTGATGCGCGGGCCGACGAACGCGTCCAGCAGGCCGAGCGTCATGCGCCGCGATTCGATCAGTTCGATGAGGGGCGCGAACAGGTTCGCCAGCGCCGCGAAACGGTCCAGGTCCTCGTCGCCGAATCCGGCGGGCGCACGGGTCGCCAGGGTGAACACGTTGACCGTGCCGGAGCCGAAGACCAGGGGCACCGCCGCATAGTCGGTCATGCCGGCGGCCTGCAT
>DATBQR010000089.1:0-1643 GCA_036560705.1 Burkholderiales bacterium | reverse complement strand
CACGCGGCCGCGCAAGCGTCCGGAAGATGAAAGCCCGCGGGCACCGCGGCAGGGCGGAGAGTAGCGCACAGTGAAGTCCGACAAGCCCGAAACGCCGCGCGCGCTGGCGCACCACCTGCTTACCCGCGAGGAGGCCGGGGGTCCGGCCGGCCAGGCGATGCGCGCGGGGCTGGTCCTGCTGATCGTCGTGAGCGTCACCACGGCGATCCTGAAATCGGTGCCGCGCATCGGGCTTGAACACGGCGCTCTCCTCGACCTCATCCTGGTGCTGACCACCCTGGGGTTTGCCGCCGAGTACTTCATACGCATCTGGATCGCGCCGGACAATCCGGGTGCGGCCGGCGCTGCGCGCGAACGCCTGCGCTACGTGTTTTCGCTGCCGGGCGTGGTGGACCTGGTGGCGGCGATTCCTTTTGCCCTGGCACCGCATTTCGGGCTCAATCTCGATTGGCTCGACATCGTGCCGATCTTCAAGCTGCTGCGGCACACGGCAGCCTTCCAGTTCATGGTCGAGGCGATCTACAGCGAGCGCCGCGTCCTGATGAGCGCTGCGGTGCTGATGCTGGCGCTGCTCGTGTTCCAGTCGAGCCTGGTCTATTACTTCGAGCGCGACGCGCAGCCGGACAAGTACGGCAGCATTCCCGAGGCGATGTGGTGGGGCATCGTCACGCTCACCACGGTCGGCTACGGCGACGTGACGCCGGTGACGCTGTGGGGCAAGCTCGCGGGCGGGCTCACGGCGGTGATGGGCGTGTGCATGTTCGCGATCCCGGTGGGCATCATCGCCTCCGCCTTCGTCGAGGCGTTGCGGCGCCGGGAATTCGTCGACACCTGGAACCTGGTCGCCAAGGTGCCCTTGTTCCGCAACCTCGACGCGTCCCGCATTGCCGCGGTTGCGAGTGTGCTGCGCGGGCGCCGGGCGGAACGCGGCGAGCGGCTGATCCGCAAGGGGGACCAGGCCGACTCGATGTACTTCATCGTGTCCGGCGAGATCGAGGTCGACCAGGAGACCGACGCCCCGCGCGGCCGGTTGGGCGCAGGCGATTTCTTCGGCGAAATCGCGCTGATCGCCGACCGCACCCGGACGGCCACCGTCACGGCCCTCTCCGCCTGCAGGCTGCTGGTCCTGGACAAGGAAGATTTCGAGAGTTTCATGGACACGCACCCGGACCTGCGGGACGCGGTGCGCGTGGCGGCAAAGCGGCGCCTGGAGGAAATGGGCGGGGGATGATTTCCTGCGGCGCGCGTCAATGCCGCGCGGCGCGCAGCGCGACGATCGCCTCGAGCGTCTTGCGGGCCTCCGGCAGCGTCGGGCCCTCCAGCGCCACTGCGGCCCGTGCGGCCGTCTCCGCTTCGGCGAGCCGGCCTAGCGTCGCCAGCACGTTGGCGAGATTGTTGAACGCGACCGCCGACTGCGGGTGCGCTTCGCTGGCGCGACGAAAAGCACGCTCGGCGGCCGGGACGTCCTTCAGCGCGTACTCCACATTGCCCAGGCCGATCAAGCCGACCAGGTCCGTCGGCCAGCGTGCCAGCAGCGCGCGGTAGGACTCGCGCGCTTCGCCTGGGCGGCCCGCCTGCTCCAGCGCCGCGACCGCGGCGGCGAAATCCTGCTCGCGCGCGGTCGCCGGCAGGCGGCCCGGCGG
>DATBQR010000088.1:0-11440 GCA_036560705.1 Burkholderiales bacterium | reverse complement strand
GCTCTCGATCAGGCGTTGACCTTGCGCGACGCGGCTGCACAGGCGATTAGCGTGATCGCATTGGTGATGGACAATCCGGCGGGAGAGGTCGATGCGATCGTGCAGCTGTTGCGTCCGCACATGTTGCAGCTCCACGGAAACGAGGACGATGCGTCCTGCGCGCGCCACGGCGTTCCGTTCCTGAAGGCGATCGCGATGCGCGATGTCGCAGCAGGCGATGTGCCGGCGCTGCTCGCGCGTTATCCTTCCGCGGCAGGGTTCGTGTTCGACGGCCATGCTCCTGGCGAGATGGGCGGCAGCGGCGAACGTTTCGACTGGACCCGGCTCGCCCAGCACAAGATGGCGAAGCCGTGGCTGCTTGCCGGTGGACTCGATGCGGCCAATGTAGGTGCTGCGGTACGTGACGTGCGACCGTGGGGCGTGGATGTGTCGAGTGGCATCGAATCGCAACCCGGCATCAAGGACGGCGCGAAGATGCGCGCGTTCGTCGATGCGGTACGGAACGCGGAACACCATGCGAATGAACGGACATGAGAAGAAATGAATAACGCTGACGCCATCGACTACAACGACTATCCCGACGCGCGCGGCCACTTCGGCGACTACGGCGGTGTCTATGTCGCTGAAACACTCATCGCTCCGCTTGCCGAACTCGAAGTCGCGTATCGCAAGTACAAGGACGACCCCGAATTCGTCGCCGAACTCGCGCACGACTACAAGCACTACGTCGGCCGGCCGAGCCCGATCTACGAGGCCGAGCGGCTGACCGCGCACGTCGGCGGCGCGCGCATCCTGCTCAAGCGCGAGGACCTGAATCACACCGGCGCGCACAAGATCAACAACACCATCGGCCAGGCGCTGCTCGCGCGCCACATGGGCAAGAAGCGCGTGATCGCGGAAACCGGCGCCGGCATGCACGGCGTCGCGTCGGCGACCGTGGCGGCGCGCTTCGGCATGAAATGCATCGTGTACATGGGCTCGGAAGACATCAAGCGCCAGGCGCAGAACGTCTACCGCATGAAGCTGCTGGGCGCCGAAGTCGTGCCCGTCGAATCGGGCTCGAAGACGCTCAAGGATGCGCTCAACGAAGCGATGCGCGATTGGGTGACGAACGTGGAGGACACCTTCTACATCCTCGGCACGGTCGCCGGGCCGCACCCGTATCCGATGATGGTACGCGATTTCCAGTCGGTCATCGGCGAGGAGTGCAAGCTGCAGATGCCCGAGATGATCGGCCGCCAGCCGGACGCGGTGATCGCCTGCGTCGGCGGCGGGTCGAACGCGATGGGCATTTTCTATCCCTACATCGCCGATGAAAAAGTCAGGCTGATCGGCGTCGAGGCGGCGGGCGAGGGCCTGGCGACCGGCAGGCACGCGGCCTCGCTCAGCGCCGGCACGCCGGGCGTGCTGCACGGCAACCGCACCTATCTTCTGCAGGACGCCAACGGGCAGATCACCGAAACCCACTCCGTTTCCGCCGGCCTGGATTACCCAGGCGTCGGACCGGAACACGCCTGGCTGAAGGACCAGCGCCGCGCCGAGTACGTCAGCATCACGGACGACGAGGCGCTCAAGGCGTTCAGCGACCTGTGCCACTACGAGGGCATCATCCCCGCGCTCGAATCGGCGCATGCCGTCGCCTACGCGGGGAAGATCGCCCCGTCGATGCCCAGGGACAAGGCCCTGCTGGTCAATCTCTCGGGCCGCGGCGACAAGGACATGCAGACGGTCGCGGACCGGATGGGGATCAAGCTCTGATGTCACGCATCGCCGGGCGCTTCGCCGAGCTGAAGGCCGCCGGGCGCAAGGCGCTGATCCCGTACATCATGGCGGGCGATCCGCTGCCCGCGAGCACGGTGCCGCTCCTGCACGGCATGGTGGAGGCGGGCGGCGACATCCTCGAGATCGGCGTGCCGTTTTCCGATCCGATGGCCGACGGCCCGGCGAACCAGCGCTCTTCCGAGCGCGCGCTCAAGAATGGGATCGGACTTGCCGATGTTTTGGGATTGGTAAGCCAATTCAGAAAAAAAGACGCAAAAACGCCGGTGGTGCTGATGGGCTATGCCAACCCGATCGAGGCGATGGGCGTGGAGAAATTCGTCGCCGCGGCCGGGGCCGCCGGGGTGGACGGCACCATCGTGGTGGACTACCCGCCGGAAGAATGCGGGCCGTTCGTCGACCTCTGTGCGAAGGCCGGCATCGACTGCATTTTCCTGCTCGCACCCACGTCCACCGATGCGCGCATCCGTGAAGTGGCGCGCGCCGGCACCGGCTACCTCTACTACGTCTCGCTGAAAGGCGTGACCGGCGTGAAGTCGGCCGATGCCGCCGACATTGCCGCCCACCTGCCGAAAATCCGGGCGGCGTCCGCGCTCCCCATCGGCGTCGGCTTCGGCATCAAGGACGCGGAGACGGCGCGCGCCGTCTCGAAAACGGCCGATGCCGTGATCATCGGCAGCCGCATCGTGCAGGAGATCGAGAGCGCGGGCGCCGCGCATGCAGTGGCGCGCGTCAAAGCTTTGCTCGTACCCATCCGAAAGGCGCTCGACGCATGAATGCGTTCGTGGGACACGCATGAGTTGGCTGCAGAAACTGCTGCCGCCCAAGATCCAGCGCGCCACGGGCCCGCGCAAGCAGGTCCCGGAAGGGCTCTGGACCAAGTGCCCAGCGTGCAGCGCGGTGCTCTACAGCACCGACCTGGAAAAAAACCTCAATGTCTGCCCGAAGTGCGGCGACCACCAGCGCATCGGCGCGCGCGCGCGCCTGGACGGGCTGCTCGATCCCGAAGGCCGCTTCGAGATCGGCGCCGAGATCCTGCCGGTGGACAGCCTCAAGTTCAAGGACTCGAGGAAATATCCGGAACGCCTGGAAGAGGCGCGCGCCTCCACCGGGGAAACCGACGCGCTCATCGTGCTGCAGGGATCGATCAAGTCGCTCGGCGTGGTCTGCGCGGCGTTCGAGTTCGATTTCATGGGCGGCTCGATGGGCTCGGTGGTCGGCGAGCGTTTCGTGCGCGGCGTGCGCGTCGCCATCGAGCAGAAGCTGCCCTACGTCTGCTTCACCTCCACGGGCGGCGCGCGCATGCAGGAAGGGCTGCTGTCGCTCACCCAGATGGCGAAGACCACCGCGTCCCTCACCGAGCTCGGGCAGCGCAAGCTGCCGTTCGTCACCGTGCTGACGGATCCCACGATGGGCGGGGTCTCGGCAAGTTTCGCGATGATCGGCGACATCGTCATCGCCGAGCCGAAGGCGCTGATCGGCTTCGCCGGCCCTCGCGTCATCGAGCAGACGGTGCGGCAGAAGCTGCCCGAGGGATTCCAGCGCGCCGAGTTCCTGCTGGAGAAGGGCGCGATCGACATGATCGTGGACCGCCGGCAGATGCGCGACAAGCTGCATACGCTGCTGGCGCTGCTGCTCGGGAAGCCTTCCGACAGCAGTTCGTGAAGGGCAGGTCTCTCGCCGCCTGGCTCGAGTACATCGAGCGCCAGCATCCGCAGCCGATCGCCCTTGGCCTGGACCGCGTTTTTGAAGTTTTTTCCAAATTAGAAATAGAAATTTCCTGCCCCGTCATCACTGTCGGCGGCACCAACGGCAAGGGATCCACCTGCGCCATGATCGAGTCGATCCTGGGGTTCGCGGGCTACCGCACCGGGCTCTACAGCTCTCCGCACCTCCTGCGCTACAACGAGCGCGTGCGCGTCGCCGGCCGGGAGGCGGAGGACGAGGCGCTTGCGGAAGCATTTGCCGCGGTGGAATCGGCGCGCGGTTCGATACCGCTGACCTATTTTGAGTTTGGAACGCTGGCCGCTTTTTTTCTTTTTTCAAGGGAAAACCTCGATGCCGCGGTACTGGAAGTCGGCCTGGGCGGACGGCTGGACGCGGTGAACGTCGTGGACGCCGACTGCGCCGTGCTCACCAGCGTGGGCATCGACCACGTGGAGTTCCTGGGCGACTCGAGGGAAGCCATCGGCCGTGAAAAGGCGGGAATTTTCCGGCCGGGCAGGCCTGCCGTCGTCGCCGATCCCGCCCCGCCCCGCTCGGTTCTGGCATCGGACGCGAAACTGCTCCTGCTGGGCCGCGATTTCGGCTACCAGCCGCAGGGGACGCAATGGTCCTACTGGGGTCCGGCCGGCAAGCGCTCGGGGCTGGCGCACCCTGCGCTTCGCGGTGCGATGCAGCTGCGCAATGCGAGCGCGGCCTTTACAGCCATGGATACGCTACGGGAACGGCTGCCCATCGCCATGCAGGATGTACGCCGGGCGCTCGCGGAGGTCGCCTTGCCCGGCCGTTTCCAGGTGTTGCCGGGAAGGCCGCAGGTCGTCCTGGACGTGGCGCATAACCCGCAGGCGGCGGCGGCGCTGGCGGCGAATCTCGGCGAGAGCGGCTTTTCTCCGGAAACGATCGCCGTTTTCGGCATGCTGCGCGACAAGGACATCGCCGGCGTGGTGCGCGCCGTTGCGCCGCGGATCACGCGCTGGCACCTGGCGTCGCTGCCGGGACCGCGCGGCGCGGACGCGGAAGAGCTTTTTGAGATTCTAGGCAAGGAAAACATAAAGGCCCGGGCGACAAAACACCCGACCGTCGCGTCGGCGCTCGCCGCGGCAAAGAACGAAGCGGCCGAGAATGATAAAATCGTCGTGTTCGGCTCCTTTCTCACGGTTGCCGGCGCCTATGGCTGATAACGACGACGTCAATACGCTGAAGCGCCGCGGCCGCCGCCGGCTGGTCGGTGCCGTCGCGCTCGTGCTGGCGGCCGTCATCGTGCTGCCGATGGTGTTCGATTCCGACCCGAAGGGCAGCGCGCCGCCGGTCAGCGTGCGGATTCCCGGCGAAGACGAGACCGCGTTCGCCCCGAAGGTGACCCCCAAGTCGCCTGCGATCCCGGAGCAGAATGCCGCCGACAAGGCGCCGGAGAAAGCACCCGAGAAGGCGGCAGAAAAGGCCGTCGAGAAGGCCGCCGAAAAAGCTCCTGAAGCGCCTGCCGAGAAACCGGCGCCGAAGATCGAAATCACCGTCACCAAGGCCGCCGAAAAGCCGGCGGCCAAGGCCGATGCCGAGAAGCAGCGTGCCGAAGCCGCGCTGGCCGGTGGCGGGCAATTCATGGTGCCGGCCGGCGCCTACGTCGACCCCGCGGGCGTCATCGAGAAGCTGAAGGCGGCGAAGATTCCGTACTACACCGAGCCGATCGCCACGAAAGACGGTTCCGTGACGCGCGTGCGCGCAGGGCCTTTCGCCAGCCGCGACAGCGCAGAGAAAATCGTCAGGCAATTGAAGGCCCTCGGCTTGAAACCGGGCAGCGTCGCCCCCAAATCCTGAGATGACCTGGCTGGACTACGCCGTGATCGGCGTATTTGCGGCGTCCCTTGCGCTGGGCGCATGGCGGGGCCTGGTGCGTGAAGTGATCTCGATCCTTGGATGGGTGATCGCATTTCTTGCCGCGAATCTCTTTGCGGGACCCCTGGGCGCGGCCATGCCGCAGGCGATACCCACGCCGGAACTGAGGGTGGCTGCGGCATTCGTGGCGGTCTTCGCCGGCTCGCTGGTCGTGACCTCGCTGCTGGGACTGTTGCTGTCGAAGATCGTCAGCGCGGCGGGGCTGGGCGGCCTGGACCGGCTGCTGGGCGCGTTTTTCGGCGCGGCGCGCGGCGCGCTGATCGTGCTGGCGGCGGTCTTGCTGGCGGGCCTCACCAGCGCGCCGCGGCAGCCGTTCTGGACGGATTCGGCCGGCGGCGCGTTGCTGGTGCGCGCCGCGCTCGTGTTCAAACCGCTGCTTCCGCAAACGTTCGCGGGGCGCTTGCGTTATGATTGAACCTTAGCACTGGGAGTCTTCTCCGATGTGCGGAATTCTGGGTATCGTCGCACGCTCGCCCGTCAATCAGCTCCTCTATGACGGGTTGCTGCTCCTGCAGCACCGCGGCCAGGACGCGGCGGGGATCGTCACAAGCTCGCACAACAGTTTCCACATGCAGAAGGGCACCGGGACGGTGCGCGACGTGTTCCGCACGCGCAACATGCGCTCCCTTCCCGGCAACATCGGCATCGCCCACTGCCGGTATCCGACCGCCGGCTCGGCGTCCAATTCGGCCGAGGCCCAGCCCTTCTACGTGAATTCGCCGTTCGGCATCGTGCTCGGCCACAACGGCAACCTGATCAATTCGGACAAGCTCAAGGAGGAGATGTTCAGGCAGGACCTGCGGCACATCAATACCAACTCGGATTCGGAGGTGCTGCTGAACGTGCTGGCGCACGAGCTGGAAAAGGCGTCGGTCAAGCTGCGGCTCGATCCGCAGACGATTTTCGGCGCGGTGGCGAACGTCCATCGCCGCGTGCGCGGCGCCTACGCGGTCATCGCGATGATCGCCGGCCATGGCGTGCTCGCCTTCCGCGATCCCTACGGCATCCGGCCCGCGGTCATCGGCTACAACGAGACCGGGCAGGGCATCGAGTACATGGTGGCTTCCGAATCGGTCGCGGTCGAAGCCCTCGGCTTCCGCGTGCTGCGCGACATCGCGCCGGGCGAGGCGGTGTTCATCGAGGACGACGGCCGCTTCCACAGCCAGCAGTGCGCCGAGAGCACCGCGCTCAATCCCTGCATTTTCGAATACGTGTACCTGGCCCGGCCGGATTCGCTGATCGACGGCGCCTCGGTCTACGAGGCGCGCCTGCACATGGGCGAGAAGCTGGCCGAGAAGATCAAGCGCCAGTACCAGCACCTGCAGATCGACGTTGTCATCCCGATCCCGGATTCGAGCCGCCCCTCGGCGCTGCAGCTGGCGGCGGGGTTGGGCGTGCCCTACCGCGAGGGTTTCGTGAAGAACCGCTACATCGGGCGCACGTTCATCATGCCGGGGCAGGAGGTGCGCTCACGCTCGGTGCGCCAGAAGCTGAACGTGATCGGCGTCGAGTTCAAGGGCAAGAACGTGCTGCTGGTGGACGATTCCATCGTGCGCGGCACCACCAGCCGCGAGATCGTCACGATGGCGCGCGAGTCCGGCGCGCGCAAGGTGTTCTTTGCCTCGGCCGCGCCGCCGGTGCGTTTTCCGAACGTCTACGGCATCGACATGCCCACGCGGGCGGAGCTGATCGCCGCCCACCGTAGCGAGGACGAGGTGGCCGCGGAAATCGGCGCCGACGCCCTGATCTACCAGGACCTGGATGCGCTCAAGGACGCCATTCGCCAGACCAACCCGAAGCTGGCGACTTTCGAAACGTCCTGCTTCGACGGCGTCTACGTCACCGGCGACGTCACCAGCGACTACCTGCACATCATCGAGAGCCGGCGCGATGCGCAGCGCGACTCCGAGGACGACGGCGGCGCGCAGCTCGACCTGAATTTGGTGGCCAATGGCTAGTTTGCTATAATCCTTCTTTCGCGCCGATTTGATACAGCTTGCGGGCGCGTTATAAATCCAGCTAAAGCGTGCCGAAACGACCCGGTCCGCTTAACTAAAAGGGATCGGGTTTTTTTTATGACTAAAATGTACGAGACTTCCACCCTGGGCGTGCGCGCGGGTACTGCGCGCACCGAATTCGGCGAGCATTCCGAGGCACTGTTCCTCACCTCGAGCTTCGTGTTCGAGAACGCCGCGCAGGCGGCCGCGCGCTTCTCGGGCGGCGAGGGCGGGTTCGTCTATTCCCGCTTCACCAATCCCACGGTATCGATGTTCCAGGACCGCCTGGCGGCGCTGGAAGGCGCCGAAGCCTGCGTTGCCACGGCATCCGGCATGTCCGCGATCCTCGCCACCTCCATGGCGCTGCTCAAGGCGGGCGATCACGTGGTCTGTTCCAACGCGGTGTTCGGCGCGACGGTGCAGCTCTACGTCGCCATCCTGGCGCGCTTCGGCGTCGAGACCACTTTCGTTTCTCCGACGAAGGTGGAAGAGTGGCAACGCGCGATACGGCCGAACACGAAACTGTTTTTCCTCGAGACACCGTCCAACCCGCTCGGCGAGATCTGCGATATCGCCGCGCTCGCAGCCGTAGCGAAGAAAGCGGGCGCGGTGCTGGTGGTGGACAACGCCTTGTGCACGCCGGCGCTGCAGCGGCCCCTGGAATTCGGCGCCGACCTGGTGATCCATTCCGCCACCAAGTATCTCGACGGGCAGGGCAGGGTGCTCGGCGGCGCAGTGCTCGGCGCCAAGGCGCTGGTGGACCTGGTGTTCGGCTTCCTGCGTACGGCCGGGCCGTCGCTCTCGCCGTTCAACGCCTGGGTTATCCTGAAAGGCATGGAAACGCTCGAGCTGCGCATGCTCGCGCAGTCGGAACGCGCTCTGGAACTGGCGACTTGGTTGGAGAAACACCCGAAAGTCGAGCGCGTCTACTACCCGGGGCTCGCCTCGCATCCGCAGCGCGCGCTCGTACAGCGCCAGCAGAAGTCCGGCGGCGCGATTGTGTCCTTCGACGTCAAGGGCGGTCGCGAGGCAGCCTGGAAGGTGATCGATTCGACGAAGCTGATCTCGATCACCGGCAACCTGGGCGACGTGAAGACCACTATCACCCACCCGGCGACCACGACGCACGGCCGCATCACGCCCGAGGCGCGCGCGGCCGCGGGGATCGGCGAGGGGCTGATCCGGCTCGCTGTCGGACTCGAAGCGGTATCCGATCTGCGGGCGGATCTGTCGACGGGGCTGGGCTAGAAGCTGACCAGCCGCGGACCGACGTCGTCCAGGGCGAGGTAGCCGCCCGGGCCGTACCAGTCGGGCAGCACCCAGCGTTCGCAGCGCGCGCCATCCACTTCGATGTCGTGGCGCGCGGGCCGGTGGGTGTGGCCGTGGATCATCCGGTTGACGCCGAGCTGGCGGAAGGCGTTGCGCACTGCGTCCGCGTTCACGTCCATGATTTCGGCGGGCTTGGCCTGGATCACTTCCTTGCTCTTTTCGCGCAGCGCGCTGATCGCTTCATGGCGCGCCGCCAGCGGCTTGGCAAGGAACTCCTTCTGCCAGGCCGCCGAGCGCGCGGTGCGGCGCCAGGCCTGGTAATCGTGGTCGTCGGTGCACAGCGTGTCGCCGTGCAGCAGGGCCAGGCGCTTGCCCGCGAAGCGGATCACGCTCGGATCCTCGAGGAACTGCGCGCCGCTGGCTGCGAAGAATCCCTTGCCGACGAGGAAATCCCGGTTGCCGTGCATCACGCGGACTTTCACGCCGGCGTCGGCGAGCCGGCGAAAACCCTGCGCGACCTCGGTGGCCAGCGGGTCGCCGGCGGCATCCCGCAGTTCGTCGTCGCCTGCCCAGTACTCGAACAGGTCGCCGAGCACGTACAGGGCCTCGGCGCGGCTGGCCTCCTCGTCGAGGAAGCGGAAGAACTGCTGGTTGGTTTCCGGGCGCCCGCCCGACAAGTGCAGGTCGGAGATGAAGAGCGCCTGGCTCACATCACTTCTTGTCGGACACCAGGGTAGCGGACTCGATAACGACGGCTTCGCGCGGCACGTCGCCGTAGGGGCCCGACGATCCCGTGGCGACCTTGGCGATCTTCATCACCACGTCCATCCCCGACACCACTTTGCCGAACACGGCGTAGCCCCAACCGTCCTGCGCGTTCGCGGAATTTAGGAAATCATTGTTCTTCAGGTTGATGAAGAACTGCGCCGAGGCGGAATGCGGCGCGCTGGTGCGGGCCATGGCCAGGGTGCCGAGGTCGTTCTTGAGCCCGTTCTTGGCTTCGTTCTCGATCGGCGCGCGCGTCGGCTTCTGCTGCATGTTCTTGTCGAAGCCGCCGCCCTGGATCATGAAACCGTCGATCACACGGTGGAAGATGGTGCCGTTGAAATGCCCGTCCTTCACGTACTGCAGGAAGTTCTCGACCGACTTCGGCGCCTTGGCCGGAAAGAGTTCGATGCGGATCGTGCCCATGTTGGTCTTCAGATCCACCTGCGGGTCGGCGGCCTGCACGCCCGGCGACGCCGCCGCGGCCGAAAGGACGATCAAAGGCTTCCAGAAATCGATCAGCTTCATTCTCCACCCTCGTAAAGGATTTGCCAGCGCCCGTCTTCCTTGATCCAGTATTGGCGCTTGCGCATCGTGTTGGAAAGATTGCTCGAACGGTAGTCCTGGTCGAAACTGACCACGACGAAACTCTCGCGCGGATACCGCAGCATCGCCAGCCGCGAAATGCCGACCTTGATCCAGCTTTTGGAGGCGTTCACCGCGCGCTTGCGCTCGGACCATGCCGCGAAGTCCTGATCGTCGGACTTGAAGCGCGCGGCATAGTAGCCGAGGTACTTGTCCGAATCGCGGCTTTCCCACGCGCTGCGCCAGCCTTCGAAGGCGTCGGCGAGCCCCTTGCGCTCGGTTTCGAGCACGGCCGCATCGGTCCACTCGATGTCGTCGGCGATGATCACCGGCGTGAGGCCGATCTGCAGGTTCTTCCCGACCGCCTCCAGGTCGGCGTTCGCCAGCACGATGCAGCCGTCGCTCGCCCGCGGCGGCCGGCTGTAGGTGTCCGAAGGGGTGCCGTGCAGCCAGATGCCGTGGCCGTTTCTGCCGAGCCGCTTGTCCCAGGCGTTCGGGTAGTTGATCGGGAAGGCGCCGGCGCCGTAGAAATCGCCCAGCTTCTGCCGCGGCAGGTTGGCGGTGACGTGGTAGACGCCGATGGGCGTCTTCTGGTCACCTTCGCGCGTCTTCTCCATGCCGTTCTTGCCCAGGGTCACGTAGTAGTCGGCCACATACTGGGGCCTGCCGCCGACGTTCTCGAAGAGGTAGAGCCGCGCGCGGCGCGAATCCACCACCAGCGCGTACTTCTGTTCGGCGGACATCTGCAGAACGTAGCGCGGCACCTGGTCGGCGCTGGGCCGGTCGCGCGCGGCGCGCAGCCGCTGGAGCGCTTCCGCGCGCAAGTCTTCCACCTTCTCGCGCGGAACGGTTTTCGGCACGTTGCCGAAGGTCTGCAGCGGGCGGGAGCGCGCCATCAGCAGGTCGCCGCGGATCAGGTGGGCGAGCCGGAAATTCGGATGCTCCGCGATCAGCGCCTCGACCCGCCGGGTGGCGAGGTCGAGCTGGTTGGCGTCAATCGCCTCGAGGACGCCCGCCAGCGCGACCTCAGGACCGGCGCCCGCAGGCGCATTTGCGGGCGCGGCAGGCGTGGCCGGCTCTGCTTCGTAGCTGACGGTAGCGACAGCGAGGAGGGCGGCGGCGGCCAGGCGCGGCCAGGCACGACGCAGGGACATCAATTGCCGACCCTCTCCTGCCGGATCAGCCAGTGCCCGTCGACTTTCGCCATGACGAGCGTCTTGGTGGTGCTGGTCGACTTGATCACGTCGGAACGGTAGCCCTGGCGAAACGTCACGCTGGCCGACTGGCCGTCTGCGCCGGCGCTCACTTTGGGCGCATCGACCGAGACCGCAATGCTCTTCGGCGCCGTGATGCGCTGCCGGCGCGCTTTTTCCCAGTCGGCGCGCGCTTCACCGCCCGGCGTCTTGAAGTCCTTGGCATAGTACGCGAGG
>DATBQR010000087.1:0-35926 GCA_036560705.1 Burkholderiales bacterium | reverse complement strand
CAACGTCGTCGAGAACGGCAAGCCGATCGGGCTGTCGGATGCCGGGCAGGACTGGCATACCGACATGTCCTACAGCCGGCAGATCGCCTTCGCCAACGTGCTCTACGGCATCAAGATCCCGATGCGCGGCGGCAAGCCGCTCGGCAACACCGAGTTCTGCAACATGCACGCCGCCTACGACGGCCTGCCCGGGGCGATGAAGAAGAAGCTCGACGGCATGACGGTGCTGCACGACTTCAACAAGTTCTGGGAATTGATGCGCGGCCGGGAAGGCAGCCGGCGCGCGCCGCTCAGCGAGGCGCAGAGAAAGGCCAAGCCGCCGGTGTCGCACCCGATCTTCCTCACCCATCCGATTACCGGGGGAAAGGTCCTGTACGCGAATCCGGGATATTCGATGAAAATAAATGAATTGAGCACAGAAGAAAGCGAAGGCACCCTGGCGTTCCTCTTTGCCCACCAGACGCAGGACAAGTACCGCTACCGGTTCGAATGGACCGCGGGCGACGTGCTGGTGTGGGAAGACTTCGGCACCATCCATAACGCCATCGCCGACTACGGGCCGGACGAGCACCGCCTGGTCAAGCGCTGCCAGGTGATGGCGACGCGATTCTTCAGGAACGGAGAGCCATAAATGAAAAGATTTTTGCTGGGCGTGGTGTTTTTATCCCTGTGGGGTAATTCTTTTGCGCAAAACTACCCGAATAAACCCGTCAGGCTGATCGTCGGCTTCGGCGCCGGCGGGCCGACCGACGTCATCGCGCGCTACATCGCGCAGGACATGACCGTCTCGATGGGGCAGAGCGTCATCGTCGAGAACCGGCCCGGCGCGAACGCCATCATCGGTACCGAAGCCGTGGCCCATGCGAGCGCGGACGGCTACACGCTGCTGTTTTCGTCCCTGTCGCTGCTGGTGAACCCGCTGCTGCCCGGCACCAAGGCCAACTACGATCCGTTCAAGGATTTCGCGCCGATCAGCAACGCGGCGAACCTGCCGATGGTGGTGGTCACCGCCGCCAACAGCCCGATCAACTCGATGCGGGACCTCGTGGCCATGGCCAGGGCGAAACCCGGCGAGCTCAGCTACGGCACCTCGGGTATCGGCGGCTCCACCCACCTTGCCGGCGCGATGCTGGAAATCATGACCGGCACGAAGATGATCAACGTGCCTTTCAAGGGCAACGGCCCGGCGCTGGTCGAAGTGCTGGCCGGGCGCGTGAGTTTCATGTTCTACCCGGTGGTCGGCATCGCGGACCAGGTCGCGGCGAAGAAACTCAAGGCCCTGGCGGTCGGTACGGCGGTGCCCCAGCCCGATTTTCCGGGCGTGCCCACCATGGCCGAGGTGGGATTCGCCGGATTGGAGCAGACCGCGCCCTGGGTGGGGATGCTGGCGCCGGCCGGCACGCCGTCCGCGATCGTCAACCGGCTCGCCGACGAGATGCGCAAATCGCTCGCGCGGCCGGAGACGCGCGAGCGCATGAAGGCGCAGGGCGCGGTGATCATCGGCGATACGCCGGCGGAATTCGCTGCGTTCCTGAGGAAGGACAACGAGCGCTGGGCGCAGGTCATCAAGGCCTCGGGTGTCAGGGCGGAATGAAGCGCGCGGTCGACCGGACGGTGCTGGACTCGGCCAGTAATTTTTACGCGGCCGGGCTGAATTTCCGCGCGCACATCGATTGGGCGAACCAGCATCACGGCACCAGTTTCAAGATTCCGGCGCAGGCCGACATCGGCTACCGGTCGCCTAACGCCTTCGTTCTCAACGGCGAGGACATCGTGATTCCGAAGGATGCGCTCGGCCCGGTGGAATTCGAGGGCGAACTGGTCGCCGTGATCGGGGAAAAAGCGAAAAACCTGAGCGAAAAAGACGCGCTCGGCTGCGTCGAGGGCTATACGCTCGGCAACGACGTCAGCGAGCGCAGCTGGCAGAAAAGCGATCGCACGCTTTGGCGGGCGAAGAACAGCGACACCTTCAAGCCGATGGGGCCGTTCATCGTGGACGGCATCGACCCCATGGCGCAGCAGATCGACGTGCGCGTCAATGGCAGGACGGTTTCCAGCTACCACACCGGCGGGATGATATTCAGCGTGGCGCATTTCATCTCCAGGATGTCGCGCTACCTGACGCTGCATCCGGGCGACGTGATCTGGTTCGGCTGCGACGGCCCGACGCTGCCCGTGCTGCAGCCGGGCGACCTGGTCGAGGTCGTGAACGAGCACATCGGCATACTCGCCAACCGCGTGGTGCGCGCGGCATGAAGGCGTTCAATATCGAGGAGTTGCGGCTCGCCGCGCGGCGGCGGCTGCCGCGCGCGGTGTTCGATTTCATCGACGGCGGCGCGGAGAACGAGTCGACGCTGCGGGAGAATCGCGCGGCTTTCGAGAGAGTCCGCCTGCAGCGGAGAGTCCTGGTGGGCGTTTCGCAAGTCAGCACGGAAACCTCGGTCCTGGGGAAAACGTCCCGGCTTCCCATCGTCATCGCGCCCACGGGCGCGGTGGGCTTCGGCTGGCGCGGCGGCGACATTGCCGTGGCCAGGGCGGCGGCCGATTTCGGCATCCCGTTCACGTTGTCGACGTCGGCGACCGCCAGTATCGAGAAGATCGCCGAAGCGGCGCCGGGGCGGCACTGGTTCCAGGCCTATTTCTTCAAGGACCGCGAGTACACCTTCGGCCTCATCGAGCGCGCCCGCAAGGCGGGCTACGACACGCTGATGGTGACCGCGGACCTGCCGGTGGGCGGCAAGCGCGAGCGCGATTTCCGCAACGATTTCTCCATCCCGTTCCGCTTCACGCCGAAAAACGTCCTCGATTTCGCGACGCGCCCGGCCTGGGCGCTGGACATGCTGCTGCGCGGCGTGCCGCCGCTGGAGAACCTGGCCGGGATGGCGGCCGGGAATGCCGACACGCGCAACATCGTGTCCTCGGTGGGGCGCGACCAGGACGCCTCGCTCGACTGGGAGGTCATCAAGCGCGTGCGCGGCGCCTGGCCCGGCAAGCTGCTGATCAAGGGCGTGGTGCATCCCGCCGACGCCGAGCAGGCGGTCTCGCTCGGCTGCGACGGCGTGATCGTCTCGAACCACGGCGGCCGCCAGCTGGACGGCGAAATCGCCTCGTTCGACGCGCTGCCCGGCGTGGTGCGCGCGATCGGCGGCCGGTCCGCGGTGCTGATGGATGGCGGCATCCGGCGCGGCGGCGACATCGTCAAGGCGCTCGCCCGCGGCGCCGAGGCGGTCATGATCGGCCGCGCGACCTACTACGGCGTTTGCGCGGCCGGCGAGGAGGGCGCGCGGCGCGCGCTCGAGATTCTCAACGACGAACTGGTGCGCAGCATGCAGCTCTGCGGCGCGCGCAGCATCGCGGAAATCGGCCCGGACCTGCTCGCCGGCTGAACGCTAGGAACTGCAGGACAGGGCCGAGCAGCCGGCCTTGTGGCGCGCCCACTCGGGGCGCCGCGCGGAGAGTTCGTCGTGTTCGGGCTGCTCGTCGAAGGGCCGCTCGAGCACCTTCATCAGGCGTTCCATCACCGAAGCGTCGCCGCCGGCCAGCGCCTCGATCGCCTGCTGGGCGAGGTAGTTGCGGAAGACGTATTTTGGATTGGCGGCATTCATGCGCTCGAGGCGCCCGGATTCGTTGCGCGCCCTGGCGGCGTATTTCTCCAGCCAGGCCGCCAGGCGCTCGTGGTTCCCGCCGTCTGCGTAGAACGCCGGGCGCAGCGCATCGAGCGTCGGAACCGGCAGCCGGCGGAAGAAAATCGTGAAATCGGTTTCGGTTTCCGCCAGCGCCTCGAACAGGCCGCCCACCAGCTCGTCGTCGCCCGGCTGGTCCAGCGAGGCGAGGCCGAGCTTCTGCGCGATCGCTTTCTGCCAGCCGCTCTGGAAGGTTTCCGCGTACAGGGCCAGGCCCATCTCGAGTTGCGCCTTGTCGGGAACCAGCGGCAGCAGCGCTTCGGCGAGGCGCATCAGGTTCCATTCGCCGATGTGGGGCTGGTTGCCGTAGCAGTAGCGCCTCCCTTCTGCGTCGGTGGTGTTCGGCGTCCACTGCAGGTCGTAGCCCTCTAGCCAGCCGTAAGGGCCGTAGTCGATGGTCAGGCCAAGGATCGACAGGTTGTCGGTGTTCATCACGCCGTGCACGAAGCCCAGGCGCATCCAGTCCACCACCAGCAACGCGGTGCGCCGGCAGATCTCGCGGTACCAGTCGGCGTAGGTCGCCGCGCCGGGGAAGTGCTCGCGCATCACGTAGTCGGCGAGCCGCTTCAGCAGGGCGTCCTCGCTGCGCGCGGTGAGGATCTGGAAATTGCCGAAACGCACGAAAGAGGGCGCCACCCGGCAGACGATCGCGCCCGGCTCGGGCGCCGCGCGGCCGTCGTAGAACATGTCGCGCACCACGTCTTCGCCGGTACCCGCCAGGCTGAGCGCGCGCGTGGTCGGTACGCCGAGGTAGTGCATCGCCTCGCTGCACATGAACTCGCGCACGGAAGAGCGCAGCACCGCGCGCCCGTCCGCGGTGCGCGAGTACGGCGTGCGTCCCGCTCCCTTGAGCTGCAATTCCTGGCGCGTGCCGTCCGTGGCGATGACTTCGCCAAGCGTGATCGCGCGGCCGTCGCCGAGCTGTCCCGCCCAGTGGCCGAACTGGTGCCCTCCGTAGCGCGCCGCGTAGGGCTGCATCCCCGGCAGCACGCGGCTGCCGCCGAGCACCTCCGCAGCCGGCCCCGTCGCGGATGGGCGCGCGACGCCGAGCAGCCTGCCCGCGTCGTCCGACCAACCGAGCAGGCGCGGCACCGCCACCGGCGTCGGATCGACGCGCGTGTAGGCGGCGTTGCTGACCTGGCGCGGGAAATTCCGGGCATCCGCATCCGCCGGCAGGGCGCCGACGAAGCTGTTCTCGAACTCCAGCGCGGTCAGGTCGACCGGCGCTGCGCCTAGCCTGGGATGGGGGCGATTCAATCGTTCTCCGAAGCGGATTCTACAGCGACGCGTACCTATAATGGCCCCGGCGTTTGTCGACACAAGAGGAGGGCGTGATGACCATACAAGTCCTGCGCGACCGTACCCAGCCCATGCGGAACATCGTGCATGTCCGCAATCACCTGATCCCAGCGGACGAGGCGCCGGACAACGGCGGCACCGACAGCGGCCCGTCGGCGCACGATTTATACGATGCCTCCCTCGGGTCCTGCAAGGCGCTGACCATGCTCTGGTATGCGAAGAGGAAGGGCATCCCGGTCGAGGATATCCAGGTCAGGGTCGAGCGCGATGCAAGCGCGGAGCGCCAGGGAACCTACCGTCTGGCGACGTTCGTGACGCTGACCGGCGAGTTGAGCGAGGCGCAGCGCAAGGAACTGCTCTCGGTCGCCGCCAAGTGCCCCGTGCACAAGCTGATGACGACCGTCGAAATCGAGATCACCACGGCGTTCGGATAGCGGGAAGCGGCGCGGCTTCGCGCTACGCCAGCTAACGCCTCACAGGTGTCCCTCGTGCCTCACGTCGTGCCCGTGGTTTTCTCCGTGATGGTCCGATTCGAAGTGCGGGTGCTCCCACGGGCGCCCGCCGCCCCGGTGATAGCCGATGCGCCCGCCCCATTGGCCGTACCAGCAGCCTGCGCAGTACGAAGGTGAGTAGTAGTACGGGTCGGTGGCGCTCACCACGACGCCGGGAACCGGAGCCTCGACCGCGACGCAGGCGATCAGCAGCAGCGCGGCGGCGCCGGCCATCGCCCAGCGCGTGTTCGTCACGGAGCCGGCCGGCATCAGCGTTTCTTGATGGGGGAAATTTTGGTGCCCTCGAGGCTCAGGCTCGCCATGAGCCCCTTCTGGTCGAATATGAAGGCGTAGGCGTCCTTGCGCGCCGTCGTTGTCGACAGATTCTTCGCGGCGCCTTCATCCATCACCACCACCGTTGGACCCACGCCGAATTCCCATCCCTCCGATTTGTTCAGATAGCTCACGGCGCTGTCGCTCATCAGAAATACGATGTAGGCATACGACTCGGCGCCCGCCTGCCAGCCCCAGGACCCCGAGACGGAGTTGTAGTAGCCGGCGAATTGAGAGTTCTTGGTCAGAACGCCTTCGCCGTAGCTGCCGCCGAAGACGACGCCGGCCTTGACGATTTTGGGGAAAACCAGAACTGCCTTTGCCTGTCGGGAGAGGCCTTCGGCGGCGGGATTTTTCTTGATCAGGGCTTGCAGCACCCGGGCGGCTTCCGCGTTCAGTTCTTCCGCGGTTGCGGCCGCGGCGGTGGTGCCGAAGACGCCTAGCGAGAACGCCGTGATCGCCGCGAGAAGGAAATTCTGCAAAATGCGCTGTATTTTGGTCATGCCCAATCCCGTTGATGTAGATGTCTAACCGTATCCTCGTAGCGGGCGACGAGCATGTCGTGCGATCGCGAAAATCTGTGGCCTTACAGCGACGGGGCGTAGCGGCCGGAGCAATTTTCCTGTTTTCGAAAGCTCGCCACGGCCGCACCCCGGCCGGTCAGTTCGCCTTGATCTGAATGTTGTTCTCGACGGTCTTCACTCCATCGACGCTACGCGCGATCGATTCGGCCTTGTTTTTGTCCACCCCGGTCTTCGCGGTGCCGCCCAGCGTCACGGCGCCGGATTTGTCGGTGGCGACCGAGACGTTGACCAGAGTCGAGGGCTTTGCCTTGGCCATGAGGGCCTTGATCTTGGTCGTGATCAGCGATTCGTCGACGAAATGCTGGATGGCGTAGGTGTTGTCCCCGCTGTCCGCGGCGAACGCGGCGGCCGGCAGCATCAAAGCGCCCGCCGCGAGACATGCGCTGGCGAATCTGGCTTTCATCTGAACTCCTTGGATGCGTTGAACACTTAGTAGAGACGGCGATTGCCGCCTCTTAGTTCCGCAGAAATGCCGCAGGGAAAGTGTCGCCTTTGGACGTCTGACGCCGGAAGGCGACGGTAGCTTGATGGTGGAGGCGGCGGGAATCGAACCCGCGTCCGCAAGTCATCCACAGTCAGGACTACATGCTTAGCCTGGTTGTTTGAGCTTCGCCTCGCACCCGCCAACCGGCAGGCTGATCCTCGGCTAGCCGCTTCGACGGATCCCCGGGACCAAGCGGCCAAATCCCGGGGAGAGGCTGGTGAAAATGACGCTGCACCTCTTTCGAGGCCTAGCCCACCAGCAGGCTAGTGCAGCGTCCCGCGGGTATTAGGCCGCGAGAGCGAAACGCGTGTCGTTGGCGTTTAAAGTGTTTCCAGATGGATTTACGAGGGCTCTGGTCCTCGGCATGCCCTGTGCTGCTTCAATACCTGCGTCGAAACCAGGTCGCCCCCGTTTCGAACAGTACGACTGAGACCATTATCCCATATGAGGGTTCAGAGGTTCGGGATCAAGTCTTGCGGCCGCGCGATGATGGCGTCGGCCTGCCAGTCCGCGAGGTTCTTGCCGTAACCCCATTCCACAGCGACGGAGCGCATGCCGGCGGCGCGCGCGGCGTCGACATCCCGCTTGTCGTCGCCCAGGTAGACGCAATCCCGCGGTGCGAGCGCGAGCAGCTTCGCGGCGTGGAGCAGGGAAGCCGGATGCGGCTTCAGGTGCGGCGTGGTGTCGCCGCAGACCACGCAGGCGGCCCGCGCTTCGAGCCCGAGCGTTGCGACGAGCAGGCGGGTGAGGCTGGTGGATTTGTTGGTGACGATGCCCCAGCGCAGGCCGCGCGCTTCAACGGCCGCGAGCAGTTCTTCCATCCCCGGAAACAGGCGCGTATCGACGCAGATTTCCTCGGCATAGTGCTGGAGAAAGGCCTCGCGCAGCGGCTTGAATTCCGGATGATCGGGCAGGATGCCGAGCCCGGCTTCGAGCAGCCCGCGCGCACCCGCGGAGGCATGGGGCCGCAGCGTTTCGAGCGGCAGTTCCGGCAAGCCGCGCGCGGCGCGCAACCGGTTCAGCGGGCGGGCGAGATCGGCGGCGGTATCGGCGAGCGTGCCGTCGAAATCGAGGAGCACGGCACGAGCGCCGTCCTTTGCAACGCGGCTAACCATCCCTGCGGCAGCAAATCGAATAGTTGACGCCGCAGTCGTCGCCCAGACGATAGACGTCGGTGACCGGGTTGTAGGTCATGCCCTTGAGTTCGAGCGGCCGCAGCGCGGCCTCGCGGCACCAGCGCGACAGTTCGGAAGGCTTGATGAAACGCTGGTAGTCGTGCGTGCCCTTCGGCAGCATCTTCAGCAGGTACTCCGCGCCGATCACCGCGAACAGGTAGGACTTCGGGTTGCGGTTGATGGTGGAGAAGAAAACATGGCCGCCGGGTTTCACGAGCTGCGCGCAGGCGGCAACCGTGCTCGCGGGGTCCGGCACGTGCTCCAGCAGTTCCATGCAGGTGACGGCGTCGTAGGCCCCCGAGTTCCTGACCGCCATTTCTTCTGCCGAGACTTTCAGGTACTCCACGGCAACGCCGCTTTCCAGCAAATGCAGCTGCGCGACTTTCAACGGTTTGTCGGAAAGATCGATCCCGGTGACCACGGCGCCCATCCGTGCCATCGCCTCGGAAAGGATGCCGCCGCCGCAGCCGACGTCGAGAACGCGCTTTCCCGCAAGTCCGGCGATGCCGTCGATCCAGCCCAGGCGCAGCGGGTTGAGGTCGTGCAGCGGCCTGAACTCGCCCTGCGGATCCCACCAGCGGTGCGCGAGTTCACCGAATTTCTCCAGCTCGGCCGGGTCTGCGTTCGGATGCATGGTCGCCATAAACAAAAAGCCCCGCCGAAGCGGGGCTTTTCGAGAGCGGGTTAGGCTCGCTTACTTGCGCGTGCCGATGACTTCGATCTCCACGCGGCGGTTCTTCTGGCGGCCGTCCTTCGTCTTGTTGCTCGCCACGGGCTGCTTCTCGCCCTTGCCTTCCGTGTAGATGCGGTTCGGCTCCACGCCCTTCGACACCAGGTAAGCCTTGACCGACTCGGCGCGGCGCACCGACAGCTTCTGGTTGTAGGCATCGCTGCCGATCGAGTCGGTGTGGCCGATGGCGATCACGACTTCAAGGTTGATGGCCTTCACCTTGGCGGCGAGATCGTCGAGCCGTTCCTTGCCCGCGGGCTTGATGACCGCCTTGTCGAAGTCGAACAGCACGTCGGCGGCCAGCGTCACTTTCTCGGCGACCGGCGCGGGCTTGGGTGCAGGCTTCGGCGCGGGCGGCGGCGGGGGCGGCGGGGCGGCCATCTCCTTCGGCATCAGGTCGGGATCGCATTCCGTGGTCGCCATCGCGGGCGTCCAATACCCTGCGCGCCAGCACAGGCCGGTGGAGTTCTTCCATACCGTGGTGCCGCCCTGGGTCCAGTAGCCCGACGTCGATTGCGCCGAGGCGCTGAACGACGCCAACGACAACGCGGCGCAGGCGGCAATCAGAAGCGGGGTCAAAAGTTTCTTGTTCATGCGTTCCCTCTCGCTGGATTTTCCGAATCGTAGAAGCGTTCCGGAATGTTTAGTTGAATCAAGACTCTGCAGGAGCCCTTAATACATTTTGCCACAACTTGCTGCGGGTGTCCAAGCCCGAAAATACCGGATTCCGGAGTATTCCGTCACGCAACAGGTGTTTTCCGGCGACCCAGACGTCGGTTACGTCGCGCCGTCCGGCGGCGTAGACGAGATGTGAAACGGGGTCGTAGCACGGCATCAGCCCCGCACCGGCGTCCGGGCCCGCCAGCCGCACTGCCGTCAGGTCGGCGGATTTGCCCGCGGTGATGGAACCGATGCGCGATTCCAGGCCGAGCGCGGCGGCGCCCCCCAGCGTCGCTGCGCGCAGCGCAGCATGGGCGGGTAGAACCTCGGCATCGCGCGCCACGGCCTTGGCAAGCAACGCGGCGAGCCGCATTTCCTCGAACATGTCGAGGCGGTTGTTGCTCGCCGCGCCGTCGGTGCCCAGCGACAGGTTGATGCCCCCGGCCGCCATTTTCGCCACCGGCGCGAAACCGCTGGCCAGCTTGAGATTTGACGACGGGCAATGCGCGACCGAAGCGCCGTGCCTGGCGAGCAGTGCGATTTCAGCGTCGGTCAGGTGCACCGCATGCACCGCGATCAGGCCGGGCCCGAGCAGGCCCAGGCGCTGCAGCCGCTCGATCGGCCGTACGCCGTGCTCGGTAAGCGAGCGCTCGATTTCCTCGCCGGTCTCGTGCAAATGGATATGGACAGGCAGCTCCACTTCGCCGGCGATTTTGGCGATTTTGCGGAACGTCGCATCGGACACCGTGTACGGTGCGTGCGGCGCCAGGCAGAAGGAAACCATCGGGTGCTCGCGCCACTGGTCGCGCAGCGCCAGGCCCTTGGCCAGGTAGTCGTCCGGATCGGAGCCGTAGGCGGAGGGGAATTCGAACACCACCATGCCGGCCGATATCCGCATCTCCGCCGCCAGCGCCGCGTCGATCGCCGCCGCCGGGAACAGGTACATGTCGTTCAGGCAGGTGACGCCGCCGCGCAGCATCTCGGCGCAGGCGAGCAGCGTGCCGTCTTTCACGAACTGCGGCGACACGTGCTTCATCTCCGCCGGCCAGATGTGCTCCTCCAGCCAGCGCATCAGCGGCAGGTCGTCGGCCATGCCGCGCATCAGCGACATGGCGGCGTGCGTGTGGGCGTTGACCAGCCCGGGGATCAGCGCGTGCTCGCCGAGATCGACTTTCTCATAGGAGGAAAAGCGCGCTTCGGCGGCGGCGCGCGGCAGCACCGCCTCGATCAAGCCGTCGCGCAAGGCGACGCAATGATCTTCCAGAACCGCGCCGTCGGGCTCCACCGGGACGACCCAACGCGCGCTGAGGAGTGTTTTTTCGTGCACGGAAATTGCATTCAATTTAATCATAAAAAGCGCCGATTTCCGATGCCGCGCATGATAAAATTTGGACTCATTTTTGCGTCGATTTTCAGCCGCCGTAACGGTCTGCCCCTGCCTCTAAAAATTCCAAGAACAAGAGCCGCGTAATGGAACCCTTCGCCAAAGAAACGATACCGGTCAGCCTCGAAGAGGAGATGCGCCGCTCCTACCTCGATTACGCCATGAGCGTGATCGTGGGGCGCGCGCTGCCGGACGTACGCGACGGCCTGAAGCCGGTGCACCGCCGGGTGCTGTTCGCCATGCACGAGTCGAACAACGTCTGGAACCGCGCCTACGTGAAGTGCGCGCGGGTGGTCGGCGAAGTGCTCGGCAAATACCACCCGCACGGCGACACCGCGACCTACGAGGCGCTGGTGCGCATGGCGCAGGATTTCTCCATGCGCTACATGCTGGTCGACGGCCAGGGCAACTTCGGCTCGGTCGACGGCGACAATGCGGCAGCCTACCGCTACACCGAGTGCCGGCTGGAGCGCCTGTCCGCCGAGCTGCTGGCCGACATCGACAAGGAAACCGTCGATTTCGTCGACAACTACGACGGCAAGGAACGCGAGCCCGTCGTGCTCCCATCCCGCATCCCGAACCTGCTGCTGAACGGCTCCTCGGGCATCGCGGTCGGCATGGCGACCAACATCCCGCCGCACAACCTGTCCGAGGTGGTGGATGCCTGCCTGCTGGTGATGCACGAGCCCCACTGCGCCATCGAGGAACTCATCAAGCTCATGCCGGCGCCGGATTTTCCGACGGCGGGCATCATCTACGGCGTCACCGGCGTGCACGAGGGCTACCGCACGGGCCGCGGCCGCGTGGTGATGCGCGCGCGCACGCACTTCGAAGAGATCCCGGGCAAGAACGACCGGCAGCAGATCGTCGTCGACGAACTGCCCTACCAGGTGAACAAGAAGGCGCTGCTCGAGCGCATCGCCGAGCAGGTCACCGAGAAAAAGCTCGAGGGCATCTCCGACATCCGTGACGAGTCCGACAAGCAGGGAATCCGCGTGGTGATCGAGCTCAAGCGCGGCGAGATCGCGGAAGTGGTGCTGAACAATCTCTACAAGCAGACGCAGCTGCAGGATACCTTCGGCATGAACATGGTCGCGCTGGTGGACAACCAGCCGCGCGTGCTGAACCTGAAGCAGCTGCTCGAGGCGTTCATTTCCCACCGCCGCGAGGTGGTGACGCGCCGCACCGTGTTCGAGCTGAAGAAGGCGCGCGAGCGCGGCCACGTGCTGGAAGGCCTCGCCGTGGCGCTGTCGAACGTGGACGACGTGATCGAGCTGATCAAGAAGGCACCGTCGCCCGCGGACGCGAAGCGCGAGCTGCTCGCCAAGTCGTGGAATTCGGATCTGGTGAAGGAAATGCTGGCACGGGTGGCGGGCGGGCACGAGCAGTACCGTCCCGAGGGCCTGGGCGTGGAGTTTGGCCTAAAGCTGGAAGGGGCCAATGCGCCCGCGGGCTACCGCCTCTCCGAGGAGCAGGCGCAAGCCATCCTCGAGCTTCGCCTGCAGCGCCTGACGGGCCTCGAGCAGGACAAGATCCGCGACGAGTACCGCGAGGTGATGCTGACCATCGCCGACCTGCTCGACATTCTCGACAAGCCGGAGCGCATCATCGCCATCATCGACGGCGAGCTGAAGCACATCAAGGAAGAGTTCGGCGATCGCCGCCGCAGCGAGATCATCACCGTCGCCGAGGACATCTCGATCGAGGACCTGATCGCGCCGCAGGACATGGTGGTCACCTTCTCGCACGGCGGCTACGTCAAGTCGCAGCCCTTGGCCGACTACAGGGCGCAAAGGCGGGGCGGCCGCGGCCGCACCGCGGCCACCACCAAGGACGACGATTTCATCGAACGCATGTTCGTCGCCCACTCGCACGACTACCTGCTGTGTTTCTCCAACCGCGGGCGCCTTTACTGGCTCAAGGTGTTCGAGGTGCCGCAGGGCGGCAGCACCGCGCGCGGCAAGCCGATGGTGAACATGTTCCCGCTTGAAGAAGGCGAGAAGATCACCGCGGTGGTGCCGGTGAAGGAATTCGACGACAACCACTTCGTGTTCATGGCGACCGCGCAAGGCACGGTGAAGAAAACGCCGCTCGCCGATTTCTCGCGGCCGCGGCCCTCGGGCATCATCGCCGTCGGCCTCGACGAGGGCGACTATCTCATCGGCGTGGCGGTCACCGACGGCAGCTACGACGTGATGCTGTTCTCCTCGGAAGGCAAGGCGGTGCGCTTCGTCGAGGAAGACGTGCGCCCGATGGGGCGCACGGCGACCGGCGTGCGCGGCATGCGCCTGCCGGAGGGCGAAAACTGGAAGGTCGTCTGCATGCTGGCGGCGAAGGACGAGACGCAAACCGTGCTGACCGCCACCGAGAACGGCTACGGCAAGCGTACGCCGATTTCCGAGTACACCAAGCACGGCCGCGGCGGCCAGGGGATGATCGCCATCCAGGCCTCGGAGCGCAACGGCGCCCTCGTGGGCGCCGTCCTCGTCGACGACCACGACGAGGTGATGCTGATCTCGACCGGCGGCGTGCTGATCCGCACCGCGGTGTCGCAGATCCGCGAGATGGGCCGCTCGACGCAGGGCGTGACGCTGATCGCGCTCTCCGAGGGCGAAAAACTCGCCGGCATCGCGCGCATCGAGGACCGGGACGAGGAGGGCAACGGCAATGGCGGCGACGGCGAAGTGGCCGGCGGCGACGCGGGGCCTGCGGCGCCGGATCCGCAGGGGCCGACCCTCCACTGATGTCCCGCATCATCAATTTCAGCGCGGGGCCGGCGATCCTGCCCGAGGAAGTCCTCGCCCGCGCCGGCGACGAGATGCTCGACTGGCGCGGCACCGGCATGTGCGTGATGGAGATGAGCCATCGCGGCAAGGAATTCATGTCGATCGCCGCCGAGGCGGAGAAGGACCTGCGCGACCTGCTGGCGATCCCTTCCGGCTACAGGGTGCTGTTCCTGCAGGGCGGCGCGACGCTGCAGTTCGCGCAGATCCCGATGAACCTGCTGGCCGGCCGGGGCAAGGCCGATTACGTGGTCACCGGCGAGTGGTCGAAGAAGGCGGTCAAGGAAGCGCAGGCCTATTGCGACGTGCACATTGCCGCGAGTTCCGAAGACAGGGGATTTACGTATTTTCCTTCCCAGGATTCTTTTCAAACAAGGAACGATGCGGCCTATCTCCACTACTGCTCGAATGAAACGATCGGCGGCGTGGAAGCGCATTGGATTCCAAAGAGCAGCATTCCGCTCGTCGCGGATGCCTCGTCGCATATCCTGTCGCGGCCGCTCGACGTGTCGAAGTTCGGCCTCATCTACGCCGGCGCGCAGAAGAACCTCGGGCCCGCCGGGCTCACCATCGTCATCGTGCGCGAGGATCTCCTCGGCCGTGCGCAGAAAGGCACGCCCACGGTGATGGACTACAAGCTGCAGGCCGCCGCCGATTCGATGCTGAATACGCCCGCGACCTACGCTATCTACATCGGCGGGCTGGTGTTCAAGTGGCTGAAGGGATTGGGCGGCCTGGCCGAGATCGAGAAGCGCAACATCGCCAAGGCGAAGCTGCTTTATGATTTTCTGGACTCGAGTTCTTTCTACAACAATCCCGTGGCAAAAGCCGACCGTTCGCGCATGAACGTTCCATTCACCCTGGCCGACGCGAAACTTGACGGCGAATTCCTCAAGGGGGCCGAGAAAGAAGGCATGGTGCAGCTGAAGGGGCACCGGTCGGTGGGCGGCATGCGCGCGTCGATCTACAACGCGATGCCGGTCGAGGGCGTCCGGCAGCTGGTGTCCTACATGAAGGAGTTCGCAGCGCGTCGTGGCTAAGTCCGGAAAAAAACTCGAAGTGCTGGTGCTGAACCCGATCGCGCAGGTGGGCCTGCAGCGCCTGCCGGCGGAACGTTTCGAGGTGGTCAGGGAGTCGAGGGCGCCCGACGTGATCCTGGTGCGCTCGGCCGACATGCACGGCATGAAATTCGACGCCAACCTCAAGGCGGTGGGGCGCGCCGGCGCCGGCGTCAACAACATCCCGGTGCCGGAACTGTCGAAGATGGGAGTGCCGGTGTTCAACGCGCCGGGCGCGAACGCCAACGCGGTGAAGGAGCTGGTGGTGGCGGGGATGCTGATCGCCGCGAGGAACCTGGCTCCCGCCCTGGAATTTGTCCGCAATCTGGATGCAAAAGAAAAAGACCTGGAGAAGAAGGTGGAGGGCGGCAAGAAAGCCTATGCTGGCGTCGAACTTCCCGGCCACACGCTGGGCGTGATCGGCCTGGGCAAGATCGGCAGCCTGGTGGCCGATGCCGCCATCCGCCTCGGCATGAACGTGCTGGGCTACGACCCGGAGATCACGGTGGATGCGGCCTGGAGCCTGCCTGCGCAGGTGCGCAAGGCGAATTCGGCGGACGAGCTGCTCAAGGCGAGCGACTTCGTCACGCTGCACGTGCCGCTGGTGGAGAAGACCCGCAATCTCGTGAACGCGAAGAACCTCGCCCAGATGAAGCCGGGCGCGGTGCTGCTCAATTTCTCGCGCGACGGCGTGGTGGACGACGGGGCGGTGCTCAAGGCGCTTTCGTCGAAGAAACTGCGCTGCTACGTCACCGATTTTCCCTCCGCCGAACTGATCGGCAAGCCCGGCGTGGTGGCGCTGCCGCACCTGGGCGCCTCCACCAGCGAGGCGGAAGACAACTGCGCGGTGATGGTGGCCGACCAGGTGCGCGAGTACGTGATGCACGGCAGCATGGAGAACGCGGTGAATTTCCCCAATGCGCAGATGCCGCGCGAGTCGCCGTACCGCCTCGCCATCGCCAATGCCAACGTGCCGAACATGCTCGCGAGCATCTCCAACGCGATGGGCAGCCGCAAGATCAACATCCACAACATGCTGAACAAGTCGCGGGGCGAGATGGCCTACACGCTGGTCGACGTGGACAGCCCGGTGCCCGAGGCCGCGATCAGGGAACTGTGCGCGATCAAGGGCGTGCTCGCCGTCCGATACCTGCCGGTAGAGGGATAACCCGGGCCCATGAGCGAGAAGGACATAAAAAAGCTGCGCGTCGAGATCGATGCGCTCGACGCCGAGCTGCTCGCGCTGCTCAACCGGCGCGCCGCGGTGGTGCGCAAGGTTGGTGAAATGAAGGGGAAGGCGCCCGCCTACCGCCCGGAGCGCGAGAGCGAGATCCTGCGCCGCATTGCATCCGGCACGGCGGCAGGCAAGGGTTCGTTGCCGGCCGACGCGGCGATCGCCGTGTTCCGCGAAATCATTTCCGCCTGCCGGGCGCTGGAACAGGACATCCGCGTCGCCTACCTCGGCCCGCAGGGCACCTTCAGCGAGCAGGCGGTGCGCAGGCAGTTCGGCCAGGCGGTCGCGGCCGAGCCGGCGGCGTCCATCGATGAAGTGTTCCGCCGCGCCGAGTCTGGCGCAAGCCAGTTCGCGGTGGTGCCGGCGGAGAATTCCACCGACGGCGTGGTCGGGCGCACGCTCGACCTGCTGCTGACGACGCCGCTGCGCATCTGCGGCGAGATCGAATTGAGGGTCAAGCAGAATTTGCTTTCCGGCATGAAAGGCCTGAAGGAAGTAAGCAAGGTCTACTCACATGCCCAGTCGCTGGCGCAGTGCAACGGCTGGCTCAACCAGAACCTGCCGCGCGCCGAGCGCATCCAGGTCGGCTCGAACGCCGAGGCGGCGAAGCGCGCAGCGAAGGAAAAAGGCGCGGCGGCGATCGCCGGGGAGTCGGCCGCGGCGCTCTACAAGCTGAAAGTGCTCGGGCGCGGCATCGAGGACGACCCGAACAACACCACGCGCTTCCTGGTGCTCGGCCAGGTCGACCCGGCGCCCACCGGCAAGGACCGCACCTCGCTGGTGATGTCGGCGGAAAACAAGCCCGGCTCGGTGCACGCGCTGCTCTCGCCGCTGGCGGCGAACGGCGTCAGCATGTCGCGCATCGAATCGCGTCCCGCGAAGGCGCGCTCGGCGCGCTGGGAATACGTGTTCTTCATCGACGTGGAAGGGCACCAGAACGACGCCAGGGTCGCTGCCGCCATCGGTGAACTGAAGCAGCGCGCGCCCTTCTTCAAGGTCCTCGGCTCCTATCCCGTAGCGGTTTCCTAGGAAACAACGGCATGGTCATCGATCCCTGCGAACTGTCCCCGTCCTACGTGCGCTCGATCGCGCCTTACCAGCCCGGCAAGCCGATCGCGGAGCTGGCGCGGGAGTTCGGCTTGAAGGAGGAGAGCATCATCAAGCTCGCCTCGAACGAAAACCCGCGCGGCATCGGCCCCCGCACGCGCGCGGCGATCGAAGCCGCGATCGCCGACGTCGCGCGCTACCCGGATGGCAACGGCCACGATCTGAAAACCGCACTGTCGCGCCGCTACGGCGTCGACATGGGCGCGATCGTGCTCGGCAACGGTTCCAACGACGTGCTGGAGCTGATCGCGCTCGCCTTCCTCGGGCCCGGCCGCTCCTCGGTCTACTCGCAGCACTGCTTCGCGGTGTATCCGCTCGCCACCCAGGCGCGCGGCGCGCGCGGCATCGCCGTGCCGGCGAAGAATTTCGGCCACGACCTGGAGGCGATGGCGGCGGCGATCGACGACGAGACCTACGTGGTGTGGGTGGCGAACCCGAACAACCCCACCGGCACCATGCTGCGCGCCGAGGCGCTGGAAGCCTTCCTCAAGCGCGTGCCGGAGCGGGTCATCGTGGTGATCGACGAGGCCTACAACGAATACCTGACCCCGGAGCTCAAGTCCGAGACGGTGAAATGGCTCAGGCGCCATCCCAATCTCGTCGTCACGCGCACTTTTTCCAAGGCCTATGGCCTCGCGGGGCTGCGCGTCGGCTACGCGTTCGCGCACCCGTCGGTGGCGGACATCATGAATCGCGTGCGCCAGCCGTTCAACGTCAACAGCGTGGCGCTCGCCGCGGCGACCGCGGCGCTGGACGACATGGAATTCGTCGCGCGCAGCTTTGCGGACAACCTGCAGGGCATGCGCCAGATCGAGGAGGGCGCGAAGCGCCTTGGGCTCGAATGGATCCCCTCTCACGGCAACTTCATCACCGTGCGCGTCGGCAAGGCGAACGAGATCTACCGGCGCCTGCTCAAGCGCGGCGTGATCGTGCGCCCGGTGGGCGGCGGCTACCAGCTGCCCGAGCACCTGCGCGTCACCATCGGCACCGCCCAGGAGAACGAGCGGTTCCTGTCCGCGCTGGGCGCCAGCCTGAAGGAAGCGTAAAGGAACGATGTTCTACGAAAAGGTCGCCGTCATCGGCGTCGGGCTCATCGGCGGTTCGTTCGCGCTGGCGCTGAAGGACGCGAAGCGCTGCGGCCATGTGGTCGGAGTGGGGCGCAGCGCGGCAAATCTGAGGACCGCCCTGGCGCGCGGCGCCATCGATTCCTTCGAGGCGGACGCGGCAAAGGCCGTGCTGGACGCGGATCTGGTGCTGGTTGCGGCTCCGGTCGCCCAGTTCGAGAAAATCTTCCTCGCCATAGGCGCGAATCTGAAGTCCGATGCGCTCGTCATGGACGCCGGCAGCACCAAGCGCGACGTGGTCGCCGCCGCAAGGCGGAACCTGGGCGGCAGGATCGCCCGGTTCGTGCCCGCGCATCCGATCGCCGGCGCCGAAAAAAGCGGCGCCGCCGCCGCGAGCGCCGATCTGTTCCGGGATCGCCGCCTGGTTCTTACTCCGCTGGAGGAAAACAAAAAGGAAGATGTCGAAACCCTGGCCGCCCTCTGGACCGCCATCGGTGCGCGCGTGTCGCGCATGACGCCGCAAGAGCACGACGAGGTGTTCGCGGCGGTCAGCCACCTGCCGCACCTGCTTGCCTTCGCTCTGGTGAGCGACCTGGGCGCGCGCGCCGATGCCGCCAGGCTGTTCGGCTACGCGGCGGGCGGCTTTCGGGATTTCACGCGCATCGCCTCCAGCGATCCGGAGATGTGGCGGGACATCTGCGTGGCGAATCGCGACCGCCTTTTGCATGAACTGCATTCGTATGAAAAAAAATTGAAAGAGCTGGGCCGAATGCTCGAAACCGCCGATGCCCCGGCTCTCGAGAAGCTGTTCGCCGACGCGCGCTCGGCGCGCGAGCGCTGGCTGAACGGCGAGTACGAATGAAAGTGAAGTCGCTCGCCCTGGCGCCGATCCGCCGCGCCGAAGGAACGGTCCGTCTGCCGGGCTCGAAAAGCATCTCCAACCGCGTGCTGCTGTTGGCGGCGCTCGCCAAGGGCAAGACGCAGGTCTGCGACCTGCTGGACGCCGACGACACGCGGGTGATGCTGGATGCGCTGATGAAGCTCGACATCGCCATCGACACCCGGGATTTCTCCCGGCTGGTGGTGGCCGGCGCGGGCGGCATCCCGAAGAAGAAAATGGACCTGTTCCTCGGCAACGCGGGCACCGCGTTCCGGCCGCTGACCGCGGTGCTAGCGCTCTCGGGCGGCGAGTACCGGCTCTCCGGCGTGCCGCGCATGCACGAGCGGCCGATCCGCGACCTGGTGGGGCCGTTGCGCGGCATCGGCGCGAATATCGACTACGTCGGCAAGGAAGGCTTCCCGCCGCTGGCGATCCACCCGGGCAACATCGCCGTCAAGGGCCACGTGAAGATACGCGGCGAGGTGTCCTCGCAATACCTGAGCGCCCTCCTGATCGCGCTGCCGCTGGCGGGCGGCGGCTCGATCGAGGTCGAAGGCGAACTCATCTCCAAGCCCTACGTGACGATCACCCTGAACATGATGCGCAAGTTCGGCGTCGAGGTGAGCGTCAACGGCTGGCGCTCTTTCGACGTGCCCGGCTACGCCTACGTCGCCCCGGAGCAGATTCAGGTGGAAGGCGATGCGTCCTCGGCTTCCTACTTCCTCGCCGCGGGCGCCATCGCCGGCGGGCCGGTGCGCGTGACCGGCGTCGGGCGCGACAGCATCCAGGGCGACATCCGCTTCGCCGAAGTGCTGGAGAAGATGGGCGCGAAGGTCGACTTCGGCGCCGACTGGATCGAGGTTTCCTCGGCGGGGAAGTTGAAGCCGGTTGACATGGACCTGAACCACATTCCGGACGCCGCGATGACCGCGGCGGTGACGGCGCTGTTCGCGGAGGGCCAAAGCGTCATCCGCAACATCGGCAGCTGGCAGGTGAAGGAGACCGACCGCCTCACCGCGATGGCGGCGGAATTGCGCAAGCTCGGCGCCACCGTCGTCGAGGGCCCCGATTTCCTGAAGATCGATCCGCCCGCCAGGCTGACTGCGGGCGCCGCCATCGATACCTACGACGATCACCGCATCGCCATGTGCTTTTCGCTCGCCGCGCTGGGCGGGGTGCCGGTCACCATCAACGACCCCGGCTGCGTGGCGAAGACCTTCCCGGCCTACTTCCAGGCTCTCGCCGACATATCCCACGGCTAGGGCGTCCAATTCAGAACATGAGCGTCCCGGTCATCGCCATCGATGGGCCCTCGGCCTCCGGCAAGGGCGCGGTCGCCAGCCGTGTCGCCGCCGTGCTCGCCTTTCACTACCTGGAAAGCGGAGCGCTCTACCGCCTGGTAGCGCTGGCTGGCGGGGAATCGCCGGCAGAGGCGGCGAAACTTCTGGATGTGAGTTTTCGCGCAGGTAGGATTTTTCTTTTAGAACAAGATGTTACAGAAAAAATACGCCAAGAAACGGTAGGCCTGCGCGCCTCGGAAATCGCCAGCCAGCGGGCCGTTCGCTCGGCGCTGCTCGAACGTCAACGTGCCTTTCGCCGCCCGCCCGGCCTGGTGGCCGACGGCCGCGACATGGGCACCGTGGTGTTCCCCGACGCGGTGCTGAAAGTGTTCCTGACCGCGAGTGTGACCGTGCGCGCCCAGCGCAGGTATAAGCAGTTGATAGACAAGGGAAACCATGCTAATCTCGCGGCCCTTTCCCGTGATCTAGAGGAACGGGACAAGCGAGACGCCGCCCGAGCGGTGGCGCCGCTCAAGCCGGCAACTGACGCGGTGTCCGTCGACTCCTCTGAACTGACGATCGATGCAGTCGTCGATCAGGTACTTGAGAAGTACCGGGAAAGAATGGTCCGATAGAAAACAGGCGGGACGCTCTAAACCAGCTTCCCATTTTTGCAACCCAACCCGCGAGGCTGATCGCAAGCCCGCGGATATGAAGGCTTTTCAAACTTACTCCATGGCCAGCGTTTCTCCAGCCGTTTCCAAGTCCGTCGCCAAGTCGACCCCCGCCCCCGCTCCCGAGTCGTTCGCGGCCCTGTTCGAAGAAAGCCTGACGCGCAAGGAAATGCGCATCGGCGAGGTCATCACCGCAGAAGTCGTGCGCATGGACCAGAACTTCGTCGTGGTCAATGCGGGACTCAAGTCCGAGAGCGTGATCCCGCTCGAGGAATTCCGCGACGATGCCGGCGCGCTTACCGTCAAGCCCGGTGATTTCGTCAGCGTGTCGATCGAGGCGCTGGAGGACGGCTACGGCGAGACGCGGCTGTCGCGCGAGAAGGCGAAACGCCTGGCCGCCTGGCTGGAGCTCGAGAAGGCGCTCGAAACCGGCGAAAAAATCCAGGGCGTCATCACCGGCAAGGTGAAGGGCGGCCTCACCGTCATGGCGAAAAGCATCCGCGCCTTCCTGCCCGGTTCGCTGGTCGACCTGCGCCCGGTCAAGGACACCACGCCGTACGAAGGCAAGACGATGGAGTTCAAGGTCATCAAGCTCGACCGCAAGAGGAACAACGTGGTCGTGTCGCGCCGCGCGGTGCTCGAGGAAACCGCCGGCGCCGAGCGCGAACAGCTGCTCTCCACGCTGGCCGAAGGCGCGGTGGTGAAGGGCATCGTCAAGAACATTACCGATTACGGCGCGTTCGTCGACCTGGGTGGCATCGACGGCCTGCTGCACATCACCGATCTCGCCTGGCGCCGCGTCAAGCATCCGACCGAAGTCGTCAACGTCGGCGACGAAGTCACCGCCAAAGTGCTCAAGTTCGACGCCGAGAAGAACCGCGTGTCGCTGGGCCTCAAGCAGCTGGGCGAGGATCCCTGGGTCGGCATTTCGCGCCGTTATCCGCAGGGAACGCGGCTGTTCGGCAAGGTCACCAATCTCACCGACTACGGCGCCTTCGTCGAGGTCGAGGCGGGCATCGAGGGCCTGGTGCATGTCTCCGAAATGGACTGGACCAACAAGAACGTGCATCCCTCCAAGGTGGTGCAGGTGGGCGACGAGGTCGAGGTGATGATCCTCGAGATCGACGAGGAGCGGCGCCGGATTTCCCTCGGCATGAAGCAGTGCCTGCCGAATCCCTGGGACGATTTCGCGCGCGAATTCAAGAAGGGCGACCGCGTCAAGGGCCAGATCAAGTCGATCACCGATTTCGGCGTCTTCGTCGGCCTGGCGGGCGGCATCGACGGCCTGGTGCACCTGTCGGACCTGTCCTGGAGCCTGGCGGGCGAGGAGGCGGTCAAGAACTTCAAGAAGGGCGACGAGGTCGAGACCACCGTGCTGTCGATCGACGTTGAGCGCGAGCGCATTTCGCTGGGGATCAAGCAGCTCGAAGGCGACCCGTTCACCAATTTCGTCGCCGGCCACGAAAAGAACACCGTGGTCACCGGCACGGTGAAGTCGGTGGACGCCAAGGGCGCGGTGATCAGCATCGCGCCGGACGCCGAGGGCTACCTGCGCGCTTCCGAATTTTCGCGCGACCGCGTGGAAGACCTGAGCAAGGTGCTGAAGGAAGGCGATTCGGTGACCGCGATGATCATCAACGTCGACCGCAAGAACCGCTCGATCAACCTTTCGGTGAAGGCGAAGGACATGGCCGAGGAGACCGACTCGATGAAGCAGATCCGGAGCGAGAATGCCGCGAGCGCCGCGGGCAGCACCAACCTCGGCGCGCTGCTGCGGGCGAAGCTGGATAAAAGCGGCTCCACCCCGCAGGAATAGCCGGCTGTCCTGACGATACGTGGAGGGGGGCGCCATGACGAAGTCGGAACTGATCGCGCGGCTTGCACAACGCTACCCGCAGCTGGTGGCGAAGGACGCCGAGTACGCCGTGAAGATGATCCTGGACGCGATGACCCATTCGCTGCTGAACGGGCATCGCATCGAGATCCGGGGGTTCGGCAGCTTCGGCCTGAACTACCGGCCGCCGCGCGTCGGGCGCAATCCGAAATCCGGAGAGAAAGTGCACGTGCCGGAGAAGTACGTGCCGCACTTCAAGGCCGGCAAGGAGCTGCGCGAACGCGTCGACGCGCTCGATCCGGACGCGACGATGATCATGCCGTCGCGCTCGCGGCAGGCGTCTTCGTAATCCGCGCCGCGGCGCGGTCCGGTTCTGAACATGCGCGTCCTATCCTGGGCGTTCCGGTTCGCCCTGTTCGTCGTGCTGCTCGCGTTCGCGGCCAAGAACACCGACCCGGTCACTCTGCGCTTCTACTTCGATCTCGCCTGGCAGGCGCCGCTGGTGGCGTTGCTGCTGGCGTTCTTCGCGGCGGGCGTGCTGCTGGGCCTGGCCGCCATGCTGGGCACCTGGCTCTCGCAGCGCAGGGAAATCGCGCGGCTTCAGCGCACCGAAATCTCCAGGACGGAGTCCAAGGCGCGCCTCGCGTCGCAGCCGCCGGCGGCGGAAGGTTGAACGAGGCGGGCTGATGGAATTCGAATACTGGTGGCTGGTCGCGCTGCCGATTTTCTTCGGGCTGGGCTGGCTCGCGGCGCGCGTCGACATCAAGCACCTGGTGAAGGATTCGCGCGCGCTGCCGACCTCCTATTTCAGGGGCCTCAACTTCCTCCTGAACGAGCAGCCGGACAAGGCCATCGAGGCGTTCATCGAGGTGGTGAAGGTGGACCCGGAAACGGTCGAGCTGCACTTCGCGCTGGGCAGCCTGTTCCGGCGCCGCGGCGAATACGACCGCGCCATCCGCATGCACCAGCACCTGCTGGAGCGCGCCGATCTCGCGGCCGAGCAGCGCGCGGCAGCGGTGTTCGAGCTGGGCCAGGATTACCTGAAGGCGGGCATCCTCGACCGTGCCGAGGAAGTGTTCCAGAAACTCGCCGATACCTCTCCGCAGGCCGGAGAAGCGCGCCGCTTCCTGCTGGAAATCTTCCAGCAGGAAAAGGACTGGGAGAAGGCGGCGTCGATGGCGAAGCGGCTCGAAGCGGAGACCGGCGAATCGCGCGCGAAGGAAACGGCGCATTTCCTCTGCGAACTGGCCACCACCGAGGCGACGCATTCGCGGCCCGAGGCCGCGCGCGCGCACCTGGATGCGGCGCTGGAGGCGAACCGCAAGAGCGTGCGCGCCAGCATCCAGCTGGGAGACCTCGAGCGTACGGCCGGCAGTCCCGAACGCGCGATCGAAAACTGGAAGCGCATCGAGGCGCAGAACCCGGCCTACCTGGCGCTGGTCGCGCAGCGCCTGCTGGAGGCGCACCGCGAGGCCGGCAAGTTCGACGAGGGCCTGACGCTGCTTGCCGGCTACCTGGAACGCTATCCGTCGCTCGACCTGCTGGACGCGGTGTTCCAGTACACGCTCGAATCGAAGGGCGCGGAGGCCGCCTACAAGCTGGTGCGGGACGAGCTGCGCCGCAATCCGACGCTGCTCGGCCTGGACCGGCTGCTGGAGGCGCAGATCGTCGGCGCGGCCAATCCGGAGCGCCGGCGCGATCTCGAGCTGGTGCGCAATCTCGTCCACAGCCACACGCGGCGCCTGGCGCGTTACCGCTGCGAAAACTGCGGCTTCAAGGCACGCCAGTTCCACTGGCTCTGCCCGGCCTGCGGCGGCTGGGAGACCTATCCCCCGCGCCGCACCGAGGAGTTCGACCTGTCACCGTGAAACCCGCGCCATGAAACTTACCGTGGTCGGTACCGGCTACGTGGGCCTCGTCACCGGGGCCTGCCTGGCGGACATGGGCAACCACGTCCTGTGCCTGGATGTCGACGCCGCCAAGGTGCGCGCGTTGAATGACGGCAGGATTCCAATCTACGAGCCGGGGCTGGAAGCGATCGTCAAGCGCAATCGCGACGCCGGCCGCCTCGCGTTCAGCATGGATGTCGCGGCGGGCGTCGGGCACGGCGTGCTGCAGTTGATCGCGGTCGGCACGCCGCCCGGCGAAGACGGCTCGGCCGATCTCAAGTACGTGCTGGAGGCTGCCCGCTCGATCGGCCGCCACATGGATGACTACCGGGTGGTGGTCAATAAATCCACCGTTCCCGTCGGGACGGCGGATAAAGTCAGAGAAGAGATACAAAAAGAACTGAAAAAGCGTGGAATGCAGACCGCTTTCAGCGTCGTCTCGAATCCAGAATTCCTGAAAGAAGGCGCCGCGGTCGAGGACTTCATGCGCCCCGACCGCATCATCATCGGCTCCGAGGACGAGCGCGCCACCGCGCTGCTGCGCGAACTGTATGCGCCGTTCCAGCGCAACCACGAGCGCCTGATGGTCATGGGGGTGCGGTCGGCGGAACTCGCCAAGTACGCCGCCAACGCGATGCTGGCGACGCGCATTTCGTTCATGAACGAACTCGCCAACCTCGCCGAGGCGCTGGGCGCCGACATCGAAGAGGTGCGCAAGGGCATCGGCTCCGATCCGCGCATCGGCACGCATTTTCTCTATCCCGGCGCCGGCTTCGGCGGCTCGTGCTTCCCGAAGGACGTGAAGGCGCTGCAGCGCATCGGCGCGGACGCGGGGCGGCCGCTGCAGGTGATGGCCGCGGTGGAGCGGGCCAATGAGGCGCAGAAGCACGTGCTCGGCGGCAAGATCAAGGCGCGCTTCGGCGGGAACCTGCGGGGCAAGCGCATAGCGCTGTGGGGCCTCGCCTTCAAGCCCAATACCGACGACATGCGAGAGGCGCCGAGCCTGACCCTGATCGCCGACCTGCTCGCGGCGGGAGCGGAAGTCCGCGCTTACGACCCGGTGGCGAAACCGGACATCGAAAACATCGTTCTCGCAAATTCGGCGACGGACGCCCTGCAGGGCTGCGACGCGCTGGCAATCGTCACCGAGTGGGCCGAATTCAGGGCGCCGGATTTCGCGGCCCTGAAAAAGACCCTGAAGACGCCGGCGATATTCGACGGCCGGAACCTGTACGATCCTGCCATGGTGCGCGCGCTCGGCTTCGAATATTTCCCGGTCGGCAGGAAGCAGTGAAGGCCGTGGATACGAGGAAGGCGCGCGTACTGGTGGTCGGCGACGTCATGCTGGACCGCTACTGGTTCGGCGACGTCACGCGGATTTCGCCGGAGGCGCCGGTGCCGGTGGTGCGCTTCCGCAGCCAGGAAGAGCGGCTGGGCGGCGCGGCCAACGTCGCCAATAACTGCGCCGCGCTCGGCGCGCGCACGCGGCTGCTCTCGGTGACGGGCGCGGACGAGGCGGGCGACCGGCTCGAGAAGATGGTGAAGGAGGCCGGCATCCAGGCGAACCTGCATCGCGATCCGAAGACGCCGACCACGGTGAAGCTGCGGGTGCTTTCCAAGCAGCAGCTGCTGCGCGTCGATTTCGAGACCACGCCCTCGGGCGAGGCGCTCGCCTCCAAGCTGGCCGACTTCAAGGCGGCCTTGCCGACCTGCGACGTGGTGATCCTGTCGGACTATGGCAAGGGCGGCCTGGCGCACATCGCCAGGATGATCGGCCTGGCCCGCGCGGCGGGCAAGCGCGTGCTGGTGGATCCCAAGGGCGACGACTGGTCGCGCTACAAGGGGGCGCAGGTGATTACCCCGAATCGCAAGGAACTCGCCGACGTGGTCGGCAGCTGGAAGACCGAGTCCGACCTGGAACGGCGCGTGCGCGGCCTGCGCGCGCAGCTGGGCCTGGACGCGCTGCTGCTCACGCGCGGCCACGAAGGCATGTCGCTGTACTCGAAGAAAAGGCCGGTACACGTCAAGGCAGAGGCCCGCGAGGTGTTCGACGTCAGCGGCGCGGGCGATACCGTGATCGCCACGCTGGCCACCATGCTGGCCTCGGGTGTGCGGCTGGAGCAGGCGATGCGCATCGCCAACCGGGCGGGCGGCATCAAGGTCGCCAAGCTCGGGACCGCCGTGGTCACCCGCAGGGAACTGTTCGCAACGTGATCACGTAATCGGATGAGCGGATAGGCATGCTTCACGTCGTCACCGGCGCTGCGGGATTCATCGGCTCGAGGCTGGTCGCCGCACTCAACCGCGCGGGGATTACGCAGATCCTCGCGGTCGACGACCTCGGCAGCAGTTCCCGCATAGGGAATCTTTTTGATGTCGAGATCGAGGACTATCTCGATAAGAGGGATTTCCTCGCGCAGCTTGAAACCGGCCGCTTGGACGGCGCCATCGACTCGATTTTCCATCTCGGCGCGTGCTCCAACACCATGGAGGCCGATGCGGGCTACATGATGGCAAACAACTACGCCTACTCGAAAGTGGTATTCGATTGGTGCCAGAGCGAGGAAGTGCCCCTCGTCTACGCGTCTTCGGCCGCCGTTTACGGCGCCGGCAAGGAGTTCGGCGAAACGCCGGAGAACGAGAATCCTCTCAACGCATACGCCTACTCGAAATTCCTTTTCGATCAGTATGTGCGCAAGCGCTTCGACGAGCGCAACGCTCAAGTGGCCGGCTTGCGCTATTTCAACGTCTACGGGCCGAACGAGGCCCACAAGCGGGAATTCGGCATGATATCCGTCGCGCTCAGGGCTTACGAGCAATTCAGGAGCGAGGGCAGCGTCAAGCTCTTCGTCGGATCCGACGGCTATGGAAACGGCGGGCAACAACGCGACTTCGTGCACGTGGACGACGTCGTCAGCGTGAAGCTGTGGCTGATGGACCACCGGGACGTATCGGGGATATTCAACTGCGGCACCGGGCGCGCGCAGACGTTCAACGACGTTGCGGCGGCGGTCGTCAACGCGGTGCAGGAGTCGGATTCCACGGTCGAGGAGCTGGTGGAGCGCGGACTGATCGAATACATCCCTTTTCCCCCTCAACTGGTCGGCAAGTACCAGAGTTATACCCAGGCCGACCTGGCGCAGCTGCGCGCCGCGGGCTATGCGCGCGATTTCATGCCGGTGGAGGAGGGCGTTGCCGCCTATGTGCGGGAGCTCATGAATGGAAAATCCTGACAGCATGAACCGCACCATCGAGGATTTCATCGGCAACACGCCGCTCGTGCGGCTGCAGCGCCTGAATTCCGGGTTTGAAAAGAACAAAAACGTCATCTTCGCCAAGCTGGAGGGCAACAATCCCGCCGGTTCGGTGAAGGACCGGCCGGCGATCTCGATGATCCGCGGCGCCGAGGCGCGCGGCGAGATCAAGCCCGGCGACGTGCTGATCGAGTCTACTTCGGGAAATACCGGCATCGCGCTGGCGATGGCGGCGGCGATCCGCGGCTACAAGATGGTGCTGATCATGCCCGAGCACCTGTCGGTGGAGCGCCGGCAGACCATGCGCGCGTTCGGCGCCGAGATCATCCTGACGCCGCGGAAGGGCGGCATGGAAACGGCGCGCGACCTGGCCGAAAAAATGGTGAAGGAAAAGAAGGGAATCATGCTCGACCAGTTCGCCAATCCGGATAACCCGCGCGCTCACTACGAGACCACGGGACCGGAAATCTGGCGCGACACCGGCGGCAAGATCACGCACTTCGTGTCCTCGATGGGCACCACCGGCACCATCATGGGCTGCGCGCGCTTCTTCAAGGAGAAGAACCCCAAGATCCAGATCATCGGCTGCCAGCCCGAGGAAGGCTCGCAGATCCCGGGCATCCGCAAATGGCCCGAGGCCTACCTGCCGAAAATCTACGACAAGACGCGCGTGGACCGCCTCGAATACGTCAACCAGGCCGATGCCGAGGAGACGGCGCGGCGGCTGGCGAGCCAGGAGGGCATTTTCGCCGGCATTTCCTCCGGCGGCGCGACCGCCGTCGCGCTGCGCATCGCCAGGGAGCTCCAGAACGCCGTGATCGTCACCATCATCTGCGACCGCGGCGACCGCTACCTCTCGACCGGCGTATTCCCCGATTGAGCACAGTTCTCGCTTTTGACATCGAAACGGTGCCGGACGTCGCGGGCATCCGGCGACTGCATGATCTGCCCGCCGACCTGCCTGACGCCGAAGTCGCCGAAGTGGCCTTCCAGATCCGTCGCACGAAGACGGGCAGTGATTTCCTGCCGCCGCAGCTGCACCGGGTCGTGGTCATTTCCTGCGTGCTGCGCAGCGACGAAGGCATCAAGGTGTTTTCCCTGGAAGGACAGGAAGCGGACGTCATCCGGCGTTTCTATGAAGGCATCGAGAAGTTCGTCCCGCAGCTCGTTTCCTGGAACGGCGGGGGGTTCGATCTTCCGGTCCTCAACTACCGCGCGCTCATCCACGGCCTCAGCGCGCCGACCTTCTGGGAGACCGGCGACGAGAACCGCGACTTCCGCTTCAACAACTACATCTCGCGCTACCACAGCCGCCACCTGGACCTGATGGACGTGCTGGCGATGTACCAGCCGCGCAACAACGCGCCGCTGGACGAGGTGGCGCAGCTCGCCGGGCTGCCGGGGAAGATCGGCATCGGCGGCGCCAGGGTATGGGAAACGTACCTGGCCGGCGGCATCGCCGGGATACGCGACTACTGCGAAGCCGACACGGCGAATACCTACCTGCTGTTCCTGCGCTACCAGCTGCTGCGAGGGGTTTTCACGAAGGATGTTTATCAAAAAGAAATAAAAATCTTCCGGAAATACCTGCTGGAACAGGACAAACCTCACTGGCGCGAATTCCTCAAGCTCTGGAATGAAGCTTGAAATTGAAGCGCTGGACGCCGAGGGGCGCGGCGTCGCGCGCAATGCGGGCAAGGTCGTCTTCGTCGAAGGCGCGCTCGCCGGCGAGCTGGTCGAGGCGCGCCTGCTGGAAGCGAAGCCGAAATACGATCGCGCCCGCGTAACCGCGATCCTGCGTTCCTCCGCTGCGCGCCGCCCGCCGCGCTGCCCCCACTTCGGCGTCTGCGGCGGCTGCGCCACGCAGCACGTGGACGGGCGCACCCAGGTCGCCGCCAAGCAGCGCGGGCTGGAGGACAACCTCGCGCGAATAGGGAAACTGAGCGGCAAGGACGCGCCGGGCGTGATGCTGGCGCCGATCCACGGCGAGGAGTGGGGCTACCGGCACCGCGCGCGCCTGTCCGTGCGGTTCGTCGAGGGCAAGGGCGGCGCGCTGGTGGGATTCCGCGAGCGCAAATCCACCTACGTCGCGGACATGAAGGGCTGCGAGGTGTTGCCGCCGCAAACCTCCGCCCTGATCGTTCCGCTGCGGGAACTGATCGCGCGGCTCTCCATCCGCGACCGAGTGCCGCAGGTCGAAGTGGCTGTCGGCGACCGGGCCACCGTGCTGCTGTTCCGCCACCTGCTGCCGTTCAGCGCCGCGGACGAAACGCTGCTGCGGGAATTCGCCGATGCGCAGGCCGTCCGCGTCTGGCTCCAGCCGGCGGGTCCCGAAACTGCGCAGCCTTTTCATCCCGCCGCGCCCGGCGACCTCGGCTACGGCCTGCCGGAGTTCGGCGTGCGCATTGCCTTCCAGCCCGCCGATTTCACGCAGGTGAATCCGGCCGTGAACCGGCTGCTGGTGTCGCGCGCGGTGCGCCTCCTCGATCCGCAGCCGGGCGAGCGGATCGCGGATCTCTTCTGCGGCATCGGCAATTTCACGCTGCCGCTCGCGGCGCGCGGCGCGCAGGTGATCGGCTTCGAGGGCAGCGCGCTGCTGGTGGAGCGCGCGCGGGAGAACGCCGCGGCAAACGGGCTGGTCGCGCAGTTCGAGGTGGCCGATCTGTTCAAGCCCAACCTGGAGCCCTGGGGCCCCTTCGACAAGTTCCTCATCGATCCGCCGCGCGAGGGGGCGATCGGTCTGGTGCATTCGCTGCCCGACGCCTGGCCGCGCCGCATCGTCTATGTCTCCTGCGACCCGGCCACGCTCGCCCGCGACGCCGGCGTGCTGGTGCACGCCAAGGGTTTCCGGCTAAGCTCCGCGGGTGTCGTCAACATGTTTCCGCACACGGCGCACGTCGAGTCCATCGCATTGTTCGAAAGAGACGGAGGATTGACATGATCGTGACGCCCATCTACGCGGGACTACTGGCGCTGCTGTTTCTCGGGCTCAGTGTCCGGGTGATCGCCATGCGCCGCACGGGCATCAGCCTCGGCGACGGCGGCAATCCGATCATGCTCCGCCGCATACGCGGCCACGCCAATTTCTCGGAATACGTGCCCTTCATCCTCCTGATGATGGGCTTCCTCGAGTTCAACCATGCTTCCGTCTACCTGTTGCACGCGCTCGGGCTGGTCCTGCTGGCGGCCCGCCTGCTGCACGGCTACGCGCTGTCCTTCACGGAGAAGTTCTTCCTGGGCCGCTTCCTGGGCACCGCGCTGACGTTCACGCTGCTAGGGGTCTGCGGCGTGCTGTGCCTGTTCCAGGGACTGCGGGCGGCGGCCGTTCTCTAGGCGTGCGGCAATAAAAAAGGGCGCCTGCAGGCGCCCTTTTGACGGGACCGGTCCGCGTTAGTCGCGGCTGCCGCCGAAACCCATCAGCAGCTGCAGCAGGTTCACGAAGATGTTGAGCAGGCTGAGGTATACGCCGGTGGTGGCCATCACGTAGTTCGTCTCGCCGCCGGTCACGATCCGAGAAAGGTCGTGCAACAGGTAGAGCGAGAAGATCACGATCGCCAGCGTCGAGAGCACCAGCGCCAGCGCCGGGATCTGGAAGAACATGTTGGCGAACATCGCCACGACCAGCGCGATCATCCCCACGAACAGGAACCTGCCCATGAAGCTGAAGTCCCGCCGGGTGACGGTTGCGACCGTGGCCATGCCGAAGAACACCGTGCCGGTGCCGGCGGCAGCGTAGCCGACCAGCTGCATGCCGTTCTTCATCGTCAGCGCATGGTTTAGCAGCGGCCCGAGGAACCAGCCGAGCAAGCCGGTCATCAGGAGCAGCAGGACGATGCCCAGCGCGCTGTTGCGGTTGGCGGCGATGCCGAATTGCAGGCCGATCACGGCCGCGAACAGGAGCAGCGAGGTGAGCATCGGGCTCGCTGCGAACACGGATGCGGTCGACATGCCGACATAGGCGCCGATGACCGTCGGCACCATGCTCAGCGCGAGCAGCATGTAGGTGTTGCGCAGGACTTTCTGCGTGTCCGGCGCGATCGCCGTGCCGGCGAAACCGCTGTTGGCCGTCTGCAGTTCTTGTTCCATCGGTACCTCCTAGTGTTGACGCCAGTATAAGACTATCCGGAGCCATGGAAGTTTCAATAAAAAGCCCATGTCCGACAACAGGTTAAAATGGGGACGTTACAGGCATTTTTCAAGGAGAGTTGGCAGAGCGGTCGAATGCGGCGGTCTTGAAAACCGTTAGCCCGCAAGGGCTCGGGGGTTCGAATCCCTCACTCTCCGCCACGTCTCTTTCCCAGCAGCATGGCACTCATCGTCCAAAAATTCGGCGGCACCTCGGTAGGCACCATCGAGCGCATCCGCAACGTCGCCTGGCGCGTCGCCAAGTGGCAGGCGGCCGGCCACCGCGTCGTGGTGGTGCCCTCGGCGATGTCAGGGGAGACCAACCGCCTGCTGTCGCTCGCGGCCGGCCTGCAGGAGCATCCCGATCCGCGCGAGCTGGACGTCGTCGCCTCCACCGGCGAGCAGGTGAGCGTCGGCCTGCTGTCGATGGCGCTGCTGGCGCTCGGCGTCAAGGCGCGCAGCTACACCGGCTGGCAGGTGAAGGTGCTGACCGACTCCGCCCACACGCGGGCGCGCATCATCGCGATCGACGAGGTCAACCTGCGCCAGGACCTGGAAAACGGCTGCGTCGCGGTGGTCGCCGGCTTCCAGGGCGTGGACAAGAACGGCAACATCACCACGCTCGGCCGCGGCGGCTCGGACACTTCGGCGGTCGCGCTGGCCGCCGCGCTGGGCGCCGACGAGTGCCAGATCTACACCGACGTGGACGGCGTCTACACCACCGATCCGCGCATCGTGCCAGGGGCGCGGCGCCTGAAGACCATCAGCTTCGAGGAAATGATCGAGCTGGCCAGCGCCGGCTCCAAGGTGCTGCAGATTCGCTCGGTCGAGTTCGCCGGCAAGTACAAGGTTCCCACGCGAGTGCTGTCCAGCCTCACCGACCCGAAGCTGCCGGTCGAGGAGGAGGCGCGCTCGGGCACGCTCATCACTTTCGAGGAAGACCCGCACATGGCGATGGAAAAAGCAGTCGTCTCCGGCGTCGCCGCGCAGCGCGACGAGGCCAAGGTCACCGTCCACGGCGTGCCCGACAAGCCCGGCATCGCCTACGCGATCCTCGGGCCGATCGCCGACGCCGGCATCAACGTCGACGTGATCGTGCAGAACGTCAGCCACGACGGCACCACCGACCTGTCCTTCACGGTCGGCCGGGCGGATCTCAAGCGCGCGATGAAAATGCTGAACGACCAGGTCAAACCGGCCATCAAGTGCAGGGAGATCACCGGCGACGACCGCATGGCCAAGGTTTCCATCGTCGGTCTGGGCATGCGCTCGCACGCCGGCATCGCCGCCAGCATGTTCCGCACGCTTGCCGAGGAGGGCATCAACATCCAGATGATCTCCACCTCGGAAATCAAGATCTCGGTGGTGGTGGACGAGAAATACGCCGAGCTCGCGGTGCGCGTATTGCACAAGGCTTTCGAGCTCGATCAGGGGTAAAATCGCCGCTCGCCGGAGAGATGCCCGAGTGGCCGAAGGGGGCGCCCTGCTAAGGCGTTATAGCGGCTTAAACCGTTATCGAGGGTTCGAATCCCTCTCTCTCCGCCAGACCCGGCCATGACATTCCGAAAGACCACGCTGCGCCAGCCCGACGCCGACTACGAAATCCGCATCGTCGGCCAGCGGCCCACGCCGCTGCGCGACTTTTACCACGCGCTGCTGGAGCTTCCCTGGTGGGCGACGATCAGCGCGATCAGCGGCGCGTTCCTCGCCGCCAACGCCGTGTTTGCACTGGCGTACCTGATCGTGGGCGGCGTGGAGCACGCGACGCCCGGTTCGTTTGCGGACGCCTTTTTCTTCAGCGTGCAGACGATGGGCACGATCGGCTACGGCGCGATGTACCCCGGTTCGACCGCGGCCAACGTGGTGGTGGTCGTCGAGTCGATCGTGAGCCTGCTGCTGACCGCGATGTCGACCGGCCTCGTGTTCGCCAAGCTGTCGCGGCCGACCGCGCGCTGCGTGTTCACGCGCCACGTGGTCATTTCACCGGCTGACGGCGTGCCGACGCTGATGTTCCGGCTCGGCAACGAGCGCGGCAACCAGATCGTCGACGCGAAAATCCGGGTCGTCATGTTCCGCACCGAGCGGACGGAAGACGGGAGGACGTACTACCCTCAGCTCGACCTCCCTCTGGCGCGCGACCAGGCGCTGACGCTCTTCCGCTCCTTCAGCGTGATCCACCCGATCGGCGACGAGAGCCCGCTGCGCGGCGAGACGCCAGCCTCGGCGCTCTCAAAGGAGATCGAGCTGCACGTGATGGTGATCGGCATGGACGACGTCACGATGCAGACCGTGCACGCGAGCCATCGCTACTTCGCCAAGGACATCCTTTGGGGAGCGCGGCTTGCCGACATCCTCAGCGAGACCCCGGAGGGCCACGTCCTGCTCGATCTTCGCCGCTTCCACGATATCGAGCCGACCGCGCCCACGGTCGATTTTCCGTACCCGCCCCGCTAGTCGGTCGGTCGGAGCGCGGTCTTCGGCAACAGCCGTTCCGATGCCGAAAGGATCTCCGCAATCACGGTGCGCAGAAGGGCTCGCAGCCAGGCGATTTCCGGGTCATTCGAGAGGCGTGCGCTCCAGAGCAGGACGTGCGGCATCGGTTCGACCGCCAGCGGCAAGGGCATCGCAACAACGTCGAACCGCTGGGTCGCATCGACCATCACGATTGCCGGTAGCGTGGCCAGCAGGTCAGACTTGGCCAGCAGCGGAGCGACCGCAGCGAAATTCGGCACGCGGGCCGCGACAGTGCGCTTGGCGCTCGCAGCGGCAGCGGCGTCACTGACCGGGTTGCTCACGCGGTCGCCAACGCCGACCGCCACGTGAGGCCAACGCGACCACGCCTTCAGACCCCACTTCGCGAATGCCGGATGCCCCTTGCGGCCGAAGCAGCACCATCGCAAGGCGCCGATGGATTCTGTCGCGATGCCCTCGGGCAGGCGAAGGCCCGCAGGCCCGAATGCCAGATCGAGTTGTCCTTCGACCACGTCCAACAGCATGTTCTGCCTAGGGCTCACCCATTCGAGGACAACCCCGGGCGCCTCCTTGCGCACCAGCTCCAGCAGCCTGGGGAACAGCGTCAACGCCAGGTCCGGCACCGCCAGCCGGAAAGTCCTGCGCGAAGTGGCGGGCGCAAACGACCGCCTGGGACTCAGCACCCTCTGGACGCTGCGCAGAATGGGCCTTACCTGCTCGATCAATTCCGTTGAAAACGGACTGGGCTGCATGCCGCCGCCCGATTTGACGAGCAAGGGGTCGCCGAGCTGACCGCGCAGCCGCGACAGCGCATGGCTGACCGCCGACTGCGTGCGCCCCAGCCGCTCGGCGGCGCGGGTGACGCTGCGTTCTGCCATCAGCACTTCGAACACGACGAGCAGATTGAGGTCGACGTGCCGGAGATCAATCTCATGCATGGGGAATGAAAATTACTTGTTGGACGAGATATGCAAATCGTTCATATCCTCTATCCATATTCTACTTTTTTAATAGAGAACCCACCATGTCGACACTGCATCAAGCGCGCCGGGTCGCGCTCCGCCGCCTGGGTGCCATCGGTCTCGGCGGCTCGCTGTCCCTTGCCGCCCCCGAGCTTCTTCTGGCACAGGCTTTGAATCCGGTGCCGGGCGTCCTGGAGACGAATCGCGTCCGTGCAGCGCCTTCTACTTGGATCGGCCGTCCCTGCCTGGCGGTTGAGCTTTCGGACGAGGCGCAAGCCCGCGCGCGGGTCACCGGCGGCAATGGTCCCAGCTATGCCATCGTGCACCGTGACTTTACAGACGGGGTGATCGAGGTCGACATCGCTGCCGAACTCACCGGCAAGGGCGGGACCGACGCGCGTGGCTTTGCCGGTATCGCGTTCCATATCAGTGCCGACCTCAATAGTGCCTACGAGGCCGTCTACCTGCGCATGACGAACGGGCGGTT
>DATBQR010000086.1:0-3362 GCA_036560705.1 Burkholderiales bacterium | reverse complement strand
CACGCGCCGGTCGGCGTAGACCGGCAGGCCGTAGAGCGTGCCGCGTTCCACGGCGACCACCTGGGCGCGCGTCTTCTCCCAGTGCGGCCGTTCGCGGTGGCGCTTGAGGAGATGCCCCGCCAGCTCCTCGATCCAGCGCGGGTCGATGCCGGCGACGTTGCGCGCGAAAAGCCGCGTGGTCTCCACCAGTTCCGCCGCCATGATCCACTTACCGGGCTTCTTCGTGCCCGATCCCGGATGTACCCGGAACTTGATGCCGCGCGCGCCGGTGTAACCATTGTCCTGCTCGTCTTTCATGCCGATGTTGCCCAGCAGCCCGCAAAGCAGCGCGCGATGAACCGCCCGCACGCCTTCGGGCTTCTCCAGGTTGGCGCCCGACATCCGCCACTCGAGTTCCTCCACCGACTGCTGCAACTGGGCGTGGATGTCGCGCCATTCGCGCATGCGCGCGTAGGAGAGGAAATTCTCGCGGCACTGCTTGCGGGAAAAGGAAGCGGCGCCGCCCTGCCCCGAGGCCTTCCAGAGCTTGAGGTAGCCGAGGAAATCGGAGCGCTCGTCGGCGAACTTGGCGTGGCGCTCGTCCGCCGCCGCCGCCTTCTCCAGCGGCCGGTCGCGCGGGTCCTGCACCGACAGTGCGGCCGCGATCACCAGCATCTGTTCCAGGCAGCCTTCCGCGCGCGCCGCCACCAGCATGCGGCCGACGCGCGGATCGAGCGGCAGGCGCGCAAGTTCCCGCCCGGTATCGGTGAGCGCATTTGCCTCGTCCACCGCACCCAGTTCGCCCAGCAGGGCATAGCCGTCGTCGATGGCGCGCGGGCTCGGCGGATCGAGGAACGGGAAGTCCTCCACCTTGCCCAGGTTCAGGCTGAGCGCGCGCAGGATCACCGCGGCGAGCGACGAGCGCAGCAGTTCCGGATCCGTGAACGCCGGGCGGGCGTTGAAATCCTCTTCCGAGTACAGGCGCAGGCAGACGCCGTCCGCCACCCGGCCGCAGCGCCCGGAGCGCTGCTTCGCCGCCGCCTGCGAGATGTTCTCCACGCGCAGCATTTCCACCTTGTTGCGGTAGCTGTAGCGCTTGACGCGCGCCTCGCCCGTATCGACGACATAGCGGATGCGCGGCACCGTCAGCGAAGTCTCCGCGACGTTGGTCGAGAGCACCACGCGCTGCGAACCTCCCGGACGGAAGACGCGGTCCTGGTCGGCGTTGCTCAGGCGCGAATACAGCGGCAGGATTTCCACGCCCTTCATCGCCTTGCCGAGAACCTCCGCCGCCTTGCGGATCTCGCGCTCCCCCGGCAGAAACACCAGTACGTCGCCCTGCCCGCCGCGGCACAACTCCCCGACCGCGTCGGCGAGCGCCTGTTCCTCTTCCTGGCGCGTGGTGTCCTCCCGGTCGCCTCCGACAGGGCGGTAGCGCACCTCCACGGGATAAAGACGGCCCGAGACCTCGATCACCGGCGCGCCGTTGAAATGCTTCGAGAATTTCTCCGCGTCGATGGTGGCGGAAGTGATGACGACCTTCAGGTCTTTTCTTTTCTCGACCAATTTTTTCAGATAGCCGAGCAGAAAATCGATGTTCAGGCTTCTCTCGTGCGCCTCGTCCAGGATGAGGGTGTCGTAGGCGCGCAGCAGCGGATCGCCCTGCGTTTCGGCAAGCAGGATGCCGTCGGTCATCAGCTTGAGGACGGTGTCGGCGCGCACCCGGTCGTTGAAGCGCACCTTGTAGCCGACCAGGCCGCCGAGTTCCGCTTTCAGCTCCTCGGCGATGCGCGCCGCCACCGAGCGCGCCGCGATGCGCCGCGGCTGGGTGTGGCCGATGATCCCGCCCGTGCCGCCGGAGCGGCGGCCCGTGCCCCGTCCCATTTCCAGCAGGATCTTCGGGATCTGCGTGGTCTTGCCCGAGCCGGTCTCGCCGCAGACGATGACCACCGGATGCGCGGCGATCGCGGCGGCGATCTCCTCGCGTTTCTGGTTGACGGGAAGCGCGGGGTCGAAAGTGATCTGCGCCATGGGCCGCCGAGGATATAAGATTTCAGCGCAGCCATGGCCGGACCGACACGCGAATTCTGGGAAAAACGCTTCCAGGCGGACGACACGCCATGGGATCGCGGCGCGGCCAATCCGCAGCTTGGCAGCTGGCTCTCCGCGGGCGCGCTGAAGCCATGCCGCATCCTCGTGCCTGGCTGCGGCTCGGGCCACGAAGTCGCCGTGCTGGCGGCGGCGGGTTTCGACGTGACCGCGCTCGACTACGCGCCCGAGGCAGTCGGCCGCACCCGCAAGCGGCTCGAAGCTGCAGGCCTCAAGGCAACCGTCGTCGAGGCCGACGTGCTCGCCTGGCAGCCGGACCGGCCATTCGAGGCGATCTACGAGCAGACCTGCCTGTGCGCGCTGTACCCAGACCAGTGGCGCGGCTACGCCGACCAGCTGCATCGCTGGCTTGCGCCGAACGGAAAACTGTTCGCGCTCTTCGTGCAGCTACTCAGGCCCGGAGCCGCGGAAGGCTCCATCGATGGGCCGCCCTACCACTGCGACATCAACGGCATGCGCGCGCTGTTTCCCGCAAGCCGCTGGTCGTGGCCGAAGCCGCCCTATCCGCGCACGTCGCATCCGCGCGGGCTGGCCGAACTTGCCGTGATTTTGGACCGGCGAAGCTGAGTCAGGCGTCGAGCATGCGCTCGAGATAGCGCGCGACCAGGTCCACTTCGAGGTTGACCTTCGACCCGCGCTCCAGGCGCTTCAGCGTCGTGACCTTCAGCGTGTGCGGTATCAGGTTGACCTCGAACGTACTTCCCTTCACCCGGTTCACTGTCAGGCTGACTCCGTCGACGCAAATGGAACCTTTGCGTGCGATGTAGGGGGCCAGGGCCATGGGCGCTTCGAAGATGTATTCGCTACCCTTCTTGCGCTTTAGCCGTCCAACGCCGTCCACGTGGCCGGTGACGAGGTGGCCGCCGAGCTTATCGCCGAGGCCGAGGGATTTCTCGAGATTCACGCCGCCCGGACGATCCAGGCCCGCGGTGACGCGCAGGGTCTCCTTCGAGACATCAAACCAGAGTTTTCCCTTTGCTTTCTTCACGACCGTCAGGCAGCAGCCCTGCACGCAGATCGAGTCGCCGATACGCACGTCCGATAACGGCAGGCGGCCTGTCGCAATCTGCAGGGGGTTCAGCTTCTCTATGCGGCCGACGGCCTGGACGATGCCGGTGAACATCAGAGCCTCGCGAGGATGCGGATGTCGTCGCCAATGCGTTCCATCGACCCGATTTTCACCTTGATTCTTTCATCCAGGGAAGAAAATTCAGGGATGGAAAACATCCCCTGCGCCGCATCGCCGAGGAAGCTGGGATTCAGGTAGATGAGGA
>DATBQR010000085.1:0-20777 GCA_036560705.1 Burkholderiales bacterium | reverse complement strand
TAGTCGGTGCCGAGTAGCACGAAGCGTTTGGCGCCGCCGCCTTCCTTGCTCATCAGGTACTCGACCGCGGGAATCGCCTGCTGGTTCGGCGCGGCGCCCGTGTAGAACACGTTCTTGGAGAGCTCCTCGCCTTCATACTGCACCGGATAGAACAGGATCGAGTCGAGCTCCTTGAACACCGGCAGCACCGACTTGCGCGACACCGAGGTCCAGCAGCCGAATACGACGGCGACCTTGTCCTTGGAGATGAGCTCGCGCGCCTTTTCGGCGAACAGCGGCCAGTTCGACGCCGGATCGACGACGACCGGCTCGAGCTTCTTGCCGAGCACGCCACCCTTGGCGTTGATCTCCTCGATCGCCATCAGCGTCACGTCCTTCAGCACCGTTTCGCTGATCGCCATCGTTCCCGACAGCGAATGCAGCACGCCGACTTTGATCGTGTCGGCTGCGTAAAGACCGCTGGAACCCGCGCCGATGGCGGCAACCGCTGCCGACAGGGCCAACTGCTTGATGAAGATCCTTCGTTTCATTGCATCTCCCATGTGATTGAGCGAACTGGAATGGTGGCCGTCCGGCCGCCTGCACAAGGAGTAATGCAACGACTATGCCCGTTGTCCGGGAGATTTATAGGCAGCTGTTTTAAAAAGACTTTCGGAGTTTTTTCTGCGGACCTAAAGACGCCATGCACTGTATCAGGGCGATCCCTCCGGCCGCCGCACCAAAGTATCGCGCAAGCGCCGCACGCCCTCGGCAAGCCGATCCTCGCTGCTGGCAAAACACCAGCGCACGAAGCCCTCGCCATCGGGCCCGAAAGCCGAGCCGGGCGCCAGGCCGAGACCCGCCTCGCGCACCAGTCGTTTGCAGAATTCAAGACTGTCGGCGACGCCGCGCACCCGGAAGAAGGCGTACATGGATCCGCTCGGCAAAGCCGCGGTCACGCCGTCGATGGCGTTCAGCTCTTTCACCAGGAAATCGCGCGCCTTGCGGAAGCGCTGCAGCGTGCGTGCAATCACCGGCTCGCCCTCTTTCAGTGCGGCAACGCCCGCGCGCTGCACGAATACGGGTGCGCAGGAGGTGTTGTACTCGATCAGCTTGCCGAGGTCGGCGGTGAGTTCCGCAGGCGCCACCAGCCAGCCCAGCCGCCAGCCCGGCATCAGCCAGGTCTTGGAGAAAGTATTGGCGCTGATGACGCGATCCTCCGGCTCGCAGATGTCGAGGAAGGAAGGCGCCACGCCGCTGCCTTCGAAATAAAGTCTTTCATAGGCATCATCCGCAAAAATCCAGATACCGTGGCGGCGGCAGTGATCGAGAATGATTTTCTGTTCGTCGACGCTCATCGTCCAGCCCGTGGGATTGTTGGGTGAATTCAAATATAGCGCGCGCGTTTTCGGGGTAAGGCTTTTCAACAGAAGATCCAGATCAAGTCGCCAGCCGTCCGGCGAAAACTCCAGCGCCACAGTCTCGACATGCGCACCGAGGATGCGCGGAATTTCCTGCAGGTTCGGCCACAACGGCACCACCTCGACGACGCGCTCGCCGGGTTCGACCAGCAACTGCGTCGCCAGCATGAGGGCGTTCACGCCGGCGCTGGTCACGGCGACTTCCCGGGACTGAAACCCCTTGTGCAATCCCCTGAGGTAGGCGGTCAGCGCCTCGCGGATTTCCGGAATGCCGAGGTTGTGGGTGTAGAAGGTCTCGCCCGCTGCGATCGAGTCCATGCCGGCCTTGCGGATGAACTCGGGCGTCGGCTCGTCCGGTTCGCCGACCCAGAACGGCAGGATGTCCGTGCGCCCGATGCCCGAGTTGAACAGCTCGCGGATTTTCGAGGCGGCGAGAGCGCGGACGGTCGGTCGGGCCAGCAGCATGCCTGCTTCCTTCACTGTAATAAAATGATTTGCGTAGCAATATAGACAAAAAACCAGGGGGCGACATGTCGGGCGGACACGGGCACGCCGATGCCGGCGGCAACAAGGGCGTCGCGCTGCTGATTTCGGTGCTGGCGGTGGTGCTGGCGTTTTCGGAAACCCTCGGCAAGTCGGCGCAGACCGCCGCGCTCAGCTACAACATCCAGGCCTCCAATCTCTGGGCGTTCTACCAGTCGAAGACCATCCGCCGCGCCTCGCTGCGCATCGCCGCGGAGCAGCTCGCGCTGCTCGCCGACAGCGAGAAGGCCAAGGCGCAGATCGCCGACTGGAAGAAGACGGCGGAGCGCTACCAGAACGAACCCGGCACCGGCGAGGGCCGCGACCAGCTCGAAGCGCGCGCGAAAGCCGCGGAGGCGAAGCGCGATCTCGCCCAGGCCGCCTATCACCATTACGAAACCTCGTCGGCAGCGGTGCAGATCGCCATCGTGCTCGCCTCGGCGTCCATCATCACCTCGATGCCCGCGCTGGTCTGGATGGCGGGCGCGCTCGGCCTGGCCGGCATCGCCTTCTGCGTGGTCGGGTTCTGGTTCCCGACTTCGATCCACCTCTTCTAGCCGTTTTCTTGCCGCGCCGCAGCACGGATTCACGGAACCTAGCTGACGCCGGCCTGTCGCATTCATCGGGAGGCGACGGAAGGACGCCTCCCCGTCCGCCCGGTTTGAGGAAACCGGGCGCCGCTGACCAAAGACCAAAAGGGAGGGGGAAATGAACAAACTCGCGCTTATCTGGGCATTCGGGGCATGTTTCGCCGGCTCCGCCTGCGCCGCCGGAGACGACACCATCACCATCGGCATGACGGTCTCGCAGACGGGTTCGCTGAACGTCGACTCGGTCGCGCAGCTCAAGGGGGCCGAATACTGGCGCGACGAAGTCAACGCCGCCGGCGGGATCAAGGCCGGCGACCGGCGCTACAAGGTCCGCTTCGTCGAGTACGACGACCAGTCTCAGGGCGGGCGCGTGCAGCAGCTCTACACGCGGCTGATCGTGCAGGACAAGGCGCAGTTCCTGTTCGGCCCCTACTCGTCCGGGCTGACCGCGACCGCGGCGGTGATCAGCGAGCAGTACGGGCGCATCATGCTGATCGGCGGCGGCGCGGAAGGAAAGACCTACCAGCTCGGCAATAAATACCTTTTCCAGTGCATCACGACGGCCGACTACTACCTGAGCGGCGCGATCCAGGCGCTCAAGGAGAAGGAAGCCCGCGCCAAGATCGCGTTCGTGTACTCGGACGACCCGTTCTCGAAAGCGGTGGTGGCCGCGGCGCGCACGCAGGCCGTCGCCGCCGGATTCACGATAGCGCTGGACGAATCCTATGCGCCAAGCACCACGGACTTCAGCCCGATCATCAACAAGATCATTTCGTCGGGCGCGGATACCTTCCTCGGCGGCGGCCACTATCCCGACGGCGCCACGCTGGCGCGCCAGCTCTACGACCAGAAGGCGCCGCTCAAGTACGTCGCCATCCTGGTCGCGCCGGACAGCCCGAAGTTCGCCACGCTCGGGGAGGCCGCCCTTGGCGTGACCGTGCCCTCGCAGTGGGAGCCGCAGGTCCGGTACAAGCCGGACTTCGGGCCGACGCCGGAGGAATTCGCCAAGGCCTACAACGCGAAGACCAAGCTGGAAGCGGACTACCACACCGCTTCGGGCTACGTGACCGGCCTGCTGCTGCAGCACGCGATCGAGCAGGCAGGCTCGATCGCGCCCGACAAGGTCGCCGCGGCGCTGGACAGGATGGACGTCACGACTTTCTTCGGCCGCGACAAGTTTTCCACCGACCCGAAGAGCCACGGCATGCAGGTCGCGCACCAGATGGTGCTCGCGCAGTGGCAGAAGAAGAACGGCAGCCTGGAGAAGGAAATGGTCTGGCCCGACGCGGCCCGGACCGCCAGCCTCATCTTCGCCAAGCACTGATCCATGCAGATCCGGGGGGACCGGGCTCGCGCTCGGTCCCCTTCGCTTGAGGTGCGCCGGTGATCGGGCTGCTCGCCTCGATCCTGGACGGTGTGCTCGTCGGCGCGGTCTACGGCCTCGCCGCGATGGGCATCACGCTGATCTGGGGCGTGATGGACGTCGTCAACCTCACGCACGGCGCGATGATCGTGGCCGGAATGTTCGGCCTGTCCCTGCTCGTCAACGCCGCCGGCGTTCCCGCCTACGCCGCGCTGCTGCCGGTGATGATCGCCGGATTCTTCGCCGGGATCGCGCTGTACTGGATCGCCGTGCACCGGATGATCGGCCAGCCGCCGCTGATGAGCCTGCTGTCCACGTTCTCGGCAAACCTGGTGCTGATCGGGCTCGGCACCGCGGTCTGGGGCACGGTGCTGTTCAACGTGCCGCTGTCGCTGCCCGGCTTCAGCATCGGGCGCTACACGTTTCCGGGCACGCACCTGATGGCGGCGGCCCTGACCGCCGTCATCGCGGGAGCGCTGTACCTGTTCCTCTACCGGACGCGGACCGGCAAGGCCGTGCGGGCCGTCTCGGGCAACCGCGAAGCCGCGGAACTGGTCGGCATCCCGACCACGCGCATCCTCGCGCTGGCGTTCGGCCTCGGCGTGGCGCTGGCCTGCGTGTCCGGCGCGCTGATCGCCACCATGTTCCCCTTCACCGTGCTCTCCGGCGACGCCTACCAGCTCAAGAGCTTCGTCGTCACCGTGCTGGGCGGGCTCGGCAATCCCACGGGCGCCCTCGTCGCCGGCATCGCGCTGGGACTCGTCGAGGGACTCGCCACGCCGTTCATGCCCGTGAGCTGGACGCTGGTCATCGAGTTCGTGCTGTTCGTGGTGGTGCTGATCGCGCTGCCGGGCGGCCTCATGTCGCTGCGCATCCGGCGGCGCAGGAACTGAGGACCCGATGAGCCTGAGCCTCCTGCGCCGCCCGTTCTTCTGGATCATCGGCCTCGCCATCCTGCTCTTCGCGTCGGCGCCGCTGGGCAGCAACGTCGAGCTGCGCGAGAGCCTGATGCTCGCCGCCGTCTACATCACGCTGGCGAGCAACCTGAACATGATGCTGGGCTACGCGGGGTACGTGAACTTCGGCAGCATCGTGTTCTTCGGGCTGGGCGGCTATTTCTGCATCTTCCTGATGAATTCCAGCGGCTGGGCCCTGGTCCCGGCGATGCTCGCCGGCGGCCTCGCCGTCAGCCTGCTCGCGCTGCTGTTCGGCCTCGGCATCCTGCGCCTGCGCGGCGTCCTGTTCGCGCTCTCCACCATCGGCGTGAACGAGGCGGTGATGGCCTTCGTCAACAACTTCGAACCCTGGGGCGGGGCGACCGGGATCTACCTCTCGACCGACCTGTTCCGGCCGCTGGGCGGCCCGGCGCAGGCGCTCTGGACGGTCTACTACCTGCTCGTGGCGGTCATGGGGCTGTCCCTCTACCTGAGCTACTTCGTGAAGAATTCGAAGTTCGGGCTCGGCCTGCTGGCGATCGGGCAGAACGAGGACGCGGCCACGGTGCTCGGCGTCCCCGCGCCGCTCTACAAGGCCCTTGCCTACAGCGCGTCGGCGTTCCTGCCGGCGGTCGCCGGCGGCCTGTACTTCTTCAAGGGCGCATTCATCCAGCCGCTGGACGCCTTCGACCTGCAGCTGTCGACCGAAGCCATCGTCATCACGATGCTGGGCGGCCAGGGCACCATCTTCGGCCCCGCGCTCGGCGCCTATCTCTACGAGGAGCTGCGCGGCTGGCTGCTCACCTCGCCCACCTTTTCGAGCTTCCAGCTGGTGATCGCCGGCGCGCTGCTGCTGGCGATCGTGCTGTTCGCCCCGGGCGGCCTGATGGGCCTGTTCTACCGGCGCTGGCCGCGCCTGAGGCGGTTCCTCGAATGAGCGCGCTGCTCGAGATCGAAAACCTCGACAAGCAGTTCGGCGGCCTGCAGGCCGTCGGATCGCTGAGCTTCAGCGTCGGGGAAGGGGAAATCCTCGGCCTGATCGGTCCGAACGGCGCCGGCAAGTCGACCGTGTTCAACCTGATCAACGGCGTGTTCGCGCCCGACGGGGGCCGCATCCGCTTCCGCGGCGCCGACATCACCGGTACACCGCCGTACGGCGTCGCGCGGCGCGGGCTCGCGCGCACCCACCAGATCGTGCAGCCGTTCATGACCATGAGCGTGCTCGAGAACTGCACGGTGGGGGCCTGCTTCGGCCGCGGCAACATGCCGCTCCGCATGGCGCGCGAAACGGCGCGCGAAACGGCGGCCCTGGTGGGACTGGGCGACCGGCTCGACATGCCCGCCTCCCAGCTCACGATCGCGGGCAAGAAACGGCTCGAGCTGGCGCGCGCGCTCTCGTCGCAGCCGGCGCTGCTGCTGCTGGACGAAGTCCTCGCCGGCCTGAACCCGACCGAAGTCGAGCGCATGATCGGCATCGTGCGCGCGATCCGCGCGCGCGGCGTCGCGATCCTGATGATCGAGCACCTGATGCAGGCGATCATGAGCCTGTCGGACCGCATCGTCGTGCTCAATTCGGGCCGCAAGCTGACCGAAGGCGCGCCGGCCGCGGTCGCCCGCGACCCGCAGGTCATCGAAGCCTACCTGGGCAACCCGGACCTCGCCGGCACGCTGCGGCGGCGCGCGCCATGAGCGCTGCCCTGCTGCAGGTCGAGGCGCTGGAAGCCGGCTACGGCGAAGTGCAGGTGCTCTGGGGCGTCTCGCTGCGCGCTGCCGCCGGGCAGCTCACCACGATCGTCGGCGCCAACGGCGTCGGCAAGACCACGGCGCTGCGCGCGATCGCCGGCAGCATCCCGCCCTGGGGCGGCCGGGTCCTGTTCGACGGCGAGGACGTCACGCGCCTCGCGCCGCACCTGAAGGCGGAGCGCGGCCTGGTGCTGGTTCCCGAGGGGCGCCAGCTGTTCAATGCCATGTCGGTGGAGGAGAACCTGGAGATGGGCGCCTACACCCGGCGCGGATCGCGCGTCTACGCCGAGCGCCTCGAACGCGTGTACGGGCTCTTTCCGCGCCTCAAGGAGCGCCGGCGCCAGAGCGCCGGAACGTTTTCCGGGGGAGAGCAGCAGATGCTGGCGATCGCGCGCGGCCTCATGGCCGATCCGAAGATCGTCGTCATCGACGAGCTCTCGCTCGGCCTCGCGCCGGTGGTGGTCCACGAGTTGTTCTCGACGCTGAAGGCGCTGAAGGAGGATGGGCTCACCATCCTGCTGGTCGAACAGAACGTCCACCTCGCGTTCGCACTGAGCGACTACGCCTACGTGATCGCCGAGGGGCGCCTGTTCACCGAAGGCCCTCCCGAAAAGCTCGAAGCGATGCCGGAGATCCGGCAGGCCTACCTGGGCCTCTGAGCCCGCGCTGCGTCCTGGCCGGCAGGCCGGGCGAAGCTGCGCGCGGCGGCGAGCGCGCGCTCGATGCCGGCGCGGTCCACGTCCAGGTGCGTCACCAGGCGCAGCCGCGCGCCGGCCAGCACCAGGATTTCGTTGTTGACCAGGTGGTCGGCGAACCCGGGCGGCGCGCTGACGAACACCATGTTGGTATGCGGGCCCTCCACCTCGTAGCCGGCCTCGCGCAGGCCCTGCGCGAGGATGCCGGCATTGGCGTGGTCCTCCGCCAGCCGCGCGACGTTGTGTTCCAGCGCGTAGAGCCCGGCCGCGGCGATCACGCCCGACTGGCGCATCGCGCCGCCGAGGATTTTCCTCGCGCGCCGCGCCCTCTTGAGGAAATCCTCGCTGCCCAGCAGCAGCGTCCCGGCGGGCGCGCCCAGGCCCTTCGACAGGCAGACGGACACCGAGTCGAAACCCCTGCAGAGTTCCGCTGCCGCGGCGCCGAGCTTCGCGGCGGCGTTGAAAACACGCGCGCCGTCCAGGTGGGTCGCGAGGCCTCTCCTTTTCGCCACCGCCAGGGCATCGTCGAAATAGGGCCGCGCGATCGCCCTGCCGCCGATCGTGTTCTCGAGCGCCAGCAGCCGCGTGCGCGCGAAATGCGGATCGTCGGGCTTGATCGCCGCCTCGACCTCGGCGAGATCGAGCGTGCCGTCCGGCCGGTTGGCGAGCGGCTGCGGCTGTATGGAGCCGAGCACCGCGCCGCCGCCCGCTTCGAAGCGGTAGGTATGCGCCTCCTGCCCGACCAAGTATTCGTCGCCGCGGCCGCAGTGGCTCATCAGCGCGGCAAGGTTGGACTGCGTGCCGCTGGGGAAGAACAGCGCCCGCGCGAAGCCCAGCATTGCCGCGGCGTGCGCCTGCAGCCGGTTGACGGTCGGATCGTCGCCGAACACGTCGTCGCCGAGTTCCGCCTCGGCCATCGCGCGCCGCATGCCCGCCGACGGGCGCGTCACCGTGTCCGAACGCAGGTCGACGATCACCGCTTTTCTTTTCCCGCCGCGCGTTGCGCAAAAGATTCGAGGTTGCGGTCGAGTTTCAGTTCGAACGCGCGCTGCGGGCCGGGTTTCAGCTCCGGTTTCAACTCCTGTTTCGGCTCCTGCCTGAAGAGCGCGACGCCCGCGGCGAGACACAGCGCCAGCGCCGCGCCGATCGCCAGTCGCGTCCTGCTTCCCGCGGCCGACGCCGCCCGGGGGCGCCGTTCGATTTTCCTGCGCTCGTCCGCGAGCCGCGCCGTCTCGGCATCCGCCGCGGCGAGCGCCCGTCCGGCCGCATCGTCGCGCGGACGGCTTTCCCACGGCGCCTCGGCATCGGGGGCAGGCGCTGCGTGCGCATCGACGCGGATGGCGGCAGGCGCGCGTCCCGTGCGCTCCTCCATTTCGCGCGCGGCCAGCGCCGCATCGGCTTCGGCCTCGAGGCGCTTGCGCTCGGCGACGATGCGCTGGCGCTCCGCCTCCGCGCGCTTCAGTTTGTCGAGAATCTGGCTCATTTCACGATGGTAAATATAACCCCTTGCGCGCCGCCAGCCTTCCTGCAATCGCGTTCAGGGCCTCGAGCGTGGGGACATCGTGGCCGGCGGCGAGTTTCGCCGCCAGATGCCCCCGATCGCCCCGGCGCCGAACACGCAGATGCGCCGCAATTCCATATTTGCAAGCGATTTTACCTTTGGTGTAATATCGCCGGCGCTGGATTCCTCAATGAGTTCCCGCTGGTCTTTAGGGTCTCGTACTACTAAACAAACCCTGCGCTAATCTCTCTTGGTGGTACCGGCAAGACAGGACGAAAGTCCACTATCTAAATTTTTATTGAGAGGCATTAAACATGGCAACCGGAACCGTCAAGTGGTTTAACGATGCGAAAGGCTTTGGCTTCATCACCCCCGATGGCGGCGGCAAGGACGTGTTCGCGCACTTCTCCGCGATCCAGGGTTCGGGCTTCAAGAGCCTGAAGGAGAACCAGAAGGTTTCCTTCGATATCACCACGGGGCCGAAAGGCGACCAGGCGACGAACATCAAGCCGCTCTAATCCGGCGCTTGAATCAGCAAGAAAAGGCCCGCGCGAGCGGGCCTTTTTGTTTCTAGCTCCGCTTGGCGCGCTGCCGGTTCTTGGTCAGCAGCTTGGCGAAGGCTTCCGGCACTACCGGCTCCCCGTAGTAGAAGCCCTGCACCTCGTCGCAGTCGTGCCGGGCGAGAAAGCGCAGCTGCGCGTCGGTTTCCACCCCTTCGGCGATGACTTTCAGGCCGAGGCTGTGGCCGAGCGAAATGATCGCCTGCGCCAGCACGCCCTCGCCCGGGTCGCCGCCCAGCTTGATGTCGCGCACGAACGAGCGGTCGATCTTCAGCGTGTCGATCGGCAGGTCCTTCAGGTAGGCCAGGCTCGAGTAGCCGGTGCCGAAATCGTCCACCGACAGCGTCACGCCGAGCGACTTCAGCCCTTGCAGGGTGGCGATCGCCGCCTCGGCGTTGTGCATCACCATGCTTTCGGTCAGCTCCATCTCGAGCGCGGAAGGATTCAGCCCGGTGCCGGCCAGGATGCGCGACACCGCGCGCACCAGGCCTTCCTGCCGGAACTGCCGCGCGGACAGATTTACCGACACCACGCCCGGCTCGAGACCCTCCTTCTGCCAGGCCACGTTCTGCCGGCAGGCTTCCTCCAGCACCCATTCGCCGATGGCCACGATGAGGCCGGTTTCCTCGGCGAGCGGGATGAAGCGCGCCGGCCGCACCAGGCCCCATTCGGGATGCATCCATCTCAGCAGCGCCTCCGAGCCGGCCACGCCGCCGCTCCTCAGGTCCACCTTCTGCTGGTAGTGCAGGATGAATTCCCTGCGCTCCAGCGCGCGCCGCAGGCTGTTCTCCATCTGCAGCCGTTCGTTCACCAGCTGGTTCATTTCCGTGGTGAAGAACTGGAAGTTGTTGCGCCCGGCCTCCTTGGCGCGGTACATCGCCACGTCCGCGTTCTTCAGCAGCGTGTCCACGTCGGGCCCGTCCTGCGGATACAGGCTGATGCCGGCGCTGCTGGTGACGTAGAGCTCCTTGCCCTCGATCACCATCGGCGCGTTCACCGCGGCGGTGACGCGCTGCATGGCGCGGAACACCACCTCCTCGTTGTTCTGGTCGTTCAGGATCAGCACGAATTCGTCGCCGCCGAGGCGTGCCACCGTGTCGCCGTCGCGCAGCACCGAGCGCAGCCGCTCGGCCATGTTCTTCAGCAGCTCGTCGCCGACGCTGTGGCCGAGGCTGTCGTTGACGAACTTGAAGTGGTCCAGGTCGATGAACACCACGGCGATTGCGCGCACGTGGCGCTGCGCGAACACCGCCTGGCGCAGGCGGTCGTGCAGCAGCGTGCGGTTCGGCAGCCCGGTAAGCGAGTCGTAGTTGGCCTGGTGCTCGAGTTCCACCTGGTAGCGCTTGCGCTCGATCGAGTACTGCATCGAGCGCACCAGCAGTTCCCGGTCGAGCTTGCCCTTGACGAGAAAATCCTGCGCGCCGCCTTGCACCGCCTTGAGCGCCACGGTCCGGTCGTCGGTGCCGGTCAGCACGATGATCGGCACCGCGGGCGAATGCGCGAACACCTTGGCGAAGGTCTCGATGCCCAGGCTGTCCGGCAGCGACAGGTCCAGCAGCACCAGGGCCGCCGGCTGCGTGGCGAGGAAATCCAGGCCGTGCGACAGGCGCTCGGCGAAGTGCAGCTCGAACGGCGCGTCCGGGTCCTCCGCGATCATCTCGCGGATCAGGCGCGCGTCGCCCGGGTTGTCCTCGATCAGCAGGACGGCATGGCGGTCGCCGTTGAGCGGCTTCGCGTCCACCGGCTCAGGCCGCGCCGTCGCGCCGCGGGGTCCGCACGCCTAGCCTTCCTTGCCGTTGGGCAGCGTGACCACGGTGAGCCAGAACATGTCGATCGATTTCACCACCACGATGAACTTTTCCAGGTCCACCGGCTTGGTGACGTAGCAGTTGGCGTGCAGGTTGTAACTCTTCAGCACGTCCTCCTCCGCCTTGGAGGTGGTGAGGATCACCACCGGGATGCGCTTCAGGTTCTCGTCGTTCTTGATGTCCTGCAGCACCTGCCGGCCGTCCTTCTTCGGCAGGTTCAGGTCCAGCAGCACGATGTCGGGGCGCGGCGCGCCGGCGTGCTTGCCCTGGCGGCGCAGGAACTCCAGCGCCTCGACCCCGTCCTTCGCCCAGTGCAGGTTGCTGTAGACCTTGCCCTCCTTCAGCGCCTCCTTCGTCAGGCGCACGTCGGCCGGGTTGTCCTCGACCAGCAGGATCTCGACCGGCGCCCCTGGAGCTCTGTCAGACATGATGATTGCCTCTCTTTTTTGGTAGGGTGAAATTGAAGCTGCTGCCCTCGCCGGGCGCCGACTCCACCCGGATGCGGCCGCCGTGCCGGTCCACCACCTTCTTGCAGATGGCCAGGCCGATGCCGGTGCCGGGATAAGTGCCCTTGTCGTGCAGCCGCTGGAATACCATGAAGATGCGCTCGAAATACTGCGGCTCGATGCCGATGCCGTTGTCGCGGACGGCTATTTCGTATTCATTTTCCTTTTCTACCGAAGAAACATGGACGCGGGGCGTCTGCGCGCCACGGAACTTCAGCGCGTTGCCGGCCAGGTTCTGCAGCAGCTGCAGCAGCTGCGTCTCGTCGCCCTCGACCTCGGGCAGCGGATCGTGCGTCAGTTCGCCACCGCTCTCCTCCAGCGCCGCCCGCAGGTTCGTTCGCACCCGCTCGACCACGGCGTTCAGCTGCACCGACCGGAAATTCCTGCCGCGCGTGCCGACGCGCGAATAGGCGAGCAGGTCCTCGATCAGCTGCTTCATGCGCCCCGCGCCGTCGACGATGTAGGCCATGAACTCCCTGGCGTCCCCGTCCAGCCGGTCGCCGTAGCGCTTGCCCAGCAACTGGGTGTAGCTGGCCACCATGCGCAGCGGCTCCTGCAGGTCGTGCGAGGCCACGTAGGCGAACTGCTCGAGCTCCGCGTTCGAGCGCGCCAGCTCGTCGTGCGCCGCCCGCAGCTCGTCGTCCGCGCGCTTCCTCTCGGTGATGTCGTCGAACACCGCGATCTCGTACTGCGGCTCGCCGTCGGCGTCGCGCGCCAGGGCCACCGTCAGGTCCACCCAGACCGTCGCGCCGTCCTTGCGCAGGTAGCGCTTCTCGAAGTGCACCGACTCGATCGCGCCCTCGCGCATGCGCCGGCGCTCCGCGTCGGTGATCTTGCGGTCCTCGGGATGCGAAATGTCCCTCACCGAGAACCGTACCAGTTCCTCGGCGGCGTAGCCGAGGATCCTGCACAGGCTGCGGTTGACGCGGGTGAAGCGGCCGTCGAGGTCCACGTGCGCGATGCCCGAAGCGGCGAGCTCGAAGGTCTGGCGGAAGCGTTCCTCGCTTTCCCGCAGCGCGCGCTTCGCCCTCTTGCGGCCGGTGACGTCGATGATGGTGCCCATCAGGCCCGCCACCCTGCCGTCCTCGCCGGAGAAGGTCGCCTTGTGGTAGATCGTGCTGCGCGCGCCGCCGTCGCGCGTGGCGATCTTGATCTCGTAGCTCTGGCTGCCGGGACTGCGCCACAGCTCCTCGTCCATCGCCAGGTGCTCCGCCGCCACCCAGGGAGCGCCCGGGTACAGGTCCTGCACCTGCTTGCCGAGGAAATCCCTGCGCTGGATGCCGAAGAATTCCTCCCAGGCGCGGTTGACGCCGAGATAGCGGCCGTCGCGCGACATGAGGTAGACCGGCACCGGCAGGATGTCGATCAGTTCCTGGGCGATGCGCTGCGCCTCGGTGAGGTCGCCGCCGGCGCTCGCCAGGATCGACAGAATGGAATCGGACACGCCGCGGCGCACGGCCGCCGAAGCGCTGCTCGACAATTTTCGGGCGCGTTGTCCCTTCGTCATTCCTGCAGCTTCTCCCCCTGTAGGGCATTCTAAACCTATACTCCGTGAAACACAGGGAGGATGCGCCGTGAGATTCGCCATTCTGTTGGCCGGTTTTATCTTTTCGATCGCCGCGCAGACGCAGTCCACTGCACAGGCGCAGTCCTTATACCCGAACAAGCCGATCAAGTTCGTGGTGCCCTTCCCGCCCGGCGGCAACCTCGATTTCGTCGCACGCACGCTGCAGCCGAAGATGCAGGAAGTCCTCGGCCAGCCGGTGCTGATCGACAACAGGGGCGGCAACGCCGGCATGATCGGCCTGGAGTACGCCTCCAGGCAGCCGGGCGACGGCTACACCATCGTGCTCTGCAACACCGGCACCATCGCCATCAACCAGTCGGTCTACCCGAAGATGAACTACGATGCGGTGAAGGACTTCGTGGCGATCGGGATCACCACCACCAACGCGCTGATGGCCACCATCGCCGGCGGCGTGCCGGCCAACAACCTGAAGGAGTTCATCGCCTACGCCAGGGCCAATCCCGGCAAGCTCAACTTCGCGATCGCCGGGGCGGGCTCGGGCCCGCACTTCGGCGCGGAGATGTTCAAGCGCGCGGCGAGCCTGGATATCCCCATCGTGTTCTACAAGGGCAGCGGACCTGCCGTCACCGACCTGCTCGGCAACCAGGTGCAGATCCAGATGGACGCGCCTTCGGTCACCATGCCCTACGTCAAGGCGGGCAAGCTGAAGGCGCTCGCGGTGACCGGCAAGACGCGGCTCGCCTCGCTGCCGGAGGTGCCGACCTTCGAGCAAGCCGGCCTCTCCGGGGTGGACGCGGGCGGTTTCCAGGGCGTGCTCGCGCCCGCCGGCACGCCGCCCGAAGCGGTGGCCAGGCTCTCGGACGCGCTCAGCAAGGCGCTCGCGCAGCCCGACGTGAAGGAGCGGATCGCGGCCAACGGCCTAGAGGTGGCGACCTCCACTCCCGCGGAATTCGCCGCGTTCATCCGCAGCGAGATCGCGAAGTGGGGACGCGTGGCGAAGGAAGCGAACATCAAGGTCGACCAATAAAAAAGAAAGGGGCCCGCGCGAGCGGGCCCCTTTTTACTGCTAAGGCAAAACCGGCGACTAGCCGGCGATGCTCCTTGCAATACGAGCTGATCCGGAGCAATGCCCGCCGGTATTACCTTGGTGGATTCTCACTGGATCACCTCCTTTCGTGGTTGAGGAAGCGGCAGTGTAGCAAAAAAGCCCCCCGCCTTTTCAGTCCAGCCTTGCGAGCGAGCGCAGGGTCTCGACCGTGGCCGCGGGAAAGCCGAAAAATTCCAGGTAGGCTGGAATCTGCTCGAACAACATGTCGATCCCGGCGAGGTAGCGGCAATCGCGCGCGCGCACGGCCGCGAGGAACGGCGTAAGTTCGCGTTCCAGCACGACTTCGCCCACGAAGGCGCCGGGCGCGATGCGCGCCACGTCCATCGGCATCGGATCGCCCGGGTCCATTCCCATCGGCGTCGCGTTGACGACGATGTCATGGCCGTGCGGGTCGTTGCTGCCGGTCGAGATCGCGACTGCCGGATAGTGGCCAGCAAGGCGCCGGCCGAGTTCCTCCGCGGCGCCGGCGCGCGCGTCGAAAAGGGCGAGCGAGGCCACGCCGGCCGCCGCAAGCGACGCGGCGATGGCCGAGCCCACGCCGCCAGCGCCCACCACCAGCGCCCGCGCGCCTTCGATCGCGCAACCCTTGCGGCGCGCGCCGCGCACGAACCCCTCGCCGTCGAAAAGCTCGCCTTGCAGCCGGCCATCCGGGGCGCGCCGCACGGCGTTGCAGGCGCCCGCGATCCTCGCCGCCGGCGAGATCTCGTCCACCAGGCCGGCGGTGGCGATCTTGAGCGGCATGGTGATGATGGCGCCCCGGATGTTGGTAAGCCGGAACACCGTTTCCAGGAATGCCGCGTAGTGCTCCGGCCGGCAGCCCATCGGCACCACTACCGCGTCCACGCCTTCCCGCTCGAACCAGGGGTTGTAGATCATCGGGGACTTGAACGTCCCGGTCGGGTAGCCGATATGCGCGATCACCCCGGTGCCGCCGCGGATCATGGCGCGATTCCACCGCGCACATCGGCCGCCGTCATCAGGCAGGCCAGGCCGTAGGAGCGGGCAACGGCATTCCGCAGTCCCACCGAGGCGAGCGCATCGGCGCTGTAGCCGTGAACCAGGACGATCCAGTCCGCGCTTGCATCGCCGCCGCGCAGCTGCTGCTCCGTCGTCGGACTGCCTGCCGGTTGCCCGATCCGGCGCAGCAGCTGCGCTGCGACGATGCCCTTGCGCGAAGGAAGCGAGGGCAGCAACTCGGCGCTGAGCCAGCGCTCGAGAGGCTCCGCCTGCCCCGGTTCCGGGGCGAAGCGGGCAGTCAGCAGCGCATGCCCCAGCCCTGCCCCGAAACTGACGTGCACCCGGCACAGGCTGCGCACCATGTTGCGGTGATGCGGCATCATTTTTCGCGACCAGGGCGTCGGATCGTTCAGGCGTTGCAGGTAGGGTCCCGCCGTCACCGTCGCTTCGTCCTGCGCCTCGTAGAGCATGAAGTAGCCGTTGCGGCCGTCACCGGAGACCCAGCGCGAGGCGCGCAGGAAGCCCGGTATCGAAAGCCGCTCGGGCATGTGTTCGTGCGCGTGCCAGTCGTCGAATTCGTCCTTGATGCCGAATTCCACGTCGCACCAGATAACGACGGCCGCCGCGCCGGGCATCAACCCTGGTAGCCCATGAGCCGGGGCAGGAACAGCACGATTGACGGGACGTAGGTCATCAGCGCCAGCGCGGCGATCATGGCGCCGAGGAACGGCATCACCTCGCGCACCAGGTCCTTGAGGGGCACCTCCGCGATCTTGACCATCATGAAAAGGAGCAGGCCGTAAGGCGGCGTGACCAGGCCGATCATGATGTTGACGACCGCGACCACCCCGAAATGCACCGGGTCGATGCCCAACGCCCTCGCCGTCGGGAGAAGAACCGGAACGATGATCAGCAAGATCGTGGTGCCCTCCAGGAAACAGCCCAGGACCAGCATGATCACGTTCGCGAGCAGGAGAAAGGTGAACGGGGTGAGCTGGTATTCCTGCATCATGACGGCCAGCGCCTTGGGAATGTTCTCGACCGTGATGACGTAGTTGAAGACCATCGCCGCGGCGATCAGAATGCCGATCGATATCGTGACGCGCGCGGCGGTCAGCAGCGAGCCGTAGACGCTGCTCCAGGTGACGGCCCGATAGAGGAAGGCGGAAACCAGCAGCGCGTAGAAGGCGGCGAGCGCCGCGGCTTCCGTCGGCGTGGTGACGCCGCTGTAGAGACAGCCGAACAGGATCACCGGCATCATCAGCGCGGGGAAGGCCTCCCAGGTGATGCGCGGGATCTCGCGCAGCGGGACGGCCCGCTCGACCGGGAAATTTCTTTTCCTGGCGACGAGCGAGACATAGGCCATCTGCGCGGCGCCGAGGAGCAGGCCGGGAACGACGCCGCCAAGGAACAGGTAGCCGATGGACGTGTCCGACACCAGGGCGTAGATCACCATCGGGATCGACGGCGGGATGATCGGGCCGATCACCGAGGACGCCGCGGTCAGCGCGGCGGCAAAGGCGGCCGGGTACTTGCCGTCCTGCGTCATCATTTTCTGCATCAGCTTGCCCGAGCTCGCGGCGTCGGCGAGCGCCGAGCCCGACATGCCCGCGAAGATGATGCTCTGCACGACGTTGACGTGGGCGAGGCCGCCGCGGAAGCGGCCGACGAACGCGTTGCAGAAGCTCAGCAGCCGCTCCGTGATGCTGCCGATGGTCATGAACTCGGCGGCGAGGATGAACAGCGGAATGGCCAGAAGAACGAAGCTGTTGTACATGCCGTTGGAAAGCTGCTCGGCGGCGGTGCCGACATCGAGGCCGGTCATGAAAAGGTAAAGCACCGATCCGCCGATCATGGCGTGTCCGATCGGCAGCCCGAGCAGGGTCAGGGCGACGATCGCCGCGACGCAGAGCGAGAAGGGGCTGGTGAAATTCACAGGCCGGAACTCACCTTGGTCGGATCCGGGCCTTCGGCATCCTTGCCGCGCAGCAGGTGCCAGAGGAGCCAGAGGTAACGGACGATCACGGCAACGAGGAAGAGGACGTAGATCGAGTACAGCCAGTCGAAGGGAATCTTGAGATAGGACGTTTTTTCGACCTTCATGAAACTGACGTACTTGACCGTTGCCGGGAGCGACACGGCGTACAGGATCACGATGGAGAGCCCGGTGATGATTCCCATGACGCGGCGGGTGCGGGAACCCACCGCCCCGTAGACGAGGTCGAAGCGGATTTCCTCGCTTTCCTTCACCACGAAGGCGGCGCCCCAGAGCACCAGCCACAGCCAGGCGATGACGCTCAGCTCGGAGGTCCAGCCGATCGGAAAGTTGAAGAAGTAGCGGAACACGATCTGCACGATGAAGGCGATGAACATCGCCGCGAGCAGGCCCGCGGCGACGTTCTCCGCCCTGCGTCGCAGCCAGGCCGCGGCGGCCTGCATCATTTCAACGCGTTGATCTTCTCGAGCATCCCCTTCGGCCATTCCTTCGCATCGTCGGAGGCGAGGTAGACCTTCTGCGCGTGCGCGCGAAAGGCGTTCTGGTCCGGCGCGTAGACCTGCAGGCCCTGCTTCCGGAATCCGTCGGCGAGCTCGGCTTCGCGCTTCTGATGCTCGGCCGCGCTCCACGCGGTGGCCTTGTCGGCGGCGGCCTGGAAGACTTTCTGCTTCGCCGCCGACATGCCGTTCCACGTCTTGAGGCTCACCGAGAGCAGGTCATAGCCGACCAGGTGCGAAGTAAGCACGATCTGCGACATCACCTCGTAGAACTTCATGTTCTGCACGTTCGGCAGCGGATTGTCCTGGCCGTCGATGGCGCCGGTTTGCAGGCCCGTGTAGACCTCCGCATAGGCCATGGGGGTCGGATTCGCGCCGAGCGAGCGGCCCAGCAGCTGCCAGGCGTCGCCCGGCGGCATGCGCAGCTTGATGCCGGCCATGTCGGCGGGCGTGGCGATCTTCTTGTCCGGCTTCAGGCCCACCTGCCGAGTGCCGAAAAACGTCGGCCCCAGGATCTTGATCTTCACCTGGTCCTCGGCCTGCTTCTTGTACTGCGCGCCCAGGTCGCCGTTCCAGAAGGCGTTGAGGTGATTGACGTCGCGGAAGAGATACGCCGAGGTCAGGATCGACCAGGCCGGAATCTGCTTGGAGATGTCCTGCGGCGCGATGTTGCTCATCTCCAGGTTGTCGCGCTGCAGGGCGACCAGTTCGGTGCCCTGCTTGAACAGCGAGCCGTTGTAGAAGGGCTCGAGGCTGTAGTCGCCGCCGATATCCTTGGCGAGCATGCGGATCATGTCCGCCCGGATGTCCTTCTCGGAGAACACCGCGGCGAAGCGGATCGTGGGTTTGGCCTGCGCCCAGGCCGGAATGCTGCTTGCCGCGGCGAGCGCCACGCCTGCTTTCAGCGAAGTGCGGCGATTGACGTTGAATTCCATGGTTTCCTCCTCCTAGGTTTTTTCCAGAAAACGAAGAATCAATTCCGTGACCAGCTCGCGGCGCCGGCGCACATCGCCTTTCGCGCCCATGTCGCGCTGGAAGATCGCCGCGAAGGTATGCTGGTTCGTCACGTTGAACATTCCGAGAGCGGCGACGGCCATGTGCACCTCGACCGGATCGAGCCCGCTCCGGAAGCTGCCGTCCGCCTGCCCCCGCGCGATCACGCCGGCGAGGGTATCGATGATGGGCCGGTTGAGAGCGCGCATCGCCGCCGACTTCTTCAGGTGGCGGCCCCTGGCCTGGTTTTCCGCCGCCACCAGCCGCACGAAACCCTCGTGGCTGAGGTAGTAGTCGAAGGTGAACTGCACGATGCGGCGCACGGCGGCCACCGGTGCCAGGTGATCGAGATCCAGCAGGCTCTCGGCCTGGCGGATTTCGGCGTAGACGTGCTCCAGCACCGCCAGGTAGATCTTTTCCTTGCCGCCGAAGTAGTAGTTGATCAGCGCGCGCGTGGTGTGGGTACGGGCGGCGATGGCGTCCATGCTGGCGCCCTTGAACCCGCGCGCGGCGAATTCATCGGTCGCCGCCCGGACGATGCGGGCGCGGTTCGCCTCCGGGTCTTTCGGCTTGCGCATCGCGGCATGGTGCGCGGCCGGCGCCGCCTGGGTTCTCGGAATTAACGACATCGCAAGTTAAATTTAACAGGGCCGACAATTCCGCACAACCAGCGGCGGACTAGCGCAGCGAGACCCGGAGCGGCAGGCCGCCGCCGGGCTGCAGCGTGACGCGCGCGACGGGATAGGGATCGCGCCCCGGCACCGGCGCGAAGCGCGCCTTCTGCAGCAGCGTCGCCAGCATCGCCGTCGCCTCGATCATCGCGAAGGCCATGCCGATGCAGATGCGCGGGCCGGCGCCGAACGGCAGGTACTGATAGCGCGGGATTTTCGCGTCGCGCTCCGGCGCGAAGCGCGCGGGGTCGAAGGCGTCGGGATCCTCCCAGCGCTTCGCATGGCGGTGCATCGCGTAGATCGGCATCACCACGGTGGCGCCGGGCGCGATGTCGACGCCGTCCAGGCGGGTGGCGGCGACGCACTGGCGGCTCAGCAGCGGCACCGGCGGATACAGGCGCATCGATTCCTTCAGCACCTGCTGCACCAGCACCAGCTGCTCGATGTGCGCGCTGCCGACAGGGCCGCCGCCGGTCACGCGCCCGATCTCCTCCTCCAGCGCCGCGCCCCACTCCGGCGAGCGCGCCACGAGGTAGAGCGTCCAGGCCAGGGCGCGCGCCGTGGTCTCGTGCCCGGCGAGGTAGAAGGTGAGCAGGTTGTCGATCAGCCGCTCCTCGTTCATCGACTGGCCGGATTCCGGATCGCGTGCCTGCGTCAAGCGGCGCATCAGGTCGTCCGGGCTGCCGCCCGTTTTCTCCTCGACGCCGCGACGCTCGCGCAGCATGGCGGCGACCGCGGCGCGCAGCATGCGCGTCGCGCGCGCGCCCGAGGCCATGCCGGGGTGCGGCAGCCAGAGCGGTGCGCCGGCCATGGCGTAGAGCTGGCCCCAGCCGCCCGCGCGCTGGAACAAGCCCATCGATTTCTCCACCGTCGCATGGTCCGCGGAGGGCAGCAGCGTCGCCGATATGACGTCGAAGGTGGCGCGCGTCATGTCGCGGTCGACCGCCTGCGCGGACCCGGACGGCGCCGCGCGCCACCTCGCCAGCAACGCTTCGGTGGCATGCACGAATGACGGCACGAAGCCGAGCAGGTCCTGGTGGCGGAACATCGGCGCGGAAGCCTGGCGCTGCCACTTCCATTCCGCGCCTTCGCTGGTGAGGATGCCCTTGCCGAGCAGCGGCGCGAGCAGCCGGATCTGCGACAGTTTCTGGAATTTCTCGCGCTCGTCGAGCAGCACCGTCTTCACCAGCGCCGGGCTGGTGATCCACAGCCGCTGCACGCGGCCGATCGCGCCGGCGACCAGGTCCTGCTCGTAGACCGCCTGCGGCGCCACCTCCAGCGGGTTGCGCACGAACGCGGCGAGGAAGGCGAGGCCCTTCAGGGGCTGCGCCGGCGGAATGATGCGCGGGGGAACGAGGCGCGGGGCGGCGGTGCTCATCGGACTGACGAGCAGCTTACCTCAGG
>DATBQR010000084.1:0-29341 GCA_036560705.1 Burkholderiales bacterium | reverse complement strand
GCCCGGCCACGGGTTGGGTGTGACGCTCGACCGCGCCAAGCTGGAAAAGGTAATACTGGAAACCGTGGAAATACGCCGCTGATCGTCCGGAAAACGCCAACACCAGATTGCCTTTCACCATTTGCTCTAGTAGCGTCGCACTCGCAGGCGCCGTGGTGGTATTGCAGCCATCCGACCGAGATTTGTACAGTCGCTTGTCAAGTAGCAGGTATGGATCAGCCGAGCATCTCAAGACATTCACAAAAAGGGTTAGGCATGGATCAAAGTAGCAAAGACGTCAGCACTCCAGTTGCTGGTCAATTTGCACTGCCGTTGCGCGCCACGTTTGGCCTGGGAGATCGTGTACGCAAGAAGTCTGGCGCCGCCTGGCAGGGTCAAGTTGTCGGCTGGTACTGCACAAAACTGACCCCTGAGGGCTACGCCGTCGAGTCTGAATCTCACCCAGGCTCAGTACAAATTTATCCTGTGGCTGCGCTTGAACGCGTGGCCTGACATTTCAATCGAGAGGACGTGCCCCCACAAGCCGGGTGACACCCCTCATCTCAAACGTCAGGTGCGCCGGTGGATTCGGGACTTCTTGTCGTAGCCACCCTTTCTCTGATCGCCGCGGGTCTCTTCGGCATCTCTTACGCAGCACGGCGTCGAGCCGCAATCGAGAATGGCCTGGTGCCGGTTTACGAGCAAATGTGTTCGGGTAGGGTTGGCCGGTTTATGGGTGCGAATTACCCGGCAATCCGGCTCTCGTTGTATGACACGTTCTTGGTGGTCGGGTTCTTCAGCCCGATGGTGGTTCCCTACAAGGACATCGTCCGGGGTGAAATGCAGCGCGACTTCCTTTCACAACGCCTGGTGATCGAATCCAAGAGCGGCGCAAAATTCCGTCTTTCGGTAAAAGAGCCGGAGCGTGTGCTCAAACTGCTCAAGCACATTTAACCTGAGGAACCCGCATGTCCGCCTACAACCTCGCCCAACTGAACATCGGCCGCATCAAGGGCCCGATGGATTCGCCCGTCATGGCGGATTTCGTCGCGAACCTCGATCGAATCAACGCGCTGGCCGAGCGTACGCCCGGCTTCATCTGGCGTCTCCAGACCGAAGAGGGCAACGCCACGGCGATCCGCCCGTACGAGGACGACAGGATCGCGGTCAACATGTCCGTGTGGCGGGACGTCGAATCGCTCAACAAGTACGTCTACAGTTCGGCCCACGTGGAGATCATGCGCCGCCGCCGGGAATGGTTCGAACCCATGCGCGAAGCGTTTCTCGTGCTGTGGTGGGTGCCCGAAGGCCACCGGCCCGGCGTCGCCGAAGCCATCGCGAAACTCGAATTGCTGCGGACCAGGGGCCCGACGGCCGAGGCATTTACGTTCCGCAAGGCGTTCCCGCCGCCGGACGCGGCCCCGGCCCAGCCGCCGGTCACGTTCGGCGACGAATGCCCCGCCGCCTGAGCTATTTTTTCTTCTTCTTTCCGGATTTCTCCGGCATCAGCACGAAGTCGTAGCTCACGGCGGCGATGCCGTCCCTGCCTTTCTTGAACGCGATGATGAGTTCGGGCTTGACGCCGAACACCGCGTCGGAATCCAGGTACTTGCCGCCCTTGACGAACAGGTGCGTGATCAGCGGCTTGTAGCCCCTGGCGGTGATCCAGAAGTGCAGGTGCGGCGGCCGCATCGGGTGGCGCCCGGTGGCGGTGAGCATGCGGCCGACCGGCCCGTCGTGCGGCACGGGGTAGTGCATCGGCTTCACGCAGCGGAAATGGAAGCGCCCTTTCGAGTCGGTGCGGAAGACGCCGCGCATGTTCATCGCGTTGCCCTTCTGCGAATCGTAGAAGCCGTCCGCGCCCGCCTGCCAGATGTCCAGCTTCGCGCCCGCCACCGGCCGGCCCTTGCCGTCGCGCACCGTGCCCGACACCCTGCAGGGCTCGCCATCGGAGGCGTTCTTCGAGATATTCGCGCCCAATTTATATTCGGGCGCGCGCGCGCGGTGGAAGGGGCCGAGCACGGTGGACTCGGTCGTTCCCGCGCTCGCCTTGTAGTTGATCGCATCCACCAGCATCGACACGCCGAGCGTGTCCGACATGAGGATGAATTCCTGCCGCTTGCCGGTGGACCAGTGGCCGATCTCGGTGAGGAACTGGACGCCCTGGAACCATTCCTCCTGCGTCGGCTTCACGTCGCGCACGAAGGCATGCATGTGCCTGACGAAACCCGTCATCACCTGCTTCAGGCGCGGGTTCTTCGTGTTGCAGATGCGCTGCAGCACTTCGCCGGTGAGTTTCTTCTCGCTGAACCTGCGGATGGCCATGGACGTCTCCTCCTGCGGGAATGCTACCATCGGCAAAACCCGGGGGAAGCATTTCATGTCCAGAATTCCCGCATTCATTCTCGCTGCCGCGCTCGCACTGCCTGCCGCGGCGCAAGACAGAACTCTCCGCTTCGTGCTCGGCTACCCGCCCGGCGCCTCGAGCGACATCCTCACCCGGCTGCTCGCCGAAAAAATGCACGTTTCCCTCGGCATTCCCACCGTCGTCGAGAACAAGACCGGCGCCGGCGGCATCGTCGGCACCGAAGCGGTGAAGAACGCGCCGCCCGACGGCGCCACCCTGCTGCTGTCGCCGCTCGCGCCGATGGTCGCGTTCCCGCATTCGCACGGCTCCCTCATCCGCTACGACCCCTTCAAGGACTTCGAGCCGGTGGCGCACCTGTGCAATTTCCAGCTGGCGCTGGCGGTGAACGCCGATCTGCCGGCGAAAACCGTGGCCGAATACGTGGCGCTGGTGAAGAAGGATCCGAAGGTGGGGAATTACGCCTCGGCGGCGGCCGGCAGCCTGCCGCACTATCTCGGGGTGATGTTCGCCAAGGCGGCGGGCCTCGAGATGACGCACGTCCCCTACCGCGGCACCGCGCCCGCGGAACAGGCGCTCGCCGGCGGCGAAGTGAAGGCGGCCATGTTCGTGCTCGCCGACGCGCTCACGCTGGTGCACGCCGGCAAGGCGCGCATCCTGGCGGTCGCCGGGGCGCAGCGCTCGGCCGCGGCGCCCGAGGTGCCCACGTTCAGGGAACTCGGCTACGACCTGGAAGCGAGCGCCTGGTATGCGCTGTTCGCGCCCGCGGGCACGCCGAAGGACCTGGTTGACCGCTACGCGAAAGCGGCGATCGAGGCCGTGCAGTCGCCCGACATGAAGCAGCGCCTGGAGCAGATGGGCCTCGAGCCCACCGGCCTCGGCCCCGCCGCGCTGGCGAAAATCCTGCGCACGGACTACGACAAGTGGGGGCCGGTGATCAAGGCGTCGGGCTTCAAGCCGAACCAGTGAATGTCCGCGCATTGAACATACTTTTCGCTTCGACCAAGGAGAAACCGGAGTTCTGGTTCCCCCTGCTGCAGAAACAGCTTCCCTCCGACAGGTTCTTCGCCTGGCCGGACAACAACGGCGGCGACATCGACGTCGCGATCGTCGCCACGCACCCGAAGGGCGCGCTTGCCGGGCTGCCGAAGCTGAAGCTCCTGCAGTCCCTGTGGATGGGCGTGGAAAACATCGTCGCCGATCCCGACCTGCCGAAAGGCGTGCCGGTCGCGCGCCTGATCGACCCGGGCATGGTGGCGGCGATGGGCGAGACCGCCATCGCCTTCGTGCTCGACTGGCACCGGCATTTCTACTGCTACAGGACTTTCCAGCAGCAGAAATCATGGAAGCGCCGGCGCCAGTACCTCGCCTCCGACCGCACGGTCGGCATTCTCGGCCTGGGCGAGCTCGGCGGCAGCATCGCCCTGCAGCTGCGCGGCATGGGCTTCAACGTCGCCGGCTGGAGCCGCCGGCCGAAGCGGATCGAAGGGGTCCACTGCTCGACTGATTTAAATGAAGTTGTCTCTGGTAGTGATGCCTTGATTTGCCTTTTACCCCTGACGGAAAAGACAAGAGGGATATTGAATTCCCAAACCCTTTCTCTTATCCGAAAAGACGGCTGCCTGATCAACCTCGCGCGCGGCGGCCACGTCGTCCTTGCCGACCTGATCGCGGCGCTCGACTCCGGTCACCTCGCGCACGCCTACCTGGACGTCTTCGAGCCAGAGCCGCTGCCCGCCGACAGTCCCGCCTGGGCGCACCCCGGAATCACGCTGACGCCGCACATCGCCGCGCTCTCCGAGCCGCGCACCTCGGTGGGGAAGATCGCCGAGAACGTCGAGCGCATCCGCCGCGGCGAGAAGCCGCTCAACACCGTGGATTTCGCCGCCGGCTACTGAACTTCCCGGCGGCTTGCGGTCAGGCGCCCCGCGCTTTCCCCGTCAGCACGCACCTGATTCCACCCCGGGGATCCGCAACATCGCCTTCGTAGCGGGGAATCAAGTGCACGTGAACGTGCATGCGGGACTGCCCTGCGGCCTTCCCGACGTTCACGCCGATGTTGTAGCCGTCCGGCGCATGTTCGTTCCGGAGGGTACGTTGCGCCTGGTTCAGCAGCGAAAGCACGGCGTCCTGTTCGGCCCCGGTCATGTCGAAAAAACTGGCGACGTGGCGCCTCGGAATCACCAGGACATGGCCGCGGCTGAGCGAATTGTTGTCGTAGCGCACGTAGGCAAGCGCGTTCTCCGCCAGAACGGCGCTCGGCGTACACAACTCGCAGCCGGCTGTCATATCCTGCGGAACGGCTACTTGTCCGCCGCCTGGATCTCGACCATGAAATCCTTCTGGATGCTCAGCATCTGCGGCGCCAGCCCGGTCGACATGGTCTGAATTTCCGTCATGGTTTTCTGTATGAGCAGCGGCATCTTGTTGATGACGGCCTGGCCGGCGGGCGTCTTGTAGAACACCAGCATGCCGCCGATCTCGTCTTCGGTGAACGATTCCCTGTAGAGGCGCAGGTACATCGGCTCGAGCTTTTCCCAGGCCAGCTGTCCCTGCAGGACGGCGATCATCCTGTTCTTCATGTTGTCGATGGCCTTCTGCTGCGCGGCGCTCGGGGTTTTCCCCCTCAGCGCCTGCTGGACCGCGTTGTTCATCAGCGAATCGAACTGGGCGCGCATGCCGTCGAGGATTTTCTGCGCCTGCGTGATGGTCAGCAGCTCCTTTATCGAACCATCGCTCGCCGGCGCCGCCGCGGCGGTCGCGCAGCCGAACAGAAGAATGATCAAGACATATCTAAGAACATTCATGGAATCTCCTTGTAATCAAAATGCAATTTAACGGGAGGCGTTCGCGGCGGCAAGGATCGATGCCGCCGCATCGGCGAGCACCTTGCGTGCCGAGCACGTTGCCCACGCCGTCGATCGTCGCCTCCAGGCCCGCTTCCTCGTAGCGGCGCTTGAGCCAGCGCCGCGCCTCCATGTCGCTCGCGCTGAACGCCGGCCGCACCACGCCGCGTCCCTGCGCGCCGATGCCGCGCAGCGCGCGCAGGTCGGCCAGCAGGCGTTGCGGATCGATGGCGGGCATGGCACCGGTATTCTATTGGAACCCCGTCCGCGGCCTGCTGGTTAGAATCACGGCATGCACAGACTGCTCGCCACGCAACCCCGCCAATCCGATCAGGGAAGCCAACATCAAGGTGGATCAAGAATGAAAAAAATCCTCGCTCTCTTCGCATTTGCCGCCTGCGCCGCCGCCCAGGCGCAAACCTGGCCGGTGCGGCCCGTCACGCTGCTGGTGCCTTTCCCGCCGGGCGGGTCGACCGATACCGCGGCGCGCCTCATCGCCGAGCGCATGCGGCCGACGCTTGGCCAGCCGGTGATCATCGAGAACGCGGGCGGGGCCGGCGGCACCATCGCGGTCGGGCGCCTCGCGCGCGCGACGCCCGACGGCTACACCATCGACATCGGCCAATGGGATACGCACGTCGGCAGCATCATCTATCCGCTGAACTACGACCTGCAGAAGGACTTCGAGCCGATCGGCATGCTGTCCGTCAACCCGCAGCTGATCATCGCGCGCAAGGGCTTCCCGGCCGACGACCTGAAGGGGCTGGTCGCGTACATGAAGGCCAATCCCGGCAAGGTGACCTTCGTCAACCAGAACGCGGCGGCGAACGTGACCGGCGTGCTGATGCAGCAGTCGACCGGCACGCAGGTGCTGTTCATCCCCTACCGCGGCGCCGGACCGGCGATGCAGGATATGCTCGCCCAGCAGGTGGACCTGATGGTGGTTCAGGCCGCGGTGACGCTGCCGCAGGCGCGCGTCGGCGCGGTAAAGATCCTCGCCAACCTCTCGCCTGCGCGCTCGGCGGTGATCCCGGGCGTGCCGACGTCGGAGGAAAGCGGCATCCCCGGCCTCTACGCCTCGGGATGGTTCGGGCTCTTCGCCCCGAGGGGCACGCCGAAGGAGATCGTCGCGAAGCTGAACGCCGCGATGGTGCAGGCGCTCGCCGATCCGGCGCTCAAGGCGCGCTTCGCCGACCTCGGGCTGGACATCGCCTCGCGCGAGCAGCAAAGCCCGGAAGGGCTGGCCGCGTTCAACAAGGCCGAGATCGCCAAGTGGTGGCCGATCATCAAGGCGGCAGGCATCAAGTCGGAGTGATTCCCGCGGCGGGATATCCGGCATGAAGTCGCTGGGCGCGAAACCGCAGGGCGCGCGGCTCGAACGCATGCAGGCGTCGCCGCTCTGGACCGGCGGGCGGTTCCGCAACGCGCACCCGGCCATCGCGGGCCTGCGCGACCCGAATGCGTCGATGCCGACGCTCGGCGATTTCCTGTGCGGCGGCGAGCGGCGCGTGCCGCGCGGCCCGCTGCCGTCGGCGGACCCGCTCGAGACCTGGACGAAACCGCCCGCCAGCGGACTGCGCGCCACCTGGCTCGGCCACTCCACCGTGCTGATCGAGATCGACGGCCTGCGCGTGCTCACCGATCCGGTCTGGGGGCCGCGCGCCTCGCCCTCGCGGCTCGCCGGCCCCAAGCGTTTCCAGCCCGTGCCCGTGCCCCTGCGCGGCATGCCGCCGGTGGATCTCGTGCTGGTGTCGCACGACCACTACGACCACCTCGACTACCCGACCATCCGCGAGCTCGCAAAACGCGACGTGCCGTTCGTGACGTCGCTGGGCGTCGGCGCGCACCTCGAAGCCTGGGGCGTGCGGCCGGAGCGCATCGTCGAACTCGACTGGTGGGAGTCGCACCAGGTGCCGAACAGCGGGCTCAGCGTGACCGCCGCGCCTTCGCAGCATTTTTCCGGGCGCACTCCCAAGGGCCGCAACACGACCTTGTGGTCTTCGCTCGTCGTCCGTTCGCAGCGGCACGCGGTGTTCTTCAGCGGCGACACCGGGCTGACCACCGAGTACGCGCAGATCCGCGAGCGGCTCGGGCCGTTCGACCTGGTGATGCTGGAGGTCGGCGCGTTCCATCCCGCCTGGGGCGACATCCATCTCGGACCGGAGAACGCGCTGAAGGCGCTGGCCCTGCTGGGCGGGGGCGCTCAGTTGCCACCCTTTCTGCCCGTGCACTGGGGCACCTTCTGCCTGGCGATGCACGCCTGGGACCAGCCCGCCGAGACATTGCTGGAACTAGGCCCGAAGGCCGGCGCGCGGCTGCTGATGCCGCGCCTCGGCGAACCCGTCGAGCCGGCGCACGCGGAGGACGTCACGCCGTGGTGGCGCGCCGTGGACGGGCGGGAGCCGGAACCCCGCACGCCCGGAACGGCGACGCTGCCGAAGGCCATGCCCTGGCCGATCGACTAGCGCCGCGGCCGATCTAGCCGCTGGTCACCTTGCGCAGCGTGTGGCGGCGGTTGCGCGTGTAGGGACGGACCTGCGCCGGCCAGCGCCCCGCCTCCACCGCCGCCGCCCATGCGGCGCCGGTCAGCACCTCGGCGCTCTCGAGTTCGTAGACCGCGCTGTACCTGGGCTCGCCCTCGAGGACGACGGTCTTTACTTCGCCGCCGATGCTCATCCTGAGCGGCGCCAGCGTGCTGCGCGTCACGGCGAGCACGCCGGCCACCTTCAGAAGATTCGGCACGTGCTCGGTGTCGTAGACCTCGTTGAACAGGTCTTCCTTGCCGGGATCCACGTCCATGCTGGCGGTAAACAGGTATCGGGTCTTCGGGTTCATAAGCGGATTGTAGTCAGAAGTCGTGCTTCAGCTCGGCCGAAACCGTCCGCTGCGGAAACGGGTGGAACAGGAAGTACTTGTCGTTGCCCAGGTTGTCGATGCCCACCGATGCACGAGTCTGCCTGTCGAACCGGTAGTTGAGGCGCAGGTCGACGACGAGGTAGCTGGCGAATCCCTGGAAGGTGTTTGGATTGCTGTCGGTGTTGTCCACCGTGGCGTACACGCGATCGCTGTAGCGCGCGCCGACGGTGCCCGACCAGTGGTCGTCGTAGCGGTAGGTCGCGTAGCCGGTCAGCTTCAGCCGCGGGATGTTGGGCGTGTATTTGCCGGCCACGCTGGTCGGCACGTTGGCCGCGTTCAGGAATCCCGGATCGGACAGGATCCGCGAGTCGACGTAGGTCGCGCTGCCGTAGAGTTCGAGGCCGCGCACGAAGGCGTCGCTCTTCTGCGCCACCAGCTCGAGCCCGCGCGAACGGATGCGATCGACGTTCTGGGTCGATGCGCCGATGGTATTGGTCCCGGGGATGGTCGAGTTCTGCGAAATCAGGCCGTCCGCGAGGTTCTCCTGGAACAGCGACAGGCGCACCCTGCCGTTGCGGACCGCGTGCTCGACCGCCAGCTCGCCGCTGTATGCGCGCTCCGGGCGCAGGTTCGGGTTCGGCGTGAAGACGACGCCGCCGACCGTGACCGCCTGGTAGAGCTCCGACACCGTCGGGAACCGGTAGGCCGTTCCGTAGGAACCGGTGACCTGCCAGTCGCGGCCCGCCTCCCAGCCGAGCGAAGCCTTGGGAGAAAACTTCGACGCGGCGACCGCCGGCTGGTTCACGTTCGAGGCCGGCGCCGCCGAGAAATTGAGCCCGTCGAAGGCGCGCCAGGACTCCTGCCGCGCGCCCAGCGTCAGCTTGAGCCGCGGGGCGAAGCGCCAGGCATCCTGGAGCCAGAGGGCTTCCGTGCGGGTCTTGCCAAGAGAGCTGCTGGCCGCGGCCCCCGCCGGCCCCGCGATCCAGTCGGCGGTCGCGAAGGTGGTGTTCGCGAGCGTGTAGAGATCGTAGTGCGCGCCGAAGCTCAACTGGTGGTCGCCGGCGATTCCCTGCGGCCGCCAGACGCCCTTCAGATCGAGCGTCGACCAGCCGGTGCCGCCCAGCGACACGATCGTCCCGGCGCCGCCGTTCTGCGCCGCCGGCAGCGCGGTACCTGGAATGCGCAGCTGGTCGCGGCTGTAGTCGTAATGGCTCGCCACCGCCTCCCAGTCCCATGTCCCCTGCGTGTCCGACTTCAGCGCGGCGCTCTGCGAAAAATGTTCCTGCGACCAGTTGTACCGGCCGCTGGAACTCGAAAAGGCGTTCGCGGCGAGGTTGTAGTTGAAGCCGCCGATGTTCACGCTGCCCGAATAGACCGGCGCGCCGGCCGCGTCGCGCAGATAGCTGTCGACCGTGGACTTGATGTCGTTCTGGAAAATGCCGAGCGTATAGGTGGCGCGCCATTCCGGCGTGAAATCGTAGGCGAGCTTCACCTTGAGGTTGTCCTGCTGCTTGGTCTCGATGCCGCCCGAGCCGAGCACGGCGATCGGCTGCCCGAGCCGGTTGCGGTCCATGAACGCGCCGGTCACCGGCGTGCCCGCCGAGCTCGCCGCGGCCGGCTGCAGCGCGGTGACGACGAACAGCGGTTGGCTGTGCGTGTCGAGATGGCTCGCCGTCAGGCGCCAGGAGAAATCCCCCTGGCGGCTGCCGAGCAGCGCGCCGAGCTGCGCCGAGCGGTAGGTATCGCTGGTGCCGTACAGGCTGTAGTCCTGCCAGGCCGCCTGCGCCTTCACCGAACCTTCGAACTTCTCCGGCATGCGCGTCGTCATCTCCACCACCGCGCCCATGGAGTTTCCGGGGTAGGCGGCGGAATACGGCCCGTACATCACGTCGACGCGGCTGATCTCCTCCGGCGCCACCATGTTCCAGCGCGGCGAGGCGTTGCTGTTGTTGTTGCCGATCAGCGTGGAGAGCAGCACGCCGTCGACGTAGATCAGGCTGCGCGCGCTCTGCCCCAGGCCCGAGGTGCGGGTGGCAAGCGGCGCCTGGTCGTCGCCGAAGTTGCGCTTGCGCACGATCAGGCTGGGAAAATACTTGAGCGCGTCCTCGACGTTGACGAGGTTGACGGTGTCGGCGAGCTTGCCGGCAGTGGCGCTCTCGGCCGCGGCCGGGAACTCCGGCTGCTGCCGCGCAGGCCTGACGACGATGGTATCGAGCACCACCTCGTTCGGCGGCGACTGGGCATGTACCGCGGTCGCGGCGCATGCGGACACTGCAAACAACAGGCGCATCTGTTCCCGTTCTCATGACGCGAATCGAAAAGCCGGGCCGGCGCACCGACGCGCCGCGACCAGGCACTCAACGACGATCAGGAGACGGCGGGAGGCGCCCTGGGCTGGGCGGGACGATGGTATGCCGGCTCGGAGAAGGAGACCGGGCGCAGAACGATTTTTAAATCACCGACATTCGGAAAAACAAATACGGCGGCGTCGAATGGCTTGAGCGCCACGCCCCGGTCGCCGCCGAAGACGCACAACTTGCAATGCTCGCCATGCGTCGCCGAACGTTCCTCGAGCGGCGATTTTCCCGCCGGCAGTTCGAGGTAATGCGTGACGCCCTCGACGGTGCAGAGCGGCACCAGCTCGCCGGCAATCCGCGGCCGCGCCTGGGCGAGCAGCGGCCAGAACGCCTGCAGCGCCATGGCCAGCACGGCGAGTACGGCGGCGAGGCGGTTGCGGCGCAGGAACATCGCTGAAATTCTAGCTCAACGCGCCAGATAACCGGAATCGACGGGCAGCGTGACGCCCGTGATGCAGCGGGCGGCCGGCCCCGACAGGAAGAGAACGGCCGCGGCGATGTCGCCCACCTCGGGCAGCACGCCCAGCGGCGTGTGCTGCATCACTTTTTCCAGCACCGGCGGATTGCTGAAGATCGGTTTGGTCAGGTCGGTGCGCACGAAGGTCGGCGCAACCGCGTTGACGCGGATCCTGTGCTCGGCGAATTCGAGCGCCAGCGCGCGAGTCAGGTTGACGACCGCGCCCTTGGATGCCTGGTAGGCCGGATTGGGAAAGATGCCGCCCGAAAAACCCATGATCGAGGCGAGATTCACGATCGCCCCGCCGCCCTTTTCCTTCATGCCGCGCGCAGCCGCGCGGGAGCAGAGAAAGAGCCCGGTCAGGTTGACGCCGATGACGCGGTTCCATTCCTCCAGCGTGATATCGAGCGAAGTCTTGCGCACCGCGATGCCGGCGTTGTTGACCAGGATATCGACGGTGCCGATTTCCCGGAAGGTTTTTTCGACCTGCTTTTCGTCCGAAACATCGCAGCGGATGCCCGAATCGAGATCGATCCGGGAAACCTTTGCGCCAGCTTTCTCCAGGAGATCGGCGGTGGCCTTGCCGATGCCCCGGGCGGCGCCGGTGACGACGGCCATTTTGCCTTTCAATTCGAATATTTCCATAGGGTAGGTAGTATAGGCGAGTGCACGACCTGATCATTCGAAATGCCCTGCTCCTCGACGGCCTGGGTTCCGCGCCAACTGTTGGCGACCTTGCCGTCACACAAGAAAAAATAACCGGGATGGGGAAAAACCTCGGGACCGCAAAACAAACCCTCGACGCCGGCGGCCTGGCGTTGATGCCCGGCATCATCGACAACCACACGCACTACGACGCGCAGCTCACCTGGGATCCGCTCGCCTCCCCCTCGCCGGCGCTGGGCGTCACCACCGCCATCATCGGCAACTGCGGCTTCACCATCGCGCCCTGCCGCGCGGCCGACCGCGACCTGATCCTGAAGAACCTCACCCAGGTCGAAGGCATGTCGATCGAAGTGCTGCGCGCCGGCACGCGCTGGGATTTCGAGACCATCCCGGAATTCTTTTCCATGCTCGAGCGCCAGGGCGTGGCGCTGAACGTCGCGGGCTTCGTCGGCCACTCGTCGGTGCGCACCTACGTGATGGGCGAAGAGGCGCCCAGGCGCGCGGCCACCGCCGCCGAAGTCTCGAAAATGAAGGACATCGTGCTCGGAGGCATGCGTGCCGGCGCGGTCGGCTTCGCGACGTCCACCTCGCCCAACCATAACGGCCACGGCGGCAGGCCGATGCCTTCACGTCTTGCCGACGACGCCGAGATGCGCGCCCTGGTGGGCTGCCTGAAGGAAGCCGGGCGCGGCGTGTTCATGCTCACCAAGGGCGGTCAGACGAAAGTGGATTTTCTGGAAGAACTGGCCGCAGCGTCGGGCCGGCCCGTCATCGTCGCCGCGCTGCTGCATAACAACACCAGTCCGCGCTCGGTATTCGACGACCTGGAGAACATCTCCGCCGCCAACCGGCGCGGCCGGCGGCTGTTCGGCGCCGTGTCCTGCTGTCCGTTGACCATGGACTTCACGCTGCACTCGCCGTACACCTTCGAGGGGCTGCAGGCGTGGAAGCCCGCGCTCTCTCTTTCGGGAGAGGAATACAAATCGACGTTAAAAGACAAGACGTTCCGCCGCGCAGTGCGCGATGAGATCAACGGCACCCCGGTCGCCACGCGCCTGTTCAACGGCGAATGGGACAAGGTTTACGTGGAAAATGCCGGCCGGCCGCGGAACCGCAAGTGGCAGCAGCAGACGGTGGCCGAGATGGCGCGCGCCACCGGCGCCGACCCCCTGGACGCCATGCTGGACCTGGCGATCGACGAGGACCTCGACACCGAATTCAGCGCGCTGCTGCTCAACTCCGACGAAAACGCGGTCGGCGAGATGCTGCGGCATCCGCACAGCCTGGTTTCGCTGTCGGATGCCGGCGCGCACCTGACGCTGTTCAACGACGCCGGCTTCGGGCTGCACCTGCTGGGTCACTGGGTTCGCGACCTGGGGATCCTGAAACTCGAGGAAGCGGTACAAAAAATCACCGCCCATCCCGCTTCGATTTTCGGCATTCCGGAACGCGGCGTCCTGAAGGCGGGAAACCACGCCGACCTCCTGCTTTTCGACCCGGCGACGGTGAATCGCGGGCCGAAAAAACGCGTGCAGGACCTGCCCGCCGGCGGCGCGCGGCTGGTCACGCCGCCGGTCGGCGTGCACGGCGTATGGGTGAACGGCGCGCGCGTCGCCGACGAGCGCGGATCGCTGCCCCTGGCGGCGCTGCCCGGCCGCGTGCTGCGCGAATTCCTGTCGTAGCGCGGCGACGGCGGCTCTTCGCGAGCCGCTGCAAGCCGTTGATTGCGCTGGCGGCGCAGGCGGGCATGAACTCTGCATGGGAATTCGCCCCGGTACCCTTACAGGAGAATCCCATGCTGCAGAAAAACAGTTTTTTTCGCGCTCCCGATCCCGCGCCCGCCCGCGGCCTGATGCCGCCCGCCTCCGCCTCGACGCCGCCGGCGCCGCCGGCGCCGCTGCCGCTGCACGACGCGCCCAAGGCGGCCGAAAAGGAAAAACCGGAGGACCGCAAGGAAGCCAAGCTGATCGTCGGCCCCGACATCAAGATGAAGGGCGTCGAGGTGACCGACTGCGACACGCTGGTGGTGGAAGGCCGCATCGAGGCGACGCTCGATTCGCGCGTGCTGCAGATCGCCGAGAAAGGCGTCTTCAGCGGCACCGTGGCGGTGGACAGCGCGGAGATCCACGGCCGGCTGGAAGGCGAACTCACCGTGCGCAAGCAGCTGGTGGTGCACGCCACCGGCAGGCTGTCTGGCAAGATCCGCTACGCACGCATCAAGGTGGAGGAAGGCGCCGAGCTTTCCGGCGAGATCAGCGTGCTGGATAAAACGCAGGTCGGCACGTTGCCGAAACGCGCGAACCAGCTATAGCGGAGCGCGGCCCCCGCCGCAGTCGCGCAGGTTTTATGCCTTATCCTTGGGGGCATGGGATCGGCATCGCTGCTGGCGGTCATCGTCACTCTTGCGCTCGGCCTCTGGGCCGACGTGCATGTCGACCTGCCCGGGCAGCTCGCCATCGGCGCCGTCGTCTGGAGCCTGTTCCTTTTCCTGATCCGGCGGCTGCCGGCGGCTGAGCGCTACCGCTACCTCGCCTGCGTCGCCATCGCGACCGCGGGCGAGCTGTTCCTGTCGCTGGCCTGGGGGCTCTACAGCTACCGCCTCGGCAACGTGCCGATGTTCGTGCCGCCCGGGCACGCCATGATGCTGATGCTCGGGCTCGCCGTCGCACGCCGCATGCCTGAACTGGCCGCGCGTACGATTCTCGGCGGCGCGGGCGCCTACACGATCCTGGCCGCGGCCACCGGCCTGGATACGCTTGCGGTGCCGCTCTACCTGATGCTGATGCTGTCGGTCCTGTCGCTGCCCGCGCACCGGCGCCTGTTCGCCAGCTCCTTCATCCTGACGCTGACGCTCGAGCTCTACGGCACCACGCTTGGCAACTGGGTTTGGCACCGCGAGGTGCCCTGGATAGGACTGGTCACCACCAACCCGCCCGCGATCGCCGGCGCCTTCTACTGCACGCTGCACGCCCTCGTCCTTGGTTTCATGCTTTTGCTGAAGAACAGGAATTCGACGGCAATGGCGACGCCGTGATCGTCGACTGCCACGGGCACTACACCACCGCGCCCGAAGGATTGCGGGCCTGGCGAAAGCTTCAGCTTTCCGGTGCAAAGGATTTTTCTTCAGCGCCGAAAATTTCTGACCAGGAAATCCGCGACTCCCTCGAGGGCGCGCAGCTCAAGCTGCAGCGCGAGCGCGGCACCGACGTCACTTTCTTTTCGCCGCGCGCCGGCTCCATGGAGCACCACGTCGGCGACGCCGCGGTCAGCCTCGCCTGGTCGCGCCAGTGCAACGACCTGGTCCACCGCGTCTGCAGCCTGTATCCGGCGAAATTCATCCCGGTATGCCAGCTGCCGCAGTCTCCGGGCGTTGCTCCCGCCGGCTGCATCCCGGAACTGGAGCGCTGCGTGAAGGAACTCGGCTTCGTCGGCTGCAACCTGAACCCGGATCCCTCGGGCGGCTGGTGGAAGGAGGCGCCGCTCACCGACCGCTGGTGGTACCCGCTCTACGAGAAGATGGTCGAGCTGGACGTGCCGGCGATGGTGCACGTGAGCTCGTCATGCAATCCGGCCTTCCACTTCACGGGCGCGCACTACATCAACGCCGATACCACGGCGTTCATGCAGTTCCTCACTTCGGACCTGTTCAAGGACTTCCCGACGCTGAAATTCGTCATCCCGCACGGCGGCGGCGCGGTGCCCTACCACTGGGGCCGCTACCGGGGCCTCGCGCAGGACATGAAGCGCCCGCCGCTGAAGGAACTGCTGCTCAACAACGTGTTCTTCGACACCTGCGTCTACCACAAGCCGGGCATCGAGCTGCTGCTGAAGGTCATCCCCGCGGACAACATCCTGTTCGCCTCCGAGATGGTCGGCGCGGTGCGCGGCATCGATCCCGAGACCGGCCAGTACTTCGACGACACCCGGCGCTACATCGACGCTATCGACTGGGTGTCGGCCGCGGACAAGAAGAAAATCTACGAAGGCAACGTGCGCAGGGTCTACCCGCGCTTTAAAAACTAGCCGCGGCGCGTGTCCTGGCCGGGCGGCGCGTCGGCGACCGCTTCTTCCAGCGTGAAGCATTCGCGCCACTCCTCCGGCGGGCGGATCTTGCCGTCCGGGCCGACCTGGTCGAGGCCCCAGTAGATTTCCAGCCAGTGCCCGTCCGGGTCGCGGAATTCGACCGCCACCTGGCAGCCGGCGCGGCGCCGGCCCTCGAATTCGACCTTCACGCCCTGCTGGCGCAGCCAGTCGCGCGCGCGGAACACCTCGTCCAGCGTCGCCACTTCGAAGGCCATGTGATGCAATTCGTGCTGAGGCGAAGCGCCGGGCGCCGCCCCCACCAGCGCGACGCCGTGATGGTCCGCGGCGCAGCGCATGAACACCATGCGGCCTTTCATCATCGTCTCGGGATAGACGTCCGACACCCTGAAGCCGAGCACGCCGGTGTAGAACTCCACCGAACGCCGCAGGTCCGTGGACATTAGCACCACGTGGCCGATCTTGGTGAGATTGAACGGCCGGCCGGCACGCGGCCGCAGGTCGCGCAGCGCCTGGCTCTGCGGGCCCTTCAGTCCTTCGTAGTCGACGACGCCTTTGGGCATGGCGCAATATTACTTCTTCGCGGCCAGCACCCCGTCGCCATTCAGTTCAGCGGCGAATCCCGCTCGCCGCAGGCGTTTCACTACTTCGTTGGGGACGTCGCGGCCGCTGGTGAGCTTGTTCGGCGTGCCGGTGTAGTGGAATAGTCGGCCCCTGCGTTTCAGCACCCGGGCGAGCTGGTCATAGAACGCCTGCGAGTAAAGTTCCCCGGCGGTGCCGAAGCGCGGCGGATCGTGCAGGATCGCGTCGACCGACCCGGCGGGAACCCCGGTGATCTGCTCTGCGATGTCGCCATGCGTCAACGTCAACGCGCCGCCCACGGCGGGCGACCACGGATTCAAGCCGCGCAGCCAGAGTACGTCGGCGTTCTTCTCGAAGGAAAGCACCTGCAGCGCCTTTCCCGCGAGGCACCAGGCGGCGAAGTAACCCAGGCCGCCGCAGGTGTCCAGGATCGTCTTTCCCTGCGGTTGAATCAGGCCGACCTTGCGCTCGGCATCCGCGTAAGGCGAAACATGCGCCGTCGGCAGCATCTTGATGCCGTCGATCTCGAAGGTCGGCGGCCCCCATTGGGTCGGCACCAGCTTGATCAGCGAACCCGAGTAGCGCGCCACCGGCTGAAAGTCCTCGCCGGTCCAGTGGTAAACGGTTCTGTCCTTGCAGGTTTCCAGATAGGGAAACCGCCGGCCCTGCCAGGTCCATCCCGCGGGATCCGCCTCTGCGAGGGTGCGGGAACGATCGAGATCCAGCGAGCATTCAACCATCCGCTCGCCCGCGCGCAGGAGGTCGTGGACTTTCTTCGTCAGCAGCGGCCCGGTCATGAACGCGAACTTAACCCTGCAGGCCGTTGCGCGCCAGGGCATGCCCGGTGCAGAATTCCCGGCATGGCGCCCAAAAACGACCCGATTGCCCCCGTCGAGCGCCGCGTCGCCGCCCTCGAAACCACCTTCGAAGCGCGCGGCCTGCAGGCGAAGCCGTTTGTCGACGCGCACGTGCGCACCGCCGAGGAGGACTGGCTGCCGCAGAACGGCGCGCGCGTGGTGGCGAGGGCCTGGACCGATCCGGCGTTCCGTGAGCGCCTGCTGAAGAACGGCAGGGACGCGGTCGCCGAATTGGGCCTGTCGATGCCGGTGCACCATCGCCATCTCGTCGTTCTGGAGAACGCGCCCAGGATCCACAACGTCATCTGCTGCACCCAGTGCTCGTGCACCGCCTACAGCATCATCGGCCTGCCGCCCGACTGGTACAAGGACTTCGAGTACCGCGCGCGCGTGGTGCGCGAGTCGCGCACGGTGCTGCGCGAGATGGGGCTCGATCTGCCGGCCGACGTCGAGATCAAGGTCTGGGACACCTCGACCGATACACGCTACATGGTGCTGCCCTCGCGCCCCGCCGGCACCGAAGGCTGGAGCGAGGAGAAGCTCGCCGCGATCGTCACCAAGGACGCCATGATCGGCGTCGCGAGGTTGTAGCCATGGACGGCATGCACGATCTGGGCGGCCGGCAGGGTTTCGGCCGCGTGCGGCATTCGCCGCAGGCGGAAGTGTTTCACGCCGAGTGGGAAAAGCGCTCCAATGCCCTGCTCGCGTTCGCGGTGAAACAGGGCTGGCTCAACATGGATGAGTACCGCCACGCGATCGAGCGCATGGAGCCGCGCCATTACCTCGCTGCCGGCTACTACGAGCGCCAGTTCACGGGCTTCGTCACGCTGCTCGTCGAGAAGGGCGTCGTCTCCCGCGAGGAGCTCGAACGCATCGCGGGCGGCGCGATCCCGCTGTCGCTGCCCAGCGCAGCGGGCCGTCCCAACGCCGCGGCGCGCGAGCGCTTCAAGCCCGGCGATCGCGTACGCGTGAAGGAAGACTTCGTGCCCGGCCACATCCGCATGCCGGCCTACATCCGCGGCAAGACCGGCGTCGTGGTCGCCGAAACGCCGGCCTACCCTTTCCCCGATGCGCATGCGCACGGCATCAGGGCCGCCGACGAACCGAGTTACGACGTGCAGTTCAGGGCCGAAGACCTCTGGCCCCACGACGCCGACCCGGCGCTCGTGCACGTCGGCGTGTTCCAGAGCTACCTGGAGCGGACCGGCTAAGCGACGCTCAGCATCCCTTCCGTTTCGATGAACTTGACGATGGTCTCCAGGCCCTGCCCGGTCTTGAGATTGGAGAACACGAAGGGCCGCGCGCCGCGCATCTTCTTCGCGTCGCGGTCCATCACCTCCAGCGAGGCGCCGACCATCGGCGCGAGGTCGATCTTGTTGATGACGAGCAGGTCGGACTTGACGATGCCGGGCCCGCCCTTCCTCGGGATCTTGTCGCCCGCGGCGACGTCGATCACGTAGAGCGTCAGGTCGGAGAGCTCGGGGCTGAAGGTGGCGGCGAGGTTGTCGCCGCCCGATTCGATGAGGATCAGGTCGAGGTTCGCGAAGCGCCGGTTCAGCCGCGCCACCGCTTCCAGGTTGATCGAGGCGTCCTCGCGGATCGCCGTGTGCGGGCAGCCGCCGGTCTCGACGCCGATGATGCGCTCGGGCGCGAGCGCCTGGTTCGTGACGAGGAACTTGGCATCCTCTTCCGTGTAGATGTCGTTGGTGACGACGGCGATGTTGAAACGGTCGCGCAGCTCCTTGCACAGCGCGAGCGTCAGCGCCGTCTTGCCGGAGCCTACCGGACCGCCAATGCCTACGCGCAAAGTCACGATCTGAAGAGCCTGCTGTACTGGGTTTCGTGTTTCGAGGAAAGCATGGCGAGGCCAGGTGCGAAGTTGCCGAGGTCTTCGTCTTTCATCCGCATGGTTTTTTTCGCCAGTCCTTCAATACGATCGCCAAGCGACAGCAGCATGCGCTGCCCGTCCGTCTGCCCGAGCGGGACGGCCTTCAGCGCGGCCATCACCTGATTCTCCAGCCAGGCCCATAGGTAGGCCTGCAGCGCGGCGTCGGGTTCGATTTTCCATTGCGCCGCGGCGTAAGCAAACGCGGCGGGGAACGACGGCTCCTCCACCGGCACCTCGCCCAGCCCGAGGTCCTTGAGCAGGCGGTTCAGGGAGTAGCCCATCTGCACGGTCTCGGCGCGCAGTTCCGCGGTTTCCCGGCTGGCGAGGAGCATTTCGTTTTTTTCTTTCACCTTTGAAAGATCTTTCTGGGCAAAGGCTGAAATAAGAGAAAACACGATCGGGCCCTCCATGCGCGCCACCGAGAACTCGAGCACGCCGCCGATCCATTGCTCCGCGCTCGCCGCATCGCGCACCATGCCGTCCTCGACCGCCGCCTCCAGCCCGCCCGAATAGCTGTAGGCGCCGACCGGAAGAGCCGGGCTCGCCAGCTGCAGGAGTTTCGCGAGGCTCACTTGTGCGGGTGATGATGGCCGTGATCATGTCCGCAGTGCTCGTCGTGGACATGGCCGTGGTCATGGTCGTGATCGTGATGATGGTCGTGAATTTTTCCGCCGTGCCCCATTTCATCGTGCTGGTGGTGGCCGCCCGCATAGGCGCCGGCTTCGGGCTCGAACGGCGCCTCCATCGAAGAAACATCCGCGCCGATTTTCTTCAGCATCTCTTCCAGCACGTGGTCCGCCGCGAGCCTGAGGAAACCGTCGCCCACCTGCACCGGCACGTGGCGGTTACCGAGGTGGTAGGCCGCCTTGGCAAGTTCGGCCGGCGTGTCGCACACCACGTGCAGCACTTTTTCAGGCTCGGCCATCACTTCGATCACGCGGCCATCCGACGCGGTCACCAGGTCGCCGCCGCGCAGGATTTCGCCGCGCGGCAGCATCAGGCCGACTTCCTCGCCCGACACGAGTTGCGTCTTCAGGCGGCTCTTCTGCCGCAGTTCGAACGGCAGCTTCAGTTGCCCGCGCACTTCCAGCTTGTAGGCGGTCCGCGGAATTTTCAGCTTGGATTTGATTTCGAGCATCAGAAGAGAAAGTACCTTTGCGTGAGAGGCAGCGCCTTGGCCGGTTCGCAGACCAGGAGTTCGCCGTCGGCGCGCACCTGGTAGGTCTCCGGATCGACCGTGATCTTCGGCTGCCAGCTGTTGTGGATCATGTCCTTCTTGCCGACTTTCCTGACGTTCTTCACCGGGACAAGGGTTCGAAGGTCCATTTTCTGCGCTTCTTTTCCCTTGAGAAAAGCCTTGGACACGAAAGTCACGGACGTGCCCTTCAGGGCCTTGCCGAAAGCGCCGAACATCGGCCGGTAGTGCACCGGCTGCGGCGTCGGGATGGAGGCGTTCGGATCGCCCATCGCCGCGGCGGCGATCATGCCGCCCTTGAGGATCAGCGACGGCTTGGCGCCGAAGAAGGCGGGCCGCCACAGCACCAGGTCCGCCAGCTTGCCTGCCTCGATGGAGCCTACCGCGTGCGCGATGCCATTGGCGATCGCCGGGTTGATGGTGTATTTCGCGATGTAGCGCTTCACCCTGGCGTTGTCGCTGGTCTTCGGATCTCCTTTTGCCGCCCCGCGCTGCAGCTTCATCTTGTGAGCCGTCTGCCAGGTGCGGATGATCACCTCGCCCACGCGGCCCATCGCCTGCGAGTCCGAGGACATCATCGAGAACGCGCCCAGGTCCTGCAGGATGTCCTCGGCGGCGATGGTTTCCTTGCGGATGCGCGATTCGGCGAAGGCGATGTCCTCGGCGATCGCCGGATCGAGGTGGTGGCACACCATCAGCATGTCGAGGTGCTCGGCGACGGTGTTCACCGTGTAGGGCATGGTCGGGTTGGTCGACGAGGGCAGCACGTTCGGTTCGCCGCAGACCTTGATGATGTCGGGGGCGTGGCCGCCGCCCGCGCCTTCGGTGTGGAAGGTGCATATGGAGCGGCCCTTGATCGCCGCCACCGAGGTTTCGACGAAACCCGACTCGTTCAGCGTGTCGGTATGGATCGACACCTGCGTGTCCGTCTTCTCCGCGACGGCCAGGCAGTTGTCGATCGCCGCCGGCGTGGTGCCCCAGTCCTCGTGCAGCTTGAGGCCGATCGCGCCGGCCGATATCTGTTCCATCAGGGGCGCGGGCAGCGAGGCATTGCCCTTGCCGAGAAAACCGAGGTTCATCGGGAACGCTTCCGCCGATTCCAGCATGCGGTGGATGTGCCACGGCCCGGGCGTGCAGGTGGTGGCGAAGGTGCCGGTGGCGGGCCCGGTGCCGCCGCCGAGCATGGTGGTGACGCCGGACATCAGCGCCTCGTCGATCTGCTGCGGGCAGATGAAATGGATGTGCGAGTCGATGCCGCCGGGCGTGACGATCATGCCCTCGCCCGCGATGATCTCGGTGCCGGCGCCGATCGGGATGGTGACCGCCGGCTGGATGTCCGGGTTGCCGGCCTTGCCGATTTTCCAGATCCTGCCGTCCTTGATGCCGATGTCGGCCTTGACGATGCCCCAGTGGTCGACGATCAGCGCGTTGGTGATCACCGTGTCGGCGACCTTGCCCGACATCAGCTGGCCCTGCCCCATGCCGTCGCGGATCACCTTGCCGCCGCCGAACTTCACCTCCTCGCCGTAGACGGTGAAATCCTTCTCCACCTCGATCCACAAGTCGGTGTCGGCGAGCCGCACCCGGTCGCCGGTGGTCGGACCGAACATCTCTGCATAGGCCTGGCGCGTGATTTTCATTTGAGCGATCCCATCACCTTGCCGGCGAAACCGAATACTTTTCTATTTCCAGAGAGAGAAACCAGTTCCACGGTCCTCGCCTGTCCGGGCTCGAAACGCACCGCCGTCCCCGCCGCGATGTTCAAGCGGAAGCCGTAGGCCTTCTTGCGGTCGAACTTGAGCGCCTCGTTGGTTTCGAAGAAGTGGTAATGCGAGCCGACCTGTATCGGGCGGTCGCCGGAATTGGTGATCTGCAAGGTCACCGTCTTGCGGCCCTTGTTCAGCTCGATATCGCCGCTCGAGATCTTGAATTCGCCTGGGATCATGGGATGGGGTTGTGCACGGTTACGAGTTTGGTGCCGTCTGGGAAGGTCGCCTCGACCTGGATATCCGGGATCATTTCCGGCACGCCTTCCATCACGTCGCCGCGCTTGAGGATCGTCGTGCCGTAGCCCATCAGGTCGGAGACGCTCCTGCCGTCCCGCGCGCCCTCCATCACTGCGGCGGTGATGAAGGCGATGGCTTCCGGATAGTTGAGCTTCAATCCCCTCGCCTTGCGCCGCTCGGCGAGCAGCGCCGCGGTGAAGATGAGCAGCTTGTCCTTCTCCCTCGGGGTGAGTTCCATGTCAGTTGATCCGCACCGTGGCTTCTCCGATTCCGGGAAAACGCGCCGTCACCTCGTCGCCGACCCTGGCGATTTCCAGCCCGGTCCACGCGCCCGTGGTGACGACGTCTCCGGCATGCAGGCCGAGTCCGCGCTTCGCGCAATGCGCCACCAGCCAGGGCAGCAGCCGGAACGGGTTGCCGAACGGATGCGCGCCTTTCGCCTTCGCCACCCGCGCGCCGATGCGGAACTCCACTTCCTGCTGCACGAAATCGATCTTCTGCCAGTCCCTGGTGCCGCTGCCGGCGACCAGCGCGCTGTTGTTCTGGAAGTCCGCAAGTTTCCACAGCCCGGAGGATTCCTTCCAGTTCGCCAGGCGCGTGTCGCAAAGCTCGATCGCCACCAGCACCTCGCCCACCGCGGCGGCGATCGATTTCTCCGAATACGGCCTGCCGCGCGGCGGCAGGTCCCCGGCGAAGCGGAACGCCAGCTCGGCCTCGACGCCGATCATCTGCATGGTGGCGCCGGCGACGCTCGCCGGGCTGCGCAGCAGGTTCTCCGCCGGAATCGGCGCCGCGGTCGGCTCGACCTCGTCGCTCGGCCCGCCCGCTTTCCACGCCGCCGCGCGCGCGCCCGACCACAGCGCGGCGAACACCTCGTCCTGCACGCGATAAGCTTCCTTTTCGCTCTTCAGGACCACGTCGCCGGTCGCGGCGGGAGTCCTCGAACGATGCGCGCTCACCAGCAGCCTGGCAGCCTCGCGGGTCGCAGTCTGCCCCTTGGTGCGCAGGGCGTTCACCAGCGTCCTGTTCGCTTTTTCCCTCGTCATGTCCGCCAGATCCTCGGTTCGCTGGCTTCGCGCCCCATCAGCGCGGGACGCAGAACGCGCCACAGGGCGACGAAGTAGCGCCGCGCCGCCTCGCTCGAGTCGCCGATATAGCGGGCCAGCAGGATGCCGGGCAGGAGAGTAGCGGCGCCGCGACCCGTTTCGGGTTCCGTTTTCCGGGTTTCATTCAAAAGCTGTTGATTCAAATTCGGGCAAGAAGCAAACAAGGTACCGACAACCGGCTTGCCATCCAGCCCTGCCGGCGAATCCAGCAGCCGGCCGCCGCCGTCGATGCGGCCGCGCTCCAGCCACAGCAGTTTCTTCTCCCGGCGTACCTGCACCGAGGAGCGGAATGTTCCCCGCGACAGGCGCTCGCCGGATCCGGTGCGCCCCAGGCAGACGATGTCCCAGCCGATGAAGCGGGCATGCGCGCCGAGATTGACGTCGTACGCCGACTCGGCCAGCGCGCCGTCGAACACGATCGTCTCCTGCGGCAGCCACTCGAGCGTTCCCTTCACGTCGAACGTCACGTTCTGCTTCGCCCAAGGACCCGCGGACCGATACCATTTCGCCGCGCCGGGCGTGGTCAGCAGCGCCGAGGCGTCCGGACCCGCATCCACCTGCAGATTCAATTCATCTCCGCCCGCGATGCCGCCCGGCGGATGCACCACGATGGCGTGGCAGACCTCGCCGCCTTCCGGGTACAGGGGCTTCTGCACCACCAGCGGTCCGTCATGGAATTTCCTGCTCAGCGTGGTTTTCCGGTCCGCGAAGGAAAAACCGAGCGAAAGACTGGCCTTCCAGGAACTGACGAGCGGCTCGGCAAGCTGCATGCGGCGATCATACCGCCAGCAGGTCCCGGACGCCGTCCCGGTCCATGTCCGCGCCGGCGCCTTGCTTGAGGATTTCGCCGCGCTCCATGACGATGTACTGGTCCGCGAGCGAGCGGGCGAAATCGTAATACTGTTCCACCAGCAGGATCGCCATGTCGCCGCCGGCGGCGAGCGTGCGGATGGCGCGCTCGATGTCCTTGATGATGGAGGGCTGGATGCCCTCGGTGGGCTCGTCCAGGATCAGCAGCTTCGGACCCATCGCCAGCGCGCGCCCGATGGCGAGCTGCTGCTGCTGGCCGCCCGAGAGGTCGCCGCCGCGCCGCCGCATCATCTGGCCGAGCACCGGGAACATCTCGAAGATGCGCGGCGGCACGCGCTCGCCGCGCGGGCGCGTCGCCAGGCCCATCTCCAGGTTCTCCGCCACCGTGAGGCGCGGGAAGATATCCCGGCCCTGCGGCACGTAGCCGATGCCGGCGCGCACGCGCTCGTAGGGCTTCGCCTGGGTGATGTTCTTGTCGAAGAAAGAGATCTCCCCCGTCCTGGAGGGAATCAACCCCATCAGCGTCTTCAGCAGCGTGGACTTGCCGACGCCGTTGCGCCCCAGCAGTACCGTGACCTTGCCCGAGGGAATCTCAAACGACAGATCGCGGAGGATGTGGGATCCGCCGTAATACTGGTTGAGATTTTTGACGATCAGCATTTTTTATTGAAATTCAATGAAAAGTAAAACTACCTGCCCAAATAGACCTCGATCACCTTCGGATCGTTCTGCACCTCGTCCATCGAGCCCTCGGCGAGCACGCTGCCTTCGTGCAGCACGGTGATCCTGCGCGCGATTTTCTCGATGAACGCCATGTCATGCTCGACCACCACCAGCGAATGCTTGCCGGCGAGCGACAGGAACAGCTCGCCGGTACGCTCGGTTTCCTCGTCGCTCATGCCGGCCACCGGCTCGTCGAGCAGCAGCAGGCGCGGTTCCTGCATCAGCAGCATGCCGATCTCCAGCCACTGCTTCTGGCCGTGCGACAGCAGTCCGGCGACCCGATCGGCGCTGTCGTGCAACCGGATGATTTTCAGCGTTTCAGCAATGGAATCTTTTTGAACGGAAGAAAGACTCGAAAACAAGGTCTTTCTCACGCGCTTGTCCGCCTTCATCGACAGCTCGAGATTCTCGAACACGCTGTGGTGCTCGAAGATGGTCGGCTTCTGGAATTTGCGGCCGATGCCGGCGGTGGAAATCTCGGCCTCGCTCATTTTCGTGACGTCGATGGTCTGGCCGAAGAACACCGTGCCCTCGTCCGGGCGCGTCTTGCCGGTGATCACGTCCATCATGGTGGTCTTGCCGGCGCCGTTGGGGCCGATCACGCAGCGCAGCTCGCCGACGTCGATCGACAGCGACAGCTTGTTGAGCGCCCTGAAGCCGTCGAAGCTGACCGAGATGTCGTCCAGGTAGAGCACCACGCCGTGCGTGGAATCCAGCCCCCCGGTGGCGACGCGGCCCATGCTGCCGCTGCCGCCGTCGTTCGTCGCCGCCGCGCTGATGGTCATGGCTTCCTCCTGTTCAGCAGGCCCATCACCCCCTGCGGCAGGAACAGGGTCACCAGGATGAAGATCAGGCCGAGCGCGAACAGCCAGTATTCCGGGAAGGTCTGGGTGAAGAAACTCTTGGCGCCGTTCACCAGGCCGGCGCCGAGGATCGCGCCGACCAGCGAGCCGCGGCCGCCGATGGCCACCCAGATGGCGATCTCTATCGAATTGGCGGGCGACATCTCGCCCGGATTGATGATGCCGACCTGCGGCACGTAGAGCGCGCCCGCGATGCCGCAGATGACCGCCGACAGCGTCCAGACAAACAGCTTGTAATGCACCGTGTCGTAGCCGCAGAACATGACGCGCTGCTCGGCGTCGCGGATCGCCGCCAGCACGCGGCCGAAGCGGGACGTCGTCAGCCATCGGGCGAGCAGCAGCGTGCCGATCAGCGTCGCGCCGGTGGCAGCGAACAGCGCCATGCGGGTCTGCGGCGTGGCGATCGGGATGTCGAGGATGCGCCGGAAATCGGTGAAGCCGTTGTTGCCGCCGAAGCCGGTGGCGTTGCGGAAGAACAGCAGCATCGCGGCGTAGGTGAGCGCCTGCGTGATGATCGAGAAGTACACGCCCTTGACGCGCGAGCGGAAGGCGAAATAGCCGAACACGAAGGCGAGCAGCCCCGGCACGACGATCACCAGCATCGCGCACCACCAGAAGGAATCCGAGTTCCACCACGCCCAGGGGAATTCCTTCCAGTCGAGGAACACCATGAAATCCGGCATCGGCTGGCGGTACTGGCCGTCGGAGCCGATCTGGCGCATGAGGTACATGCCGAAAGCGTAGCCGCCGAGCGCGAAGAACAGGCCGTGGCCGAGCGACAGGATGCCGGCATACCCCCAGATCAGGTCCATCGCCACCGCGACGATGGCGTAGCACATGATCTTGCCGAGCAGCGTCACCCAGTACGCCGAAACGTGAAAGCGGCTTTCCGGCGGCACCGCCAGGTTGAGCAGCGGCATCACGACGAACACCGCGACGCAGAACAGCGCGAGGATCGCCCAGCCGCGCGGGCCGTACAGACGCTTGCTGATTCCGCCGGTCATGGTTGCGCGATCACGTGTCGAGCGCCCGGCCCTTGAGAGCGAACATGCCTTGCGGCCGCTTCTGGATGAAGACGATGATGAACACCAGCACCGCGATCTTGGCCAGCACCGCGCCCTGCCAGGCCTCGAGCAGCTTGTTGGCGAAACCCAGGCCGAGCGCGGCGTACACGGTGCCCGCCAGCTGCCCGACTCCGCCCAGCACCACCACCATGAAGGAGTCGACGATGTAGGACTGGCCCAGGTCCGGACCCACGTTGCCGATCTGCGACAGCGCGGCGCCCGCCAGCCCCGCGATGCCCGAACCCAGGCCGAACGCCCAGGTATCCACGCGCGCGGTCGGCACGCCGACGCAGGAAGCCATGGCGCGGTTCTGCGTCACGCCGCGCACGAACAGGCCCAGGCGCGTCTTCGTCAGCAGCAGCCACATGCCGACCAGCACCGCCGCGGCGAAGAAGATGATCATGATCCGGCTCCACGGCATCACCACGCCGGTGATCATCTCCACGCCGCCGGACATGAACGGCGGGTTTTCCACCGTCACGTTCTGCGCGCCGAATATCGTGCGCACCGTCTGGATCAGCATCAGGCTGATGCCCCAGGTGGCGAGCAGCGTCTCCAGCGGCCGGCCGTACAGCCAGCGGATCACGATCCTCTCGAGCGCCATGCCCACCGCGGCGGCGGCGATGAACGACGCCGGCACCGCCGCGAGCAGGTACCAGTCGAAGTACGCGCCGTTCCTGAACAGGTTCTGCACCACGTAGGTGGTATAGGCGCCCACCATGATGAGTTCGCCGTGCGCCATGTTGATCACGCCCATCAGCCCGTAGGTGATGGCAAGGCCGAGCGCGGCCAGCAGCAGGATCGAGCCCAGCGACACGCTGGTGAACAGCACGCCGGCGCGCTCGCCCCAGGCGAGCTTGGCTTCCAGCGCCTTCAGGCTCTTTTGCGCCTCCGCGCGGATGTCCTCGTCGGGCTCCGAGTAGGCGCCCTCCTTCGACTTCTCGAGGATGCCCAGCAGCAGCATCTTGGTGTTCGGGTTGTTGGACAGGCCGAGCGTGCGTACTGCGGCGATGCGCGACTCCTTGGTCCCGCTCTTGAGTTCGAGCGTCGCCTGGGTCAGTTCCAGCAGCTGCTTGACCCCCGCGTCGGTCTCGCGCGCGAGCGCCTTCTGGATCAGGGGCAGCATCGCCTCGTCGGCGTTGCCGGTCAGCTCCTTGGCCGCGGCCAGCCGCGCCGCGCGGTCCGGCGAGATCAGCTTCAGCGCCGCCACCGCGCCGCCGATTTCGCGGCGCACGCGGTTGTTCAGGATCACGTCCTCGGCGTCCTGCGGCAGCGGGGAAACCCTGGCGCCGGTCGCGGCGTCCGCGGCTTCGCCCTCCCTGACGACGAATACGCGCTTGGCGGTCTCCGAGATCTGCAGCTCGCCATCGGCCGCCGACTGCAGCAGCGCGGCGGCGGCCGGATCGCCCTCGGCGACCAGCGCGGCGATGGCGGCGATCTTCTCGTCGCCGTCGCCGAAGCCCAGCTTGTTGACCGTCGCCGCATCCAGAGCAAGCGCGCTCGACGCGAACAGCCACAATCCGATTAGAAGTATGCGCATGGATGAAGAAGGGGCCGCCGCGGCGGCCCCTTCATTGTCGCAAAAAAAGCCGACGCTACTTCGTAATGATGGTTTTGCCGTCCGGCTCGCCTTTCTTCTTGTCGTTGCCGGCGATGAACGGGCTCCACGGTTCGGCCTTGACCGGGCCCTTGGTCTTCCAGACCACGTTGAACTGGCCGTTCGCCTGCACTTCGCCGATGAACACCGCCTTGTGCAGGTGGTGGTTCTTCGGGTCCATCGTCGAGGTGATGCCCGAGGGCGCCGCGAAAGTCTGGCCCGCCATCGCCGCGATCACCTTGTCGACATCCGTCGACTTGGCCTTTTCGACCGCCTGCTTCCACATGTGGATGCCGATCCAGGCCGCTTCCATCGGATCGTTGGTGAGCGGCTTGTCCGCGCCCGCCAGCTTCATCTTCTTGGAATAGGCGGCCCACTGCTTCTTCCAGGCGTCGTTGACCGGGTTCTTGATCGACATGAAGTAGTTCCACGCCGCGAGGTGGCCGACCAGCGGCTTGGTGTCCACGCCGCGCAGCTCCTCTTCGCCGACCGAGAACGCCACCACCGGGACATCGGTCGCCTTCAGGCCCTGGTTGCCCAGTTCCTTGTAGAACGGCACGTTCGAGTCGCCGTTGATGGTCGACACCACCGCGGTCTTGCCGCCGGCGGCGAATTTCTTGATGTCCGCGACGATGGTCTGGTAGTCGCTGTGGCCGAACGGTGTGTATTTCTCGTCGATGTCCGATTCCTTCACGCCCTTCTTGATCAGGAAGGCGCGCAGGATCTTGTTGGTGGTGCGCGGATAGACGTAGTCCGTGCCGAGCAGCACCCAGCGCTTGGCGCCGCCGCCCTCCTTGCTCATCAGGTATTCCACCGCCGGGATCGCCTGCTGGTTGGGCGCGGCGCCGGTGTAGAACACGTTCTTGGAGAGCTCCTCGCCTTCATACTGCACCGGGTAGAACAGCAGCCCGTTGAGTTCCTCGAAGACGGGCAGCACCGACTTGCGCGACACCGAGGTCCAGCAGCCGAAGGTCACCGCCACCTTGTCCTGGGTCAGCAGCTGGCGCGCCTTCTCGGCGAACAGCGGCCAGTTGGAGGCCGGATCGACCACCACGGGCTCGAGCTTCTTGCCGAGCACGCCGC
>DATBQR010000083.1:0-54926 GCA_036560705.1 Burkholderiales bacterium | reverse complement strand
CTCCGCCATCGGGTTTTTCGTCCACACGCCCTGCGGGCCGCGGAAATCCGGGATGCCGGAATCGGTGGAGATGCCCGCGCCAGTCAGGACGACGATGCGTTTCGCCTCATCGACCCAGCGCCTGACAGTCGCGGCATCCGCGCGCATTTGCATAGTCTAAACTGCGTTCGAGGAGGAATACCCGATGAGAACCCTTTTGCTGTCCGCCCTGCTGCTGCTCGCCGGCTGCGCGGGCGCGCCGGTCGACCCCAACGCCGCCTGCGCCGCGCTGGCGCGACCCATACCGGCAGCCGCAATCGGCCTGCCGACGGGCGGCGCGGCGATCGAATCGGCCAGGCTGGTCGGCCCCGGCGCGCTCGCGGTGCGGCCGAAAGTGCCGTTCGCGCCGCCGCCGCCCGAGGTCGCCGTGGCGCCCGCGCTGCCCGAGTATTGCCAGGTGACCGGCGCCATCGCGCCGGTCGATCCGAAGGCGCCGCCGATCCGCTTCCAGGTCAACCTGCCGACGCAATGGAACGGCAACTCGATGCAGTACGGCGGCGGCGGCTTCAACGGCACGCTGATCAGCGGACTCGCGCTGACGCCTTCGGCGCGTCCCGACCGGCCGGCGCCGCTGGCGCGAGGCTACGTCACCTACGGCACCGACTCCGGCCACCAGAATGCGCCCGGCGTGGCGCTGCAGGCCTTCTCGCTAAACGACGAGGCGCTGGTCAATTTCGCGCACGCCTCCTACAAGAAAGTCCGCGACGTCGCGGTGGAACTGATGAAGCGGCGCTATGGCGAAGCGCCGAAGAAACTCTATTTCTTCGGCAGCTCCGAGGGCGGGCGCGAAGGCGTCACCATGGCGCAGCGCTACCCTGCGGATTTCGACGGCATTTTCAGCCGCGTGCCGGTGATCAACTGGGTGGCGCTGCAGGTCGCGGGTACGCGCGCAGGCGTCGCGCAATTCGGCGATGGCTGGCTCTCACCTGCGGCGACAAAGCTGGTGGGGGAAGCGGTGATTGCCGCCTGCGATGCGCGCGACGGCGTCGCCGACGGCATCGTCAGCGACTACGAGGGCTGCCTGCAGGCGTTCGACGCCAGCAAGCTGCGCTGCGCCGCAGGCGCAGCGCCTGGAAATCCGGCCGGCTGCCTGACCGATGCGCAATTGAAGTCGGTGCTGGCGATCCAGACGCCGCTGCAGCTGAACTTCGCGCTGGCGAACGGCCTGCGCGGCTATCCGTCCTGGGGACGCGGCGGCGAGAACATGCCGGGCACCGGACCGGTCGGCGGCTGGCCGAGCTGGCAGGCGGGCGATGCGCCGCCGACCCTGCCCCCGGGGCCGGCGAGCAGCCGAGCCTGGCTCTACGGCAGCGGCGCGATCCAGTATTTCATCGCGCGAGATCCGAACTTCGACCCGCGGCGCTTCAACCCGGACGATCACGCCAGCCGCATGCGCGAGGTTTCGGCGCTGATGGATTCCACCAATCCCGACCTGACCGCCTTCATGGCGCGGGGTGGCAAGCTCGTCATCAGCGTGCACATGGCGGATTACGCGCAGAGCCCGTATGCCGGGATCGAGTACTACAAGTCCGTGGTCACTCGCATGGGACAGTCCGCCGCGGATTCTTTCCTGCGGCTGTACGTGACCCCAGGCGCCGATCACATGGGCATCGGCGCGCCTTCCAGCGTGGACATGGTGGAGGTACTGAGCGACTGGGTCGAGCACGGCAAGGCGCCCGGCGACCTGGTGCAGGCGACTTACCTGCTGCAACCGCCGTTCCCGGTCATCATGGCGCGGCCGATGTGCCGCTATCCCGCGTTCCCGCGCTACCGCGGCGGCGACGCGAGTAAGGCGGAGAGCTTCGAGTGCGTGCGGCGCTGAACTGACGCCATGCCCTCCACCCTCCGCATCGGCGACCTGACCGTCAACCGCCTCGGGTTCGGCGCGATGCGCGTCTGCGGCCCGAATATCTGGGGCCCTCCGAAAGATCGCGCGAATGCGCATCGCGTGCTTCGCCGGGCAATCGAACTGGGCATGAATTTTTTCGACACCGCCGACAGCTACGGCCCGCATGTCGACGAGGAACTGATCGCCGAAGCGATCCATCCTTATCCGAAGGATCTGGTCATCGCCACGAAGGGCGGTCTGCTCCGCCCTCGTCCCGGCGCCTGGGATCCCGATGGCCGGCCCGAGCACCTGAAGCGCGCGCTCGACGGCAGCCTCAAGCGCCTGAAGCTCGAGCGCATCGATCTCTATCAGTTGCACGCCCCGGATTTGAAAGTGCCGTTCGCCGATTCGGTGGGCGCGCTCGCCGACGGCCAGCGTGCCGGCAAGATCCGCCACATCGGCGTCTCTAACGTGAGCGTCAGGCAGTTGGAGGAAGCGCGCCGCATCTGTCCGGTCGTCTCGGTGCAGAACGAATACAACCTCGGCAACCGCTCATCCGAAGACGTGCTGAAAGCCTGCGAGCGCCTCGGCATCGCCTTTCTGCCGTGGTATCCGCTCGGCGCCGGAGAGGTCCTGAAAAGAAAAGAAGTGAAGGAAATCTCAAGGAAGCATCGGGGAACCGCGGCTCAAGTCGCGCTGGCCTGGCTGCTCGCGAAATCGCCCGTCATGCTGCCGATCCCCGGAACCGCCGACCTGAAGCACCTGGAGCAGAACTGCGCCGCGGCAAAGCTGGAACTGTCGCCCGACGAGATGAAAGCTCTCGGCTAGAGGGCGTGCCGCGCGATGCGCAGGCGTATCTCGCGCATGTCGTCGCCGCGCAACTCGCGCAGCGCGTAGCCCGCGAAGTCGTCGGCCACTTCCTTGCGCCAGTAGAGATCCATGTCCGTGTTATCCATCGGCTTGGCGCGATTGGCGACCAGCGTGGAGACTTCGGCGATCACCTCGTCGGAAAGGGTCCTGCCTTTCAGGAAATCGGAGGCCTTCGCCACGAGAAACGGCCTGGAAGCGGCGGCACCCAGTGCGATGCGCGCATCCTCGATGACTTTCCCGGAAAACTTCAGGGCAACGGCAACCCCCAGAACCGGAAAGTCGAAGGCGCCGCGGCGGCGCAGCTTCCAGTAGGTACTTTTCCAGCCGCCGGGAATCGTCACTGCCGTGAGGATTTCGTCCGGCGTGCGCGACAGGTAATCGATGCCGTCGTTCTTGTAGAGGGTTTCGACGGGAATTTCCCTCCCTCCCGAGGGACCTTCCAGTCTGACCTTCGCGTCCAGAGCGATCATCGCAGGCGCAGTGTCGGTGGAGGACACTGCCACGCAACGCTTGCTGGCGGTCGCCACCCAGCAGATGTCGCCGTCCTTCTTCAGGCAGAAATCGATCGCCTTGCGCCACTCGTGGTTCTGGTTGTAGTAGGTGCAGCGCGTGTCCAGGCACAGGTTGCCGCCCAGCGTGCCCATGTTGCGCAGGTGCACCGTGGCGACCTGCGCGGCGGCCTGATACAGCGCGGTGTATTTTTCCTTTATGTTCTTGCCGTGAACGACTTCCGCAAGGGTCAGCCCCGATCCAAGATTGAGCCCGCTTCCATTCGATATTTTTTTTAATTCCTCAATACCCTTCAAAGACACCAGAACCTTCGGCGTCTGGTGGCGCCGCTTCATGTTCGGCAGCAGATCGGTGCCGCCGGCGATCAGCATCGCCGCCGGGCCTTCGCCGGCGAGGATCTTCGACGCTTCCGCGACCGAGCGCGGCGCGCGGTAATCAAACCACGGCAACCGCATCATCTCGCTTGGTCTCCTTGCCGTCGCCGTTCTCCCAGGGCGGCAGCACGAACGTCGATGGCGGGTACGGCACCTCCGGAAAGCGCTCCGGACCGACGCGCGGATTCTTGCCCGCGGCCTTCAGTTCCAGGGCGCGCAATATCTTTTCCGGCGTGATCGGCACCTCGTCGATGCGCACGCCGACCGCGTCGAAAATCGCGTTCGCCACCGCCGGCATCACCGGCAGCAGCGGCCCCTGCCCCGCCTCCTTGGCGCCGAACGGGCAGTTCGGGTCCGGATCCTCGACCAGGATGGTGTCTATTTCGGGCATGTCGAGCGAGGTCGGGCTCTTGTACTCGAGCAGCGACGGGATCTTGTGCACCAGCGCGTGCGACATCTTCGGCGGCAGCCGGCGGAACACCTGCTCCTCCATCAGCGCTTCGGCGAGGCCCATGTACACGCTGCCTTCCACCTGTCCGCGCGCGAGCACCGGGTTCACCGCGCGGCCGAGGTCGTGCGCGATCCATATTTTCGGCACCGCCAGCCAGCCGGTCGCCTTGTCCACCTCGACCTCGACCACGCAGGCGGAATACGAGTAGGCGGGAGACGGCCCCACCCCTGCGCCCTTGTACCGGCCGGGGGCCCGCGGCGGCGAATACGAGCCGACAGCCCCGAGCGTGCCGAATTTCGCTTCCGCGAATTCAACCGCCTCACGGAAGGAAAGGGATTTGTTCGAACTTTCAGGATGAAAGACTTTCCCATGAGAAAACAAAAGCTGGGAAGGCAAAACTTCCAATTGCTCCGCAGCCGCTTCGGCGATCTGCGCCTTCAGTTTCTCCGCCGCCTGGATCGCGGCGTTACCCATCATCACGGTGACGCGGCTGGAGTAGGAGCCGAGATCCACCGGCGTGATCGCGGTGTCGCCGGTGATGCAGCGGATGTCGTAGGGATCGATGCCGAGCACTTCGGCGACCATCGCCGCGAGCACGTCGTCCGACCCCTGGCCGATTTCGGTGGCGCCGCAAAACACGGTGATCTGGCCGCTGCGGTCGGCGAGCAGCTGCACGCCCGAGTGCGGCATTTTGTTCCAGTAGATCGGCAGCCCGGCGCCGGTCAGGTAGGAACTGCAGGCGATGCCGACGCCGCGGCCTTCCGGCAATTTCCTGAACCTGTTTTTCCAATCGGAGCGCGCGACCACCTGCCGGATGCACTCGGCCAGGCCGATGGTGCCGATTTTCAGCCAGTTGGCCGTGAGCGTATTCGGCTTGGCGACGATGTTCAGCCGCAGCTCGGCTGGATCCAGCTTCAGCTTCTCGGCGATTTTATCGAGCTGCACTTCCTGGCCGAAACGCGGCTGCGGCGTGCCGTGGCCGCGCTTGGGACCGCAGGGCGGCTTGTTGGTGAAGGCGCGGCAGGCGTCGAACTTGTAGCGCGGCAATTCGTAAGTCACGGTCTGCAGCACGCCAGTATAGAAAGTGCTCGCCGCGCCGTAGGAGCCGTAGCCGCCGCCGTCGAGCAGCGTCTGCAGGTGCATGCCGGTCAGCTTGCCGTCCTTCGTCACCCCGGTGCGCATGCGCATCAGCACCGGATGCCGGCCGCGGTGCATGTAGAACACCTCTTCGCGGTTCAGGCAGATTTTCACCGGGCGGCCGAGCTTGAGGGCCGCGCGCGAGACGACGATTTCGTGGTTGTGCAGGTCGCACTTGCCGCCGAAGCCGCCGCCGTTCGGGCAGGCGATGACGCGGATATGCGCGGCGGGCATCTGCAGCGCCCGTGACAGCGCGCGGTGAATGTAGTGCGGCACCTGGGTGGAAGACCAGAGCGTGAGCTTGCCCTCGCCGTCCGGCGCCGCCACCGACGCATGCTGCTCGATCGGCAGGTGGGTATTGCCCTCGTAGAAGAACACGTCGTCGAACACGTGGTCCGCTTTCGCCAGCGCTTCGCCGACATCGCCGAATTCGTAGGACTGGATGCGGTGAATGTTGCCGTGCTCGCCGTATTCGTGAATACGCGGTTCGGAAGTCTGGAGAGCCTCTTGCGGGTCGGAAATCGTCTTTAAAACTTTAAATTTGACTTCCACAAGATCCAACGCTGCCGTAGCTGTCTGCTCGTCCTTCGCGATCACCGCGGCGATCGGATCGCCGACATAGCGCACCCGGCCGTTGGCGAGCGGATATTCGTCCTGCGACACCGGCATGATGCCGAACGGCACCGGGAAATCCTTGCCGGTAAGGACAAGATGGACGCCGGGGAGCTTCTCTGCCTTCTCCGAATTTATTTCCAAGATGTCGGCGTGGGGATGCTGGGAACGCAGCAGCCGGCAATGCAGCATGCGCGGCAGGACGATGTCGTCGGCGAAACGCGTCTGGCCGGTGACTTTGGAGCGGCCGTCAACGCGCCGGCGGGACTTGCCAATGACTTTCAGGCTCATTTCGCCCCCATCTGCTTCGCCGCCTCTTCAATCGCCTCGAAGATCTGCAGGTAGCCGGTGCAGCGGCAGAGGTTTCCCGAAATGGCTTCTTTTATCTGATCCCGGTTTACATTTGGGTTCTTGTCCAGCAGCGCCTTCGCCGTCATGAGGATCCCGGGCGTGCAGTAGCCGCACTGGGCGGCGCCGAAATCGGCGAATGCCGCCTGCAGCGGATGCAGGGTGCCGCCATCGGCCAGGCCTTCCACCGTTTCGATATGCCTGCCCTCGCACTCGACGCCGAGCACCAGGCAGGACAGCTGCGGTTCGCCGTCCACCAGCACCGCGCAGGCGCCGCACTCGCCCAGTTCGCAGCCGTGCTTGGTGCCGGTCAGGTTGAGGTCCTCGCGCAGCACTTCGAGCAGGGTTTTGTACGGCGCGAAAGAAACGGGCGCTTCCTCGCCGTTCACGAGGTATTTCAGGTGCACGTGTTGCGGAACAGCGGCCATGGCGATTGTTTGGACCCCAAACAATCGGCAGTTTACTACAATGAGCCCATGAAAGTCTTCCAGATCCAGGACGACTGGGGCATGGAGCACCTGAAGCTCTCCAGCCGGCCCGACCCCAAGCCCGGCCCCGGCCAGGTCCTGCTGCGCATGAAGGCCGCTTCCCTCAACTACCGCGACCTGGTGGTGCCGATGCGCGGCTACGGTTCCCACACGGGCATGCTGCCGCTGATCCCCATCTCGGATGGCGTGGGCGAGGTTGTCGAGGCCGGGGCCGGGGTGACGCGCGCCAAGGTCGGCGACCGGGTCTGCCCGCTGTTCGCGCAGGCATGGATCAGCGGCGAGCCGACGCCGGAGCGGCTGTCGCGCTCGCTCGGCGGCCCGGTGGACGGCACCATGGCCGAATACATGGTGCTGCCCGAGGCCGGCGTGTCGAAGGCCCCCGCGCATCTCACGGACGAGCAGGCCGCCTCCCTGCCCTGCGCCGCGCTCACGGCCTGGAGCGCCGTCGTCACCCATGACCGGCTCGGACCGGGTTCGCGCGTGCTGGTGCAGGGCACCGGCGGCGTGGCGCTGTTCGCGCTGCAGTTCGCCAAGCTGCTCGGCGCGCATGTCACGCTGATCTCCTCCAGCGACGACAAAATCGCGCGCGCCAAGGCTCTCGGTGCCGACGCGTCCATCAACTACCTCAAGGTGCCGGAGTGGTACAAGGCAACGCGCGAGATCACCGAGGGGCGCGGCTACGACCATATCCTCGAACTGGGCGGCGAGAAGACGCTGCCGCAGTCGCTGCGCTGCATCCGTCCGGGCGGGACGCTGTCGATGATCGGCGTTCTCTCGGGCGGCATGCTCTCGGCGCAGCTCGGCCTGGTGGTGACGCGGCAGGTCCGGCTGCAGGGCATCACCGTCGGCAACCGCGACGGCTTCGAGGCGATGCTGCACGCCGTCGGCCAGCACCGGCTCCAGCCGGTCACCGACAAGGTGTTCCCGTTCGAGCAGCTCAAGGAGGCGATGGCCTACCAGAAGAGCGGCGCGCACTTCGGCAAGATCTGCATTCGGCACTGACTTAGTGGATCGCAGAGAATTCCTGCAGATTCTTGCCATTGCCTCCGCCGGAGGAATCCCTCTGGAAGGAAGGGCGCAAGACATCTATGGCCTGCCGTCATTCGGCAATGTCCACCTGCTCCACTTCACGGACTGCCACGCGCAGCTGCTGCCGACGTATTTCCGCGAGCCCGATACCAATCTCGGCGCCGGCGCGTCGATCGGCAAGCCGCCGCACCTGACCGGCGAGGCGCTGCTGAAGCATTTCGGGCTGAAACCCGGATCGGCCGAGGCCTACGCCTTCACCCATCTCGATTTCGTGCGCGCGGCGCGCACCTTCGGCAAAGTCGGCGGCTTCGCGCACCTCGCCACGCTGGTCAAGCGCCTGAAGGCGGACCGTCCTGGCGCGCTGCTGCTCGACGGCGGTGACAGCTGGCAGGGCTCGGCGACCGCGCTGTGGACCCGGGGCGAAGACATGGTGCAGGCATCCCGGCTGCTGGGCGTGGACCTAATGACCGGCCATTGGGATTTCACTTTTGGCGCCGAGCGCGTGCTGGCATACGCGAAGAAATACGAAAATTTCCTCGCCCAGAACGTCCTCACGAAGGACTTCGAGGATCCGGTCTTTCCCGCCTACGCGATGCGCGAAATGAACGGCGTGCCGGTGGCGATCATCGGCCAGGCGTATCCCTACACGCCGATCGCCAACCCACGCTACTTCGTTCCGGATTGGAGCTTCGGCATCCGCGAGAGCCAATTGCAGAAGGCCGTGGACGAGGTGCGGGCCAAGGGCGCGCAAGCCGTGGTGCTGCTGTCCCACAACGGCATGGACATCGACCTCAAGCTCGCCGGCCGCGTGCACGGCATCGACGCGATCCTCGGCGGCCACACCCACGACGGCGTGCCCGCGCCAACCATTGTTGGCAAGACTCTGGTGACGAATGCCGGTTCCAATGGAAAATTCCTGGCCGTCCTGGATCTCGACGTCAGGAACAGGAAGGTGGAGGGCTTTAAATACAAGTTGCTGCCGATATTTGCAAATCTTCTGCCTGCTGATACCGAAATGGTTTCCCTGATTGAAAAGATAAGAGCGCCGTTCAAGGTAAAACTGGATGAGCCCCTCACCGTCACCGAGGGACTCCTTTACCGCCGCGGCAACTTCAACGGCAGCTTCGACCAGCTGATCCTGGACGCGCTGATGGAGGTCCGGGGCGCCGAGATCGCCTTTTCCCCGGGTTTCCGCTGGGGCACCAGCCTGCTGCCGGGCGAGACCATAACCCGCGAGCGGCTGCTGGACCAGACCGCCATCACCTACCCCATGAGCACGCTCACCGGCATGACCGGTGAAACCATCAAGGCGGTGCTGGAAGACATCTGCGACAATTTGTTCAACCCGGACCCCTACCTGCAGCAGGGCGGCGACATGGTGCGCGTCGGAGGCATGACGTATGCGTGCGACAGCCGCGCGAAAATCGGCGCACGGATATCGGACCTGCGGCTGAAAGGCAGGCCGATCGAGGCCGACAAGACCTACCGCGTCGCCGGCTGGGCGCCCGTGGCGGAGGAAGCGCGCGATGCCGGCGGTCCGCCGATCTGGGAAATCGTCGAACCTTACCTGCGCAGCCGCAAAACCATCCAACCCCCGCAACTCAACCTGCCGAGACTTTTATGAAACTCTTTTCCAGACGATCGTTCCTTGCGCTGCTGGCTGCGGCAGCGCTCGGCGGCTGCGCCGCCAACTCGACGCACGACGCGCAGCCGCCGATCATCTTCGTGCACGGCAACGGCGACACGGCGGCGCTCTGGTACGCGATGGCCTGGCGCTTCGAGTCGAACGGCTGGCCGCGCGACCGCCTGTTCGCGCTCGACATGCCCTACCCGCTCGCGCGCAACGACGACAGCAAGCCGCAGGAAGGCCGCACCAGCGCCGCCGAGAGCATGCGGCAGCTCGCCGACGAAGTGGCGCGGGTACGCAAGCTCACGGGCGCCGACAAGGTCGTCCTCATCGGCAATTCGCGCGGCGGCAACGCGATTCGCAACTACATCCGCAATGGCGGCGGCGCTGCAACGGTATCGCACGCGATCCTCGGCGGCACGCCGAACCACGGCGTATGGGCATCGAGCGACTACCTGCCGGGCAACGAATTCAACGGCAAGGGCCCGTTCCTGACCGCGCTGAACGCACCGCAGGGGCCGGGCGGCCTGGAGACCACGCCCGGCGTGGCGTTCATGACGCTGCGCTCCGACGCCAACGACAAGTTCGCCCAGCCCGACGGCCGCTGGATCGGGCAGCCGAAGATGCAGACCAACGTCGGCTACGATGGTCCGGAACTGAAAGGCGCGGAAAACGTCGTGCTGCCGGGACTCGATCACCGCGAGACGTCCTACCACCGGCTCGCGTTCGTAAACATGTACCGCTTCATCACCGGCAGAATCCCGGAGCGCAGCGATATCGCGCCCGAGGCGACCGTCGTGCTCGACGGCCGGATCACCGGCTTCCGCGGCGCCGATCCGACCAACCTGCCGCTGGCCGGCGCGTCGCTGGAAATTTACGAGACCGCGCCGCAAACCGGGGAGCGCATCGGGCCGGCAGTGCATGCGAAGACCGTTGGCGCGGACGGCCAATGGGGCCCGTTCAGCGCCAAGCCCGGCGCCAGCTACGAATTCGTGATTCGCGCCGACGGTTTCGCCGTCACGCACATCTACCACTCGCCGTTTCCGCGTTCATCCAGCCTGATCCATCTCCGGCCCGCCCGCATCGCAGACGCCGACAAGGATGCGGTCAGCGTGGTGACCATGACGCGGCCGCGCGGCTACTTCGGCGTCGGACGCGACAGCATGAGCCTGGATGGCGTCAGCCCCCCGCCCGGCCTGCCGCCCGGCGTGCCGGGCGTGGCGGCAGCGAAGCTGAAACTGAAGGAACCGGCGGTGCGCAGCGTCGCGGCGGTGTTCAACGGCGAGCGCATCGTAGTGCGCTCCTGGCCGCTCGCCGAGAACCACCTGGTATTTGCCGAATTCCACTACTGAACGACCCGGGCGCTTCCCATGACTGACTGCATCGACATCCACAACCACATCGTGCCGGAGCGCTTTCCCGCCTACGCGGGCAAGGGACGCGACGTGCCCTGGCCCTCGATGATGGATGCGCACGCCTGCCACAAGCACGTGATGATTTCCGGCAAGGTCTACCGGACGGTGTCGGACGGCAGCTGGAGCGTGCCACGCCGCATCGAGGACATGGGCGCGATGCGCGTCGCGCGGCAGGCGCTCTCGCCGATGCCGGAGCTGCTCTCCTACTGGCTGCCGCTCGAGGACGCGAAAGCGCTGATCCGCTACCTGAACGAGCAGATCGCGGAAATGATCGCGCTCGCACCGCAGCGCTTCGTCGGCTTGGGCGCGGTGCCGCTGCAGGACGTGGACTGCGCAATTCTTGAACTGGATTTCGTTCTGAAGAAATTGAACTTCTCCGGAGTAGAAATCGCCAGCCACGTCAACGGCGTTTCCATCGGCGATGCGCGCTTCGAGCCGTTCTTCGCCGCCGCCGAAAAAGCCGGCGCGGCGATCTTCGTGCACGCGCTGCGCCCCGCGGGACAGGACCGCATCGTCGGCGCCTTCCCCGAGCAGGCGGTGTGCTTTCCGGGCGACATCGCGCTCGCCGCGGCATCGATGATCACCGGCGGCGTCGCCGCGCGGCATCCGAAGCTGCGCATCGCCTTCAGCCACGGCGGCGGCGCGCTCGCACTGCTGCTGCCGCGCCTGGTCTATGCGTGGAATGCGATACCCAAGGCGAAGGAATCGCTCGCCGAATCGCCCGCCGTGTATGCCCGCCGCTTCTTCTACGACGCGCTGGTGTTCAATCCGGCGTCGGTGAAGTTCGTCGTCGACAGCTTCGGCAGCTCGCAGGTCTGCGTCGGCAGCGACTACCCCTACGCCATGGGCGACGGCGATCCGCTGGGCACGGTGGAAAAAGCGGGCCTGGACGCCGGCGTCATCGAGGCCATCAGGTCGGCCAACGCGCGGCGTTTCCTGGGAATCTGAGGCTCAGCGCGGCGGCGGCTGCGGCGCCACGCGCTGCCAGCCGGCGGCGCAACTTTGCACGTGCGGGTAGTAGGCCCGCGTGGCCGGGCAGTAATACCAGTAAGCCTCCGATTGCGCCTGCGGCTGCGGCGGCACCGAGTACTGCGATTGCGGCGGCACGGCGTACTGCGGCTGCTCGATGTACGTGGGCTGGGCCGGCGGGTAGTAGGCGGGGGGATAGTAGGCCGGCGGGTAGTAGGCGGGCGGGTAGTAGTACGGCGAGTAGTAGTAACTCGCGAGGGCAGCAGCGCCGATCGCCGCTCCCAAGAACACGCGGCCGCCGCTGTGGAAGCCCCCGTGGAAGCCTCCATGAAAACCCGGACGCGCCTCGGCGACATTCATCCCCGCCGCTGCAAGCAGAAGCGCGGCGGCCGACAGGACTGCTGTTTTACGAAGTTTCATGGCTGTCACCATACGCTCAATGCGCCCTGGAAGACGTAAGCATTTGTTTCATGATTTCCGCTACCTGCGCCCGTCATACCAGGCGCCGCAATCAGCCGCGCTGCGCAGCGTGCGGCGCGGATGCAGAATCACCCTGCCCAGCAGGCCGTACAGTTCGCGCCAGGAGTAAAGATGCACCTTCCGGTCGCTGGTCCGCAGCGGATGCCGGTGGAGGATCAGTATCCTGCGACGAAGACGGCGCGCAACAGGTTTGAGCCGCTGGAAGAAATCGAGTTCCTCCGACGCATACAGCTCCTCGCTGAAGCCGCCCACTTCGTGAAACGCTGCTGCGTCGCAATATATGAACGCTCCTGCACCCCAGCGGGCGACGCGGCTGATCACGTTCCAGACCCTGATCCCCGCCCGGAAGCCGAAGGAATCGCTGTCGGCTGCAATCGTGCTGCCGCCGGCGAGGCAGCCGCCGCTGTCGATCGCCGACTTGAGATCGCGGAACAGTTCCGGGCTGGGCGACGAATCCGCGTCCACGAACAGCAGCCATTCGCCGCTGGCGGCGGCCGCGCCGGAATTGCGCGCTCGGGAGATCTGGTTGTGCGGCTCGAACACCACCCGCGCGCCGGCGGCGCGCGCAATTTCCGCGCTGCGGTCGTTGGAATTGTTGTCGCAAACGATCAACTCCCACGCGCCATCGAACACGCCAGCGGCGGATTTGATCGAGTCGAGCGACGCCGCAAGGAGCCGCTCTTCGTTAAAAGCGGGAACGACGACGGAAAGCTTCAAGCGCGCAGCTTGAATCTCTGGATCTTCCCCGTGGCGGTTTTCGGCAGTTCCGTGGCGAATTCGATCCAGCGCGGGTATTTGTAGGGCGCGAGCTTGGACTTGACGTAGTTCTGCAGTTCCTCCGTCGTGGCCTGCTTGCCTGGCTTCAGCACCACGTAGGCTTTGGGTTTGATGAGTTTCTGTTCGTCTTCCTGGCCGACGACGGCGGCTTCGAGCACGCATTCGTGCGACACCAGCGCGGCTTCGACCTCGGCGGGCGAGACCCAGATGCCGGAGACTTTCAGCATGTCGTCAGTGCGGCCGCCGTAGGCATAGAAGCCGTCGGCGTCCTGGCTGTACTTGTCGCCGCTGCGCGTCCACTCGCCGGCGAAGGTGCTGCGGCTCTTGGCGCGGTTGTTCCAATAGAGGTTGGCGGCAGTCGGACCCTTGATCAGCAGTTCGCCCAATTCGCCCTGCTTCACCGCGTTGCCTTGCTCGTCCACCAGCTTGAGCTCATAGCCCGGCACGGCCTTGCCGGTGGTGCCGTGGCGGATATCGCCCGGCCGGTTGGAGAGGAAGATATGCAGCATCTCGGTGGAGCCAATGCCGTCGAGGATGTCGACGCCGGTCTTTTCCCTGAAGCTCTTGGCGATCTGGGGCGGCAGGGCTTCTCCAGCCGAAATGCAAGTTCTCAGGTTCAAATTCTGTTTTGAGGGAAATGCGGGGGACGCCAGCATGCCTGCATACAGGGTCGGCACGCCGAAGAACAGCGTCGGCTTCCTCCCGGTCAGGCGCTTGAACACCGCGTCGGGCGTCGGCCGCTCGGCCATCAGCACGGTGGTCGCGCCGGCCGCCAGCGGGAACGACAGCGAGTTGCCGAGGCCGTAGGCGAAGAAGAATTTCGCCGCTGAAAAGATGACGTCGGATTCCTTCAGGCCCAGCACGCCGTCGGCGTAGAGCTCGGCGGTGATGCGCATGCTGGAATGCACGTGCACGGTGCCCTTGGGCATGCCGGTCGAACCGGAGGAATACAGCCAGAAGCAGGCGTCGTCGCGGGTAGTCGGGGCGGCGGCGAGGCCGGGGCTGCTTTTTTCCAGGAGATCCTTGAAGGGCGGGACGAGAACGTGCTTCAAAAACGTCAGCTTCGAAAGGAAGGCGTCGAACTGCGGCTTCAGCGACGGGGAGACGAGCAGCGCCTTGGCGCGGCTGTCGGAGAGCATGTACTCGTAGTCCTTCGGCGTGAGCAGCGTGTTGACCGCGACCGGCACGATGCCGGCCTTGATGGCGCCGAGGAAGGCGACCGGCCAGTCGATGGAATCGTGCATCGCGATGAGGATGCGGTCTTCCATCTTCAGGCCGAGCGACAGCAGGTGGTTGCCGAAGCGGTTCACGCGATCGGCGAGTTCGCCGAAGGTGCATTGCCCGGCATCGTCGATGTAGGCAATCTTGCCGGCACGGCCGGCTTGCACGTTTCCGCCGACCAGATCTTCGGCGGCGTTGTAGTCGCGTGGAATCTCCATGGAATGAGATTGTACCCAGCGCGCTAGTTCACGCCCGCCTCGACCGCCTCTTTCGCCAGCGTGAGCCAGCCCGCGCCCCACTCCACCGCCATCTCCTCGGGCAGCACGCCGGAGGAGGCGTCATGCTGCACGCGCTCGCCGATGCGCTGGGCGCCGAGCTCGGCGAGGATGTCGTCGAAGCGCTTGCCGCCGAAGTTGAAGGTCTCGGCGTAGGTTCGGTCGCCCAGGCCGAACACGCCGTAACGCACGCGGGACAGATCCGGGCGCTTCGCCTTCAGGTCCTCGTAGAGCGCCTTGGCGTTGTCCGGCACGTCGCCCTGGCCGTAAGTCGAGGTAACGACGAGGAAAATCCCCTCGCGATCGAAGACCGAGGCGTCGAGCTTGTCCATCAGCAGCGTCTCGACCTGAAGCTCGCCGTCATCCCAGACCAATTCGAGCTCCTGCGCGACCAGCTGCGCGGTGCCGGTCATGGTGCCGACCAGGAGGGTGAGTTTCATTGACATTAAATATAATGCAGCATAGAATCCTAGTCAAGCACTATACTTCATGAACGCTCCCCTCTCCCCGGCCCTGCGTTTGGATCCCAAACAAGAAGCCGCCTATCTCTCCCAGCTGGGCGACCGGGTGCGCGCCTGGCGCGCCGAGCACGGCATGACCCGCAAGGCGCTCGCCGCCGCCTCCGGCGTGTCGGAGCGCTACCTCGCACAGCTCGAAGCCGGCCAGGGAAACATCTCCGTGCTGCTGCTGCGCCGGATCGCCCAGGCGATGAACGTCGCGGTGGAGAGCCTGGTGCGCGAAGGCGCCGACCAGGATGCGGCCAGGCGCCGCGTCGCCCTGCTCGGTCTGCGCGGCGCGGGCAAGTCCACGCTGGGGGCCAAACTCGCCGCCGCCATGGGAGCGCCTTTCGTCGAACTCGACCGCGAGGTGGAACGCGAGGCCGGCTCCAAGCTGGGCGAGGTGTTCGCGATGTACGGCCAGGAGGCGTTCCGCCGCTTCGAGCGCCGCGCGCTGGAGCGCGTGCTGCGCACGCACGAGACGGCGGTGATCGCCGCCGGCGGCAGCCTGGTGACCGACCCGGATACCTACCGGCTGCTGCTCGACAACTGCCGCACGGTCTGGCTGAAAGCCAAGCCCGAGGAACACATGAACCGCGTCATCGCCCAGGGCGACATGCGGCCGTTTGAGGGAGGGAAAATGCACGGGCGCTCGGCCGCGCTGGACGAAATCCGCAAGCTGCTCGCCGACCGCGACCGCCTCTATTCCCAGGCCGACGTGACGGTGGACACGACCGGGAAGCAGTTCAAGGAAAGTTTTTCCGAACTTAAAAGAACGCTGACGGAACGCAAATGATCACATTCGAAACCCACCCCGACAGATACAACCACTGGAAGCTGTCGTTCGACGGCGCGGTGGCCACCCTCGCGCTCGACATCGCCGAGGACAAGGGCATCGCGCCCGGCTACAAGCTCAAGCTCAATTCCTACGACCTCGGCGTCGACATCGAGCTGCACGACGCGGTGAACCGCATCCGCTTCGAGCACCCCGAGGTGAAATCGGTGGTGATCACCAGCGGCAAGACGCGCATGTTCTGCTCCGGCGCCAACATCTACATGCTCGGCCTCTCCACGCACGCCTGGAAAGTGAACTTCTGCAAGTTCACCAACGAGACGCGCAACGGCCTGGAGGATTCCAGCCGGCACTCGGGACTGAAATTCCTCGCCGCGCTGAACGGCACCACCGCCGGCGGCGGCTACGAGCTCGCCCTCGCCTGCGACGAAATCGCCATGATCGACGACCGCTCCAGCACCGTGAGCCTGCCGGAAGTGCCGCTGCTGGGGGTTTTGCCGGGGACGGGCGGTTTGACCAGAATCGTCGATAAAAGGAAAGTCAGGCGGGATCTCGCCGACGTCTTCTGCACAACCGCCGAAGGCGTGCGCGCCGACCGCGCGAAGGACTGGAAGCTGGTCGACCATGCCGCCAAGCCGCAGCAGTTCGCCGAGTTCGTGAAGGGCCGCGCGCTGGAGCTGGCGAAGCAATCGGACCGGCCCGGAGGCCGGGGAATCACGTTGACGCCTTTGAAGCCCCAGCTCGTAGAGCTTCAAATAAATGCAAAAGAAAGGACCGCGGAAATCACGGTTAAAGGTCCGACAAAAGAGCAAATTCAAGTTCAAAGGAATGATTCCTGGTACCCGCTCCAGCTGGCGCGTGAATTGGACGAAGCAATCCTCAACCTGCGCCACAACCACCTCGATGTGGGCCTGTGGATATTCAAGACCAGGGGAAGCGTTCAGGAAGTTTTGGAACTTGATTCAATCCTTGAAAAAAATTCCGCGGATTGGTTCGTGCGCGAAACCATCGGCTACCTGCGCCGCACCTTCGCGCGCCTGGACGTGTCCTCGCGCTCGATCTTTGCGGTGGTCGAGCCGGGCTCCTGCTTCGCCGGCACGCTGGCCGAGCTGCTCTACGCCGCCGACCGCAGCTACATGCTGGATGCCGAGGCGGATGGTGAAATGCGCGGCCCGTCCATCGCCTTCTCGCCGCTCAACTTCGGCACTTACCCGATGGTGAACGGCGAATCGAGAATCTCGGCGCACTACTGCGGCGAGGTTCCCGAACTCGAAGCCAACAAGCTTTTTGATGCAAAAAAAGCCAGGCAGCTCGGCCTCATTACCGCCGCGCCGGACGACATCGACTGGGAGGACGAGGTGCGCATCGCCATCGAGGAGCGCGTCACGCTGTCGCCCGATGCGCTCACCGGCATGGAGGCCTCGCTGCGCTTCAGCGGCCGCGAAAACATGCTGACCCGCGTATTCGGCCGCCTGTCGGCCTGGCAGAACTGGATCTTCATCCGGCCAAACGCGGTCGGCGAACAGGGGGCCCTGAAAGTCTATGGGACGGGTTCGAAAGCAAAATTTAATTGGGAACGGGTCTAGACCCTGACCCTTACTGCAGGGAGCGCGTATGAGCGGAATCAATTATTCGGAAAAAATCCCCAATAACGTCAACCTGGCGAACGACCGCACGCTGCAGCGCGCGCTCGAACACTGGCAGCCGCACTTCCTCGACTGGTGGCGCGGCATGGGACCGAAGGACTTCCAGGGCCTGGACGTGTACCTGCGCACCGCGGTGTCGGTGGACGCCGACGGCTGGGCGCAGTACGGCGCGGTGAAGATGCCCGACTACCGCTGGGGCATCTTCCTCGCCGACCCGGTCGCCGACCGCAAAATCGGTTTCGGCGATGCCATGGGCCAGCCCGCCTGGCAGCAGGTGCCGGGCGAATACCGCTCGACGCTGCGCCGCCTGATCGTCACGCAGGGCGACACCGAGCCCGCCTCCGTCGAGCAGCAGCGCCAGCTCGGCCACACCTGCCCTTCCCTCTACGACCTGAGGAACCTGTTCCAGATCAACGTCGAGGAGGGCCGCCACTTGTGGGCGATGGTCTACCTGCTGCATGCCTACTTCGGCCGTGACGGCCGCGAGGAGGCCGAGGAACTGCTGCAGCGCCATTCGGGCGACACGGACAAGCCGCGCATCCTCACCACCTTCAACGAGCCGATCTCCGACTGGCTGTCGCTGTTCTGCTTCACCTACTTCACCGACCGCGACGGCAAGTACCAGCTGAAGAGCCTCGCCGAATCGGGCTTCGATCCGCTGTCGCGCACCTGCCGCTTCATGCTCACCGAGGAAGCGCACCACATGTTCGTCGGCGAGACCGGCCTCGGCCGCGTGGTCAAGCGCACGCTGGAAGTGATGAAGGAGCTCGGCACCGACGACCCGGCGCGCATCCGCGCGCACGGCGCGGTGGACCTGCCGCTGCTGCAGAAATACCTGAACTTCTGGTGCTCCTCCTCGCTCGACCTGTTCGGCTCGGAAATTTCCTCCAACTCGGCGGCCAACTTCGCCAACGGGCTGAAAGGCAGGCCGGACGAGGCGAGCTATGAGGATCATGTTCTTCGTTCTTCCACTTTCAAGCTTTCTTCTCCAGGTGGAACCGAGGAAGTTCCCATGCTCAACGCGCTGAACGAAATCATGCGCGAGTCCTACCTGAAGGACTGCGAGATCGGCCTGAAGCGCTGGAACCGCGGCATCGAGCGCGCCGGCCACGCGGCGCTGGCACTCAAGCTGCCGTCAACGCGCTTCCGCCGCTCGATCGGCGCGTGGGCGAACCAGCCGGTGAATCCCGAAGGCGTTCTTCTGGAAAAATGCGCTTACGACAAAAACCTGGACAGCTGGATCCCCTCCGTTGCCGACCGGACGTTCGTGCAGTCGCTGATGCAGCGGGTAGTCGAGCCGGGCAAGATGGCCGGCTGGGTGGCGCCGCCCGACCGCGGCATCAACAACCTTCCGGTGGAATACGAGTACGTCAAGCTGCACTAGGGGCGCCGCCGTGTTCCTCCGGCGCGTTCCGCGTCAGTGCGCGCCGCGATCCTTCAGCATCTTGGCGATGCGCTCGAAATGCGCCGCCTCGGCAAGCGCCAGCGGCGTTGCGCCGCTCGCGCTCTTGGCGTCGATCTGGGAACCCTTGTCGAGCAGGTATTCGGCGACTTCGTACCGCCCGTAAAGCACCGCGGTATGCAGCGGGGTGGTGCCGCTCCTGGTACGGCTGTTGACGTCCGCGCCACGCTGCACCAGCAGCCCGACCAGGGCCAGTTCGCCCTTCATCACCGCGTAGTGCAGCGCCGTCGCGCCGGTCGCGGGGTCCTTGGCTTCGATGTCGACGCCGCCCTCGATCATCTTCAGCGCGCCGGCGTTGTCGCCTTTTGCGATCGCGCCCTGCAGGCTTTGCGGCGGCGGCGATGCGTGCGAGGAGGCCACGACCGGCTGCGCGTACGGGGTTCCGCGCTTGTTGACCTCCTGTTCCTTCGGGTCCTGGGACTGCGCCGGCGGCGATGGCTGCGCTTCCTGCGGCGAGGGCGCCGCGGGCTGATTCCTGTCCTGGCTGAAAATGGAGCGGAAGAAGCCGCGGATGCCATCGACCACGCGCTCCGGAAAGGGCTGCTCGGAGGGCGCCTGCTGCGGCTCCTGCTGCTGGGCACGCGCCGGCGGCGCTGCGATCAGCGCTGCCGCCACCAACGCCAGCATCCATTCCCCAGTGCGCAAGCCTATCCCCCAGGACGCCTCAATAATACCCCGGCCCGACCCCCCGCCGCGCTCATTTGAACTGCGGATTCTAGGCATGCAGGATCCTTCCTCGGCGCCTCGTTGGGTAATAATACCGCCCGCATGAAATTCCTCTACGACCTGTTCCCGGTGATCCTGTTTTTCGTCGCTTTCAAGCTGACGGACATCTATGTCGCCACCGGCGTCGCCATCGGCGCGACGATCCTGCAGATCGGCCTGCTGGCGATTCTGCGAAAAAAAATAGACGCCATGCTGTGGGTGAGCCTGGGGATCATCGTCGTGTTCGGCGGCGCCACGCTGATCCTGCACGACGAGATCTTCATCAAGTGGAAGCCGACCGTGCTCTACTGGAGCTTCGCCGTCGCGCTTGCCGGTGCGCGGCTGCTGCTGGGCAGGAACCTGATTCGCTCCATGCTCGGGGCGCAGCTGCGGCTGCCCGACGGGGTATGGGACAGGCTCAACTGGAGCTGGGTGGCGTTCTTCCTTTTCATGGGCGCCGCCAATCTCGCCATCGCCTTCAATTTCACCACCGACCAGTGGGTCACTTTCAAGCTGTTCGGCGGCACCGGGCTGATGCTGGCGTTCGTCATCGCCCAGGGGCTGTTTCTCGCCCGCCACGTGGAAGAAGAGGAAAAACCCACGGCAGGCAAGCCATGACGGTCGCGGAGGACATCCGCCGGCGCCTGGAGGCGCTAGCGCCGGCGCGCCTTGAACTGCTCGACGAGAGCGCGCAACACGCCGGCCATGCCGGCGCGTCGCCCGGCGGCAACACGCACTGGCGCCTGACGATCGTGTCAGCCGCGTTCGAGGGCAAACCCACGGTGGCCCGGCACCGCATGGTGTACCAGGTGCTCGGCGAACTGATGCAGCACCCGATCCACGCTCTTTCAATCGACGCAAAATCTCCGGGCGAAATTGACGGATAATGGCGCCTGACCTCGAAAGGAAACGCATGAAAAACCAGATTTTCGTCCTCGCATGGCTGCTGCCTGCGCTTTTGTCCGGCCCGGCGCTGGCGCAGACTCCCGCCAAGGAATCCAAGCCCGCCGCGAAAGACGGCCCGCTGGCGACGGTGAACGGCACGCAGGTTCCGCGCACGCGCGCCGACCTCGTGGTGCGCCAGCAGGTGGAGCGCGGCGCCCCGGACAACGACCAGCTGCGCGCGCAGGTGCGCGAGGCGCTGATCAACAACGAATTGCTGATCCAGGAGGCGAACCGCAGCGGCGTTTCGAAGAAGGCGGAAGTCCAGCAGCAGGTCGATCTCGCGCGGCAGGAAGTGATCGCCAACGCCATGGTGGCCGAGTACCTGCGCACGCACCCGATCGCCGACGCCGACATCCAGAAGGAATACGACCGCGCGAAGGCGTCCACCGGGGACAAGGAGTACAAAGCGCGCCACATCCTGGTGGCGAACGAGGACGACGCGAAGAGCGTGCTGGCCGACCTGAAGAAGGGCACAAAATTCGAGGAAATCGCGCAGAAGCGCTCGCTCGACGAGGGCACGCGGCCGCGCGGCGGCGACCTGGACTGGAACGTGCCGAGCAACTTCGACAAGGCGTTCGCCGACGCCATGGTGAAGCTGGAGAAAGGCAAGATGACCGAGGCGCCGGTGCACAGCCGCTTCGGCTACCACATCATCCAGCTGGACGACGTGCGCCCGGTGAATTTCCCGCCCATGGCGCAGGTCAAGCCGCAGATCCAGCAGCGCCTGGTGGCGCAGCGCGTCGACGTCCTCATCAAGGACCTGCGCGCCAAAGCCAAGATCGAGTAGCCGCCCGTTTTTGACGATGCGGCCGTCGCTGCCCCGCCCGCGGCCCGCGAAGACCGTGCTGGACGGGCGCTACGCGCGCCTCGAGCCGCTCGCCGCGGATCACGCGCCCGCGCTGTTCGAGGCTTCCGCCGCGCCGGGCGCGGAGCGCCGCTTCGCCTACCTGTTCGACGATGCGCCGGCCGGCCTGCCGGAGATGAATGCCTGGATCGCGAAGATGGCCGCCGGCGGCGACCCGCTGTTCAGCGCGGTCATCGACAATGCCAGCGGCCGCGCCGCCGGCCGCCAGGCGCTGATGCGCATCACGCCCGAGCACGGCGTGATCGAAATCGGCAACATCCTGTGGGGACCGGCGATCTCGCGCAGGCCCGCCGCGACCGAGGCGCTCTATCTCGCCGCGCGCCACGTGTTCGAGGATCTCGGCTACCGGCGCTTCGAGTGGAAGTGCAACAACCTGAACGAACCGTCGAAGGCGGCGGCGCTGCGCTTCGGCTTCAGCTACGAAGGGCTGTTCCGCCAGCACATGTGGACCAAGGGCGCCAACCGCGACACCGCCTGGTTCTCGATGCTCGACTCGGAATGGCCGCGCCTCAGGCGGGAATACGACCGCTGGCTGGCCCCGGCGAATTTCGACGGCGCCGGCAACCAGCGCTCGAAGCTTCAGTTCGCCTAGCTCAGAACTTGCGCACGCGGTCGAGTTCGGAAATCCGTCCGCCGACCAGGGTGATGGTGGTGGTGAACGGATCCGCGGACGTCGGCAGGTAGGTGTAGGTCGTCATCACCAGCCCCTCGCGGGCGGCGCTGCTGAAGTTCCTGCCCGCCTGCACCGTCGTCGGCGCGGCGATGGCGACGCCCCGGTCGGACTTCAGGTCGGGCTCGCCGGCAATGCCGAGCAGTTCTCCTTCGGTCATTCCCTGCTGCAGGCTGATGTACTTCCTGAACTCCAGGCCCCGCACCGGCTTGGGCGCCAGCGCGGCGCGTTCCGCATCTCTCCTCGCTTCGTGCGCGTCGCGCTTTTGCTGGCGCTCTTCCAGGCGCTCTCCCTGGCAGCGGATGGTGTGGCAGTCGGGACCGGAGTCGGCCGGCGGCGGCGCTTCTTTCGCGTCCGCATCGACCACCGTGGCCTGCACGCCCTGCGGCGGCGCGGAATTGGAAAAATTGACGCGCCCCTGCGAGTCCACCCAGCGGTAGATCTGCGCCGGGACATTCGCCGAAGAGACCAGCAAGACGGTCAGCAGCAGAAGTCTCGTTTCACTCATACCGGCCCATACGCAGAACGGTCGTTCCCGGTTTCACATGCGCCAGCGACGGCATCACCATGACGCAATGATCGTAGGGCGTTTTCCAGATCTTGTCACCATCCGTGGCGACCACCGTGCCGGCCGCCGGGATCACTTCCAGACCTTTGAATAAATATGAAAACCTGAAGTTCATGCTTTTCGCCACGACAGCCTCGGTGACGCGAACGACCCGTTGTACCGCAGGCGGCGCGACGCGCGAATGGGATTTACAAATTGATGCATTTACGGCGCCCGTCGCGTGCAGGAAGCGAAACAGCGTATCCACCGCCACGTCGGCCGCGCTTTTCTCCCAGTGCTGGCCGCATTCGATCAGCACCGCCGTCTGCGGGCATGCCGGATCGCCGAAGGCGCCGCGCTCGATCATGCGCAGGCCCGCGGGATGGCCGGTATCGAGCAGCAGGTCCGCGGGCACGCCGATCCTGCGCGACAGGGTGACGCTCTTCTCGCCGCCCCTGCCGCCCACGCCGCAGACCATGATCGGCCGGCAGGGCTCGTGCATCGAGTGCAGGTCGAGCAGGAAATCGGCGGCGTCGACGAACGGCCGCAACTCGCGCGCGCGGCGCAGTTCGGCGGAATCGCGCCCTCCCAGAAGGGCATCGTCGCCCCAGACGCGGTTGTAGTCCTCGTCGATGTAGCGCGAGCGGTCCGGATTCTCGAAATCGAAGCGCGCGAAAGCAGCCACGTTGGCGAAGGCAAGGATGAGCTTGCCCTGTTCCGGTTTTATTTTTTCGTCAAAAATCTTTTTCAGCGCGATGGCGCCGCAGAATTCGTTGCCGTGCGTCAGCGCCTGCACCATAACGTTCGGCCCGGGTTTGCCGGAATCCAGCACGTGGACGTAGTCGACGCCCGCGTTGCCGCTCCGGTAGCCGGAAATGTCGGGCGGCGAGATTTCGATCGGGTGCGTCATTTCGGCGCCCAGTACGTCAGCAGCCAGTAGTGCTCGAGCAGGTCCACGTGCGCGCCCCAGCCGTGCCGCGATGCGCGCTGGATCAGCTCGCCTTCGGCGGGGAAGTTCTTCAGCACCTCGTGAGTGCTGCCGTCGTCCAGCCTGCGCGTCTGGTAGGTATTGCCCCCCGCGTCGCGCCGCGACACCGCGGTGCTCGATCCCGGCACCAGGCGATTATCGAGGAAGGCGATCAGCGCGCCGGGCGCAGTGGCGGCAGAAACGCCATCCAGGAAAAGGTCCAGCTTCTCCAGGGGGACGTGCGACCACCAGAATCCGGCGAACAGCGCACCATGCCGGCGCGAGAAATCGGGGATCTCGTAGGCGCTGCCGCGCACGAATTCCACTTTCGCGGCGTTCTTCGAGACATGCTCCTTCGCGCGCGCGATCTCCAGCACCTCCTCGTTCACGTCCAGGGCGGTGAGTTGCGCCGCCTGCACCGCGAGCAGGTCGGTCCAGTAGCCGGTGCCGCAGGCCAGTTCGAGGACTTTCCTGCCGGCAAACAGCTTGCCGATCCTGCCGCGCAGGACGGCAAGGTCGGCCTGGCGTTCGGGCTTGGCGTAGATGCGTTCGTATTCGGCCGCACGCCGGGCGTAATAGGCTGCAAGTTCGTCCATGGCGTTATTTGATGAAAGGTCGTGGGCGAGGATACATGGAATAAAATCGCCCCATGCCCGCCGGATTGATCACTGGCCTCCGCGGCGTCGATCTCGGGGTGCCCGACGTCGCCGCCCACGCGCGTTTCTACACCGGCGTATGGCGGCTTTCGGTCGCCGCCGAGCACGGCGGCGCGGTCTATCTGCGCGGCACCGGCGAATACCACCATATCCTCTCGCTGCACCCGCGCGACCGGCCGGCGCTGCTCGGCATCAACCTCGCCGCCGGCAGCCGCGCCGACGTGGATCGGCTGCACCTGCGCGTCAAGGGCGCCGGGGCGCTGCAGCTCGATGCGCCCGCTGCCATCCGGGAACCCGGCGGCGGCTACGGCTTCGCCTTTCTCGATCCCGAAGGCCGGGCCGTGCGCGTGATCGCCGGGGACGCCCGCCACGCCGATGCGGCCGCGGCGCCCGACCGGCCCGCGAAAATCACGCATGTCGTGCTGAACACGCCGCGCCAGGAAGCGGCCGCGGCGTTCTGGGTCGAGGCCCTCGGCTTCGAGATCAGCGATCGCTCGCTGCTGACCTTCATCCGCTGCAATGCGGACCATCACAGCGTCGCGTTTCACCCAGGGGAGTCCTCCACCCTGCACCACGTCGCCTTCGAGATGGACGGCATCGACTCGGTGATGCGCGGGGCGGGCAGGATGCGCGACGCCGGCCACCCGATCGAATGGGGGCTGGGCCGCCACGGGCCGGGCAACAACGTGTTCGCCTATTTCGTCGGCCCGGACGACTTCGTCATCGAATACACCGCCGAAATCGAGAAAGTGGATGCGAGCTACCGGGTACGGGAGCCCCGGGACTGGGCTTATCCGCCCGGGCATAGCGACCTCTGGGGGGCCACCGCCCCGCCCAGCGAGCGGATGAAGGCGGCGCAGAAGAAAATCCAGTTCGCCGCCGGGCTGTTCCGCCCCTAGAATGTCGTCCTCAGGGGAAACGTCAAGACAAGATGGCTGAGGAGCCCAAGCAGTTCGACCCGGAAGCGACGGTACAGCAGCCTTTGCGCGCGCTGGACCCGGAGGCGACCGTCGCGGGCCCGCCCCGCAAGGCGGAACCGGATCCGGAAGCGACCGACAAGCACCCGGTTTTCGATCCCGACGCCACGGTGAATCCGACCGAGCAGGCGAAGCTCGACCCGGAGGCCACGGTGCGGGTCCCCAGCCCAGGCAGGGTGCGCAAGAACCCCTTCGCGCCGAAGTCCGTCCCCGAGACCATCCAGGCGAACCTTTCCGCGCTCGGCGGGCTGAATCCGCTGATCGCCATGGCCAACCCCATCCTGGGCGCGGTGCCGCAGGTCCGCCGCGCGCTGAAGCATCCAGACCCGGCGATGCTGCGCGAGAACCTGCGCGACCAGATCGAATCCTTCGAGACCAGCGCGATGTCGGCGGAGATTCCGGATGCGGCCTCGGCCGCCGCCGTGTACGCGCTTTGCGCGCTGCTGGACGAATCGGCCGCCGCCACGCCCTGGGGCGGCAGCTGGATCGACAAGGGCCTGCTGCAGGAACTGCGGGGCGAGAGCGGCGGCGGCGAGGGCTTCTTCAAGTTGCTCGATGAACTCGAACTGGACGCGGAGGCTAACGCGGACCTGCTCGAATTCTTCTACGTCTGCCTGGCGCTCGGCTTCGAGGGCCGCTACCGCGAGGCCGAAGGCGGCCGCCAGGCGCTCGACCAGGTCCGCAACAGCCTGTATGCGACCATTTCGCGCCGCCGCCCGCGGCCCGTCGACGGGCTCTCGGCGCAGTGGCGCAGCGCCACCGCGCTCGCGGCCGCGGCGCCGGCGCTGCAGGTCGCGGCCAAGGTCTCCGCCGAACTCTCGGCGCAGGCCGCTGCACAGGCGACTGCGCTGGCGGGGAGCGGAGAATCCACCCTGCCGCCGGTCGGCAGGCGCGCGAAATTTTCCCTCTCGCGGCTGCCGCGGCGCGCGATCTGGAGCGCGCTCTTCGGCGTCATCGGAGCGCTGGTCGTGTTCTACCTGCTCGCGCTCAGGCTGCTGGAGAACGACGTGAACAGCGCCTTCTCCACGAAAGCGCCGGCCAAGTCCCCGGCAGCGAAACAGGCCGCGGCGGCGACGCCCCCTGCGCCGGCAGCGGCAATCGCGGATATTGCGAAAGCGCTGCAGGGCGCGCCCGTGGCGATCACGGAAAACGCCGGGCGCATCGTCGTCACGCTGCGCAGCGAGCGCCAGTTCCCGCCGGGCAGCGAATTGCCGGCGCCGGCGCTGCGGCCGCTGTTCCAGAGAATCGCCGCGGCGCTCGACAAGACGCCGGGCGCGGTCGTCGTCACCGGCTACGCCGACGCGTCGCCGACCCGGCGCTATGCGTCGAACATGGCGCTGTCCGCCGCGCGCGCGCAGGCGGTCGCGCAAATCATGGCGCCGAAACTGGGCGACGCCAGGCGGCTGACGGCCGAGGGCAAGGGCGAATCCGAGCCGCTCGCCCCCAGCGACACCGAGGCGAACCGCGCGAAGAACCGCCGCGTCGCCATCACGCTCAGGCCCAACCCGTGAGCCTGCTGGAGCAGATCGCCGGCAGCGGCGCGGCGCCCGTCGCCGACGAGCGCGTGGCGAAGGAACTCGAGACGCTGCGCGCCCGCTTCCAGCAGGCGGCCGCGGATCTGCAGGACGCGCGCTTTCCCAGCCCCGACGGCCGGCCGCGCGCGATCGAAGAACTGCCCTGGTACGTGATGATCGGCGCGCCGGGCTCGGGCAAGACCACCGCCCTGCTCAACTCGGGCCTGCGCTTTCCGCTCTACACGCGCGACGGCAACAGCGCCTCGATCCCGGGCGTCGGCGGCACGCGCAACTGCGACTGGTGGTTCGCCGACGAAGCGGTGCTGCTCGATACCGCGGGCCGCTACACGACGCAGGACAGCGACCGCAAGGCGGACGCCGCGGCCTGGCACGGCTTCCTCGCGCTGCTGAAGCAGGCCCGCGCGGACCAGCCGCTCAACGGCGCCCTCGTCACGGTCAGCGCGCTCGACCTGATGCTCTGGACAAAGGCGGAACGCGCCAAGTTCTCTACCCACGTGAGAATGCGCCTGTCGGAGATGTACGCGGCGCTGAACGAGCGCTTCCCGGTCTACGTGCTGGTCACCAAGACGGACCTGCTGGCCGGCTTCACCGACTTCTTCGGCGACCTCGATTTCAACGGGCGCCAGCAGGTCTGGGGCACGACCTTCGATCACGAGATCGATCCCTCGTTCATCGCCGCGCCCTACGGCAAGGATTTCATCGCGCTGGAAGACCGCCTGGGCGCCGAGATGCTGGCGCGGCTGCACGAAGAACGCGACCTGCAGCGGCGCGCCTCGATCTACCGCTTCCCGCAGCAGTTCCACGCCCTCGGCCCGCTGGTGGGGGAATTCCTCGCGCAAGCCTTCGGCACGCAGGTGAACCACCGCACGCTGCAATTGCGCGGGGTCTACTACACCAGCGGCACGCAGGAAGGCAATCCGATCGACCGCGTGCTGGTCGCGCTGGCGCGCACCTTCCGGCTGGAGCGCGGCGCCGCCGCGGGACCCACCGGCACCGGCAAGAGCTTTTTCGTGACCCGCCTGCTGCGCGAGGTGGTCTTTCCGGAGTCGGGCCTCGCCGCGGTCGAGGCCGCCCCGCCGGCCTAGCCCGCTTTTTCGGTCCCCTGCAGTCCCCTACTCCGCCTCGTCGATCCAGGCCATCTGGATCGCTTCCAGGATTTTCTCGCCGCTGCGCGCGGGGTCGTCGTCGAACCCCGGCAGTTCCACCACCCAGTTGCGCAGGTTCACGAAGTTGATGGCTTTCGGATCCTGATCGGGAAATTTTTCCAGCAAGGCAATCGCGATGTCCCGCGAATCAGTCCATTTCATTTCCGGCTGCCGCCTTCGCGCTCGTAGTTGATGGTGTATTTCGGGATCTCGATCACCAGGTCCGCGTCGCGCATGCGCGCCTGGCAGGACAGGCGCGAGGTCGCCTCCAGCCCCCAGGCCTTGTCGAGCAGATCTTCCTCTTTCTCTTGCGCCGGTTCGAGCGAATCGTAGCCTTCGCGCAGCACCACGTGGCAGGTGGTGCAGGCGCAGGATTTCTCGCAGGCATGCTCGATCTCGATGCCGCGCGCGAGGAGCAGGTCGCACAGCGTCTCTCCGGCCCGCGCGTCGAATTCGGCGCCGTTCGGGCAAAGCGCGGCATGCGGCAGGACGGTGAGTTTAGGCATCGAGGCTCGATATGGCGCGTCCGGCGAGCGCCCGGCGCACGCTCGCGTTCATGCGGCGCGCGGCGAATTCCTCGGTGGCGCGGTTCAGCGCGTCGCTCGCCAACTTGATGGCGCGGGGATCGGCGGTGGTGATTGTCTTCTCGAGCGCTTTCACCCCATCCTCGATGTTTTTTATTTCGTCGGCAGTCAAAAGCGAACCATCCTCGGCAAGGCCGCTCCTGGTCGCATCAATCAATCTCTGCGCGTCCACGCGGTGCTCGTTTAGCGCGCGGGCACGCATGTCGTCCCTGGCGTGCTCGAAGGAATCGCGCAGCATGCGCTCGATGTCGGCGTCGCCCAGGCCGTAGGACGGCTTGACGGTGACCGAGGCTTCGGCGCCGGTGGTGTTTTCCTTCGCCGCGACGGAAAGCAGCCCGTCGGCGTCGACCTGGAAGGTGACCCGTACGCGCCCGGCGCCCGCCACCATCGGCGGAATGCCTTTCAGCTCGAACCTGGCGAGCGAGCGGCAATCCGACACCAGCTCGCGCTCGCCCTGCACCACGTGGAAGCTCATGCCGGTCTGGCCGTCCTTGAAGGTGGTGAACTCCTGCGCCTTGGCGCAGGGAATGGTGGTGTTCCTCGGAACGATGCGCTCGGCGAGGCCGCCCATGGTCTCGATGCCGAGCGAGAGCGGAATGACGTCCAGCAGCAGCCAGTCCTCGCCCTGCGGCCTGTTGCCGGCGAGCACGTTCGCCTGCATCGCGGCGCCCAGCGCCACCACCTTGTCCGGGTCGAGGTTGTTGAGCGGGTCGCGCCGGAAAAACTCCGCCGCCGCGCGCTGGATCTGCGGCATGCGCGTCGCGCCGCCCACCATCACCACGCCCTTGACCTCCTCCACCGCCAGGCCGGCATCGCGCAGCGCCTTGCGCGCGGGGGCCAGCGTCTTCTGCACCAGGTGCTGGGTGATGCGGCAGAAGGTTTCCGTATCGAGCGTCAGGTCGACGAATTCGCCCGTACTCAGCCTCGCGTCTATGCGCGCCTCGGCATGGCCGGTCAGGTGTTCCTTCGCCTCGCGCGCCTTCACCAGCAGCAGGCGCGTGTCGCGCGGCCCGAGCGGCGCGAGACCGGCCTGCTCGACGATCCAGCAGTACACGCGCTGGTCCCAGTCGTCGCCGCCGAGCGCGGCGTCGCCGTTGGTGGCGATCACCTCGAACACGCCCTTCGACAGCTTCAGGATCGAGATATCGAAGGTGCCGCCGCCCAGGTCGAACACCGCGTAGGTGCCTTCGGAAGAATTCTCCAGGCCGTAGGCGATCGCCGCCGCGGTAGGCTCGTTCAGCAGCCTGAGCACGTTCAGTCCGGCGAGTTTCGCCGCGTCCTTGGTCGCCTGGCGCTGCGCGTCGTCGAAATAGGCGGGCACGGTGATCACGGCGCCGGCAAGGCCGCCCTGCAGCGATTCTTCCGCCCGCGCCTTCAACAGTCCGAGAATCTCGGCAGAGACTTCGACCGGGCTTTTCACGCCTGCCGCGGTCTTGAGCTGCACCATGCCCGGCGCGTCGACGAAGTCGTAGGGGGCGTTCTCGGCATGGGCCACGTCCTTCAGGCCGCGCCCCATGTAGCGCTTTACCGAGGCGATGCTGTTCTTCGGATCCTCCGCCTGGTGCGCCTGCGCGGGATAGCCCACTTCGGCGGTCCCGTCCGGCAGGTAGCGCACGATGGACGGCAGCAGCGACCTGCCCTGCACGTCCGGCAGCACCGTGGCGGAACCGCTGCGCACCGTGGCAACCAGCGAGTTGGTGGTACCCAGGTCGATGCCGACCGCGAGGCGCTGCTGGTGCGGCTCCGGCGACTGCCCCGGCTCGGAAATCTGGAAAAGCGCCATCAGCGCTCCTTGACCATCGCCATCAGGCTTCCAGGGATTCGTAGGCGGCGCCGATTTCCTCGCCGAATTTTTCCAGGAACATGAGCTTTCTAACGAGGTCTTTTGCGCTTTCGAAATCTCGCTTGGCGTCGATGCTTTCGGCGATTTGCGCTTCTATCTTTTGCTTTTTATTCAAAACGTCTTTTTCAATAACAGCAAGCGAAGCCGCGTCGTGCGTCTCTTCAAGCTTCTCCCGCAACTCCATCTGTTCCATCAAAAACTCAGGCGGCATCGCGGTGTTGGTTTCGGAGCCGACGTCCACGCCGTTCAGTTCGAGCAGATAACCCGCGCGCCGCACCGGGCTCTTCAGCGTGCGGTAGGCCTCGTTCACCTGGGTGGTCATCTGCATGGATGCGCGCCGTTCCGCATCACCCGCGTGTGCGTAGCGGTCCGGATGAATTTGCGACTGGATATCACGGTAGACGCGGTCGAGATGTACAAGATCCAGCATGTAGGCCGGGGCAAGACCAAACAACTCGAAGTGGTTCTTCAAACCCTCAGACGTTGAAGCTCTCGCCGCAGCCGCACTCGTCCTTGACGTTGGGGTTGTTGAACTTGAACCCCTCGTTTAGGCCTTCCTTGGCGAAGTCGAGTTCGGTGCCCTCGAGATACGGCAGGCTCTTCGGATCGATCACCACCTTGACGCCGTGGCTCTCAAAGGTCAGGTCGTCGGGATTCACTGCGTCGGCGTACTCCAGCTTGTACGCCATCCCCGAGCAGCCGGAGGTACGCACGCCCAGGCGCAGCGCTACGCCCTTGCCCCGCTTGGCGAGGTAGTTCTGGACGTGGGTCGCGGCTTTTTCGGTAAGCGTGACAGCCATGATTTACTGGTGCTTCTTCTTGTAGTCCTCGACCGCGGCCTTGATCGCGTCCTCGGCGAGGATCGAGCAGTGGATTTTCACCGGCGGCAGCGACAGTTCCGCGGCGATCTGCGTGTTCTTGATGCCGGCGGCTTCATCCAGCTTCTTGCCCTTCACCCACTCGGTCACGAGGGAGGAAGAAGCGATCGCCGAGCCGCAGCCGTAGGTCTTGAAGCGCGCGTCCTCGATGATGCCTTCCTTGTTGACCTTGATCTGCAGCTTCATCACGTCGCCGCAGGCCGGCGCGCCGACCATGCCGGTGCCGACCGAGTCGTCGCCCTTGTCGAAGGAACCGACGTTGCGCGGATTCTCGTAGTGGTCCAGTACCTTGTCGCTGTATGCCATGGCTTGCTCCGTTTGCAGTTCTTACCGTGACTTCAGTGTGCAGCCCACTGCACCGTGGAGAGATCGATGCCTTCCTTGTGCATTTCCCACAGCGGCGAGAGCTCGCGCAGCCTCTCGACCTTGCTCCTGAGGTGGCTGATCGTGTAATCCACCTCGTCCTGCGTCGTGAACCGGCCCAGGGTAAAGCGGATGGAACTGTGCGCCAGCTCGTCCGAGCGCCCGAGGGCGCGCAGCACGTAGGACGGCTCCAGCGAGGCCGAGGTGCAGGCCGAGCCGGACGAGACCGCGATGTCCTTGACCGCCATGATCAGCGACTCGCCCTCGACGAAATTGAAGCTGATGTTCAGGTTGTGCGGCACGCGATGCACGAGGTCGCCGTTGACGAACACCTCTTCCATCTGCTGCATGCCGGCCAGCAGCTTGTCGCGCATGGCGCGGATGCGCGGATTCTCGTCCGCCATTTCGAGCTTCGCCAGCCGGAAGGCCTCGCCCATGCCGGCGATCTGGTGCGTCGCCAGCGTGCCGGAGCGAAAACCGCGCTCGTGGCCGCCGCCGTGGATCTGCGCTTCCAGCCGCACGCGCGGCTTGCGGCGCACGAACAGCGCGCCGATGCCCTTCGGCCCGTAGGTCTTGTGCGCCGAGAACGACATCAGGTCGACCTTCAGCACCTGCAGGTCGATGTCGCACTTGCCGGTAGCCTGCGCCGCGTCGACGTGGAAGAGGATTCCCCGCTTGCGGCACATTTCCCCGATCGCCGGGATGTCCTGGATGACGCCGATCTCGTTGTTCACGAACATCACGGAAACGAGGATGGTGTCCTTGCGCAGCGCCGTTTCCAGCTGGTTCAGGTCGAGCAGCCCGTCCGGCTTGACCTCGAGATAGGTCACCTCGAAGCCGCGGCGCTCGAGCTCGCGCATGGTGTCGAGCGTCGCCTTGTGCTCGGTCTTGACGGTGATCAGGTGCCTGCCCTTGGTCTTGTAGAACTCCGCCGCGCCCTTGAGCGCAAGGTTGATGGACTCGGTGGCTCCCGAAGTCCACACCAGCTCCTTGGCGTCACAGCGCACCAGCGCCGCCACGTGCTCGCGCGCTTCCTCGACCGCCTCTTCGGCCTTCCAGCCGAGCGAATGCGAACGGCTGGCCGGGTTCCCGTAATCCTCGGTCAGAAACCGGATCATCTTCTGCGCCACGCGCGGGTCGACCGGCGTGGTGGCGGAATAATCGAGATAGATCGGGAAGGTAAGCGCCGATTTCATTACGCGGCCACATTCTCCGAGGGCTGTTCCGGCGTTCCCTGCTTCTGCATGCCCCTGAAATGCTTGATCACCTGCACCTGCTTGCCCTGCTGGTGCGAGACGACGTCGGCGAGCGAAACCGAGGTCAGGTAATCGTTCATCTTTTCGTTCAGCGTCGCCCACAGGTCGTGGGTCACGCAGCGGCGGTCATCGATGCAGTTTTCCTTGCCGCCGCACTGGGTGGCGTCGATCGGCTCGTCCACCGCGGTGATGATCTCCGCCACCGATATGCCGTTGGTCGCCCGCGCGAGGCAATAGCCGCCGCCGGGACCGCGCACGCTGGTCACCAGCTTGGCGCGGCGCAGCTTGCCGAACAGCTGCTCCAGGTAGGACAGCGATATGTGCTGGCGCTCGCTGATGGCGGCGAGCGTCACCGGCCCGCGCGTCTGGCGCATGGAAAGATCCACCATCGCGGTCACTGCGAACCTGCCCTTGGTCGTGAGTCTCATGATTGTGCCGTTCTATACCCGATGAAGATGCTCAAGTATATCAAATCCCGAGCGATTCTGTCAGGTATTTAATAGCATCAAAATCAGCTACTTGATCGCCCTAAGCGGGTCGGCCTTCGAGTGCTCCGCTGCCTGTTCCAGGCGCCGCATTTTCTCGGTCAGGGCCGACACCGTCTGCTCCAGCTCCTGGGCGTGATCGACCAGCGACTGCAGCGTCTTGGCGTAGGGATCTTCCTGGTTGGGCATCACGCCGTAGGCGGCGAAGTGCGTCTGCTCCTCGGCCTTCGTGCTTTTCTCCACGATACGGCCGGGAATGCCGACGACCGTGGCGCCGGCGGGCACTTCCTTGAGAACTACCGCGTTCGAACCGATTTTCGCGCCGTCGCCGACACGGAAGCCGCCCAGCACCTTGGCTCCCGCGCTAACCACCACCCCCTTGCCGAGGGTCGGGTGGCGCTTGGCCCCGCGGTAAAGAGAGGTGCCGCCCAGCGTAACGCCCTGGTAGATGGTGCAGTCGTCGCCGATTTCCGCCGTCTCGCCGACCACCACGCCCATGCCGTGGTCGATGAACACGCGGCGCCCCATGACCACCGCCGGATGGATCTCGATGCCGGTGAGCCAGCGTCCCATTTGCGAGGTAAACCGGCCGAGCCAGCGCAGGCCGTTGTTCCAGAACCAGTGCGCCAGCCGATGGATGTAGACCGCGTGCAGGCCGGGATAGCAGGTCAGCACTTCCCAAGTCGACCGCGCCGCCGGATCGCGCTGGAAAACGCTTTGAATGTCTTCACGTAGCTGCCTGAACATGAAAGGCATTTTAAGGTGCCCGAGTAAAACGATCAACTATTTACGCTTGGGCTTCTGCAGGGCGTTCAGCAGGCCGCGCAGGATGTTCACTTCTTCCCGCTCCAGGTCCGGCACCCGCGAGAACAGCCGCCGCAGGCGCGTCGGCAGCTTCGAGCCCGAGGCCGGGTCGAAAAATTCGCTGCTCACGGCGGCCTGCTCGAGGTGGCCGTAAAGGCCTTCCAGATCGGCCACCGTGGCGGGTTTTTCGGTTCTCATTTGAAAAGCGGTTCTGGAAGAAACCATGAACAGTTCGTAGGCCGCCACCTGCACCGCCTGCGCGAGATTCAGCGAAGTGAATCCCGGATTGGCCGGGATGTGCACGAGGTACTGGCAGGCGAGCATTTCCTCGTTGGTAAGCCCCGCCTGCTCGTTGCCGAACACGAAGGCCACCTCTCCGTTCAGCTCGATTGCGCGCGCCGCCGCCGCGCGCACCTCCAGCACCGGCGTCGACCACTCGCGCGGCCGGGCCGACAGCGCGAAGGCGGCGACGCAGTCGGAGATCGCTTCCGCCAGGCTGGCGCAGACCTTCGACTGATCGAGAACGTCGATCGCATTGGTGGCCATCCAGCGCGCTTCCGGGGCGGGGAACTTCCCGGGCGCGACGAGGCGCAGGTCGGACAGGCCCATGGTTTTCATGGCGCGCGCGGCGGCGCCGATGTTGCCGGGATGGCTGGGGCGGCAGAGAACAATTCGAACGCGGGACTGAGTCACCATAATAGAATACGCGCCCCATGCATCCGATGCTCAACATCGCGGTCAAGGCAGCGCGGCGCGCCGGCTCGATCATCAACCGGGCGGCGCTCGACCGCACCAAGCTGGAGATCCGCGCCAAGCGAGCCAACGATTTCGTCACGCAGGTGGACAAGTCGGCGGAGTCGGCGGTCATCGACATCATCCGCCAGGCCTATCCGGACCACGCCATCCTCGCGGAAGAGTCCGGAAGCCTCGAAGCCGGGTCCTCGTCGCCGAAAGCGGAGTACCGCTGGATCATCGACCCGCTGGACGGCACCACCAATTTCATCCACGGTTTTCCGCAGTACTGCGTTTCCATCGCGCTGGAGCACCGCGGCGCCATCCAGCATGGCGTGATCTACGACCCGGCGAAAAACGAGCTGTTCACCGCCTCCAAGGGCCGCGGCGCCTTCCTCGACGACCGGCGCATCCGCGTTTCCAAATGCGCCCAGCTCAAGGACGCGCTGGTGGGCACGGGATTTCCTTTCAAGGAAATGTCCCGTCTGGATGTTTACTTCAAGCAACTGAGGGAAATAATGACGGCCTCCGCCGGCGTCCGCCGGGCGGGCGCGGCGGCGCTCGACCTCGCCTATGTCGCGGCCGGGCGCATGGATGCGTTCTGGGAATTGGGCCTCGCGCCCTGGGACATGGCCGCGGGCGCACTGATGATCCAGGAGGCGGGCGGCCTGGTCGGAGACCTGCAGGGCAATTCGACCTGGCTCGAGTCCGGCGACATCGCCGCGGCGACGCCGAAGGTTTTTCCCCAGCTGCTCAGCGCGCTGGAGTAGCGTCGACGGCGGCTTCGCCGCCGCTGGAAGCCGTCTCCGCGTGGAACTGCACCACGCGGTTGCGGCCGGTCCGTTTCGCCTCGTACATCGCCCGGTCGGCGCGCGCGACCACGGCATCCATGCTGCTGCCGTCGGCCGGATGGCCGGCAAGACCGATACTCACCGTGCATCCGACATGCCTGCCATCTATATCGAGCGGCACGCTGGCGATCGCCTCGCGAATGCGGGAGGCGACTTCCATCGCGCCCGCGGGCGGCGTCTCCGGCAGCAGTACGATGAATTCGTCGCCGCCGTAGCGCGCCAGCACGTCGGTATAGCGCAGCTCGGCCTGCACCAGGCGGGTGAGCTGCTTCAGCAGCCGGTTGCCGGCCTCGTGGCCGTGCGCGTCGTTCACCGCTTTCAGGTTGTCCGAATCGATCATCAGGACGGTGGCGGCGCGGTTGTAGCGCAGCGCCTGGCCGAACAGGCGGTTGGCGGCGATGGAAAAGCCGCGCATGTTCAGCAATCCCGTCAATTCGTCCGTTTCAGAGAGAAGCTTGACGCGGCTCAGTCCGTAACGGATGTCCGCGGAAAACATGGTGACGATATAGGCCACCAGGGTGACCGGCGCGATCTGCGCCGCGAAGCCGCCGAGGAAGGACAGGGAAAGCAGCCGGTCCGTCGAAAAACTGCCGCCCAGGAACACCTGGCAGGCGGCGATCAGCGCGACTTCGACCAGCGTCGTGACCTTGCCGAGCGTCAGCGACGAGGTGATGACGGGGAGAAGGTAGGTATTCAGCAGCGGGCTCGCCAGTCCTCCGGTGTACCAGCACACCCAGGTAATGAACCCGATCATCGCCCAGGTTTCCAGCGCCACCTTCCAGCGCGACTCGTGCTTGTAGAAGTTGGCGTAGCGGAAGGCCATGACGAAAGCGGCGTAGAAGAACGACGCCGACATGATCGCCGCCTCGCCCTCGCCGTCCGTGTCCCCGTATTTCAGGAAGAGCAGCACCAGAATCAAAAGCAGCCAGTGGATTTCGGCAACAGTGCGCGAAATGCCGCGCAGCTCCTCACGTTCGATGCTCGGAGCCGGGGCGCGGGTCGCGGCCGGAGGCGGGGTTATTGACATCTTGTTATAGGTGAGGCACCAGCTTACAGCCTCGCGCCACCCACAGTAAACGTGCGATGGGCGGATCTATTCCTTGGCGCGGCCGAGGACCTGCTCCAGCGCGAGCGCGGCGAGGTCGATCTCCGCGTTGCTGATCTCCAGCGAAGGCGCCAGCGTGATGACGTTCTTGTAGTAGCCGCCGATGTCCAGCACCAGCCCCAAGCGGCGCGGCCCGATGGACAAATCGCCCTCCAGCCCGATCTGGAACATGCGGTCGGCAAGCCGGCGGCTCGGCGAGCGGCCGTCCGCTTCGCACATTTCCATGCGCAGGGCGAGGCCGAGGCCGTCGACATCCCCGACCTCGGGATGGCGGGACTGGATCTGCTTCAGCTTGCCGAGGAAATACTCGCCCTTGCGCTGCACCCCGGCGCCGTAGTCCCCGGCCGCCAGGACTTTCATGACGGCGAGCCCCGCCGCGGTGCCCAGCGTGTTCGAGGAAAAGGTCGAATGCGTCGAGCCCGGCCCGAACACCGCCGGATTGATGAGTTCCTCGCGCGCCCAGATGCCCGAGAGGGGATTCATGCCGTTGGTGAGCGCCTTGCCGAAGACGATGATGTCCGGCTGGACGTCGAAATGCTCCATCGCCCACATCCTGCCGGTGCGCTGGATGCCCATCTGGATTTCGTCGTCGACCAGCAGGATGCCGCGTTCCTTGCAGATCGCCGCCAGCCGCTTGAAATAGTTCTTCGGCGGAATGACGTAGCCGCCGGTGCCCTGCACCGCCTCGACGAAGAAGGCGCCGAACTCCGAGCGCCCGGTCTTCGGATTCCAGGCGCCGGTGTACTCGTGCTCGAACAGGCGCTCGAACTCGGCGACGCAGTGATCCCCCGTCTTCCGCGCGTCGCCGGGAAAGGGCGAGCGGAAAGTGTAGGGAAAGGGAATGAACTCGGCGCGGTCGGCGAATTCGCCGAAGGCCTCTCGATAGCGGTACGACGAGGTGATCGCCGACGCCCCCAGCGTGCGGCCGTGGTAGCCGCCCTGGAATGCCAGCATGCGCTGCCGCCCGGTGCTCTTGCGCGCCAGCTTCAGCGCGTCCTCGATCGCCTGCGCGCCGCCGACATTGAAATGCACCCTGCCCTTCATGCCGAAGCCGCGCTCGACGCTGTCGCAGATCATCTCCGAGAGTTCGATTTTTTCGCGGTGCAGGTACTGGCAGGCGAGCTGCGGCAGGCGGTCCATCTGCGCGCGCAGCGCGGCGCTCACCGCGGGGTTCGCGTAGCCGAGGTTGACCGCCGAGTACCACATCTGCAGGTCGAGATATTCGCGGCCGTAGAGGTCGAACAGGAAGCTGCCTTCGCAGCGCTCGAAAAATTTCGGCTTCTCCGCATAGTGGACGGTATCGCCGTGCGAGCAATAGCGGCTCTCCTTCTCGAGGAGCGCGAGCTCTTCCTTGCGGATCTGCGCGGAAGAAAATTCGGCGGATGGCCTGTTCATCGTCTTGTCGCCCGGGGATTCGTTTGCGAACTCAGGAACTGCCGGATAGTATCAGCGGTCAATCATCGAGACCGCGTTCGCGCCACCTAACGGGACGCTGTCGCCGGCCTTACGGATACCTTGCACATGTCGTTGGAATGGGCGTGGATAAAAAGACAGCCGCCGGTCGAACTCGCCGACCGGGGCATCTTTTTGCCGTCCGGCGGCGGCTGCACGGTCCTGCTGTTGCACGGCCTGACCGGGTCGCCCACCGAGCTGGGCTATCTGGCCTACAACCTGCGGCACCGCGGCGGCCACTCGGTGCGCTGCCCGCGCCTCGTGAATCACGGCCAGCCGCTCGGCGTGCTGTCGCGCACCACCTGGCAGCAGCTTTATGGATCGGCGAAGGAGGCTTTTCTCGAAGCGCGCAGCGCCGCGCGGGCGAACCGCACGCCGCTGGTGGTGGGCGGACTGTCGCTGGGCGCGATCCTGTCGCTGATGCTCGCGGCCGAATATCCGGAAGACGTCGCCGGCGTCGCCGGCCTGTCGCCGACGCTGTTCTACGACGGCTGGAACGTTCCCTGGCAGCGCAGGCTGCTGCCGCTGGTGAGCTATACGCCGCTCAAATACTTCGCCTACTTCCGCGAAGATGAGCCCTTCGGACTGAAGGACGGCGAACTGCGGCAGAAAATCGCCGCGCAGTACCAGAAGATGTCCCTGCGGGACAGCGGCAACGCCGCGTCGCTCGGATACGCGCATTTCCCCGTGCGCCTGTTCTGCGAGATGCGGCCCCTGATCGCGCAGTGCAAACGCATGCTGCCCGCGGTGACCTGCCCGGTCCTGCTGGTGCAGGCGGAAAACGACGACATGACCGGCCCGAGGAATTCGGAATTCATCCGCAACCGCGTCGGCTCCTCGCGCAGCGAGATCGTCCTGCTCAAGCAGTCGTACCACGTGGTGTCGGCGGACCTCGAGCGTTCCTCGGTGGCGGACCACCTGCAGCGCTTCTGCGGCTCCCTCGCCCATGCTTAAGCCCGCCCTGTTTTTCGATTTCGACAACACCCTCACCGACGGCGACGTCCTTGACCAGGTGATCGAGGAATTCTCGCCGAACGAACTGTGGCGCGACTGGGAAAACGCTTGGGAGGACGGCCGGCTGCCGGCGCGGGACTGCCTGCGCCTGCAGATCGAGAACCTGCGCGTCACCCGCGAAGACCTGCTTCACTACCTGACGCAGGTCCGGGTGGACCCGGCGTTCGCCGCCATCGTGGACTGGGCGAAGGCGCGGCAGGTGGACGTCAACATCGTCAGCGACAGCTTCCTGCCGCTCATCCACCACATCCTGCTCAACAATGGGATCGACGTGGTGCCGGTGTTCGCGAACGATCTCAGCTTTTCGGGCGACCGGCTGATCCCGGCTTTCCCGTTCTACGACCCGGCCTGCGCCCGCTCGGCAAACACCAAGGCGCGCCACCTCGCGGCCTACAACGGCCATACCATCATCTTCGCGGGCGACGGCCACTCCGACCTCGACGCCGCTCTTTCCGCAAACGTCGTCTTCGCGAAAAGCACCCTCGCCAGGGAACTGGGCGCGCGCGGAGCCACTTTCCATCCGTTCGGCACGCTGGAGCCGGTGCTGGAATTTCTCGAAACCCAGGCCAGGCGCGGCGGGGCCGAGATCACCAGCCTGCGCGCCGCGCGGCCCGCCCCCGCAAGGCGCTGATCCTTCGCCGTGTTAGGATCGAATTCCCCGTGTAATCAGGGATTTCGATGCGCGTTCTGGTCACCGGCGGTCTCGGTTTCATCGGCGCGCATACCTGCGTCGAGCTCGCCCGCGCGGGCAACCGGCTGGTGATCCTCGACAGCCTGGCCAACGCGAAGCAGTCCGTTCTCGAGCGCATCCGCGAGCTGGCACCCGGCGCGGACACCGCCTTCGTGCGCGCCGACGTGCGCGACGCGGCGGCGCTGGAGCGGGTGTTCGCGGGCGCCGGCATCGAAGCGGTGGTGCATTTCGCCGGACTCAAGTCGGTCGCCGAGTCGGTCGCCCATCCGCAGCGCTACATCGACAACAATGTCGGCGGCACGATCGCGTTGCTGCAGGCGATGGAGCGCCACGGCGTCGAACGGATCGTGTTCAGCTCCTCGGCGACGGTGTACGGCGAACCCGAGCAGCTGCCCTACACCGAGAGCCATCGCCTGCAGCCGATGAATCCCTACGGGCAAAGCAAACTGATGGTCGAGCACCTGCTCGCCGAACGCATGGCGGCGCGGCCCTCGTTCCTGCACGCGACGCTGCGCTATTTCAATCCGATCGGCGCCCACCCGTCAGGCCGCATGGGCGAGGATCCGCGCGGCGTGCCGGAGAACCTGCTGCCGTACCTGGCGCAGGTTGCGCTCGGCCGGCTGCCGCGCCTGCGGATATTCGGCGGCGACTACGGCACGCCCGACGGCACCGGCGTGCGTGACTACATCCATGTCATGGATCTCGCGGCCGGCCACTTGGCCGCGCTGCGCTACCTGGACAGCGAGCGCCGCCCGATTACCGTCAACCTGGGCGCCGGACAGGGCTATTCCGTGCTCGAAATCGTCAGGGCGTTCGAAAATGCCGCCGGCAAGCCGGTGCCCGTCGAGATCGCCGCGCGCCGCCCGGGCGACATCGCCGCGTACTACGCAGATACTGCGCTGGCGGAAAAAGAGCTCGGCTGGCGGGCGCATTTCGGCATCGAGGACATGTGCCGCGACGCGTGGCGCTGGCAATCGCAGAATCCCGATGGCTATCCGGACTGACGCGGCGGAAGCCGCTTCCCTGCGCGAGGAAACGCGCTACCTCGGCCGCGTGCTCGGCCAGGTGCTGCGCGACCAGGCCGGCGTCGAAGGCTACGAGCGCATCGAGCGCATCCGCCAGGAAGCGGTGCGCTTCCGCCGCGCGGAGCGCGCCGAAGCGCAGGCGGCGCGCGCGGGGCTGGAGGCGCAGCTCAATGCCCTCGCCCCCGACCAGACGCTGGACGTGGTGCGCGCCTTCAGCTATTTCCTGCACCTGCTGAACGTGGCGGAAGACCGGCAGACCAACCGGCTGGCGCTGGAACGCGAGGACGCGGCGCCCGAACCCGGCAGCTTTGATTTCGCGCTCGCCCGCGTGCGCGCCGGCGGCGCGGCCGAGGCCGAGCTCGACGAATGGCTGTCGCGCGCCATGGTGGTGCCGGTCCTCACCGCGCATCCGACCGAGGTGCAGCGGCAGAGCATCCTCGGCTGCGAACGCGACATCGCCGCCGCCCTGTCGGAACTGGAAAGCGACCGGCTGCCCGCCGGCGAGCGCACGCGCATCGAGGCGCGGCTGCACGCGCGCGTGCTCACGCTCTGGCAGACGGCGATGATCCGCCTGTCGCGCCTGCGCGTCATCGACGAAATCGAGAACGCGCTGTCCTTCTACCGCCTGACGTTCCTTACCGAAATTCCGCGGTTGTACGAGGAGATGGAAAGCGCGCTCGGCGGCAGGCCGTTGCCGATCCTGCTGCGCATGGGCTCCTGGATCGGCGGGGACCGCGACGGCAATCCCTTCGTCACCGCCGAAGTACTGCGCGAAGCGGTGAAGCGCCAGGCGCGCACCGCCTTCGCTTACTACCTGGAGGAGGCGCACGCGCTGGGCGCCGAGCTCTCCCTGTCGCTGCGCCTGGTGGAACCCGCGCCGGCGTTGCTGCGGCTCGCGCTCGCCGCCCGCGACCCCTCGCCGCACCGCCAGGACGAGCCCTACCGGCAGGCGCTCTCCGGCATTTACTCCCGGCTGGCGGCAACCGCCAGTGCGCGCGCCAGCTTCGTGCCGCCGCGCGAACCGCACCGCGCCGTCGAACCCTATCCCGATGAAGCCGCGCTCGCCGCCGACCTGCAGGTCATCGCCGATTCGCTTGCCGGCCACGGCGCGTCGCAACTCGCCGCCGTGCGCCTGAAGCCGCTGCAGCGGGCCCTGGGCGTGTTCGGTTTTCATCTCGCCGCCATCGACCTGCGCCAGAACGCCGAGGTGCACGAAGCGGTGGTGGCGGAGCTGTTTGCCGCGGTCGGCGTGGAATCCGATTACCTGGCGCTGGACGAGGCGGCGCGCGTGGCATTGCTCGGGCGCGAACTCGCCACGCCGCGCCCGCTGGTTTCCCTGCACCTCGCCTACGGCGAGAAGACGCAAAGCGAGCTTGCGATCCTGCGCGCCGCGGCGGAAATCCACGCGCTCTATGGCCCGGCCGCGCTGCCGCACTACGTGATCTCGAAGGCCGCCAGCGTGTCCGACCTGCTGGAAGTCGCGCTGCTCCTCAAGGAAGTGGGTCTCTTCACGCTGGAAAAGGGCCTGGCGATGGACATCGTCCCGTTGTTCGAGACGATTGCGGATCTCGAGAATGCGCGCGACGTCATGCACGCCGCCTTCGCGCTGCCGGCCTACCGCAAATGGGTCGCGGGCCGCGGCGATATCCAGGAAGTGATGCTCGGCTATTCTGACAGCAACAAGGACGGCGGCTACCTGACGGCCAACTGGGCGCTGCACAAGGCTGAGCGCGTGCTTGTCGAAGTGCATCGCAACGCCGGCGTGCGCCTGCGCCTGTTCCATGGCCGCGGCGGCACCGTGGGGCGCGGCGGCGGTCCCGCCTACGACGCGATTCGCGCTCAGCCGCGGGGCGCCGTGGACGGCGCCATCCGGTTAACGGAACAGGGCGAAATCATCGGCAGCAAATACGCCGACCGCGACGTCGGCCGGCGCAACCTCGAGACGCTGGTGGCCGCCACGCTGGAGGCGAGTTTCGCCGGCGCCGCGACCAGCGAGCAGGACAAGCGCTTCGATCCCGTGATGGAATCGCTGTCGGAGCGTTCCTACGCCGCCTACCGCGCTCTGGTCTACGAAACGCCGGGCTTCGCTGACTACTTCCGCGCCTCCACGCCGGTCGCCGAAATCGCCGACCTGAACATCGGCAGCCGGCCCGCGTCGCGCACCGCCTCGCAGCGCATCGAGGACCTGCGCGCCATTCCCTGGGTATTCAGCTGGAGCCTGTGCCGCCTGATGCTGCCCGGCTGGTACGGCTTCGGCACCGCCATCGAGACCTGGTGCGCCGAACGGCCCGACGGAATGCAGATGCTCTGCGACATGTATCGCGAATGGCTGTTCTTCCGCACCGTCATTTCCAACATGGAAATGGTGCTCGCCAAGAGCGACCTCGCCATCGCCTCGCGCTACGCCGACCTGGTGCCCGACGCGAAGCTGCGCGAAACCGTGTTCGGCCGCATCCGCGACGAATGGCAACGCACCGAGCGGGCCGTGCAGTCCATCACCGGCCAGGAATCGCTGCTCGCCGACAACCCCGCGCTCGCCCGCTCCATCCGCGACCGCCTGCCCTACCTCGATCCGCTCAACCACCTGCAGCTGGAACTCCTGCGCCGGCACCGCGACGGCAGGACCGACGAGCACGTGAAGCGCGGCATCCACCTCACCATCAACGGCATCGCGGCGGGACTGCGCAACAGCGGCTGAGGGGAGCCGGCGAACGCCTTAGCGTGTTTACTTCACGTCGAGCAGTTCGACGTCGAACACCAGCGTTGCATTCGGCGGAATGACACCGCCAGCGCCGCGCTCGCCGTAGGCGAGTTCGGCCGGGATGACCAGCGTGCGCTTGCCGCCCACTTTCATGCCGGCGACACCCTCGTCCCATCCCTTGATCACACGCCCCGCGCCGAGCGGAAACGAGAAGGGACCGCGGCCCAGCGAGCTGTCGAACTGCTTGCCGTGCTGCTTCGGTGCAGAAGCCTCGTACAGCCAGCCGGTGTAATTGACTACAACCGTCATGCCGGCAACCGCTTGCTTGCCCTTGCCGACGACGGTATCGGTTTTGACGAGCCCGTCGGCGGCCAACGCCGGACCGGCCGCCATGGCCTGAGCGAAAATCACAGCGAGAAAGAATTTCAATATGCGTTCCATGTCGCCTCCGGCGGCTGAAGATGGGAAACTATGCTTGCTCCGCTCCGACAATGCAAACGACCGCTCACACTCCGATGATGCAGCAGTACCTGCGCCTGAAGGCGCAGCATCCGGACATCCTGATGTTTTACCGGATGGGGGATTTCTACGAGCTCTTCTACGACGACGCCGAAAAGGGCTCGCGTCTGCTTGATCTCACGCTGACCGCGCGCGGCCAGTCCGCGGGTGAACCGGTAAAGATGGCGGGCGTCCCGGTGCATTCGGTGGAGCAGTACCTCGCCAAGCTGGTGAAGATGGGCGAATCGGTCGCCATCGCCGAGCAGGTCGGCGATGTCGCCACGGCGAAGGGGCCGGTCGACCGCGAAATCACGCGGATCGTCACGCCCGGGACGCTTACGGATCCAGCTCTCCTGGATGAGAAGGCGGAAAATGTTTTGTTATCTGTTTTCAAAGACAAGTCTTCGGTGGGACTGGCGTGGCTGTCGCTGGCAAGCGGCGAATTGCGCGTCGCGGAAGTGGCGCCACAGGCACTGGATAACGAACTGCGCCGTATTGCGCCGGCAGAAATACTCGCCGCAGATGGACTGGAACTACCCGGGTATACCGTGACACGGCTGCCCGCCTGGAGTTTCGAATTCGAAGCGGGCAGGAAACGCCTGCTCGAGCAGCTGGGCGCCGCCACGCTGGCCGGGTTCGGCGTCGAGGACCTGGAGCCGGCGATCGCCGCCTGCGGCGCGCTGCTGGATTACGCGAAGAAGACCCAGGGCCAGGCGCTGGCGCACGTCGCCGCGGTACGCGCCGAACGCGCGGGCGAGTACCTGCGCATGGACGCGGCCACGCGCCGCAACCTGGAAATCACCGAGACGCTCCGCGGCGAGCCCGCGCCGACGCTGTTCTCGCTGCTGGACGAGTGCGCCACCGGTATGGGCAGCCGGCTGCTGCGCCACTGGCTGCACCACCCCCTGAGGGATCACGCGGTCCTGGGTGAACGACATGATGCCGTCCAGACAGTGGAAAGGGCATTTCCTGAAATCCAAACCACTCTTCGAAAATTCTCCGACGTCGAGCGCATCGCCTCGCGCATCGCGCTGAAGAACGCCCGGCCGCGCGACCTTTCGGGCTTGAGGGAGAGCTTGAACCTGCTGGAGGCATTGCGGTCTTTGGTGCCGGGTTCGGTTTCTCTTTTGAAAAACCTGACTCAAGACCTGCAAACCCCCGCAGAAACCCTGGGGCTTCTCGTAAAGGCCATCGCTGCAGAGCCTTCGTCGATGGTGCGCGACGGCGGCGTGATCGCCGACCGCTACTCGGCCGAGCTCGATGAGCTGCGCGGCCTGCAAACGAATGCGGGTGAATTCCTGATTCAGCTGGAGCTGAAAGAACGGGCGCGCACCGGCATTCCCAACCTCAAGGTCGCCTACAACCACGTCCACGGCTACTACATCGAGGTCACCAACGCACAGGCGGAAAAAGTGCCGGACGACTACCGGCGCCGCCAGACGCTGAAGAACGCGGAGCGCTATATCACCCCGGAGCTGAAGGCGTTCGAGGATAAGGCGCTGTCGGCGCGCGACCGCTCCCTCGCGCTGGAGAAATCCCTTTACGACGCGCTGCTGGAACAGCTGGCGCCGCACGTGAAAATCCTGCAGCAGATCGCCCGCGCGCTCGCGCAGCTGGACGTCCTGTGCTGTTTCTCGGGGATTGCGTCGAAAAAGAACTACTGCCGCCCGGTTTTCACGAGCGAAATTTCAATCCAGATAGAGGCTGGGCGGCACCCCGTCGTCGAATCGCTGGTCGATCCCTTCCTCGCCAACGACTGCCGCCTCTCGGCCACGCGCCAGCTGCTGCTGGTGACCGGTCCGAATATGGGCGGCAAGTCCACCTACATGCGCCAGGTGGCGCTCATCGCGCTGCTGGCGCACACCGGCTGCTTCGTACCGGCTCGCAAGGCGAGCATCGGGCCGCTCGACCAGATCTACACCCGCGTCGGAGCGTCGGATGACCTTGCCGGCGGCCGCTCCACCTTCATGGTGGAAATGACAGAGAGCGCCAGCATCCTGCACAACGCCACGGCTTCCAGCCTGGTGCTGATGGATGAAATCGGCCGGGGCACCTCCACCTTCGACGGGCTGGCGCTCGCCTGGGCGATCGGAAAATTCCTGCTGGAGAAAAACAAGTCTCTGACGCTGTTTGCCACGCATTATTTCGAACTGACCCGGCTCGCCCTGGAATACAAGGCGGCGGCGAACATCCACCTCGATGCGGTGGAGCACAAGGACACCATCGTGTTCCTGCACGCCGTCGAGGAAGGTCCCGCCGACCGCAGCTACGGCCTGCAGGTCGCGGCGCTCGCCGGCGTGCCGAAGCCGGTGATCCGCCAGGCGAAGAAAACCCTGGAGATGCTGGAGCAGCAGAGCCTCCAGCAAGGCGGGCAGAACGATTTATTTGCAAACCCGAAGGAAGAGCAGGCGCCCGAAACCGACGAGCTGCGCGACGCCCTGCAGGCCATCAATCCGGACGAACTGACGCCGCGCGAGGCGCTGGAACTGCTCTACCGCCTGAAGAAGCTATAGCCGGCGCCGCCTTCGCCCCCGGAGGTCTTCGGGCGACATGCTCAAGAGGTAGATTTCACAGACCGCCAGGATCGCGTAGTAACTCGCGCCCCAGAACAACCCCCGGCCAACCAGAACCACGAAAATGAACGCAGTGCCGAGAAATGCGTACACCGCTGCGGACATCCTCCGGCGCATGCGCAGGCGCTCGTCTGCATCCGCGCGGGCGGCCGCAAGGACGCGGCTGATCATCGTGGCGACATAGCCAAGCGCCATCAGCGCCGAGGCCTTCCACAGCCCGGCGACGACAAACCAGAGGAACGGCAGGAGAAAAACGGCAATGCCCAGCACGCTCTTGCCTGACACCTGCCCTGCGCTCGCGTTCTCGCTGGCCACCTCTCGCACCCGGAGCGTAAAGGCGATGGCGAACGCCAAGACATACTCGCCGAGCATGATGGGAAGCATGAGCGCGGCCCAGGCTTGCGCCACCGCCCGCCCTGCGAAATGCGCATAGCAGAACGCGCCTGCCAGATAGACGCAGGAAACCAGTACCGAAAAATCGGGCAGCCGCGTGCCAGACGGTGGAAGCTGATGATCCGCGCCCGGCGGCGCGTCGGTCACTGCCGGCAGTCCGCCTGCGCGGAGACCCAGGCGCCGAGCTCGCCGATGGCGCGGTCGGCGGCGCGCGCGAATGCCGCGGCGCCGGACACCGCATCGGCACCTGCGTGCGGCTCGACGACGCTCAAGCCGCGTGTCGCGACGCGACTCGAATTCGCAAACAACCAGGCACGCAGTTCGATGCGCGCGTCGCTCGCTTCCCTGGCGGAGAACACCTGGGTGAATTCCTGGATTTCGATGTCCAGGCTGCATTTGCCGGATTTCTCGTTCGCTGCGCGCAGCAGCTGCTTGCGGAACATTTCAGCGGGCGTGGCGGCCCAGCGGCTGGCAGCGAACACGGAAATTTCGGCGGCGTTGCGGTAGGCAAGCCGGTATTGCATGTCGGTCGCCTCGAAGGGCGCCACGGCGCGCACTGAAGCGATGCGCACGGCAGGAAGGCTCGCGGCCGGCGCGTTGATGCCCAGATCGAAAGTCCGCGGCTCGGGCGCGGTGGAGCCGCCGCCGCAGCCCGCGAGAAGAAAAATCAGAATAAAAACGGCAGCACGCTTCATTGGAACCCCGGTTCGCCGGGCCCGGGCTTGCCGGGCTTGCGGCCGAAAATGGCGCTTTGCGGCTCGCGGTCGAGCCGCAGCGCCAGGCGCCCGACGCGCTGCGCGCTGCGCTCGACCGATTCGGCGAGCGCATTCACGCGCGGCAGGGTCTCCTCGCGCACCGACCCGGTCGTGTCGTGCGCTTCATCGGACAGCTTGCCGACCTGGCCGACCAGTTCGCGCGCGTCCTTCACCAGCAGCTTCGCGTCGCGCGCCAGTTCGGGCAGCGTCTTGGCCGTCTCATTGACGCTCTCGAGGGAATTGACCATCAGGCGCCGGTTGTCCTCCGACAGCCAGGCCTCGGAGCGCGCCACCACGGCCGGCAGCCGCGCGGAAACCGTCTCCAGGTTCGCCGAGATGCGCTCGAGCGAAGCCAGCGTGGTGGCGATGCGCTTGCGGTTGTCCGGCGTGAGCAGTCCGTTCAGGCTTCCCATCAGCTCGCGCGCGTCGCGCATCGCGCCCTCGGCGTCGTCAGACAGCGCGTCGAAGAACGAGGGCCTGAGCGGCAATTCCGCGAGGCCGTCCGCGCCCTTCACGGCCGGCTGCATGTCCTTGAAGCTGTCGAGCAGGTGCACGTAGGCGATCCCGGTGATGCCTTCCATGCCGAGCTGCGCGTAGGTGCCGCGCGTCACCGGGATGTTGCTGTCCACCTCGATGTTGACCAGGATGCGCCGGGGATCCTTCTCATCCAGCGCGATGGAGCTGACGCGCCCCACGCCCATGCCGCGGTAGCGCACCTGGGCCTCCGGGTTGAGGCCGGCGACCGGCACGGTGGAGACCACGCGGTAGGTGGTACGCGCAATGGGCGCCTTGGCGAGCCAGTGCGCCCAGACCACGATGCAGCCCGCGATGCCGAGGACGAACAGTCCCGTAACCAGGGCGTAGGCGCGACTTTCCATTTATTGCATCCGGGTGCTCAGCAGTGCTCCAAGGCACGGCGACCCCGATCTCCCCCGAAAAAGTTCTGCACGAACTTGTGGTCCATCCCCCGGACCGCAGCGAGCGTATCGCAGGCGATTATATGCTGGTCGGCGAGCACCGCGACCCTGTCCGTGAGCTCGAACAGCGTGTCCAGGTCGTGGGTCACCATCACCACCGCGAAGCGGTGGTCCTCGCGCAGGCGCTTGATCAGCCGCACGAAGCCCTCGGAGCGGTCGGGATCGAGGCCCGCGGTCGGCTCGTCCAGGATCAGCAGGTCGGGCGACAGCGCGAGCGCCCTCGCCAGCGACACCCGTTTCACCATGCCGCCCGAGAGATTGGCCGGCAGCAGCCTGCCGTGGCGCGGCTCGAGCTCGACCTGGGCGAGCTTGGTGTTGACGATGCCGCGGATCTCGTCTTCCTCGAGCCCGCCCCGCTCGCGCAGCGGAAAGGCGATGTTGTCGTAGACGGTGAGAGCGGAATACAGCGCGCCATTCTGGAACAGCATGCCCATGCGCCGGCGCGCATCACGCACTTTTTTCGCGTTGGGATCCTCCCAGTCGACGCCGAAGACGCGCACCGAGCCCGCCTTCGGGCGCTTGAGCCCGAGGATCACCCGCACCAGCTGGGTCTTGCCGCTGCCCGAGCCGCCGACCAGCGACATCACTTCGTCGCGCCGCACCTTGAGGTCGAGGTTCCTGTGCAGGATCAGCCCGGCGCCGACCGTGTTGACCAGGCCCTCGATCTCGATGACGTATTCGCCCTCGTCGCCAGCCATCTCAGCCCACGTTCCTGAGCATGATCGCGAATATCGCGTCGAGGATGATGACGCAGGTGATGGAGGCCACCACCGAGCGCGTGACGCCGACCGCGAGGCTGTCGGTGTTGGGCAGCACCCGCAGCCCGTAGTGGCAGGCGACGAACGCCACCGCGAAGCCGAAAGCGACCGACTTGCCGATACCGATCCAGAAGTTCACCACCTCCACCGCCTCCGGCAGCGCCTGCAGGAACGCCCCCGGCGTGATGCCGAGCGTGAATTGCGATACCAGCATGCCGCCGGCGAGCGCGGCGATGTCGGTGCAGAACGCGACCAGCGGCAGCGCGACGGCCAGCGCCAGCACCCTCGGCAGCACCAGGCGCGCGGTCACCGAAATTCCCATGACCGACAGCGCCTCCACTTCCTCGGTCACGCGCATCACGCCCAGTTGCGCGGTAATCGCCGATCCCGAGCGTCCCGCCGAGATGATCGAGGCGAGCATCGGCCCGAGTTCGCGGATCACGCCGACGCCGACGATGTTGATCACCAGCAGGTCGGCGCCGTAGCGCTTCAACTGCAGCGCCGAGAGGTAGGTAAGCACGATGCCGACGAGGAAGCCGACCAGCATCGTCACCGGCAGCGCGGTCACGCCTGCGCGGTAGATGCCCGCGGAAATTTCGCGCATGGGAAATTCGCGCGGCCGGCGCAGGATGCCCGCGAGGTCGAGCACCAGCTGGCCGAGCAGCGCGGTGCCGTCGCGCAGGTGCACGGCCGCCTGCGCCGCGGCCTGCCCGGTCCACACGACGCCCGACAGCGGGTCGAAGCGCTCCGATTCGGCCGGCACCAGCATTCCCTGGCTCACCTGGCCGAGGATTTCACGGTGGCGCGGCGACACTTCCACGCTCGGGGCGCCTCGCAAGGCGTGCGCGAGCCAGACCGCGCCCGCATCGTCCAGTTCGTGCACGCCGGTGAGATCCCAGGCGATGCGGTCGGCCGGCTGATTTTGCAGCTCGGCGAGGCGCGACGCGAGTTCGTGGCGCCGCTCCTTGATGCCGCTGAAGGTCCACATGCCGCTCGCCCGCACGCGGATCGGTACCGGCCCGTGCGCGAGGGTCTGGATCTCGAGCGCGGCGTCGGAACTCGGCATGTGCGCGCGAGTATACTCCGCGCGCCATGCAGCCCCGCATCGCAAATCTCGTCGATATCGGCGCAAACCTGACCCATCCGGCGTTCCACGGCAACCTGCCCGGGGTGCTCGCGCGGGCGCGCGAGGCCGGCGTCGGGCGGATGGTGATCACCGGCACCTCGGTGCTGGAAAGCGCCAGGGCCTCGGGGCTCGCGAAGGAACATCCCGAGGTGCTGTTCGCCACGGCCGGCGTTCACCCGCACCATGCCGCCGAGTGCGACGCATCCACCATCCCGGCGCTGCGCGCGCTGGCGCAGCAGCCGCGCGTCGTCGCCATCGGCGAATGCGGCCTGGACTTCAACCGCAACTACTCGCCGCATCCGGACCAGGAAAAGTGGTTTGCGGCGCAAGCGGAACTGGCATGCGAAATTCGAAAACCCCTGTTTTTGCATTCAAGAGACGCAAAAGAAAAATTCGTGGAAGTACTGAAGCAGTTCAAAACCCTTCCACCTGCAGTGGCGCACTGCTTCACCGGCACGCGCGAGGAACTGCATTCCTATCTCGACCTCGGCCTGTACATCGGCGTTACCGGCTGGATCTGCGACGAGCGGCGCGGCGCGCACCTGCTCGAACTGGTGCGGGACATTCCCGACGACCGGCTGCTGCTGGAAACGGATGCGCCCTACCTCACGCCGCGCGACCTGCGCCCGCAGCCCAAGGGGCGCAGGAACGAGCCCGCGTTCCTGCCCCACATCCTGCGCACCGTCGCGCGCGCGCGCGGCAAGCCCCCCGAACAGGTGGCCGAGGAAACCACGCGCAACGCCGAGGCGTTTTTCGGTCTGCCGTGAACATCGTCCAGCTGCTGCTGCAGAGCGCCCGCCGCCTTCCCGACCGGCCGGCGCTCGCCGTTGGCGGAAAGGTTTCGTCTTCGTATGGAGATTTGTCCAGGCGAGTTTCGGAACTGGCGGCGGGAATGACTGCAAAATTCGGCCTGACCCCCGGCGACCGCGTTGCGCTGGCGATGAAGAACTGCCCGCAGTACTGGGAACTGCTGTTCGCCTGCTGGCACGCGGGCCTCGTCGCCGTGCCGATGAACGCCAAGCTGCACGCGAAGGAGTTCGAGTACATCCTCGCGAACTGCGGAGCGAAGATCTGTTTTTACGATCCGCAGGAATTCGCCGGCCTGACGGGCGATCCGCAACCGCCCTCCCAAACGAAGCCGGACGACGTCGCCTGGCTGTTCTATACCAGCGGCACCACCGGCGTGCCCAAGGGCGCGATGCTCACGCACCGCAACCTGCTGTTCGCGGTGCAGGCCTATTTCGCCGACATCGACCGCCTCGGGCCGCAGGACGCGATCCTGCACGCCGCGCCGCTGTCGCACGGCTCGGGCCTCTACGGGCTGCCGCATTTCGCCGCCGGCGCGGTGAACGTCATTCCGCAGAGCGGCGGCTTCGACGCGGCGGAACTGTTCGATCTCGTGGACCGCTGGCCCAACGCCTCCTTCTTCGCGGCGCCGACCATGATCGTGCGGCTGCTGGCCAGCCCGGCGGCGCGCCGGCCGGCGGCGCTCAAGACGATCACCTACGGCGGCGCGCCGATGTACGTCGCCGACGCGCTGCGCGCCATCGACCTGTTCGGGCCGCGCCTGTACCAGTTGTTCGGGCAGGGAGAAAGCCCGATGACCATCACCGGCCTGCCCCAGTCCCTCCATGAAAGGAAAACCCGCCTCGAAACCTGCGGCTACGCGCGTACCGGCGTCGAGGTGAAGGTGCTGGAATCCGGCGAGATCGTGACGCGCTCGGACTGCGTCATGGCGGGATACTGGAACAACCCCGGAGCCACCGCGCAAGCGCTGCGTGGCGGCTGGCTGCACACGGGCGACATCGGCCGCATGGACGAGCAGGGTTTCCTGACGATCCTCGACCGCTCGAAGGACATGATCATCTCCGGGGGCTCCAACATCTACCCGCGCGAAATCGAGGAAGTGCTGCTGCGCCACCCCGCCGTCGCCGAATGCTCCGTCGTCGGGCGGGCGCATCCTGAATGGGGAGAAGAGGTCGTTGCTTTCGTGGTTTTGAATGCAAAAGATTTAAAAATCCAGCCCGAGGAATTCGACCGTCTCTGCCTGGAGAACATTGCGCGCTTCAAGCGCCCGAAGGAATACCGCTTCGTCGAGGCGCTGCCGAAGAACAACTACGGCAAGGTTCTGAAAACCTCGCTGCGCGAGGTCCTGCAGATCGAACTGCGCAAGCGCCTATAATCCCCGGACTCATGGACCGCCGCCCCGTCATCCTGGTCGCCGATGATTCCGAGGACATCCGGAACCTGTTCGGCATCATGCTGAAGAAGAACTACGACGTGAAGTTCGCGGTCAACAGCGACGAGACGCTCGCCGGCGCCGACACCGACCCGCTGCCCGACCTGATCCTGCTCGACATCGAGATGCCCGAGCTGAACGGCTACGAGATCTGCACGCGGCTCAAGGCGAATCCCGCTCTCTCCCACATCCCGGTGATTTTCGTCACGGCGCGCACCGATCCCAAGGACCAGGCGCGCGGCCTGATGGTCGGCGCGGTGGACTACATCACCAAGCCGATCAGCGCGCCGATCACCATGCTGCGCGTGAAGACCCAGCTCGCACTGGTGGACCAGCGGCGCGCGCTCGAGGACCAGATCGCCGCGCGCACCGAGGAACTGCACGACACGCGCCTGGAGCTGATCCAGCGCCTCGCGCGCGCCATGGAGTTCCGCGAAGGCGGCCTCACCAACCGGGTGCTGCGCGTGGGCGAATACGTCGGCGTGCTCGCGCACTCGCTGGGCCTGAAAAGCAAGGTGGTCGAGATCCTGTCGCAGGCGGCGCCGCTCTACGACATCGGCAAGATGGGCGTCCCCGAGCACATCCTCACGAAAAGCGATGCGCTGAACGCCGCGGAATGGGAAGCCATGCGCAAGCATCCCGAGATCGGCGCCGGCATCATCGGCGAGCACGTGGACCCGCTGCTCGAGCAGGCGCGCATCATGGCCCTCACCCACCACGAGCGCTGGGACGGCACCGGCTACCCGGACAAACTGAAGGGCAACGCCATCCCGGTGCCCGGCCGCATCATGGCCCTGGCCGACGCCTTCGAGGCCATGACCTCCACCCAGCGCCACCGCAGCCCGATTTCCGCCATGGATGCGGCGAAGAAGATCGCCGCCGAATCCGGCAAGCAGTTCGACCCGGCGGTGGTCGCCGCGTTCATGAAGGTGGTGAAGTACTTCGACGAAATCCGCAGCCGCTACAAGGACGAACTCGAGGGCATCCACGACCTCAACTTCGCCCCCGCGAAGAAGAAATAACCGGCGGCCCGCAAGGTGCCCATTCCGGTCACCTGCATCCCAATTCGGGCCGGTCGGCGACTCGCCGGCAGGCACAATGTCACGATCCCCGGCGGATCGTTTGCCGGGTGTACCTGATACCAAAGAAATTTAATATAAGTCGGGATTGCCCCTGCACTGGCCTGGACCTTGCGTGTATTAGGGCGTCAGCCAAGCGCGCACATGTTTGGTCCGGTTATTCAACGTAATTCAAAAGGAATGCATCATATGAAACAACTACAGAAAGGCTTTACGCTGATCGAACTGATGATCGTGGTCGCGATCATCGGCATTCTGGCGGCAGTGGCGATTCCTGCGTATCAGGACTACATCGCCAAGGCGCAGGCGACCGAGGCATTTTCGCTGCTCGACGGTCTGAAGACGCCGGTCGCGGAGGCGATTTCCCAGGACTTCACCACCGGCTGCGTTGTACCGGCGGGTGCGGTGTCCAACGGGAAGTACGTGAATAACATTGCGGCCACGGGCGCTGCCCCGGTCTGCACCCTGATCGCCACGTACCAGTCCACCGGCGTGAGCTCCAAGGTGGTTGGCAAAACCGTGACGCTGGCTTTCAATTCGAGCTCGGGCACGTGGACCTGCTCGTCAGACCTCGACGTTTCGATCAAGCCGAAGGCCTGCAGCTAAGCTAAAAGAAGTTCAGACGATCCCGCGCCGCGCAGAGCGGCGCGGGATTTTTTTTTGGACTTTTGGACTGTCAGGCCCGTTCCCGGGCGAATTGCGGCAACGCCAGCGCAAGAACGGCAACGGCCGTGTCCCAGTCCTCCGGCGCGGCTTGCCGAAACAGGCGTGCCGACGGATACCAACGACTTCCGTCAGTTTGCCATCTCCAGTCCGGGGCGTGATGAAGCAGAACCCACGTCGGCTTTCCCAGCGCGCCCGAGAGATGGGCTACCGCGCTGTCG
>DATBQR010000082.1:0-27206 GCA_036560705.1 Burkholderiales bacterium | reverse complement strand
TGAAGGTCCAGTTGAGCGAAGCCGCCGGCTGCTCGGACATGTTGTAGGGCACGGTGAAGGCGATGTGCGGCAGGGCGTTGTGCGGGTCGTTGCCGGGCGCGGGGAGTTCGGCTTCGTAGGGCAGGATGGGCGAGGTGGGCGAGATCACGAAATCGTACGGCTCGCAGGCTTTGGTCGCCGCTTCGCGCAGGGCGACATAGCTGTTGTAGGCGGCCATGACGTCGCGGCCGGTGAAATTCTTCGCGCGCCAGCTGCACCATTCGGCGATGAAGGGCAGCACCTTGGCCTGCTTCGCGGGCGGCATCTGCATGTAGTCGTTGTACGAGCGCGCCTCGAAGAAGCGCGTCATGCCGTCGGCCAGTTCCGCGGTGAGGAAGGATGGCATCTGCTCCACCTTGGCGCCCGCGACGGCGAGCGCTTTCGCGGCGGCGGCGGCGGCCGCGGCGACTTCCGGATGGACCGGCAGGCCTACCTTCATGTCGGGAAGGAAGCCGATTCTCAGGTTTTTGATATTTAGATTTGCTTCCAGTCCTTTCAGGAAATTGATTTCCTCGAAAGGCAAACTCATGAAGTCGCGCGCGTCGGGCTTCGAAAGGAGGTTCATCAGCGCGGCGCTGTCGGCGACGGAGCGCGTCATCGGCCCCACGACGCGGCCGATGTAGGGCGGGTAGACGGGCACGCGGCCGAGGCTGGGCTTGAGCGCGAAGATGCCGCAGTGCGTGGCCGGCAGGCGCACCGAGCCGCCGATGTCGGTGCCGATGTGCAGCGGGGCGTAGCCGGCCGCGGCGGCGGCGCCGGCGCCCGAGCTGGAGCCCGACGTGTTGCGGTCCAGGCGCCACGGGTTGCGCGTGATGCCGTGGATGCTGGAGAGGCCCGAGGACAGCATGCCGAAATCGGGCATGGTGGTCTTGCCGAGGATGACGCAGCCGGCTTCGCGCAGCCGGGCGGCCGGCGGCGAATCCGCGGCTTGGGGTGGGGCATCGTCGTTGGCTTTGGTGCCGATCGGCGCGGGATCCCCCCGGGTGTAGATGTTTTCCTTGATCGTCGCCGGCACGCCGTCGAGTGGCGACAGCGGCTGTTTCGTGCGCCAGCGGGCTTCGGACGCCTTCGCGGCCTCCAGGGCATTTGGCGCAGCGATGCGGTACATCGCATTCAACTTCGGTTCCCACGCCGCGATGCGCTCCAGGCAAGCTCGCGCGACGTCCACCGGCGACAGCGCGCCGCTCGCATATTGCGCCGCAACCTGGGCGGCGGACATTTCATGCAGCCGGGCCATGTCTCGCATCATACAATTCGGGCTCCATGAAACCCATCCTTGTTTTCGTTTCGTTCGCCCTCGCGGCCTGGTGCGGCGCGGCGCGGGCGCAGCAGGAGATCCAGTTCTGGCACGCGATGGGCGGGGCGCTGGGGGGCGAGCTGAACGCGCTGGTGCAGCGCTTCAACGACTCGCAGAAGGATTTCCGCGTCGTGGCCGAGCACAAGGGCAGCTACGAGGACGTGATGATCGGCGCGCTGGCGGCGCAGCGCGCCGGCAACGGCCCGGCGCTGGTGCAGGTGTACGAAGTCGGCACCGCGCACATGATGGCCGCCCGCAGCGCGGTGCGGCCGGTCTGGCAGGTGCTCGCCGAGCACGGCGAGCACGTCGATGCCAGGGGCTTTCTGCCGGCGGTGGCGGGTTATTTCGCCGACGATGCCGGGCGGCTGCTCGCGCTGCCGTTCAACATCTCCACGCCGATCCTGTTCTACAACAAGGACGCGTTCCGCAAGGCCGGGCTCGATCCGGAGAATCCGCCGAAGACCTGGTACGAAATGCCCAAGGCGATGGGCGCGCTGCTGCAGGCCGGCTCCGAATGCCCCTTCACCACGACCTGGCCCGCCTGGGTGCAGATCGAAAACATGAGCGCCTGGCACAACCAGGATTTCGCCACCCGCGACAACGGGCTCGCGGGCCTGGACGCCAAACTCACCTTCAACACGCACCTGATGATCCGCCACGTTTCGTTTCTTTCGTCGTGGGCGCGCGCCGGCTACTTCTCCTACAGCGGGCGGCGCGTCGAGGGCGAGCGGCGTTTCGCCCGGGGGGAATGCGCGATGGTGACCACCGGATCCTCCAGCTACGCGGAGCTGCGGCGCGAAGCGAAATTCGATTTCGGCGTCGCGCAGCTGCCGTACTACGACGACATTCCCGGCGCGCCGCGCAACACGCTGATCGGCGGCGCCGCGCTGTGGGTGCTGGCCGGCAGGAAGAATGCCGAATACCGCGGCGCGGCGAAGTTTCTCGCCTGGCTCGCGCAGCCGGAGGTGCAGGCCGAGTGGCACCAGCGCACCGGCTACGTGCCGGTGACGAAAGCGGCGTACGAGCGCACCGCGCAGACCGGTTTCTACAAGGACAACCCGGGCCACGAGATCGCCATCAGGCAGCTGCTGAATGCGCCGACGCGCGAGTCGCGCGGCATCCGCCTGGGCGAATTCCAGCAGATCCGCGCCATCCTCGAAGAGGAACTGGAGGGCGTCTGGGACGGCAAGGTGCCGCCGAAGCTCGCGCTCGACCGGGCGGCCGAGCGGGGCGACGTGTTGCTGCGCAAGTTCGAGCAGGAGCACCGCGGCGGCGCGGAGCCCGAGGTGCCGCACCGCGTCAAGCGCGGCCCGAAGGATGCGCCGCCCAAGACCAAGAAATAAGTCGCAAATATTTCATCTTGTTTGGCTATACTCGCGCATCGTCCGGCGCCAAGACCGGGCACCCAAACCCAGGAGACCCCATGCGTATCAAACTCTTAGCCGCCGTGCTGGGCAGCGCGAGCCTGTTTGCCGGGAGCGCCCATGCCCAGACGGAAATCCAGTGGTGGCATTCGATGGCGGGCAAGCTCGGCGACAAGGTCGGCGAGATCGCCCAGAAATTCAATGCCAGCCAGTCCGACTACAAGATCGTGCCGGTGTTCAAGGGCCAGTACGACGAATCGATGGCCGCGGCGATCGCGGCCTACCGCTCGGGCAACCCGCCGGCCATCCTGCAGGTGTTCGAGGTCGGCACCGCCACCATGATGGCGGCCAAGGGTGCGATCAAGCCGGTTTACCAGATCATGGCGGAGCAGCACGAGAAGTTCAATCCAAAGGACTACCTGCCCGCGGTCACCTCGTATTACTCGGATACCCAGGGGCACCTCCTGTCGATGCCGTTCAACAGTTCGACGCAGGTGCTCTACATCAACAAGGACGCGTACAAGAAGGCCGGCCTGGACCCGAACAGCCCGCCCAAGACCTGGTCGGACATGGAAAAGGCCGCGGAAAAGCTGAAGGCTTCCGGCGCCGCGTGCTCGTATACGACCGGCTGGCAGTCCTGGGTGCAGCTGGAGAGCTTCAGCGCCTGGCATAACGTGCCGTTCGCGACGCTGCAGAACGGTTTCGGCGGCCTGGGCACGCGCCTGGTGTTCAACGGCCCGGTCCAGGTGAAGCACATTCAGAACCTGGGCGACTGGGCGAAGAAGGGCCTGTTCACCTACGCCGGCCGCAAGGACGAGCCGCTCGGCAAGTTCATGAGCGGCGAATGCGCGATGATCACCACCTCGAGCGGTTCCTACGCCAACATCAAGGCGAACGCGAAGTTCGAGTTCGGCGTGTCGCAGCTGCCGTACTACCCGGAGGTCAAGGGCGCGCCGCAGAACACCATCATCGGCGGCGCGACGCTGTGGGTGATGACGCAGAAGGACCCGAAGATCTACAAGGGCGCCGCCAAGTTCTTCACCTTCCTCTCCAGCCCCGCGATCCAGGTCGACTGGCACGAGTCCACCGGCTACGTGCCGATCACGCTCGCCGCCTACGAGGAAACCAAGAAATCCGGCTTCTATGACAAGAATCCCGGCTTCGACGTCGCCGTCAACGAACTCTCCGGCAAGGCGCCCACGCCGAATTCCAAGGGCCTGCGCCTTGGCAACTTCGTGCAGATCCGCAACGTGATCGACGAGGAACTCGAATCCGTCTGGGCCGGCAAGAAGACCGCCAAGGAAGCGCTCGGCGACGCGGTCAAGCGCGGCAACGAACTGCTGGAGAAGTTCCAGAAGACGAACAAGTAGGGTCGGATCCGGTGCCGGCGCGCGGGCGCGCCGGCACCCAACCAGGGGGCGTTCTCCGACGATGGAAAAACGCGCGCTATTCAGGTCGCGCTGGCTGCCGTACGCGCTGGTGCTGCCGCAGATACTCGTCTCGCTGGTGTTTTTCTTCTGGCCGGCGATCCAGGCGCTCTACTGGTCGGTACTGGCCCAGGACGCCTTCGCCGCGCACACCGAGTTCGTCTGGTTCGACAATTTCACCGCGCTGTTCGCCGACGACACGTATTTCGCCTCCTTCAAGGTCACCGCACTGTTCTCGGCGCTGGTGGCGGTGACCGGTCTGTGCGTGTCGCTGCTGCTGGCGGTGTTCGCGGACCGCGTGGTGCGGGGCGCGACGCTCTACAAGACGCTGCTGATCTGGCCCTACGCGGTAGCGCCCGCGGTCGCCGGGATCCTCTGGCTGTTCCTGCTGTCGCCCGCGATCGGCGTCGTCACTTACGCGTTGCGCGGCTTCGGCGTTGACTGGAACTACTATGTGAACGCCGACCAGGCGCTGCTGCTGGTCGTGATCGCTGCGATCTGGAAGCAGATCAGCTACAACTTCCTGTTTTTTCTCGCCGGCCTGCAGTCGATCCCGCATTCGCTGGTCGAGGCGGCGGCGATCGACGGCGCAGGCCCGGCGCGGCGTTTCTGGACCATCGTCTTCCCGCTGCTGTCGCCAACCGCGTTCTTCCTGCTAGTGGTGAATGTCGTCTATGCGTTCTTCGACACCTTTGCCATCGTCGACGCGACCACGCAGGGCGGCCCGGCACGCGCCACGCAGATCCTGGTGTTCAAGGTCTACGAGGACGGCTTCAAGGCGCTCGACCTGGGAGGCTCGGCCGCCCAGTCGGTGGTCCTGATGGTGGTCGTCATCGCGCTGACCGTGGTCCAGTTCCGCTGGGTCGAGCGCAAGGTGCAGTACTGAGCATGGTCGAGCGCCGCCCCGTCCTCGATGTCGTCCGCCACGTGGTGCTGATCGGCGGTGTCGCGCTGGTCATGCTGCCGGTGTACCTGGCGCTGGTCGCCTCCACGCTCTCGCTCGACCAGATCATGAACGTGCCGATGCCGCTGTGGCCGGGCAGCCACGCGCTCGAAAACTACGCGGCGGTCATCGCGCACGGCAGCGAGCGCGGCTCGAGCGCGCCGGTCGGTCGCATGATGTTCAACAGCCTGGTGATGGCGCTGACGATCGCCGTCGGCAAAATATCGATTTCCATCATTTCGGCGTTCGCGATCGTCTACTTCCGCTTCCCGCTGCGCAAGACCTTCTTCTGGATGATCTTCCTGACCTTGATGCTGCCGGTCGAGGTGCGCATCCTGCCCACCTACCAGGTGGTCGCGAACCTCGGCCTGGTGAACACCTACACCGGGCTCGCGCTGCCGCTGATCGCCTCCGCCACCGCGACCTTCCTGTTCAGGCAGTTCTTCCTCACGATTCCGGACGAGCTGGCCGAGGCGGCGCGCATCGACGGCGCCGGGCCCATGCGCTTCTTCCGGGACGTGGTGCTGCCGCTCTCGCGCACCAATATCGCCGCGCTGTTCGTGATCATGTTCATCTACGGCTGGAACCAGTACCTGTGGCCGCTGCTGGTGACCACGCAGGAGAGCATGTATACGACGGTGATCGGCATCAAGCGCATGATCCCCGGCGGCGACGCGGCCGCGGAGTGGCATCTGATCATGGCCACGGCCATCCTGGCGATGCTGCCGCCGGCGGCCGTGATCCTGCTGATGCAGAAGTGGTTCGTCAAAGGACTCGTGGAGAGCGAAAAATAATGGCCGCCGTATCGCTGAAGGACGTGCGCAAGAGCTACACCGCCGACCTGCAGGTGATCCACGGCGTGTCGATGGACATCGCCGACGGCGAGTTCGTGGTGATCCTCGGACCCTCGGGCTGCGGCAAGTCGACGCTGCTGCGCATGGTGGCGGGGCTGGAGACCATCAGCGGCGGCGAGATCGTCATCGGCGGCCGCGTGGTGAACAACCTCGAGCCCAAGGACCGCGACATCGCCATGGTGTTCCAGAACTACGCGCTGTATCCGCACATGAGCGTGTACGACAACATGGCCTACGGCCTGCGCATCAAGGGTTTTTCAAAGGAAGAAATTTCGGCAAGAGTGCAAAAAGCGGCGGGCATTCTGGAGCTCGGCAAATTTCTGGAGCGCAAGCCGCGCGCTCTCTCGGGCGGGCAGCGCCAGCGCGTGGCGATGGGCCGCGCCATCGTGCGCGAGCCGGCGGTGTTCCTGTTCGACGAGCCGCTCTCCAACCTCGACGCCAAGCTGCGCGTGCAGATGCGCGCCGAGCTGCAGGCGCTGCACAAGCGCCTCGGCACCACCAGCCTGTACGTCACCCACGACCAGGTCGAGGCGATGACGCTGGCGCACCGCATGATCGTCATGAACGGCGGGCGCGCGGAGCAGATCGGCGCGCCGCTGGAGGTCTACGCGAAGCCCGCCACCACCTTCGTCGCCAGCTTCATCGGCTCGCCGCCGATGAACCTGATTCCGCGCGAGGGCAGGATCCTCGGCGTGCGCCCGGAGCACCTGGTGCCCTGCGCCGCGGCGCAGGCCGGCCTGACGATCGAAGTCGACCTGGTCGAGCCGCTGGGCGCCGACACGCTGGTTTACGGCACGACGGGCGAGACGCGCGTGGTCGTGCGGCTTTCCGCCGCGGACAAAGTGCCGCAGGGCACGCTGCCGCTGCGCTTCGAGGCGGCCAACGCCCACTGGTTCGATCCGGCGAGCGGCAAGCGCATCGAGTCCTGATGGACGCGCAGCTGCTGCGCAGGGGCATGGGCTGGTGGCCGCCGTTTCTCGGCGCCGGCATCCGCGTGCGCAGCCTGGCGGACGATTTCCGCGATGCGAGAGTGGAGCTGCGGCTTGGCCTTTTGAATCGCAACTACGTCGGCACGCACTTCGGCGGCAGCCTGTACGCCATGACCGACCCGTTCTTCATGATCATGCTGCTGCACAATCTCGGCGGCGACTACCTGGTGTGGGACAAATCGGGCAGCATCGAATACGTGGCGCCCGGGCGCGGCACGGTGAGCGCGCATTTCCGCCTGACCGAAGAGCGCATCGCGGAAATCAGGGCGCAGGCGGCGGGCGGTGAAAAAGTGCTGCCGGAATTCATGGTCGACGTGACGGACGAAGCGGGCGGCATCGTCGCCCGGGTCCGGAAGATTCTCTACGTACGGCTGAAACCGAGGAACCGTCCACAGGAAGCAATATGACCCGCTGGCCTTATCCGAGAATCGTCGCCCATCGCGGCGGCGGCACGCTGGCGCCTGAGAACACGCTGGGCGCGATGCGCCTCGGCGCTTCGATGGGCTTCAAGGGCGTGGAGTTCGACGTCATGCTGGCCGGCGACGGCACGCCGGTGATCATCCACGACGAGACCGTCGAGCGCACCACCAACGGGCGCGGGGCGGTGCCGGACATGACTTACGCGGAGCTCGCCGCCCTGAAAATCGAAAAGGGCGAGCGCATCCCGAAATTCGAGGAGGCGGGGCGCCTGTGCCGCGAGCTAGGCATCTGGGCCAACGTGGAGATCAAGCCGGCGAAGGGACATGAGCGCGCAACCGGCCAGGCGGTCGCGCCGCTTGCGCGCGAGCTATGGCGCGGCGCGGCGCTGCCGCCGGTGCTGTCGTCCTTCTCGGTGGAGGCGCTGGAGGCGGCGCGCGACGCGGCGCCCGAGCTGCCGCGCGGCTACCTGGTGAGCACGATTCCCCAATACTGGCGCGAAACGATGCAGCGCCTTGGCTGCGTGGCGCTGCATTGCAACTACCAGGCGCTGACCCGGGAACTCGCCGCGGAGATCCACGGCGCCGGCTACGCGATCCTGCTCTGGACGGTAAACAAGCCCGAGACGGCGCGGCAGATGTTCGCGCTGGGCGCCGATTGCCTCGTTACCGATGCGCTGGACCGCATCGGGCCGGATTTCTAGACCGCTTTTCTAGACCGATCTCGCGCCGTCCACTTCGATCGACACGCCGCTGACGAAGGCGGCCTCGTCCGAGGCGAGGTAGAGGCAGGCGTTGGCGACGTCCTGCGCCGTGGAGAAGCGCCCGAGCGGGATGGTCGCGAGGAACGCCTTCCTCGCTTCTTCGGTGACCGCGCCGCCGGCGAATTCCGCGGACAGCCCGGTATCCGGGCTGAACACCGGGTTGACGCAGTTGACGCGCACCTTGTCCGGGCCGAACTCCGCGGCCATGGACTTGCTCATCAGGATCACCGCGCCCTTGGAACTGTTGTAGACCGTGAGGCCGGGGCGCGGGCGCAGCCCCGCGGTGGAGGCGATGTTGACGAAGCAGCCGCCGCCCTGCTTGCGGAACACCGGCACGGCGTGGATCGCCGAGAGGTAGATGCTCTTCACGTTGACGGCGTAGACCTTGTCGAAGTCCGCCTCGCTCACTTCGACGTAGGGCTTGCGGCGGTGGGTCCAGCCGGCGTTGTTCACCACGATGTCGAATTTTCCGAACGCCGACTGGGCCGCGCCGACCAGGTTCGCCCAATCCCGGCTGCGCGCGACGTCCGCATGCACGAAGACGGCCTTGCCGCCGGCGGTCGAGATCTGTCCGGCGACCTGCTGCCCGGCCGCGTCGCTGATGTCGGCGACCACCACGCCCGCGCCTTCCTCGGCGAAGCGCCTGGCGATGCCCGCGCCGAAGCCGCTGCCCGCGCCCGTTATGATGGCGACCTTGCCCTTGAGCCTCATGCCGATCTCCTCCCGGAAAGAATGATTATATGAGCCTGGATCGAGTCACCGCGGGCCGCGCGCTGCCCAACGACTTCAACGTCATCATCGAAATCCCGATGAACGCCGACCCGGTGAAGTACGAGGTGGACAAGAAAACCGGCGCCGTGTTCGTCGACCGTTTCATGTCCACCGCGATGCACTATCCCTGCAACTACGGCTACGTGCCGCGCACGCTGTCGGGCGACGGCGACCCGGTGGACGTGCTGGTGATCTCGCCGTTCCCGCTCATCACCGGCGTGGTGCTGCGCTGCCGCCCGGTCGGCATGCTGCGCATGGAGGACGAGGCCGGCGAGGATACCAAGGTGCTGGCGGTGCCGATCGACAGGCTGACCAGCCAGTATCGCGGTATCCGCTCGCCGCGCGACGTGCCGGAGACGCGCCTCGCGGCGATCACCCATTTCTTCCAGCACTACAAGGACCTCGAGCGCGGCAAGTGGGTGAAGGTGCGGGGCTGGGTGGGCGCTGCCGCCGCAAAAAAGGAAATTCTCGAGGGTGTTGCCCGTTTCAAGAAGATGCAGCGTCCTTGAATGGTGAATGCTCGTTTAGTTCGTCCACATACCGGGTGATGCCGGCGCTCTCGCGCTCCAGGTAGTCCTCGATGGCCCGCGCGAATTGCGGGTGGGCCAGCCAGTGCGCGGAGTGGGTCTCGACCGGCAGCAGGCCGCGGAACAGCTTGTGCTCGCCCTGCGCGCCGCCCTCGAAGACCTGCAGCCGGTGGGCGATGGCGAACTCGATGGCCTGGTAGTAGCAGCACTCGAAGTGGAGCAGGGGGATATGCCCCACGGAGCCCCAGTACCTGCCGAAGATCCTGTTTTCGGTGACGATATTCAGCGTCGCCGCCACCGGTTTTCCCGCGTGCTCGGCGAGGATCAGCAGCGTGTGCCGCGGCAGCGTCGCGCCCAGCCGCAGGAAAAACTCCAGGTTCAGGTAGGGGCTTGAGCGATGCGCGGCGTAGGTGCGCCGGTAGCAGCGCTCGAAGAATTCCCAATGCCGTTGCTCGATCTCGGCGCCGCGCAGCCAGCGGAACGTGACCCCCGCCTCGTGCACGCGGCGGCGCTCCTGGCGGATGTTCTTGCGCCGGTGGCGCGTCATGCGCGAGAGGAAATCACCGAAGTCGGCGTAGTTGTCGTTTTGCCAGTGGAATTGCACCGTACGCCGCAGCAGCATCCCCGCGCCCTGCATCAGGCCGGCCTCCGCCGCCGGCGGGAAAAGGACGTGCAAAGAAGAGACTTCGCGCGCCATCTCAAGGGCCGCCGCCGCGAGCTTCCGGCGATCGGCGTCCTGCGCCGCGAGAAGCCGCGGTCCTGTCACCGGGGTGAAGGGGACGGCGCACAGCAGCTTTGGGTAGTACTCCAGTCCGTGGCGCTGGTAGGCGTCCGCCCAGGCCCAGTCGAAGACGTACTCGCCGTAGGAGTGCGACTTGAGGAACAGCGGCATCGCGCCGGCCAGCTTGCCGGCTTTTTCCAGCAACACGATCTGGGGGCGCCATCCTGCGCGGCTGCCGGCGCAACCGGTGTCGATCAGGGCCGACAGGAACTCGTGGCTGGTGAAGGGATCCCCGGCCGCCGCAGGATCGTCTTTGGCGATGGCGTTCCAGTCCGCGGCGGGCACGCCGGCGAGGGATTCCACCACTCGAAGGCGCTCAGAAGCCATCGGGGCATTATAGAATTACAGGCTGCAGCCCGACCCGGCGGAGGAGCCCCAGCATGAAAAAAATCGAAGCCATCGTAAAACCGTTCAAGCTGGACGAAGTGCGCGAAGCGCTGTCGGAAGTCGGCGTCACCGGCCTGACCGTCACCGAGGTGAAGGGCTTCGGCCGCCAGAAGGGCCACACCGAGCTGTACCGGGGCGCCGAATACGTGGTCGATTTCCTGCCCAAGGTGAAGATCGAGGTGGTGGTCACCGACGGCCAGCTCGAGCCGGCGATCGAGGCGATCGTCAAATCGGCGCGCACCGGCAAGATCGGCGACGGCAAGATCTTCGTCACCTCGGTGTCGCACGTGGTGCGCATCCGCACCGGCGAGACCAATGAGGCAGCCGTTTGACGGCTGGGAAGCCGCCGTTTAGCGTTTAGTTTTAAGTAACACCAGCAGGACCCCGCCGCCGCCCTGGTTCGCGGACGCCTGGCAGTAGGCCAGCACTTCTTCGCGCTGCGGCAGCCATTTCCCGAGTTTCGCACGCAGTATCCCAAGTCCCTTGCCGTGCACGATGCGCACGCAGCGCAGGCCGCGCGCGAGGCATTGCTGCAGGAATTCGGCGACGGCCGCGCCCGCCTGGTCGCGCGTCAGGCCGTGCAGGTCGACGCCGTCCTGGATCGCCCAGTGGCCGCGCCGCAGCTTGCGCAGCGTCGCGCGCGCCATTCCGTCGCGTAAATAGCTGAGTTCCTCCCCGGTATCGAGCGCATCGTCGGCCGATAACGGACCGCTGATACTTTCGGCAAGTGCCGCGGCCTCATCACGCTTGCGTTGATGCGGTACCGGGGCCGGTGCGGGTGCCTTGAGCGCGACGCGCCTGGCGCGCTTGAGCGGCTTTACACCCGCGACCGCGCGCCTGAATTCGTCATCCGAGTCCATCGAGGAATTTCTCCGCATCGAGCGCCGCCATGCAGCCGCTGCCGGCGCTGGTCACCGCCTGGCGGTAGACGTGGTCCTGCACGTCGCCCGCGGCGAATACGCCCGGCACGCTGGTCGCGGTGGCGCCGCCCTGCCGCCCGCCGCGCGTGACAATGTAGCCGTTCTCCATGTCGAGGTGGCCGGCGAAGATCTGCGTGTTCGGCGTGTGGCCGATGGCGACGAACAGGCCTTTCAGCGCGAGGTCTTTATTTTTCTTCGTTTTTAAATTCGAGATCCGGATTCCGGTGACCCCGCTCTTGTCGCCGAGCACCTCGTCGAGCGCCGAATCGAGCTCGAGGACGATCTTCCCCTCGGCGACGCGCTTCATCAGCTTGTCGACCATGATCTTCTCGGCGCGGAACTTGTCGCGCCGGTGGACCAGCGTCACCTTGGTGCAGATGTGGGCGAGGTAGAGCGCTTCCTCCACCGCGGTGTTGCCGCCGCCGATGACGGCCACTTCCTGGCCCTTGTAGAAAAAACCGTCGCAGGTGGCGCAGGCGGACACGCCCTGGCCCATGTACTTCTGCTCGCTCGGCAGGCCGAGATATTTCGCCGAGGCGCCGGTGGCGACGACCAGCGCGTCGCAGGTATAGGCCGCCGAATCGCCCTCGAGGACGAAAGGCTTCTGCCCGAGCCTCACGGTATGGATGTGGTCGAAGACGATCTCGGTCTCGAAGCGCTCGGCGTGCTTCTGGAAGCGCGTCATCAGTTCGGGGCCCTGCACCCCGTCGGCATCGGCCGGCCAGTTGTCGACGTCGGTGGTGGTCATCAGCTGGCCGCCCTGCGCGATGCCGGTCACGAGGACCGGTTTCAGGTTGGCGCGCGCGGCGTAGACGGCGGCGGAATATCCGGCCGGGCCGGAGCCGAGGATGAGCAGGCGGGAATGGCGCCGTGCGGGAAGCTTCGGGGTGTCCATGGGTGAAAGTATAAGGGAGTGATTCTGCTAACATAGTGGGGTCTTTTACGCTCATAACAAGCGGGAAAACCCGATGCCGGCGATGGCGACCACGGTTTCTACGACGGTGCTGAAGTCCGTGCCGCTGTTCGCGAGCTTTCCCGACGACCAGCTGCGCATGCTGGTGACCGTCGTCACCCGGCGCAGCGCGCCGCGCGCCTCGGTGATCATGGCGGCGGGCGACCAGATCGATTCCCTCTACATCGTCATCTCCGGCCGCCTCAAGGTGATGATGGGCGACGCCGACGGCAAGGAAGTCATCCTCAGCCTGATCGGCCCGGGCGAGTTCTTCGGCGAGATGGGCCTGATCGACGACAGCCCGCGCTCGGCCAGCGTGGTGACGATCGAGCCCTGCGAGCTGCTGTCGGTCGCCAAGCGCGATTTCAAGAGGATCCTCGCCGAGAATTTCGAGATGTCGATGGCGGTGATGCGCGGCCTGGTGCGGCGCCTGCGCGAGGCCGACCGCAAGATCGGCAGCCTCGCGCTGCTCGACGTCTACGGCCGCGTGGCGCGCCTGCTGCTCGACATGTCCGAGGACGTGAACGGCCAGAAAGTGGTCACCAAGCGCCTGCCCAAGCAGGACATCGCCAAGATGATCGGCGCTTCGCGCGAGATGGTGAGCCGGGTGATGAAGGACCTGCAGATGGGCGGCTACATCGAGATGCGGGGTTCCAGCATCGTGTTGCGCGACACTATCCTGCTGCGGGATTGAGCCTCCGGCCATAGGCGTAGCCATGGCTGCGGCGCAGAAATCCCAGGGCAGCGCACCGCTTCCGGCGAAGCTCGCCGGGCTCCTGAGGGAAGCGAAATGGCTGGCGCTGGTCGCCGCCGCCGGCTACCTGCTGCTCATCCTGCTGACGCATCAGGCAAGCGATCCGGGCTGGTCGCGCAGCGCCACGGCCGCGGTGGTGCAGAACGCGGGCGGCAGGGTCGGCGCGTGGCTGTCGGACGTGCTGCTGTCCCTGTTCGGCTGGTCGGCGTTCTGGTGGGCGGGCCTGTGCCTGTATGCCGTGGCGCGCGGCTACCGGCGCCTGGAAGCCGCCGCGCCGGCCGAGCCGCGGCCGCTGTGGGTTTCCATCCTGGGATTCGGCCTGCTGCTGGTCGCCAGCGCGGCGCTGGAATCCCTGCGCTTGCACGGCTTCGGCAGGAACCTGCCGCAGGAGGCGGGCGGCATCATCGGCACGGTGCTGGCGCAGCTGTCCTCGGGCCTGCTCGGCTTCACCGGCGCGACGCTGCTCACGCTGGCCGCGGTCGCCGTCGGCTGGAGCCTGTTCAGCGGCATCTCCTGGCTGCGCATCGCCGAAGTCACCGGCTTCCTGCTCGAATCGGCGTACGGACTCGCGCTGACCGCCTGGGAGCGCCGCCGCGACGAAAAGATCGGCGTGCAGGCGCGCGTGGAGCGCGAGACCGTGGTGCAGGCCGAGCGCAAGAGGGAAGAGGATCACCCGCCGGTGGTGATCGCGCGGCCGCCGGTCGAAATCAAGCGCTCGGAGCGGGTGCAGAAGGAAAAACAGGCGCCGCTCTTCGAGCACCTGCCCGACACGCCGCTGCCGCCGTTGAAGCTCCTGGACGAGCCGGAAAAGGAGCAGGAATCGGTCAGCGCCGAGACGCTGGAATTCACCTCGCGCCTGATCGAGAAGAAGCTCTCCGATTTCGGCGTCGCCGTGAAGGTGCTGGCCGCCTACCCGGGCCCGGTGATCACGCGCTACGAAATCGAGCCCGCGGTCGGCGTCAAGGGCAGCCAGATCGTCAACCTGATCAAGGACCTCGCGCGCGCGCTGTCGGTGGTGGCGATCCGCGTGGTGGAGACCATCCCCGGCAAATCCTGCATGGGCCTGGAGATCCCCAATCCGCACCGGCAGATGGTGCGCCTCACCGAGATCCTCGGCTCCGAGACCTATCACAGCCTGCATTCGCCGCTCGCGCTGGCGCTCGGCAAGGACATCGCCGGCAACCCGGTGGTGGCGGACCTCGCGCGCATGCCGCACCTGCTGGTGGCCGGCACCACCGGCTCGGGCAAGTCGGTGGCGATCAACGCGATGATCCTGTCGCTGCTCTACAAGGCCGAGCCGAAGAGCGTGCGCTTCATCCTGATCGACCCGAAGATGCTCGAGCTCTCGGTATACCAGGACATCCCGCACCTGCTCGCGCCGGTGGTCACCGACATGAAGCAGGCGGCCAACGCGCTCAGCTGGTGCGTCGCCGAGATGGACCGGCGCTACAAGCTGATGAGCTGGGTCGGCGTGCGCAACCTGTCGGGCTACAACCACAAGGTCGCCGACGCCGAGAAGCACGGCCGCCCGCTCGAAGACCCGGCCACCCTCGAGTCGGGCAACCCGCAGCCGCTGCAGACGCTGCCGCTGATCGTGGTGGTGATCGACGAGCTGGCCGACCTGATGATGGTCGCCGGCAAGAAGGTGGAAGAGCTGATCGCGCGCCTCGCGCAGAAGGCGCGCGCCGCGGGCATTCACCTGATCCTGGCCACGCAGCGGCCATCGGTGGATGTGATCACGGGACTCATCAAGGCGAACATCCCGACGCGCATCGCCTTCCAGGTGGCCTCGAAGATCGACTCGCGCACCATCCTCGACCAGTCCGGGGCGGACGCGCTGCTCGGCTCGGGCGACATGCTCTACCTGCCGGCCGGCACCGGCCTGCCGCAGCGCATCCACGGCGCCTTCGTCGCCGACCAGGAAGTGCATAAAGTAGTTGAACATCTAAAGGCACTCGCGAGGCCTGAGTACATTGAGGACGTGCTCGAGCCGGCGCCGGCGGAAGACGGCCTGCCTGGGGCCAACGGCGAACCTTCCGGCGAGAAGGACCCTCTATACGACCAGGCGGTCGAAATCGTCGTGCGCACGCGCCGCCCGTCGATCTCGCTGGTGCAGCGGCACCTGCGCATCGGCTACAACCGCGCCGCACGCCTGATCGAGGACATGGAGCGCGCGGGGCTGGTCTCGTCCATGCAGAGCAACGGCAACCGCGAGGTGCTGGTGCCGGCGAAGATGGAGTAGCGCAATGAAGAAGTTTCTTTTTGTCTTGTTTTTATTTCCATTCGTCCAAAACTCGAACGCGACGAGCCTGGAGCGCTTCCAGAGCTTCCTGCGCACCACGCAGTCGGCGCGCGCCGATTTCGAGCAGAAGGTGTTCGACAAGAACGGCAAGCTGGTGCAGGAATCGCGGGGCGACTTCGCCTTCCTGCGGCCGGGCCGCTTCCGCTGGACCTACGTGAAGCCGCCCCAGGTCATCGTCGGCGACGGCGAGAAAGTCTGGATCCACGACACGGACCTCAACCAGGTGACGGTGCGGCGCGTTTCGCGCGTGCTCGGGGCGACGCCCGCCGCGCTGCTGGCGGGCGCCTCCGACATCGACAAGGCGTTCGACCTCACCGAGGCGGGCGACAAGGACGGCCTGGAGTGGCTGGAGGCGAAGCCCAAGGAAAAGGAATCCGGCTTCGAGCGCATCCGCCTCGGCATGGGCACCGCGGGCATCCAGGCGATGGAACTGGTGGACCACTTCGGCCAGACCACCGTGCTGCGCTTCTCGAACCTGGTGCGCAACCCGCAGATCGACGCCGGCACCTTCCGCTTTACGCCGCCCAAGGGTGCCGACGTCCTTGGGGACTGATCTCTTCGGGAAAATTTCTCCGGCTGCGCCACTCGCCGAGCGGCTTCGCCCGCGCTCCCTGGATGATGTCGTAGGGCAGAAGCACCTGCTCGGACCGGGCAAGCCACTGCGCGTCGCCTTCGAATCCGGCAAGCCGCACTCGATGATCCTGTGGGGCCCGCCGGGCTCGGGCAAGACCACGCTCGCGCGCCTGATGGCGCAGGCCTTCGAGGCGGAGTTCATCGCGCTCTCGGCAGTGCTCTCCGGCGTCAAGGACATACGCGATGCAGTGCTGACGGCGGAGCGGTCTTTGGAAGCGGGCGGGCGCCGCACCATCCTCTTCGTCGACGAAGTGCACCGCTTCAACAAGGCGCAGCAGGATGCCTTCCTGCCGTTCGTCGAAGGCGGCCTGTTCACCTTCGTCGGCGCGACCACCGAGAACCCTTCGTTCGAAGTGAATTCCGCCCTGCTGTCGCGGGCGACCGTTTATGTATTGGAAAGCCTTGCCGAATCGGACTTGTCTTCCTTGCTCGACAGGACGGGAGTCTCTTTCGATGAAAGTGCAAAAACCCGCCTGGCCGGTTTCGCCGACGGCGATGCGCGGCGGTTGTTGAACGCCGTCGAAATACTGGAAAATGCATCGGGAGAAAAAAACAAGATCATTGACGGCGCGTTCGTCGAAGAAACGCTGGCGAAGAACCTGCGCCGCTTCGACAAGGGCGGCGAGCAGTTCTACGACCAGATCTCGGCGCTGCACAAGTCGGTGCGTGGCTCGGACCCGGACGCCTCGCTCTACTGGCTGGTGCGCATGCTGGACGGCGGCGCCGATCCGCTCTATCTCGCGCGCCGCGTGGTGCGCATGGCGGTGGAGGACGTCGGCCTGGCGGATCCTCGCGCACTGCGTCTCGCGCTCGACGCCACCGAGACCTACGAGCGGCTGGGTTCGCCCGAGGGCGAACTCGCGCTGGCCGAGGCGGTGCTCTACATGGCGGTCGCGGCGAAGTCGAACGCGGTCTACAACGCCTATAATGCCGCCCGCGCGTTCGTCTCGAAGGACGGCACGCGGCCGGTGCCGCTGCACATCCGCAACGCGCCGACGCGGCTGATGAAGGACCTGGGCTACGGCAAGGACTACCGCTACGCGCACGACGAGGCGGACGCTTTCGCTGCGGGCGAGGACTACTTCCCGGAAGGCATGCCGGAGATAAGCTGGTACCGGCCCACCGGGCGCGGCCTGGAAGGCAAGATCATGGAAAAACTAAGCGAGTTGCGCCGCCGCAACGCGGAGGCAGGCAAGAAAAGAAAATGATCGACATTCAACTGCTCAGGAACGACATCGACACGGTCGCGAAGCGGCTGGCGACCCGCGGCTTCACGCTGGACGTTTCTTCATTTTCCGCTCTTGAAAACCGCAGGAAAGAAATTCAGACCAGGACGGAACAGCTCCAGGCGCAGCGCAACGCGCTCGCCAGGCAGGTCGGGCAGGCCAAGTCCAAGAAGGACGAGACGGGCGCGTATCTCCTGGTGACCCAGGGCTCCCAGGTCGGCAAGGAACTCGAGGGCCTCGAGACCGAAAACAAGGAGACGCAGGCGAAGCTGCGCGAGTTCGTCTCGCTGATCCCGAACCTGCCGCACGAGAGCGTCCCGGTAGGCGCGTCCCCGGAGCAGAACGTCGAAGTTCGCCGCTGGGGCGAGCCGAAGACGTTCGCCTTCGCGCCGAAGGACCACGTCGACATCGGCGCGGGACTGGACGGCATGGATTTCGACGTCGCGGCTAAGTTGGCAGGCGCGCGTTTCGTGGTGATGAAAGGCGGCGTCGCCCGGCTGCACCGCGCGCTCGCCCAGTTCATGCTGGACGTGCACGTCGCAGAACATGGCTATACCGAGGTCTACACGCCCTACATGGTGAGCGGCGCCTGCGCCGACGGCGTGACCAGCCTGGCCAAGTTCTCGGGCGACCTGTTCAAGCTGGAAGGCCGCGACCTCTACCTGATCCCGACCGCCGAGGTGCCGGTGACCAATTTCGTGCGCGACGAGATCGTGCCGCTGGAGAAGCTGCCGCTCAAATACGTCTGCCACTCGCCCTGTTTCCGCTCGGAGGCCGGTTCGGCGGGCAAGGACACGCGCGGCATGATCCGCAACCACCAGTTCGACAAGGTGGAGATCGTGCAGATCGTCCAGCCTTCGCAATCCTGGCAGCGCCACGAGGAACTCACCGCGCACGCCGAGGCGATCCTGAGGAAGCTCGAGTTGCCGTACCGGGTCATGGCGCTGTGCACCGGGGACATGGGCTTCTCCTCGGCCAAGACCTACGACCTGGAAGTGTGGCTGCCGGGCCAGAACGCCTACCGCGAAATTTCCTCCTGCTCCAACTTCGAGGCTTTCCAGGCGCGGCGCATGCAGGCGCGCTTCCGTAACGAGAAGGGCAAGCCCGAGCCGCTGCATACTCTGAACGGCTCGGGACTCGCGGTCGGCCGCACGCTGATCGCCATCCTGGAGAACGGCCAGAACGCCGACGGCTCGGTGACGGTGCCGCCCGCGCTGCGCCCCTACATGAACGGAGCCGAAAAGATCGCCCGGGCCTGATAAAATTCGCCCCCGCTTCGAATGCGACGCGGGGCCGCGGAGAGGTGGCAGAGTGGTCGAATGCGGCAGACTCGAAATCTGTTGTACCGCTTGCGGTACCGGGGGTTCGAATCCCTCCCTCTCCGCCAACCAGTCCAATGCGAAGCGGCTCATTCTCCGACATGCGGAGGATGGCTGAGCCATAAATGTTCCCGATTCTGAGAAAAATTCTTCGCGAAATTATCGCCACGTCATCCGACAAGTCCGGGACACGAGGCAACGGGGCCGGTAAGGGAAAGCAAGGAATCGACGATATCGCCGCGGAGACGATCCAGGCGACGATGGGTATCGCTCTCGACCACCACCGGGCGGGGCGCCTCCTCGAAGCCGAAACCATCTGCCGGCAGGTCATGCAAGTGGATCCGGATCACCCGGATGCGTTGCACATGCTCGGCGTTATCGCTCATCAAGCCAGAATGAACGAGCTCGCTGTCGAGCTGATCGGCAAAGCCGTCCGGCATCGCCCATCGAATCCGGATTTTCTTCACAATCTCGGCTCGGCATACCGCGAGTTGCGGCAACTGGATGAGGCGCTCGCATGCTACGACAAGGCGCTTGCGATCAGGCCCGGTTTTATCGAAACACTCAACAACCGCGGCAACGTTCTACAAGATCTTAAGCGCTATCCCGAGGCGCTTGCCAGTTACGAGAAAGCGGTGACGATCAATCCGAACTACGCTGTGGCCCACCTTAATATCGGTACGTGCCGATTGTTGACAGGCGATTTCGTGCGTGGCTTGCCGGAATATGAGTGGCGATGGCAGAGCGAATTTCTTTTGTCCGGGAGGCGCGATTTTTCGCAACCCCTCTGGCTTGGCAAGGAAAGCATTGCGGGTAAGACCATCTTGCTTCACGCCGAGCAGGGTCTAGGTGACGCCATCCAGTTCGCCCGTTACGTGCAAGCCGTAGCCCGGGAAGGGGCGAAGGCGATTCTGGAGATTCAGCCATCGCTTAAAGCTCTCCTGTCGGGGGTCGCCGGCGTGCATCAGGTCGTCAGTCGCGGCGAGCCGTTACCTGATTTCGATTTTCATTGCCCGCTGTTGAGCCTGCCGCTTGCTTTCGGCACGCGCCCGGAAACCATCCCTGCGACGATCCCCTACTTGCATGCGTCGGCCGCCAAAGTAAGGCGCTGGGAGGAAAGACTTGGCCGTGGCAATGTCCTGAACGTCGGAATTGCCTGGTCCGGCCGTCCCGAGCACCCCAACGACCGCAACCGCTCCATGGCCTTGAGCAAGTTTGCCGCGCTGGAAAATCCCGATATCAGGCTGGTCAGCCTGCAGAAGGAGGTGCATCCCGCAGACGCGAAGGTGCTGGAAGCGAATGGGGGGATTCGTCACTTCGGCCCGGAGCTCGAGGATTTTTCGGACACTGCCGCCCTCGTGTCGCTGATGGATCTCGTCATATCGGTGGATACCTCGGTCGCCCATCTGGCGGGGGCGCTGGGGAAACCCGTGTGGATACTGCTCCCGTCTGCGCCGGATTGGCGCTGGCTGACGGACCGCGAAGACAGCGCTTGGTATCCGACCGTGCGACTGTTCAGACAGCCGGCGCCCGGAGATTGGGAAAGCGTTATTGGCAGGGTAAAGTACGAACTGCTGCTAGTTGACTCGTGAAGGAAAGCCCTGTGAAAACCGAAGGGTCCGCGCTCGCCGACGAAGGCGAACGGGAAATTCGCGTCCGCAACTTCGCAGCGGCCGAAAAACTCCTCTCGAAGGCGGCGCAGGCGGATCCGGCTTCAGCCCGTGTCCAGCACCTGCTTGGAGTCTCGCTTCACGAACAGGGCAATCTGGATCGTGCAATCGCCTGCTACCGAAAGGCGATCAAGCATGGGGGCAGCCTTCCCGGCATCCAGCGCGATCTCGGGCTCGCATTTTTGGCGAAGCGCAGATACGGCGATTCGCTGGCCTGCTACCAGCAGGCGATGCGCCAGGATCCGCGCGATGAGTTGGCTTGGCAGGGTGCTGCTTCGGCCTTGCGAGAGATGGGCGACATCATCGCGGCGCGTAAACACTTCCAGCACGCCTTGCGGCTCAAAGTTCGGAGAGGGCTGCGCGCTCCCTGGGAAGCATTGCGCCGCCTTTGGTGAGTCGATCCAAAGTGTTTTCGGCCGTTAAAAAGTTGCTTCTCGCCGTTCGGGACGGGTCCGTCCGCGATTCCATGCTGCGGGCGATGCAGAGCGGCCGGGAGCATCATCAGGCGGGGCGCCTGCCGGAGGCCGCTCGTTTCTACGGGGAAGTTCTGCAGACCGATCCGAATCATCCGGAAGCCCTGCATCTGCTGGGATCGGTTGCTCTTCAGAGCGGAAATCATGAGATGGCGATTCGGCTGCTCGATATGGCTGTTCGCAATTCCCCCTCGAACCCCTCCTTTCTCGGCGGTCTCGGCGACGCCTACCGCGTCAGTGGACGGCTGACGGAGGCGCTTGCCAATTACGACAAATCGCTTGCGATCAAGCCGGACTCTGCCGCGGCGCTGGGCAATCGCGGCGCCGTCCTGCAGGCGCTTGGGCGCTTCGAGGAAGCCCTTGCCTGTTACGACAAGGCGCTGACGGTGAATCCAGCCCCCGCCGATGTACTTTGCAATCGGGGCACCGTCCTGTCCGAGTTCAAGCGCTACGACGAGGCGCTTGCCTGCTACGATCGGGCCCTCGCCATCAACCCGGGCTTTGCCGAGGCGTGGATCTGCCGCGGCACGCTTCTTGGGGGGATGGTGCGCTGGGAGGAGGGGCTCGCCAGCTACGACAAGGCGCTGGCGATCGCGCCCGACAACGCGGACCTGCTAAATAGCCGCGGCAATGCGCTCAGGGAGGTCGGCCGCTATGAAGAGGCAGTCGCCAGCTACGACAAGGCCGCGGCGATCAGGCCCGACTATGCCGAGCCATGGAATGGCCGTGGCAACGCCCTGCGGGTGCTCGGACGCTACCACGAGGCGCTCGCCAGTTACGGCAAGGCGCAATCCATAAAACCCGATTTCGCCGGCGCGCACTGGAATGAGAGCATGTGCCGGCTGCTCCTGGGCGATTTTGAACGCGGCTGGCAGAAATACGAATGGAGATGGCGATGCGACGAAGCCCTCTCCGTCAAGCGCGATTTCTCCCGGCCTCTCTGGCTCGGCAAGGAGGACATTGCAGGCAAGACAATTCTCCTCTATGCCGAGCAAGGTCTCGGCGACGCCATCCAGTTTGCCCGGTACACGCAGGCCGTTGCCGATAAAGGCGCGAGGGTCATCCTCGAAGTGTGGGGAGCAGTCAAACCCCTGCTCTCCGGCTTCCCCGGAGCGCAGCAAGTGATCGGCAACGGCGAGCCGCTGCCCGAGTTCGATTTCCATTGCCCGCTATTGAGCCTGCCGCTTGCGCTCAATACGCGGCTGGAAACCATTCCTGCGGCGATTCCTTACCTGCGCGCTTCAGACGCAAAGCTCGACAGCTGGAGGCGCAAACTCGGACGGGGCAATGCCCTGAACGTCGGCATTGCCTGGTCGGGCCGCCCCGAGCATCGCAACGACCGCAACCGTTCCCTTGCGCTGAGCGCGCTGATGGCGGCGGACAATGACGGGGTGAGGCTGATCAGCCTGCAGAAGGAAGTGCGGCCTGAAGACGCGAGCGTGCTGGAATCAAACAAGCGGATTCTTCACTTTGGCGCGGAACTCGAAGATTTTTCCGACACCGCCGCCCTCGTATCGCTGGTGGATCTGGTCATATCGGTGGATACCTCGATCGCGCATCTGGCGGGAGCGCTGGGAAAGCCCGTGTGGATCTTGTTGCCGTTCGCCCCGGACTGGCGCTGGTTGCTGGACCGGGAAGACAGTCCGTGGTACCCGACCGCACGGCTATTCAGGCAGCCAAGGTTCGGGGATTGGGACGATGTCATCGGCAAGGTAAAACGCGAACTCATGACAGCCAGGTCAAGAGAAGCGACATGAACGCACCCGCAACCCAGTTCGATCCCGCGTCCGCGCGCTTCGGCTCCTCGCGCTCGCAAAAGCGCCTGGAGGACGACCGGCTGCTTGCCGGCAAGGGCCTGTTCAGCGACGACCGCAGCCTGCCGCGCCAGGTCTGGGTGGCCTTCGTGCGCTCGCCGCACGCGCATGCAAAAATTCTATCGACGGACCTGTCCGCCGCGCGCGCCGCGCCGGGCGTCGCGGGCGCGTGGTCGATGGCGGAGCTGCGCGCCGACGGCGTCGGCCATATTCCGTTTCCGCCGCTGTTCAAGCGCGCCGACGGCGCGCCGATGGCGGCGCCGCCACGCACGCCGCTGGCGGAGGACAAGGCCTACTACGTCGGCCAGCAGGTGGCGGCGGTGGCCGCCGAGACGCGCGAGCAGGCGCTGGATGCGGCCGAGCTCGTCGCGGTCGAGTATGAAGACCTGCCTTGCGTCACCGATGCCAAGCGCGCGCTGGAGGCTGCTGCGCCGCTGCTCTGGCCCGCGGCGACCGGCAACGTGTCGGCCGAATCGCAGCACGGCGATGCGAAGAAGACCGACGAGGCGTTCGCGCGCGCCGCGCACATCACGAAGATTTCCCTGCACAACCAGCGCCTGAACGCGATGGCGCTGGAACCGCGCTGCTCGATCGCCGCCTACGAGAACGCGCGCTGGACGCTGTACACGCAGAACCAGACGCCGACCGGCGCGCGCGAGTCGCTCGCCGCGGTGTTCAAGGCGAAGCCCGACGAATTTCGCGTGGTGGTGGGCGACATCGGCGGCGGCTTCGGCATGAAGACCGGCCTCGCCAACGAGGACGCGGTGCTCTGCTACATCGCGCGAAAGCTCGGGCGGCCGGCAAAGTGGCGCGCCGACCGCAGCGAGGAATTCCTCGCCGCGCACATGGGCCGCGACCAGCACGACGAGGCCGAGCTGGCGCTGGACGAGGACGGCCGCATTCTCGGCCTGCGCGCGCGCGTCGTCGCGAATTTCGGCGCCACGCCGGTGGGCTCGACGGCGATCATTCCGCTGTTCATCGGGCCGAAGGTGCTGACGACCGTCTACGACGTGCCCGCGGTGGACTACCGGGCGCGCGGCGCGCTGACCAACACCATGGCCACCGGCGCCTACAGGGGAGCCGGGCGGCCCGAGGCGAACTTCCTGATGGAGCGGCTGATCGGCCAGGCTGCCCAGGAGATGAAGCTCGACCCCGCGGAAATCCGCCGGCGCAATTTCATCGCGCCGGAATCGCTGCCCTACCGCACGTACATGGGCGACACCTACGACTCCGGCGTGTTCGCCCGGGTCCTGGAGAAAGTGCTGAAGCTGTCCGACTGGGAAAATTTCGGTGCGAGGAAGAAACTGAGCGGGAAAAACGGCAAATTGCGCGGCCGCGGCCTGGCGGTGTATCTCGAGTGGACCGGCGCGATCCCGACCGAAACCGTGGACATCGAGGTCGCCGCCGACGGCACGGTGACGGTGTTCTCCGGCACCATGGCCATGGGGCAGGGCCTGCAGACGAGCTACACGCAGCTCATCGTCGAGATTCTGGGTGTCTCCCTCGACAAAATAAAAATAATCCAGGGCGACACGGATCTCGCCACCGGCGTCGGCAGCGTGGGTTCGCGTTCCGCTTTCGTCGGCGGTTCCGCGGTGGTGGCGGCGGGCCGCGTGGTTATTGCGCGAGGCAGGGAGCTCGCCGCGGAAGCGCTGGAAGCCGCGGCGCCCGACATCGAGTATCGCGACGGCCGTTTTTCCATCGCCGGCACCGACCGCGCGATCGAATTGTCTGCGCTGGCGGCGCGCCAGCCCGAAAAGCGCATCCGCGTCTCGGCCACCGAGACGCCGTCGGCGCCTTCCTGGCCGAACGGCGCGCAGGTCTGCGAAGTGGAGATCGATCCGGAGACCGGCGTCACCGAAGTCGCTGCGATCGCCAGCGTGGACGACATCGGGCGCATCATCAACCACATGATCGTCGAGGGGCAGGTGCACGGCGGCATGGCGCAGGGTATCGGCCAGGCGCTCTATGAGGGCGTGGTCTACGACGCCGAGGGCGGCCAGCTGCAGACCGGTTCGCTGATGGACTACGGCGCGCCGCGCGCCGACCAGCTGCCGGAAATGAAATCTGCCTTCGAGGAGGGCGCGCCCTGCAAGACCAACCTGCTCGGCGTCAAGGGCGTGGGCGAGCTGGGCACCATCGGCGCCACGCCGGCGGTGGTGCACGCGGTGCTGGACGCGCTTGCCGAGCGCGGGGTGCAGCACGTCGAGATGCCGATCACACCGGAGAAGGTCTGGCGAGCGCTTGGAACGAAGAAGTAGAAGACCGTGAACTCCGCCTGCTCGCGCTGGCGGTGGCGGTTTCGCTCGTGTTTCACGCGGCGGTGCTGTTCCTGCTCCCCGTCCTGCAGGAGGCGCAACGGCGGATCCCGGCCCGCACGCTGACCGCGCGTCTCGAGGCGCTGAAGCCGCCCGTGCCCGCACCGCCGAAAATCGAGCCGCCGACGCCGGCTCCCGCGCCGGTGCGCCAGGCGCCGGTCGCCAGAGCCGCGCCGCGGGCGCCCGCGCCGGCGCCCCCGATCGTCAGTGTCGCACCCGCCACGCAGTCGGCCGAGCCCGTGTTCGCAGTGCCGGCCCAGAGTCCGGCGCCGCCGGCAAATGCCGCCCAGCCTGCCCCGCAGGCAGCAGCGGCGGCCGCAAGCGGGCCGGACCCGGGCACCATCGCCCGCTTCCGCCTGGAACTCATGGACGTGGCGCGGCGCTACAAGAAATATCCGCGCATCGCTCAGGACAACAACTGGGAGGGCAGGGTCGAGTTGCGCGTGGCGATCGGCGAGGACGGCAGGATTTCTTCGATGACCGTGAGGAAAAGCGCCGGCCGCACGGTGCTCGACGAGGAAGCACAGGAAATGCTCCGTACCGCGAAATCCAGGGTCGCCGTACCGTCCGCGTTGCGCGGCGCCGCCTTCAACATGGATATCGCGGTGGACTTCTTCCTGAAGGAGGAATAGTCAGAGCGGCGGTTCGATGCGCCGCGCGCCGCTGAAACGAGCGGACCAGTAACTGCTCTTGATCGATTCGACCCGCACGCGCGCGCCGGACTTGGGCGCGTGCACGAACCTGCCGTCGCCGAGGTAGATGCCGACATGCGAGTACGGGTGCTTCTGCGTGTCGTAGAAGACGAGATCGCCCGCCTGCAGTTCCGCTAGACTGACCGGCGTTCCTTTCTCGCTCTGCGCCAGCGTGTTGTGGGGCAGGCGGATGTTCCAGGCCTCGAGGTAGACGTGCGCCACCAGGCCGCTGCAGTCGTAGCCCGTCACCGGCGAATTGCCGCCGTAGCGGTAGTCGACGCCAAGCGCGAGCAGCGCCTGCAACAGCGCTTCGGAGCGTTCGGCTCGGGGAGGGGCGGCAGGCGGCGGCGCGGGCGCATACGTAGGCTCATAGGAAGCGCACCCGGAAATCAGGGATGTAAAAGCAATATAAAACAGCATATTGCGGACCATAATTCAAGTAATTTAGGGTATATCCATTCTGAGAGCAACTACTAACGCACTGCAACGTGTCTTCGCCGCCGATGGCCCGCTCGCCGCGCAGGTCGACGGCTACCGGCCGCGGGCGCAGCAGGTCGAGATGGCGCAGGCGATCCTGGGCGCCATCGAGGCGGGCAGCGCGCTGGCGGTGGAGGCGGGCACCGGCACTGGCAAGACTTTCGCCTACCTGGTGCCGGCGCTACTCGCCGGCGGCAAGGTGATCGTCTCCACCGGCACCAAGACGCTGCAGAACCAGCTCTACGACCGCGACCTGCCGGCGGTGCGCGAGGCGCTTGCCTCGGGCTCGATCGCGGCGCTGCTCAAGGGCCGCGCCAACTATGTCTGCCTATACCACATGGAGCGTGCGCTCTCGGACGGCCGCCTGGAATCCCGCGAGGACGCCGCCCGGCTGCGCCGCATCGAGCGTTTCGCCGCCATCACGCTGACCGGGGACCGCGCCGATCTCGCCGAGGTGCCCGAGGACGCGCCGGTGTGGCAGCACGCCACCTCGACGCGCGAGAATTGCCTCGGCCAGGAATGCCCGAAATACAAGGACTGCTTCGTGATGCGCGCGCGCAAGAACGCGCTGTCGGCGGACGTGGTGGTGGTCAACCACCATCTGTTCTTCGCCGATGTCGCTCTGCGCGACGAGGGCATCTCGGAGCTGCTGCCCTCGTGCAACACGGTGATCTTCGACGAGGCGCACCAGCTGCCGGAAACCGCGCGCCTGTTCTTCGGCGAAACGGTATCGAGCGCGCAGCTGATCGAGCTCGCGCGCGATGCCCGCATGGAACTGCGCGCGGCGGGCGGCGCCGCCCCGGAACTGGACCGCATTGCCTCGAAGCTCGACAAGGCGGCGCGCGACCTGCGCCTGTGCTTCAACAAGGAAGGCCTGCGTCTCGGCTGGACGCAGGCGCTGCGCGAGTCGGGTTTTCCCGACGCGTTGCAGGCGCTCGGCCAGGCACTGGAGGCGTTGCACAAGCCGCTTGGCGAGCAGGCCGAACGCTCGGAGGGCCTGGGTTCCTGCGCGCGCCGCGCGCACGACGCCATCGGGCTGCTCGCGCGCGTGAGGGAAAACTCGAGTGAAGAAGGCAGCGCGAAGGAAGTGCGCTGGG
>DATBQR010000081.1:0-31120 GCA_036560705.1 Burkholderiales bacterium | reverse complement strand
GATGGTGGTGACGCTGATCACGCCGATCGCGATGGAGCAGGGCTTGCGCTTTGCCATCCGCGAGGGCGGCAAGACCGTCGGCGCCGGCGTCGTCGCCAAGGTCATCGAATGAGTAAGGACCGCGGGGGCCCTTACCCCGCTATAGGGGCATAGCTCAACTGGCAGAGCGTCGGTCTCCAAAACCGAAGGTTGGGGGTTCGATTCCCTCTGCCCCTGCCAAAGACACGAACGGACGATGACGGACACGACTGAAAATTCGATAGCGGACAAGCTCAAGCTGGTGGTTGCGCTTGCGTTCGTGGTTGCTGGCATCGCCGGCTACTACTGGCTCGCGGCGAGCTCCATCCTGCTGCGGATTCTCTCGGTGGTCGCCGGCGTTGCCGCAGGGGTGGCGACCGCCTGGATGAGCGGGCCCGGGCGCGAGTTCGCGGTCTTCGCGCGCGAAGCGATGATCGAAGTGAAGAAGGTGGTCTGGCCGACGCGCAAGGAAACGATGCAGACGACGGCGGCGGTGTTCGCGTTCGTGGTGGTGATGGCGGTGTTCCTGTGGGTCAGCGACAAGACTCTGGAGTGGGCCCTGTACGACCTCATCCTGGGATGGAAGAGAACATGACCGAACATGCAGCAAAGCGCTGGTACGTGGTGCACGCCTACTCGGGATTCGAGAAGTCGGTGCTGCGCGCGCTTGAGGACCGGATCAACCGCGCGGGCATGAAGGACAAGTTCGGCAAGATCCTGGTGCCGGTCGAGGAGGTCGTCGAGATGAAAGGCGGCCAGAAGCACATGTCCGAGCGCAAGTTCTTCCCGGGCTACGTGCTGGTCGAGATGGAAATGAACGATGACACCTGGCATCTGGTCAAAAACACCAACAAGGTCACCGGTTTCGTCGGCGGTTCGGCAATGCGGCCGACGCCGATTTCCGAGAAGGAAGTCAACGCCATCATGCAGCAGATGCGCGAAGGCGTGGAGAAGCCCAAGCCCAAAGTGCTGTTCGAGAACGGCGAAATGGTGCGCGTGAAGGACGGCCCGTTCACCGATTTCCAGGGCACGGTGGAAGACGTCAATTACGAGAAAAGCCGCCTGCGCGTGGCAGTTACGATTTTCGGCCGCTCGACGCCGGTGGAGCTTGAGTTCGGTCAGGTAGAGAAAGCGTAATACCCCGGGGAGGGCGCTCTGCGCCCGCTTGTACCCACACCAGGAGAGTGAAATGGCAAAGAAAGTTGTCGGTTTCATAAAGTTGCAGGTCCCCGCGGGCAAGGCTAACCCTGCGCCGCCGATCGGGCCGGCGCTCGGCCAGCGCGGCCTGAACATCATGGAATTCTGCAAGGCGTTCAACGCGCAGACGCAGAAAGTGGAGCCCGGCCTGCCGCTGCCCGTGGTGATCACGGCGTACACGGACAAGAGCTTCAGCTTCGTCATCAAGACGCCGCCGACCACGGTGCTGATCAAGAAAGCCGCCGGGATTGAGTCGGGCAGCCCGCGGCCGCATACCGACAAGGTCGGCAAGATCACCAGGAAGCAGGTCGAGGAAATCGCCAAGGTGAAGATGCCCGACCTGAACGCCGCCGATCTCGATGCGGCGATGCGCACCGTTGCGGGCAGCGCCCGCTCCATGGGCATCATCGTGGAGGGCATGTAAATGGCCTCGATTTCCAAGCGCAGGAAGGCGTTTTCGAACAAAGTGGACCGCGCGAAAGCCTACGCGGCCCTCGATGCGATGAAGCTCGTAAAAGAGACGGCGACCGCGAAGTTCGACGAATCCGTGGACGTCGCGGTCAACCTCGGCATCGACACCAAGAAGTCGGACCAGACGGTGCGCGGCTCGGTCGTGCTGCCGGCCGGCACGGGGAAGAAAGTGCGGGTGGCGGTGTTCGCCCAGGGCGACAAGGCGCAGGCGGCGAAAGCGGCCGGCGCGGAACTCGTCGGCATGGAAGACCTCGCCGAGACCATCAAGGGCGGCAGCATGGAATTCGATGTCGTCATCGCCGCACCGGATGCGATGCGGGTCGTCGGCCAGCTGGGCCAGATCCTCGGGCCGCGCGGCCTGATGCCGAACCCGAAGGTCGGCACGGTGACGCCGGACGTGGCGGCCGCGGTGAAGAACGCCAAGGGCGGCCAGGTGCAGTTCCGGGCCGACAAGACGGGCATCGTGCAATGCACGATCGGGCGCGCTTCGTTCACGCCCGAGCAGCTCCGGGACAACCTGGGGGCGCTGCTGGAGGCGCTGAACAAGTCGAAGCCGGCGAGCACGAAAGGGATTTTTCTGAAGAAGGTGTCGGTGTCGAGCACGATGGGACTGGGCGTGAAAGTCGACCCGGCCTCGTTGTCGGGTTAGATGCGGGCGCAGGCATTAGATGTTGCTGTCGAAGACCGTAGGAGCCTGAATTGCACGGATGGCACTCGTGCCATGGGCTTAATCGAGTTGTGTCCTACGCAGACGGTGTTCCTGATTTCCAGGTCACCGTTCAACGCAAGAAAGGAGTGTGACCTTGGGACTTAATCTAGAGCAGAAGCAGGCGATCGTAGGCGAGATCGCGGCGCAGCTCGGCAAGGCGCAGGCGGTGATCGTCGCGGAATATCGCGGCCTCGACGTCGGCGCGGTGACCGACCTGCGGGCGAAAGCCCGCAAGTCCGGGCTCTACCTGCGTGTGCTGAAAAACACGCTCGCGCGGCGCGCGGTCAAAGGCACGCCGTTCGAGAAGCTGTCCGACCAGATGGCCGGGCCGCTGATGTACGGCATTGCGCAGGACCCGGTGGCCGGCGCCAAGGTGCTCGCGGCCTTCGCCAAGGATAACGAGAAGTTCGTTATCAAGGGCGGCGTGATGGCGAACGCGCTGATGTCCGTCTCGGACGTCAAGACGCTCGCCACGATGCCCAGCCGCGAAGAACTGCTGGCAAAGCTGGTGGGCACGATGCAGGCGCCGGTTGTGAAGTTCGTGCGCACGCTGAACGAGGTCCCGGGCAAGTTCGTCCGGACGCTCGCCGCGGTGCGCGATGCGCAGGCAAAGCAGACCGCCTAGCCGATTCGCTGCAAATATCAGGAACCTTTTCGAAATCAGGAGATGACGATGGAACGAGCACAGATTCTGGAAGCGGTATCGAAGTTGACTGTCCTGGAGCTCTCGCAGCTCATCAAGGACATGGAAGAAAAGTTCGGCGTGTCCGCGGCAGCCGCGGTTGCGGTTGCGGGCCCCGCGGCAGCGGGCGGCGCGGGCGCGGCCAAGGCCGAGGAACAGACGGAATTCACCGTCGTTCTCACCGCGGTCGGCGACAACAAGGTGAACGTGATCAAGGCGGTGCGCGAAGTAACCAGCCTGGGCCTGAAAGAAGCCAAGGACCTGGTGGATGGCGCGCCCAAGCCGGTGAAGGAAGGCATCTCCAAGGCCGACGCCGACGCGATCGCGAAGAAGCTGACTGACGCGGGCGCCAAAGCCGAAATCAAGTAGTGGAACTTCAGTGCCGGGAGCGGGTCTGAGACCCCCTCCCGGAGTTTTGCATTTTTTTGGTAAAACCCTTTGCCGCAAGGGACTTAGGAGCTTTCATGACCTACTCGCTGACCGAGCGTAAACGCATCCGCAAAAGCTTTGCCAAGCGCGCGAACGTGCAAGACGTTCCGTTCCTGCTCGCTACGCAGCTCGAGTCCTATACCGGCTTCCTGCAGGCGCACGTCGCGCCCGAATCGCGCAGGAACGAGGGCCTGCAGGCCGCGTTCACGTCGATCTTCCCGATCTCCTCCCACTCGGGCAACGCGCGGCTGGAATTCGTCAGCTTCCAGCTCGGCGAGCCGCCGTTCGACGTCAAGGAATGCCAGCAGCGCGGCCTGACCTACGCCAGCCCGCTGCGCGCCAAGGTGCGCCTGGTGATCATGGACAAGGATGCGCCCAAGCCGGTGCCGAAGGAAGTGAAGGAGCAGGAGGTCTACATGGGCGAAATCCCGCTCATGACCACCACCGGCTCGTTCATCATCAACGGCACCGAGCGCGTGATCGTCTCCCAGCTGCACCGTTCCCCCGGCGTGTTCTTCGAGCACGACCGCGGCAAGACGCACAGCTCGGGCAAGCTGCTGTTCTCGGCGCGCATCATCCCGTACCGCGGCTCGTGGCTCGACTTCGAGTTCGACCCCAAGGACATCGTGTTCTTCCGGGTGGACCGCCGGCGCAAGATGCCGGTGACGATCCTGCTCAAGGCGCTGGGTTACACGCCGGAGCGGATCCTCAAGGAATTCTTCGCGTTCGACACGTTCACCATCGAGCCGAACAGCGTGCTGTTCGAGATCGTCCCGGAGCGCCTGCGCGGCGAAGTCGCGCGCTTCGACATCGTCGATAAGGCGGGAAAGACCATCGTCGCCAAGGACAAGCGCATCACCGTCAAGCACATCCGCGACATGGAGTCGGCGGGCATCAAGCGCATCGCCGCGCCGGATGAATTCATCCTCGGCCGCACGCTGGCGCACAACGTCGTGACCGCCGATACCGGCGAGATTGTCGCCAACGCCAACGACGAGATCACCGAAGAGCTGCTGGCGAAATTGCGCGAGGCGAAGACCGCCAAGATCCAGACGCTGTTCACCAACGACCTCGATCAGGGTCCGTACATCTCGCAGACGCTGCGCACCGACGAAACCACCGATCGGACCCAGGCGCGCGTCGCGATCTACCGCATGATGCGCCCGGGCGAGCCGCCCACGGAGGACGCGGTCGAGACGCTGTTCAACGGCCTGTTCTTCGCCGAGGAGCGCTACGACCTGTCGGCCGTCGGCCGCATGAAATTCAACCGGCGCATCGGCGTCGCGACCGAGGGTGCCTGGCAGGCCCGCCTGAAAAACGTGGCGCTGCCGAAGGAAATCGAGATGGAAGTGCGCGCGTATTTCAAGGGCGCGCCCGAACTCTCGCTCGGCAAGGTGAGCCTGGAAGGCGCGACCAACGAGGCCGAGGCGCAGGCGCTCGTGGAGAAGATGTATCACGACCTCAAGGCGAAAGGCGTCGACAAGCAGAAGCTCGAGGCGAAGGTGGAACAGCGCTTCACCCTCAGCCCGAAGGACATCGTGGAGGTCATCCGCATCCTGGTTGAATTGCGCAACGGCCGCGGCGACATCGACGACATCGACCACCTCGGCAACCGGCGCGTGCGCTCGGTGGGCGAGCTGGCCGAAAACCAGTTCCGCGCGGGATTGGTGCGGGTTGAAAGGGCAGTGAAGGAAAGGCTCTCCCAGGCGGAATCCGAAAACCTGATGCCGCACGACCTGATCAACGCCAAGCCGATTTCGGCGGCGATCAAGGAGTTCTTCGGCTCCAGCCAGCTGTCGCAGTTCATGGACCAGACCAACCCGTTGTCGGAAATCACGCACAAGCGCCGCGTCTCCGCGCTTGGACCGGGCGGCCTGACCAGGGAAAGGGCGGGATTCGAGGTGCGCGACGTGCATCCCACGCACTATGGCCGCGTGTGCCCGATCGAGACGCCCGAGGGTCCGAACATCGGCCTGATCAATTCGCTCGCGCTTTACGCGCGCACCAACAAGTACGGCTTCCTCGAGACGCCTTACCGCAAGGTGAAGGACAGCAAGGTCACCGACCAGATCGAGTTCCTGTCGGCGATCGAGGAGGGCCACTACGTGATCGCGCAGGCGAACGCGGCCATCGACAAGTCGGGCAAGCTAACCGATACGCTGGTTTCCTGCCGGATCAAGAACGAATTCGAGCTGAAGGCGCCCGAGGACGTGCAGTACATGGACGTGGCGCCGTCGCAGATCGTCTCGGTGGCGGCTTCCCTCATTCCGTTTCTCGAGCACGACGACGCCAACCGCGCGCTGATGGGCTCCAACATGCAGCGCCAGGCGGTGCCCTGCCTGCGCCCGGAGAAGCCGCTGGTGGGCACGGGCGTCGAGCGCACCTCGGCGGTGGACTCGGGTACCTGCGTGGTCGCCTTGAGGGGCGGCTCGGTGGACTATGTCGACGCGAACCGCATCGTGGTGCGCGTGAACGACGACGAGACCGTGCCGGGCGACGTGGGCGTGGACATCTACAAGATGACCAAGTACACGCGCTCCAACCAGAACACCAACATCAACCAGCGCGCGGTGGTGAAGCCGGGCGAGAAGATCGCCAAGGGCGACGTGATCGCCGACGGCGCCTCGACCGACCTGGGCGAGCTCGCGCTCGGCCAGAACATGATGGTCGCGTTCATGCCGTGGAACGGCTACAACTTCGAGGACTCGATCCTCATCTCGGAGCGCGTCGTTTCGGACGAACGCTTCACCTCGATCCACATTGAGGAGCTGACCGTGGTCGCCCGCGACACCAAGCTCGGGCCCGAGGAAATCACGCGAGACATCTCGAACCTCTCCGAGGCGCAGTTGTCGCGCCTGGACGAGTCGGGCATCGTCTATATCGGCGCCGAAGTCGAGGCGGGCGACGTGCTGGTCGGCAAGGTGACGCCCAAGGGCGAGACCCAGCTGACCCCGGAAGAGAAGCTGCTGCGCGCGATCTTCGGCGAGAAGGCTTCCGACGTGAAGGACACCAGCCTGCGCGTGCCCTCGGGCATCTCCGGCTGCGTGATCGACGTCCAGGTATTCACGCGCGAAGGCATCGAGCGCGACAAGCGCAGCGCGTCCATCATCGAGGAGGAACTCAAGCGCTACAAGACCGACCTCGCCGACCAGATGCGCATCGTCGAGGCCGATACTTTCGAGCGCCTGGAGCGCCTGCTGACGGGCAAGACCGCCAACGGCGGCCCGAAGCGCCTGGCAAAAGGCACCAAGGTCACCAAGGGCTATCTCGAGACCATCGAGCGCTACGACTGGTTCGACATCCGCCTCGGCAACGAGGAAGCCGCCGCGCAGGTGGAGAGCCTGAAGGATTCCATCGCGCAGAAGCGCAAGGAATTCGACGCGATGTTCGAGGCCAAGAGGAAGAAGCTCACCCAGGGCGACGAACTGCCCCCGGGCGTGCTGAAAATGGTCAAGGTCTACGTCGCGGTGAAGCGGCGCCTGCAGCCCGGCGACAAGATGGCGGGCCGCCACGGCAACAAGGGCGTGATCTCGAGGATCGTGCCGGTGGAAGACATGCCGCACGCGGCAGACGGCACCCCCGTCGACCTCGTGCTCAACCCGCTTGGCGTGCCTTCGCGCATGAACGTCGGCCAGATTCTCGAAGTCCACCTGGGCTGGGCGGCCAAGGGCCTGGGCATCAAGATCGGCGAGCTTCTCAAGGCGCAGACCAGGCTCGCGGAACTGCGCAAGTTCATCGAGCGGATCTACAACGCCAACGGCAAGGAGGAGGACATCGCCAAGCTGAGCGACGAGGAGATCATCCAGCTGGCGACCAATCTCAGGGAAGGCGTGCCGTTCGCGACGCCGGTGTTCGACGGGGCGTCGGAAGCCGAGATCAACGCCATGCTCGAGCTCGCCAGCCTGCCGGTATCGGGCCAGCTGACGCTGCACGACGGGCGCACCGGCGAAGCCTTCGACCGGCCGGTGACGGTGGGCTACATGCACGTGCTCAAGCTGCACCACCTGGTCGACGACAAGATGCACGCGCGCTCGACCGGGCCGTACTCGCTGGTGACGCAGCAGCCGCTGGGCGGCAAGGCGCAGTTCGGCGGCCAGCGCTTCGGCGAGATGGAAGTCTGGGCGCTGGAGGCCTACGGCGCGGCGTACACGCTGCAGGAGATGCTCACGGTCAAGTCCGACGACATCAACGGCCGCACCAAGGTGTACGAAAACATCGTCAAGGGCGACCACAAGATCGACGCCGGCATGCCGGAGTCGTTCAACGTGCTGGTGAAAGAGATTCGTTCCCTGGGGATTGATATCGACCTGGAGAGATACTAATGAAAGCGCTACTCGAGCTCTTCAAGCAGGTCCAGCAGGACGAGGAATTCGACGCGATCAAGATCGGGCTCGCATCGCCCGAGAAGATCCGTTCCTGGTCATACGGCGAAGTGAAGAAGCCGGAGACGATCAACTACCGCACCTTCAAGCCGGAGCGGGACGGCCTCTTCTGCGCCAAGATTTTCGGGCCGATCAAGGACTACGAGTGCCTGTGCGGCAAGTACAAGCGCCTCAAGCACCGCGGCGTGATCTGCGAGAAGTGCGGCGTCGAAGTGACGCTCGCCAAGGTGCGCCGCGAGCGCATGGGCCACATCGAGCTCGCCAGCCCGGTCGCCCACATCTGGTTCCTCAAGTCGCTGCCGTCGCGCCTGGGCCTGGTGCTCGACATGACGCTGCGCGACATCGAGCGGGTGCTGTATTTCGAAGCCTACGTCGTCACCGACCCGGGCCTGACGCCGCTCAAGCGCTGCCAGCTGCTGACCGAGGACGATTACCTCGCCAAGGTCGAGGAGTATGGCGACGACTTCTCCGCCAGCATGGGCGCGGAGGGCGTGAGGGCGCTGCTGCGCGCGATCGACCTGAAGCGCGAAATCGAGACCTTGCGCAAGGACCTCGAGGAAACCAGTTCGGACGCCAAGATCAAGAAGCTCGCCAAACGCCTGAAGGTGCTGGAAGGCTTCAAGAACTCCAACATCAAGCCCGACTGGATGGTGATGGAGGTGCTGCCGGTGCTGCCGCCGGAATTGCGCCCCCTGGTGCCGCTGGATGGCGGCCGTTTTGCCACCTCGGACCTGAACGACCTGTACCGCCGGGTGATCAACCGCAACAACCGGTTGAAGCGCCTGCTGGAACTGAAGGCGCCGGAAATCATCGTCAAGAACGAGAAGCGGATGCTGCAGGAAGCCGTGGACTCGCTGCTCGACAACGGCCGCCGCGGCAAGGCGATGACCGGCGCCAACAAGCGCCCGCTCAAGTCGCTCGCCGACATGATCAAGGGCAAGGGCGGCCGTTTCCGCCAGAACCTGCTCGGCAAGCGCGTCGACTACTCCGGCCGTTCCGTGATCGTGGTCGGCCCGCAGCTGAAACTCCATCAGTGCGGCCTGCCGAAGAAAATGGCGCTGGAGCTCTTCAAGCCGTTCATCTTCAACAAGCTCGAGCTGCTCGGCCTGGCGACCACCATCAAGGCCGCCAAGCGCCTGGTGGAACAGGAAGTGCCCGAGGTCTGGGACATCCTCGAGGAGGTGATCCGCGAGCACCCGGTGATGCTCAACCGCGCGCCCACGCTGCACCGCCTCGGCATCCAGGCGTTCGAGCCGGTGCTGATCGAAGGCAAGGCGATCCAGCTGCATCCGCTGGTCTGCGCCGCGTTCAACGCCGACTTCGACGGCGACCAGATGGCGGTCCACGTGCCGCTGTCGCTGGAAGCGCAGATGGAGGCGCGCACGCTGATGCTCGCCTCGAACAACGTGCTGTCGCCCGCCAACGGCGAGCCGATCATCGTGCCCTCGCAGGACATCGTGCTCGGCCTGTACTACGCGACGCGCGAGAGGGTCAACGCCAAGGGCGAAGGCATGAGCTTCTACAACGTGGGCGAGGTGTCGCGCGCCTACGAGACGCGCCAGGTGGAGCTGCATTCGAAGGCCTGGGTGCGCATCAAGGAAATCGAAATCGGCGCCAACGGCGAACGCAAGGACAAGGTCACGCGCTACCAGACTACGATCGGCCGCGCGCTGCTGTCGGAGATCCTGCCGGCGGGGCTGCCTTTCGAGCTGCTCAACAGGCCGCTGAAGAAGAAGGAAATCTCGCGCCTCATCAACGTCGGTTTCCGGCGCTGCGGGCTGCGCGAAACGGTGATTTTCGCCGACAAGCTGATGCAGGCCGGGTTTACCTACGCTACCCGCGCGGGCATTTCTTTCGGCGTGAGCGACATGCGCATCCCGACCGCGAAGCAGGAGATGATCGCGGCGGCCGAGGCCGAAGTGAAGGAAATCGAGTCGCAGTACACCTCCGGCCTGGTCACGGTCGGCGAGCGCTACAACAAGGTGGTGGACATCTGGTCGCGCTGCGGCGAGCAGGTCGGCAAGGTGATGATGGAGCAGCTCGGCGTCGAAGAAACCATCGACCGCCACGGCAAGAAGGTGAAGCAGGAAGCGTTCAACTCCATCTACATGATGGCGGATTCCGGCGCGCGCGGTTCGGCCGCGCAGATCCGGCAGCTGGCCGGCATGCGCGGCCTGATGGCCAAGCCCGACGGCTCGATCATCGAGACGCCGATCACGGCCAATTTCCGCGAAGGCCTGAACGTGCTGCAGTACTTCATCTCGACGCACGGCGCCCGCAAGGGCCTGGCCGACACGGCGCTGAAGACCGCCAACTCGGGGTATCTGACGCGGCGCCTGGTGGACGTGACGCAGGACCTGGTGGTGATCGAAGACGATTGCGGCACCCAGAACGGCGTGTCGATGAAGGCGCTGGTCGAAGGCGGCGAGGTCGTGGAGGCGCTGAAAGAGCGCATTCTCGGCCGCGTGACCGCGATCGACATGCCGCACCCGGAGACGCAGGACATCCTGTTTCCCGCCGGCACGCTGCTCGACGAGGACGCGGTGGACACCATCGACAACCTCGGCATCGACGAGGTCAAGGTGCGCACCACGCTCAATTGCGATACGCGCTGGGGCGTGTGCTCGAAGTGCTACGGCCGCGACCTCGGCCGCGGCTCGCCGGTGAACGTCGGCGAGGCGATCGGCGTGATCGCCGCGCAGTCCATCGGCGAACCCGGCACGCAGCTGACGATGCGCACCTTCCACATCGGCGGCGCCGCCAGCAGGACCGCGGTGCAGAACAACGTCGAGGCGAAGTCCTCCGGGACGGCGCGCTTCACCCCGACCATGCGCTACGTGCAGAACGCCAAGGGCGATAAGGTGGTGATCTCGCGCTCCGGCGAAGTGATCATCGAGGACGACAACCACCGCGAAAGGGAGCGCCACAAGGTTCCCTACGGCGCGGTGCTGTCGGTCACCGACGGCAAGCAGATCAAGGCCGGCAACACGCTCGCCAACTGGGATCCGCACCACCGTCCGATCGTGACGGAGTACGCCGGCACGGTGAGGTTCGAGCACGTCGAGGAAGGCACCACGGTCGCCAAGCAGATCGACGACGTGACCGGCCTCTCGACGCTGGTCGTGATCGATCCGAAGCGGCGCTCCGGCGCGGCGGCCAAGGGCGTGCGGCCCTCGGTGAAAATGATCAACGAGAAGGGCGACGAGGTGAAGATCGCCGGCACCGACCACGCCGTGAACATCAGTTTCCCGGTGGGGGCGGTGATCGCGGTGCGCGACGGCCAGCAGGTGTCCGTGGGCGAAGTGCTCGCGCGCATCCCGCAGGAAACCTCCAAGACCCGCGACATCACGGGCGGCCTGCCGCGCGTGGCGGAGCTGTTCGAGGCGCGCTCGCCGAAGGACGCCGGCATGCTCGCGGAAGTCAGCGGCACGGTGAGCTTCGGCAAGGACACCAAGGGCAAGCAGCGCCTGGTAATCACCGAACCGGGCGATACCGGCGCGCCGCACGAGTTTCTGATCGCCAAGGAAAAGCACCTGCTGGTGCACGACGGCCAGGTGGTGAACAGGGGCGAGATGATCGTCGACGGTCCGGCGGATCCGCACGACCTGCTCAGGCTGCTCGGCGTGGAGGAACTCGCGCGCTACATCATCGACGAGGTGCAGGACGTGTACCGCCTGCAGGGCGTGAAGATCAACGACAAGCACATCGAGGTGATCGTGCGCCAGATGCTGCGGCGGGTCGAAGTCACCGATCCGGGCGAGACTTCGTATATCACCGGGGAGCAATCGGAGAAAGCCGACGTGCTGGAGGAGAACGAGAAGGCGGAGAAGGAAGGCAAGAAGCCGGCTGCCTATCGCTACATGCTGCTCGGCATCACCAAGGCGTCCCTGTCGACCGATTCGTTCATCTCCGCGGCCTCCTTCCAGGAGACCACGCGGGTACTGACCGAAGCGGCCATCATGGGCAAGCGCGACGGCCTGCGCGGACTCAAGGAGAACGTCATCGTCGGGCGCCTCATCCCGGCGGGCACGGGCCTCGCGTACCACAAGGTCCGCAAGGATCAGGCCGCGGAACCGCCGATGGTGGATCTGCCGGTGGTCGAGACCGCGCCGGCCGTGGAGGCTACGGCAGGAGGCGGCTGAAGCCGCGGTTCAGGCAGAAGGAAAGGGCGCCCGAGGGCAATGCGGGCGCCCTTTTTATTTGGCGGGCTGTTCCAGCTCCGCCTGCTTTTCCAGCCACTCGCTCTCCAGCTGGATGAGTTCCTTGCCGACGTGGGCCTGATCCACCAGGATGTCCTGCAGCGCGCCTTTGGAGGCGTCCTGGTAGACGCCGGGGTCGGCCAGTTGCGCCTCGATGCCGGCCTTGCGGGCGTTCAGCCGGCCAATCATTTCCTCCAGCCGCCGGATGCGCGCCTCCAGGCTTTTCCGGGATGAAGACGAGAGCTTCGGCGCGGCAGCCTTCTTCATCGGCTCCGCAGCGGCCTGCGCGGGCGCGACCGGCTTGTCCGCGGGTTTCTCCGACTTGCTCTTCAGCAGCCAGTCGCGGTAGTCGTCCAGGTCGCCGTCGAAGGGCCGCAAGGCGCCGTCAGCGACGATGAGGAACTGGTCGGTGGTGGCGCGCAGCAGGTGCCGGTCGTGCGACACCAGCACCAGGGTGCCCTCGAACTGCGCCAGCGCCACGGTGAGCGCCTCGCGCGTCTCCAGGTCCAGGTGGTTGGTCGGCTCGTCCAGCAGCAGCAGGTTGGGGCGCGCCCAGACGATCAGCGCGAGGGCGAGGCGCGCTTTCTCGCCCCCCGAGAAATGCGCGATCGGACCGGTGGCCATGTCGCCGGGGAAATTGAAGCCGCCGAGGAAATTGCGTATTTCCTGCTCGCGGATCTGCGGCGCGATCTTCTGCAGGTGCCAGGCCGGCGACTGGTCGTCGCGCAGCATTTCCACCTGGTGCTGGGCGAAATAGCCGATGGCGAGCCCTTTGTTGAAGAGCGCGGTGCCTTTCAGCGGCGCCAACTCGCCGGCAATGGTCTTGATCAGGGTGGATTTTCCCGCGCCGTTGATGCCGAGCAGGCCGTAGCGCTGCTCCGACTGCAGGGAAAAATTGATGTTCCGCAGCACGGTTTTTTCTCCGTAGCCTGCCTCAGCAGCCTCCAGCACCAGCAGCGGGTTCGGCGCCCGCAGCGGCTCGCGGAACTCGAAGGAGAACGGCGCCGTCACGTGCAGCGGCGCGAGATCCTCCATCTTCGCCAGCATCTTCATGCGGCTCTGGGCCTGGCGCGCCTTGGTGGCCTTGGCCTTGAAGCGGTCGATGAAGGACTGCAGGTGGGCGCGTTCGCGCTCCTGCTTTGCCCGCTGACCCGCCGCCAGGATGATGGATTGCGCGCGCTGCACCTCGAAATCCGAGTAGTTTCCCCCGTAGCGCCTGAGCTTCTTCTGGTCGATGTGCAGGATGACGTTGACCACGCCGTCGAGGAAATCGCGGTCGTGCGACACGACCAGCAGCGTTCCCTGGTAGCGCTTGAGCCAATCCTCCACCCACAGGATGGCGTCCAGGTCCAGGTGGTTGGTGGGTTCGTCCAGCAGCAGCAGGTCGGAAGGGCACATCAGCGCCTGCGCGAGGTTGAGGCGCATGCGCCAGCCGCCGGAGAAGCTCGATACCGGCATCTCTAGCTCTTCATGCTTGAATCCCAGGCCGACCAGCAGCTGTTCGGCGCGCGGCCGCGCGGTGTAGGCGTCGGCGTCGGTCAGCGCGGCGTAGATTTCGCCGATCAGGTGGCCGTCGTTGTCTTTTTCCGCCTGGGCAAGTTTCTTCTCGAGGGTTCTCAAGGTCGTATCGCCGTCGATCGCGTACTCGACGGCCGGCCGGTCCAGCGCGGGCGTTTCCTGCGCGACGTGCGCCACCCGCCATTGCGGCGGGAATTCGGCGTCGCCCTTGTCGGTGTGCAGTTCGCCGCGCAGCACCGCGAACAGGCTCGACTTGCCCGAGCCGTTGGCGCCGATGAGGCCGATACGGTCGCCCGGGTTGAGGACGGCGTCGGCGCCTTCGAGCAGGACTTTCGTGCCCCGGATGAGGCTGATGTTGGAGAAGCGAATCATGGGCTGGCTTAAAAGGCCCGCGATTTTACAGGTTTACAGAGCGGGAAAATCCTTAAATCGGCAGTCCGGGTCGCGGCGAATCTGCTCCAGCAGCGCCACTTCCCATTGCAGGTAGTCCTGCATCGCCGCTTCGATCTGCGCCTTGTGGTCGTAGGGCTTGTAGTAGACGTCCTCGGGCGGCTCGAGCATGCGGGTTTCGCCCGTTTCCAGCGGCAGCCCGGCCGCGCGCCAGGCCGCGGTGCCGCCCTCCAGGGCCGGTACGTCGCGCTTGAGCAGCGCGGAGAGGTCGGCGGCGGCGAAACGCGCGAGCACGCCGTCCGGCGAGGTGCAGGCCACGGGACCGCAGAATGCGTCCACGTGGTCCACGAGGCGGGAGCGTATGGCGAAGGCAGCGCCGGGAATGTGGCCAGCGCGGTACTGCAGGCTGGTGGCGAAATCGAGAATGAGGGTGTTGCCCTTCGTTCTCAGTTCTTCAGGTTTGAGAAGCTTGCAGGAAGGCGCAGCGGCCGGGAATGCCGGTTCCCTGGAATCAAAGTTCACCCCGGAAACCACAAAGACCTCGGGCCAGCCCATCTGCAGCAGCCAGGACGCGGTCATGGTGGCGCGCACGCCGTGGTCGTCTGCGAGCACGATGCGCGCGCCGTGCACCGCAGCGTAGGTGTCGGTCGCCTGCACCAACTGGCCGCCCGGCGCCGAAATGGAGCCGTGGAGGTGGCCGGCCGCGTATTCCTCCGGCGAACGGACATCGAAGAGGTAGGTGGTTTTTACTTTGTCGTCCTGAAAGGTTTTCAGTTCGGCAGGGGCGATTTTCCGGATTCCAAACCTCTTGGCGACTTTTGCGGCCGCCTCGACTGCTTTTCTCAGAGAAATTTCCGAAGGAATTTGCGCCATGCGCGATTGGCCCCGCTCCAGTTCCAGTCCCGCCAGATGCCAGCCCATGGTGCCGTTCTTCAGCGCCATCACCTTGTTCGGGATGCCGGCGTTGATCAGCGATTGCGCGCCGATGATGGAGCGCGTGCGCCCGGCGCAGTTCACCACCACCAGCGTTTCGGGCCGCGGCGCTGCCTGGTGCACGCGGTAGACGAGTTCCGCGCCCGGGCAGTCGAGCGCGCCCGGGATGTTCATCACCCGGTACTCGCCCATCGGCCTGGAGTCGAGCACGACGAGATCCTCGCCCGCGTCCAGTTTCGTCTTCAATTCCGCCGCGGCGATGCGCGGCGTGCCGTCGTGATGCTCGACATGCTCGCCGAAGGCCTTCGAGGGCACGTGCATCCCCGAATACAGCTCGTAACCCGCGGCTTTCCAGCCGCCGATGCCACTCGCAAGCACGTCCAGGTTCCGGTAGCCAAGGCGGCGCAGCAGCCGGGCGGCGCGCTGCGCGAGGCGCTCGTCGTCGTCGACCAGCACGATGCGGGTGGCCAGGCGCGGCACCAGCCGGCCGATGCGCAGCTCGAGATGCGACAACGGGGCCGAGGCGGCGAGGAACAGGTGGTTGCGCGCGTGCACGCCTTCTTCGCGTACGTCGAGGATGGCGAGCTCGCCGCCCGCGGAAATCAGCGCCCTCAGTTCTTGGGGAGTGATGCGTGGACTGTAGATCTCTGGCTTTGCCATGAAGCGCGCGAACTTGCCGCCGGCGCTGGAGGGAAAGGTGATCCGGTCCGGCAGGTCTTCCAGTGTTTTGCCGTACAGGTGCAGGTGCAGCGACTCGCTTCCGCTCGTCACCTCGATGGTGTGGAAGTCGTCCGGCAGCATGGCGCAGGCGTTGCCGCGCTGGATGGTGAGTTCGTGGGTCTTCTTCAGCCTGCCTTCGCCGGGGACGCCGCCTTCATCGACGCGATCGTAGAAGACGTTGTGCTCGCCGCCGTATACACCGGCGATCGACGCCCAGGTGGTGTGGTTATGCGGCGGCTGGGCCTTGCCGGGCACGCCCGCCGAGCCGTAGAGCGCGAAGCGTCCGTCGATATCCTCGGCCAGGTGGTAAATCGTCCCTGGTCGCCCGGGAATGTTGGTGAAATGGGCGGGCGGGAAAAGCTCGCTGCGGCTGGCGAGCGCGATCAGTTCCGCCTTGATCCTGTCCAGGGATAGGCGCGTGACGCCTTCCTTCGATTCGATGGCGCGCACGGACTCGATGAGCTCGCTCACTGCGCGGGCGCGCGTTTCCTGGAGCGTCATGGCTGTTTTCCCGCCTTGAAGGTCTTCAAAGCGACCTTGCCGTTCATGAACTGGACCGCGATCACGGTGCCGCCATCCTTCCATCTCGAGGCGGTGCCGGAAATTCCCAGGATGCTGCCGCTGGACGTTTCCGTAGGGCTGCCGAGGATCGCCGTTACCTCCTGCTCGGTCATGCCGTCCTGCACCTTGGCGAAATTCTCCTGCGTGATTTTCGAGCAGGCGGCGAGAAGCAGTGCCGCCGAAAACGCGAATGCGCGGAAGTTCATCCCTTTACTATAATCGCTCCATGCTCGTCCGACCTGCTGCGCCGCAAGACCTGCCCGCGATCCAATCCATCTACGCCTACCACGTGCTGCACGGGCTGGCTTCGTTCGAGGAGGAAGCCCCGCCGCTGGAGGAAATGCGGCGCCGCTTCGAGGACGTGGCCGGGCGCGGCCTGCCTTACCTGGCGGCGGAGGAGAAGGGCGAGGTGCTTGGCTACGGCTATTGCTCCCTGTACCGCACGCGGTCCGCGTACCGCCACACTCTCGAGGATTCGATTTACGTGAGGCACGGGCGGCAGGGCAAGGGCGTGGGCAAGGCGATCCTGAAGGAGCTGATTGCCCGCTGCGAGGTACTTAACTATCGCCAGCTCGTCGCGGTGATCGGCGACAGCGCCAATGCGGGCTCGATCAAGCTGCATGCCAGCCTCGGTTTCGTGCGCGCGGGCCTGCTGCGCTCCACGGGATACAAGTTTGGCCGCTGGGTCGACAGCGTCTACATGCAGCTGCCGCTCGGGCGAGGCGACGGCAGCAAGCCCTAGCCCGTAGTCAGCACCACCTTGCCTTTCACCTTGCGCGCCGCCATCAGCTTGAGCGCGTCCACTGCTTTTTCCAGCGGGAACGTCTGCGAGACGTGGGGTTTTAGTTTTCCTTCGCGGAACCATTTGCCGAGCTGGCCGATGCTCTCGGCGAAGGCTTTCGGCTCGCGCCGCGCGAAATCGCCCCAGAACACGCCGACGATGGAACAGCCCTTGAGCAGGGTGAGGTTGAGCGGGATCTTCGGGATGTCGCCGGCGGCGAAGCCCACGACCAGGAGCCGGCCGCGCCAGGCGCAGGAACGAAGGGCCGGTTCCGAATAGGGGCCGCCCACCGCGTCGTAGATCACGTCCACGCCCTTGCCGCCGGTGAGCTCCTTGATTTTCTCCCGCATGTCTTCCGTGGCGTAGTTGATGCCGGCGTCGGCGCCGTGGTGCTTGCAGACTTCCAGCTTGTCGGCGCTGGAGGCGCAGGCGATCACCTTGGCGCCCATCGCCTTGCCGATTTCGATGGCCGCGAGGCCCACGCCGCCTGCCGCGCCCAGTACCAGCAGCGTCTCGCCGGCCTTGAGCGCACCGCGGTCTCGCAGCGCGTGGTCCGAGGTGCCGTAAGTCAGCAGGAACGCCGCGGCGCTGTTGAAATCCATGCCCTCCGGGATCGGCACCAGCCTCGTGGCCTCGACCTTCACCTCCTCCGCGAACGCGCCGTAGGTGGTGAACGCGATGACGCGGTCGCCGGGCTTGTATCCCACGACGCCTTCGCCGGTCTCCTTCACCACGCCCGACATTTCGCTGCCCGGGGAAAAGGGCAGCGGCGGCTTGAACTGGTACTTGTTCTGGATGATCAGCACGTCCGGGAAATTGAGGCTCGCTGCCTTGACGCTGACGACGACTTCGCCGGCGCCGGCTTTCGGCGATGGCAGCTCCTCGACCACGAGGGATTCCGGAGGACCGAACTGCTTGCAGAGGACCGCTTTCATCGGGTTACCATGGATGTTTTCGGGAAGGGCGGATTATGACCGAACCGGTGTTGCACCATTACCCCTTTTCTCCCTACGCGGAGAAAGTCCGCGCCATGCTGGGCTTCAAGGGCCTTGCCTGGAAATCGGTACAGATTCCTCCGGTCCTGCCCAAGCCCGACGTGGTCGCGCTGACGGGCGGTTACCGCAAGACGCCGGTCCTGCAGATCGGCGCCGACATCTACTGCGACACGGCGCTGATCGCGCGGGTGCTGGAGCGCCTCGCGCCGTCGCCTTCGCTGTTCGCGTATGGCGATACGCTCGCGGTGCAGGCTGCGGCGCACTTTGCCGACCAGTCGCTGTTCGGCGTTACGGTGCCGATCGCCTATCTGCCCGGCCAGGGCATGATGAAGCTCTTCCTGGCGGCCGCCACGCCGGAATACCTCGCCAATTTCGGCAAGGACCGCGCGGCGATGCGGCAGGGCGGCACCACGCGCCGCGGGCCGGTGCACGAGTGCAAGGGCCTCCTGCCCGGGCTGCTGGCGAAAGTCGAGGCGCAGTTCACGGCCCCGTTCCTTTTCGGCGACCAGCCCTGTATCGCGGATTTCTCGCTCTACAACGCGCTCTGGCCGCTGTGGATGCCCGCCGACATTCGCGTGCTGCTGGACCCGTTTCCGAAGACCAAAAGCTTCGCCGAGCGCATGACGCGCATCGGCCACGGCAAATCCAGCGAAATCAGCAGTGCGGACGCCATCCAGATCGCGAAGTCGTCGAGACCCGAAACCGTGAAGGGCGCCGTTGCGCTGGAAACGGGAGGCATTGCGCTCGGTGAGCAGGCGCAGGCGATGCCGGTCGACAGCGGGCTCGATCCGGTGAAGGGCGAGCTTCTTAATGCCTCCACGGATGAGATCGTGATCCGCCGCACCGACCCGCGCGCGGGCACGGTGCACGTGCATTTCCCGCGCTTCGGCTACCAGCTGAACAAGCCCGACTAGCGATTCGAACTGCCGCCGTCGATGGTGAGGATGCACCCGGTTGTATAGGCCGAGCGATCGGAAGCGAGGAACGCGACCGCGTTCGCGATCTCCTCGGACGTCGCCGGCCGGCCGAAGGACATGCCCTTGAAGAGTTCTTCATAGCGGGAGGCGTCGCCGAACTTCGTCTCGGCCTGCTGCTTGTGCAGGCTGATGAGGCGGTCCGTGGCCACCGGGCCTGGGTTGATGCCGACGACGCGGATGCCGTCGGCGTGCGAGGCGCCGCCAAGTGCGCGGGTGAAAGCCATCAGGCCTGCGTTGGCGGTACTGCCCGCGATGTAGGCGGCGTTCATCTTCTCGCCGGCCGCGCCGATGACGTTGACGATCACGCCACGCTTTTTCTTTTTCATGGACGCGTAGACCGCGCGCGTCAGGTTGATATAGCCGAATACCTTCAGATCCCAGGCCTTGCGCCAGGTGTCTTCGTCCACTTTCAAGAGGTCGCCGCCGGGAATGGCGCCGGCGTTGTTGACGAGGATGTCGAGGTCTCCCGCCCAGGCCGCGAGCTCTTCTGCTGCGCCGCGTTGCGAAATATCCGTGGCTTTGGCCGCGGGGCCCGGTGCAATATTGCGCGAAGCGCCGAGCACCGTGCACCCTTCGCGCGCAAGGAGTTCGACGCAGGCCCGGCCGATACCCTTGGACGCGCCGGTGACCAGGACGCGTTTGCCCTTAAGATTGAGTTCCATGGTTCATTAGTCTAGCAACATGCCCACGCTCAAAGCGGACGACGGAGTAAAACTCCACTACGAGGAAGCCGGCAGCGGCACACCCATCGTCTTCGTGCACGAATTCGCCGGCGACTGGCGCAGCTGGGAACCGCAGCTGCGCTATTTCAGCCGCGGCTACCGCTGCATCACCTACAGCGCGCGCGGCTATCTCCCCTCGGATGTTCCCGAGGGCGTCGAGAGCTATTCGCAGGAACACTGGCGCGAGGACGTGCGTGCGGTGATCGACGCATTGAAACTCGAGCAGCCGCACGTGGTGGGCCTGTCGATGGGCGCCTTCGCGACGCTGCACTTCGGCATGAAGTATTGCGCGAAGGGCAAGCCGCTGAAGGCCCGCTCCCTCACGCTTGCCGGTGTGGGCTCGGGAGCGCACCCGGCCACGTACAAGGGCTTTCAGGAAAGCTCGCGCGCGAATTCGGCAGAGATCCGCAAGCTGGGCATGGCGCATTTCGCGGACACCTACGGGCACGGTGCGGCGCGCATCCAGTTCCAGAACAAGGACCCGCGCGGTTTCGCGGAATACAACCGGCAGCTCGCCGAGCACTCGGCGGCGGGCTCGGCCAACACCATGGCCGGCTACCAGGGCCGGCGGCCCAGCCTCTACGGCCTGACGGACGAAATCTCGCGCATCGACGTGCCGGTGCTGATCATGTCCGGCGACGAGGACGAACCCTGCATCGAGGCTTCCGTCATGCTGAAGCGCGCCATCCCAAGGGCGGGGCTGGCGATGCTCGCCAAGTCGGGGCACGGCATCAACGTGGAAGAACCCGGCCTGTTCAATCAGCTGCTGGGTGATTTTCTCCAGCGTGCCGAGGCGGGCACCTGGGGCGAGCGCGACCCGCGCGCGGCGCCGCCGTCCATCTGGGGCCCCGGCGGCAAACCGTGAAAGCGCAACTGAAGATCCAATCGATTGCCGTGCGCGCGGTGGCGGTGCCGATGCGCCGGCCGCTGCAGACCAGTATCGCCATCGTGGACGTGGCGCCGCTGCTGCTGGTGGACTTGAAGACGACCGGGGGGATTGTCGGGCGTTCTTACTTGTTCACGATGTCCAAACAGCACATGAAGCCCGTTGTCGCGCTGGTCGAGGCGATGGCCGAAATGGTAAAGGGCGACGCGATAGCCCCATTCGAGATCGAAAAGAAGCTGCGGGCGCGCTACGCGCTGCTCGGCGTGCACAACATGGTGCTGTTCGCCATGGCGGCGATCGACCTGTGCGCATGGGACGCGCTTGGCCAGGCGTTGGGACTGCCGGTAGTGCGGCTGCTGGGGGGCGAGCCGCGGCCGATACCGGCGTATAACTCGAATGGTCTGGGCCTTTTAAAAATAAAAGATCTGACGAAGGAAGCCGGGCAATTGGTCGCAGAAGGATTTTCCGCGGTGAAGCTGCGGCTCGGCAGGCCGACCGCCGGCGCGGATATCGAGGCGCTGCGCGCGGTAAAAAGAGCCATCGGGCCGGACGTCACGTTGATGGTGGACTTCAATCAGGGGCTGACGGTCGCCGAGGCGGTGCGGCGCGGCCGCATGATCGACGAAGAGGGCGGCGTGCTGTGGATCGAGGAACCGGTCCGCGCCGACGACTTCGCCGGCTGCGCGAAAGTGGCGCGCGAGGTGGCGACGCCGATCCAGATCGGCGAGAACTTCATGGGGCCCGAGCAGATGGCGCAGGCGATCGCCGCCGGCTGCTGCGACTACGTGATGCCGGACGCGGAGCGCATCGGCGGCGTCACCGGCTGGATGCGCGCCGCGGCGCTGGCGCAGGGCGCCGGCCTGGAAATGTCCAGCCACCTGTTTCCCGAGGCCAGCTGCCAGCTGCTCGCGGTTACGCCGACCTGCCACTGGCTGGAGTACGTGGACTGGGCCAATCCGATCCTCGATGAACCTGTGCGGATCAAGGACGGCAAAGCGACCGGCGCCGCCGGGCCCGGCTTCGGCATGAAGTGGAACGAGAAGGCAGTCAAGAAATTTGCGATATGAGTTTCTTCGACCGCCACTTCGCGCACTGGCCTCCGGGGGTACCCAAAGCCCTGTCGATCCCGCAAACCAGCCTCTATTACAACCTCGAGGTGAGCGCGCGCCGCTACCCGGACAAGGCCGCGATCCTCTACTACGGCAGCGCGCTTTCCTACGCCGCGCTCGAGCGCGAGGTCGGGGCGCTGGCGGGCTTCCTGCAGCAGCGCTGCGGCGTCGCGCGCGGCGACCGGGTGCTGCTCTACGCGCAGAACAGCCCGCAGTTCATCATCGGCTACTACGCCATCCTGCGCGCCGACGCGGTGGTGGTGCCGGTCAACCCGATGAACAAGAGCGAGGAACTGGCGCACTACATCAGCGACTCCGATGCGCGCGTGGCGATCGGCGCGCAGGAGCTGTACAAGGAAATTGAACCGCATCTGGGGAAGGGTCTCGATCATTGCATTCTTGCTTCCTATAGCGATTTTCTTATAGAAAAAACGGATCTCAAGGTGCCGGATTTCGTGCGCGCGCCGCGCGCCGACCCGAAACGCGGCGAAGTTACCTTGTGGAGCGAGGCGATCGCGGCGAAATACGCGCCGAAGGCGCAGCAGGCGGGTTCCGATGATCTCGCGGTCCTGCCCTATACATCGGGAACGACGGGCCATCCCAAAGGCTGCATGCTGACGCATGCGAACCTGATGTTCACCTGCATCGGCGGCTGCAACTGGTCGCAGACTTCCAGCGAGGCAGTGGTCCTCGGCGTGCTGCCGATGTTCCATCTCACCGGCATGCAGTCGAACATGAATATCCCGGTCAATCTCGGCGGCACCACGGTGCTGATGACGCGCTGGGACCGCGATACCGCCGCCGAGCTGATCCAGCGCCACCGGGTGACCGGCGTCACAGGGATCACCACCATGATCGTGGATTTCCTCGCCAACCCGGACATCGGCAAGTACGACCTGTCGTCCATCGTGCGCATCGGCGGGGGCGGCGCCTCGATGCCGGAGGCGGTGGCCGCGAAAATCGAGAAAACGCTCGGCCTGCCGTTCCTCGAAGGCTACGGCCTCACCGAGACCACGGCGCCTTCGCACGCCAACCCGGTGCAGCGGCCCAAGCGCCAGTGCGCCGGCATCCCGTACTTCGACACCGATTCGCGCGTGATCGACCCGGAGTCGCGCCGCGAATGCGCGCCGAACGAAGTGGGCGAGATCATCATCCACGGCCCGCAGGTGTTCCGCGGCTACTGGAAGCAGGAAAAGGCGACCGCGGACGCCTTCATCGATTTCGACGGGAAGCGCTTCTTTCGCAGCGGCGACCTTGGCTATTACGACGAGGAAGGCTATTTCTTCATCACCGACAGGCTGAAGCGCATGATCAACTGCTCGGGCTACAAGGTCTGGCCGGCCGAGGTCGAAGCGATGCTCTACGCCCATCCGGACATCCAGGAAGCCTGCGTCATTTCCGCGAAGGACCCGCACCGCGGCGAGACCGTGAAGGCGGTGGTGGTTCTCAAGCCCGCCTCGCGCGGCAAGGTCGCGCCCGAGGCGATCGTCGCCTGGGCGCGTGAGAAAATGGCGGCGTTCAAGGCGCCGCGGCTGGTGGAATTCGCCGAGGCGCTGCCCAAGACCGCGACCGGTAAAATTTTCTGGAGAAAGCTCCAGGAAGACGAAAACAGGAGGACCGCAGCATGAGAACCGCTTTTTTTCTTTTCATCTTCTCGTTCGCCATTTCCGCCCAGGCCCAGGTGCAGATCGAAAAACCCTGGGCGCGCGCGACGGCGCCCGGCGCCACCATCGCCGGCGGTTTCATGGTGATCCGCAACCAGGGCGCCGCCGGCGACCGGCTGCTGTCGGCGTCGTCCCCGGCGGCGGCGAAGGTGGAGCTGCACGTCACCAGCAACGACAACGGCGTGATGAAAATGCGCGAAGTGCGGGGCTACGACGTGCCGGCGAAGGGGGCGTTCGAGCTCAAGCCCGGCGGCGCGCACATGATGTTCATCGACATCAAGCGGCCGTTCAAGGAGGGCGAAAAGATCCCGGTGACGCTGAAGTTCGAGAAGGCCGGTGAAGTGAAAGCCGAATTCCAGGTCGGCGGCATGGGCGGTGCCATGGCGCCGATGGATCCTCACATGCACATGAAGAACTAGTCGATTTTCATCCCGGTCGCCTGGACGAGCTTTGTCCAGCGCTCCAATTCCCGCGCCAGCATCGCGTCCACTTCTTCCGGCTTGCCGGCGGGCAGCGGTTCGCCACCGATTTTTTCGATGCGCGCGATGACTTCCGGGTCGGCGAGCGCCTTGGCGAATTCGGCGTTGAGCCGCGCTACCACCGGTTTCGGCGTCGCCGCCGGGACGAGGTAGATGTACCAGGAAATCACCTGCGATTCGGCATAGCCGGCTTCGGCCATGGTCGGTACGTCGGGGAACAACCTGCTGCGCGAGGGCGCGGCGACGGCGAGCGGGCGCAGCTTGCCGCTGCGCACGTGCGGCGCGGCGACGCCAAGCGGGATGAAGGAAAAATGCACCTGCCCGGAGAGTAGGTCGGGAATCGCGGGCGGGAAGCCCTTGTAGCCGATGCCGACCATTTCGAGACCCGTGTTGCGCATGAAAAGCGCGGTGCTCATGGTCTGCGAAGTGCCCACGCCGGCGTTGATGAAGTTGATCTTGCCAGGCCGCGCCTTGGCGTAATCGACGAATTCGCGCAACGTTTTTGCGGGCAGGTCCGGATTTACCGCCGCGACGTTGGCGACGTGGCCCATGATGGCGACCCCGGCGAAGTCCCGGGTCGGCTGCCACGGTGTTTTGGTGAGCAGGGGCGTGGTCACGTGCGAGAGCGTCGCCAGCACCAGCGTGTAGCCGTCCGGCTCGGACTTCGCCACCGCGTCGGTGCCGAGGCTGGCGTTGGCGCCCGGCCGGGCTTCCACCAGCACGGGCTGGCCGAGGCCGGCAGCGAGCTTTTCGTTCAGGCTGCGCGCCATCAGGTCGACGATGCCGCCCGCCGGGAACGGCACGACGATGCGCAGGGGCTTGCTGGGAAATCCTTGCGCTTTTGCAGTTACTGCAAACAAAATCAAAAACAGGGCGAAGCCAAGCCTTTTCATCCTAGTCTAGGCCACGCATCTTCGGATCGGTGAGGATCGCGGTGCGCAGACGGCGCATGCCGGCCAGCCAGCGGTCGCGGTCGGCGGTCTTGCGCTGCTCGTACTCGGCGACCTCGGGGTGCGGCAGCACGAGGAAGCGCTCGGCCTCGATCGTCTCCATCACCTTCCCGGCGACTTCCTCGGCGCTGACCGAGCCCTCCGAGAGGAAGGACTTGCGGTCGCCGGTCGGCCCGAGCAGCATCGGCGTGCGCACGCCCTGCGGGCACAGGCAGGAGACCCTGATGCCGCGTTCGGCATAGTTCACCGACAGCCACTCTGCGAATGCGACGGCGGCGTGCTTGGACACGGTGTAGGTGACCGAGTCCACCTGCATTAGCAGGCCGGCGGCGGAGGCGGTGGCGACGATGTAGCCGGCGCCCTGCTTGAGCATGACCGGCACCACCGCGCGGGCGGCGAGCACGTGCGCCATGAAGTTGACGTCCATGGTGCGCCGCCATTCCTTGAGCGAGGCGTCCAGCCCGTGCCGCCCGATGATGCCGGCGTTGGAGCAGAAAATGTCCACGGCGCCGTACTTTTCCAGCGTGGCGACGACCAGGTTGTTCATGTCGCCTTCCTGGCCGACGTCGCAACGTACCCCCAGGCCGCCGACGCTTGCCGCTACGGCCTTGGCGTCGGCTTCGTTCAGGTCGGCGCAAACGATGCCGCGCGCGCCTTCCTTGGCGAAGCGCGCAGCCAGCGCCTTGCCGATGCCGCTCGCGGCCCCCGTGACGACGACGACTTTATCTTTGATTTTCATCGGGCAATTGTTCCATACAATCCGGGCCTATGGCTGAACTCATCCTGGTGCGGCACGGGCAGGCGTCCTTCGGCGCGGACGACTACGACAAGCTCTCCGAGCTCGGCTGGCGGCAGTCGCGCTGGCTGGGGGAATACTTCGCGGAGCGGGGCGTCGCGTTCGATCGCGTGGTGCGCGGTTCGCTGCGGCGCCACGCGGAGACGCTGGCGGGCATCGCCGAGGGAATCGGCCGGCCGCTGCAGGGCGCGGAAGATGCGCGCCTGAACGAGTACGACGCCGACGCGCTGCTCGAGGCGCACCTGAAGGGCGAAGCCAGGCCGCAGGGCGGCGACCGGCGCGAGCATTTCCGCATTCTGCGGAAAGCCATGTATGCCTGGACCGACGGCACTCTGGCGGGAGCGCCGCACGAGCCTTTTGCCGAGTTCCGGAGCCGGGTGCTGGCGGCGCTCGCGGCCACGCGCAGCGGCGCGGCGAAGCGCGTCCTGGTGGTCAGTTCGGGCGGGCCGATCTCGACCATCCTGGCCGACGTGCTCGGCATGCCGCTGCGCGGCGTGGTGGACCTGAACCTGCAGACGCGCAACACCGGCATCACTGAGCTGCAGGCGGGCGCGAGCAGGATCCATTGCGTGAGCTTCAACAACGTGCCGCACCTGGACCGGCCCGGGCGGGCCGGCGCGCTGACCTACTCCTGATTCAGGACGAAGAAAGCAGCAGGCGTCCCAGGTACCATGCCGCGCCGGCGATGAACGCCGAACACGGAATGGTGAGAATCCAGGCCCACACCAGGTTGCCGGCGATTCCCCAGCGGACCGCGGACACGTTCTGCGTCGAGCCGACGCCCACGATGGCGCCGGCAATGGTGTGCGTGGTCGACACCGGGATGCCGAGTCCGGTCGCGGTGAACAGCGCGATCGACCCAGACAGCTCGGCGCAGAAGCCGCCGACGGGCCGGATTTTTGTAATGCGCTGGCCCATGGTTTTCACGATGCGCCAGCCGCCGAACATGGTGCCGGCCCCGATGGTGGCGTAGCAGGCGATCACCACCCAGACCGGCACCGGGTCGCTGGCGCCGGTGTAGCCGGTGGCGATCAGCAGCATCCAGATGATGCCGATCGTTTTTTGCGCGTCGTTGCCGCCGTGCCCGAGGCTGTAGAGCGACGACGAAAACAGCTGCAGCCGGCGGAACAGGCGGTCGACCCGGCTCGGCGTGGACCGCCGGAAGATCCAGGAAATCGCTAGCAGCAGCAGCGATCCCAGGACGAAGCCGATCAGCGGCGAGATGAAAATGAAGGCGACCACCTTCAGGATGCCGGACGGGATGAGCGCCCAGGTGCCCGCCTTGGCGACGCCCGCGCCGACGATGCCGCCGATCAGCGCATGCGAAGACGAGGAGGGGATGCCGTAGTACCAGGTGATGACGTTCCAGGCGATGGCGCCGACCAGCGCGCCGAACACGACGTAGTGATCGATGATGCCCTGGTCGACGATGCCCTTGCCGACCGTGGAGGCGACGCTCAGGTGGAACACGAACAGCGCGACGAAGTTGAAGAACGCGGCCATCGCCACCGCCTGGTGGGGTTTCAGCACGCCGGTGGACACCACGGTGGCGATCGAGTTCGCGGCGTCGTGGAAACCGTTCATGAAATCGAACGCCAGCGCGACCAGCACCAGCATGATGACGATCCCGAGGTGGGTCTGGGAGACTTCCACTCAGACTCCCATGCGCTAGGAGTTCTCCAGCACGATGCCCTCGATCACGTTGGCGACGTCCTCGCAGCGGTCGGTGATCGACTCCAGCAGCTCGTACATGGTGCGCATCTTGATCAGCTGCTTGACGTCCGGCTCGTCGCGGAACAGCTTGGACATCGCCGAGCGCATCACGCGGTCGGCGTCGGATTCGAGGCGGTCGATTTCCTGGCAGGTCTTGAGGATCGCCTCCGCGTCCTTGATGGTCTTCAGCAGGGATACCGCGGTGCGCACCCGCTCGCAGGTCATCTGGCAGATCTCGGCGAGCTGCCTGGATTCCGGCGTGACCTTGCGGATGTCGTAGAGCACGATCGTCTCGGCGACGTCCTGCATGAGGTCCAGGATGTCGTCCATCGAGGTGATCAGCTGGTGGATCTGCTCGCGGTCGAAGGGCGTGATGAAGGTCTTGTGCAGCAGCGTGATGGTTTCGTGGGTGATCTTGTCCGCGGCGTGCTCGGCGGCATCGATGTACTGGGCGTGCTTTTCCACCTCGGTGAAGGTGGTGAGCATCAGCGCCAGCGCGCGGCTGCCCTCGACGATGCGCTCGGCGTGGGCGTTGAACAACTCGAAGAAATTGCCCTCGCGGGGCATCAGGCGGCCGAACATGCGGGTTCCTTCCTCTTTTTTCCCATATTACGCTGCGAAGCCGAGTCCACGGTCCTGCAGCGAAGAAATCTCCGCCGCCGAGAACCCCCAGTCGAGCAGCGCTTGCCGGCCGCCTTCGCCGCGCTCCGGTGGCGCGCGGCGCACTGCCGCCGGGGTCCTCGAGAAGCGCGGCGCCGGCGCCGGCTGCGTGACTTTGCCGACCGTGACGAAGCTCTTGCGCGCCGCGTTGTGCGCGTGCGTTCTCGCCTCGGAGAAATTCAGGACCGGCGCGAAGCAGGCGTCCGAGCCCTCGAATACCTTGCACCATTCATCTCTCGATTTTTCGAGAAATTTTTCCGAGAACGCCTTCCTCAGGGCCGGCCAGCCCTTGCGGTCGTGCTGCGATGGCAGCGTTAGCGCGCCCAGTCCGAGCCGTTGCAGCAATTCTTCGTAGAACTTCGCTTCGATGGCGCCGATGGAAACGTGATTGCCGTCTTTCGTCTCGTAGACTTCGTACCACGGCGCGCCCGTGTCGAGGACGTTGCTGCCGCGTTCCTCCTGCCACGATCCGGCGGCAAGCATGCCCGAGAACATCGTGGCGAGCAGCGAGGCGCCTTCGACCATGGCCGCATCGACGACCTGGCCCTTGCCCGAGGCGCGCGCCTCGACCAGGGCGCAGGCGATGCCGAAGCCGAGCAGCATGCCGCCGCCGCCGAAATCGCCGACCAGGTTGAGCGGCGGCACCGGCGCGCCGCCCTTGCGTCCGAATGCGTGCAGCACGCCGGCGAGGGCGATGTAGTTGAGGTCGTGCCCGGCGCGCGCCGCCAGCGGGCCGTCCTGGCCCCAGCCCGTCATGCGGCCGTACACGAGTTTCGGGTTGCGCTTGAATACGGCTTCGGGCCCGAGGCCGAGCCGCTCCATGACGCCGGGGCGGAACCCTTCGATCAGCGCATCGGCGCGCGCCAGCAGTTCGAGCGCGGCGGCGGCGCCTTCCTTCGATTTCAGGTCGAGCGTCACCGAGCGCTTGCCGCGCATCATCACGTCCATCCAGCGCTGGCGCTCCAGGCCGAGGCCGGCGGAGGCAGGGCGGTCGACGAGGATCACGTCGGCGCCCATGTCGGCGAGCAGCATCCCGGCGAACGGCCCCGGGCCGATTGCTTCGAACTCGACGATTTTGATCCCGGCAAGCGGTCCCATGGCCGGGATGATAGCTTTGATCCCGCCATGTCCGAGTTGCTGAAACGAACCGATCGCCTGTGGAGCGGGGAAGCGAGCACCACGCAGGCGGAATTCCATCCGTTTGCGGGCCCCAGGCTGCTGGAGGAACTCGCGCCTGGCGTGGCGTTCTTCAAGGCCTTCGTCAACGTTACCGCGGTGAAGACCGACGATGGCCTGGTGCTCGTCGACACCGGCTCCTACCATCCCGCCTCGCACAAGCTCAGCTTCGATGCGGTGCGCCGCTGGAACGGCGAGCGCGTGCATACCGCGGTGTATACGCACGGCCACGTCGACCATGCCTACGGCCTGCCGCCGTTTCTTGCCGAGGCGCGCGTGCGAGGGTGGCCTGCATCGCGCATCGTCGGCCACGACAACGTGCTGGCGCGCATGCAGCGCTACGTCCGCACCGCGGGCTACAACTCGATCATCAACACGCGCCAGTTCGGCGTGGCGACGCAGTGGCCGGTGGATTTCCAGGCGCCGACGCAAACCTATTCGCAGGCGCTCGAATTCGCGGTGGGCGGCGCGCGCTTCCAGCTCCACCACGCCAAGGGGGAAACCGACGACCACACCTGGGTGTTCCTGCCGGAGACGAAAACGCTGTGCACCGGCGACCTGTTCATCTGGGCGGCGCCCAACGCCGGCAACCCGCAGAAAGTGCAGCGCTACGCGGTGGAGTGGGCGGCGGCCCTGCGCGCCATGGCGGCGCTCGGGCCCGAACTGCTGCTGCCGGGCCACGGGCTGCCGATCGCCGGCGCAGCCCGCGTGCAGGCGGCGCTGCTGGACACCGCCGCCTACCTGGAGTCGCTGGTGAACCAGACGCTGGAGCGGCTGAACGCGGGCGAGACCTTGTACGAAATCCTCGAGGCGGTGCGGCCGCCGCCGGCATTGGCGGCCAAGCCCTACCTGAAGCCGGTCTACGACGAGCCGGAATTCATCGTGCGCAACCTGTGGCGCTGCTTCGGCGGCTGGCACAGCGGCGTGCCGAGCGAGCTGAAGCCGGCGCCGCGGCGCGCGCTCGGGCGGGAGCTCGCCGCGCTGGCCGGCGGAATCGAGCGGCTGCTCGAGCGCAGCCGCTCGCTGCTCGCCGCCGGCGACGCCCAACTGGCAGCGCACCTGGTGGACTGGGCGGCCGACGCGGAGCCGTCAAGCCGCGAGGTGCATGCTGCGCGCGCGGCCATTTATCGAGCGCTGATGGAAGCGGCGCCCTCGACGATGTCGCGCGGCATCTACGGCGCCGCGGCGCGGGAATCCGAAAGTAAAGCCGCGCCTTAGTGAATTCCCAGCGCGGCTTCGATGTTGCGCACCATCGCCACCAGGCGCGGCCCGAGATCCTCCTCGAGCTGGCCTTTCTTCAGCAGGAACGTCGGCACGCCGCAGTTGAAGGTGACGATTTCGCCGTCCACGCTGCGGCGCATCGGCACGCCGACCGCGTGCACTTCGCGCCGCAGGTCGCCGGTCGACACGCAGTAGCCCTTGCCGCGGATGTCCTCCAGGCTCTTGTCGATCTGCGCCTTGTACTTGCGCAGCATTTCCGGCTCCTTCACCTTCATCTGGTTGAGCACCGCCTCGCGCTCCGGCGGCGTGCAGGCGTAGAGGAAGGCGCGGCCGATCACCGACTGGCTGATCGGGATCGAGGTGCCGATGTCGGGCAGGGTCGTCAGGTTGCCGCTGCGGCAGGCTTCCACGTAGACCATGTTGAGCCGGTCGCGCACGCCCATGTTCACCGAGCCGTTGGTGTAGTCGGCCAGCTCCTTCATGAATGGGCGCGCGATCTGGCGTATGCTCATCGAGGCGAGGAGCGGGTAGCCGATCGACAGCACCGCCGAGCCGAGCTGGTATTTGCCCATGCGCATGTTGTGGCGCAGGTAGCCCAGCTTGGTGAGCGTGTAGGTGAGGCGCGACACGGTCGGCTTGGGCAGCCCGGTGCGCACCGAGATTTCCTTGTTGCCGAGCGTCGGCTCCAGCGGCGTGAAGCAGCGCAGTACCTCCAGTCCGCGCGCCAGCGTGGTGGCGAACTGGCGGTCGCCTTCATGTTCGTAGCTGTAGGGGCCGGGAGC
>DATBQR010000080.1:0-33275 GCA_036560705.1 Burkholderiales bacterium | reverse complement strand
CACGCTGACGTACGCGAACTACTCTACTCCGGTGACCTTCGATGTGGGTACGGGCATCGGAACCAATCTGGGCGCCGGCAAGCTGATCAGTGCTTCCAATGTCGTCGGCAGCAGCGGCAGCGACACGATCCAGGGCTCGGGCATCGCCTGGAACATTACGGGGCCGAATTCGGGCACCGGCGGTGCCATCAACTGGTCCTCGTTCGAGAACCTGGCAGCCACCGGTACCACGGTGATCCAGGGTGCGGGCGGCAACCTCAGCGGAAACATCACGTCCGCAGCTGCGACGACTCTTTCAGGGACGATTTCGACGGGCGGGTCGCAGACCTACTCGGGTGCGGCCACCATGTCCGGCGTTACCGTCAACGTTCAGTCCACCGGCGGAGGCGCGATCGGCTTCGGCAGCACGATCACGGGCGGCACCAACGTCGCGATCGCGACTGCCGGAACGGTCAGCCTGGGCGGCCCGGTCAGCGGCATGACGAATTTTTACGTCACGGGGTCGCTGCCGACCGCGGCCGAACCGAACCCGTTCACCGACCTGACCAATATCCCGAAGGCGGGCGCCATCGTCGGTGCGTCGAACATCACGAGTTCGAATTCGACGACCGGGACCATCACTCTCAGCGCCACGAATCTTTCCGGGTTGACTGGCGGCACTTACACCACGGGGCTGCTGCGGATGAATGGCAATACGGCGCCCCCCCTGAATGCAATCGCGCTCAATGTAACGAATCTGGCCCTCAGTGGATCGGCGCCGGCGTGGTCTTTTGGCGGCACGGTGAGCAGCAACACTGTCCAGACACCGGCGGGGTCGAATTTCGGCGTCACGGTGGGCGGCGCCAGCTTGAAGCAAAGCACGCTGGACTCGCAGGCGAACGTCGCGGCCTCGACCGCGTCGGCGACCGCGGCGGCGGCGGCGGCGAACGAGGCGGCCAACACCTTCGGCACCGACAGCGTCGCGGAGCAGATCGAATTCGGCTTCGCCGGCGACGTCGGCAACCTGCCGCCGATGGACCACAGGCTGCAGGGCGTCGGCATCTCGGTGCCCAGGTGCTTCAACGAGAGCCGCGAAGGGGAAGGCTGCTAACCCCCGGGGGGCCGGAACACCCCCCGCGCGACGCAAACGAGACTAGGGGGCGCTTCGGCGCCCCTTTTTTTGGGGCCGTGTAAAATTGCACGAATAGCTGGCGCACCCAAGGGACGGAATCAGAGAAATGGCCGAGGAGCAAGTCCAAGCCGCCGTGCTTTTTGCCGATGTCAGCGGCAGCACCAAGCTCTACGAGACTGCCGGCGACCAGGTCGCCAAGGCCGCCATCGACGAGTGCATCCGCATCATGCGCGAGCGCACCGAGACGGCGAAGGGCCGCGTCATCAAGACCATCGGCGACGAGGTGATGTCCTCGTTTCCCACCGCCGACGCCGCGGCCGACGCGGCGATCGAGATGCAGTCCGCGATCAGCGAACTGAAGCCCGTCGGCAACACCAAGATCGGCATCCGCGTCGGCTTCAACTACGGGCCGATCGTGGTGCAGGCCGACGGCGACATTTTTGGCGACGCGGTGAACGTGGCCTCGCGGCTGTCGCACGTCGCGGTGAAGGGCCAGATCATCACCGCGCGCGATACCGTGGTGCTGATGTCGCCGATGCTCAAGTCGGCGACGCGCAAGATCACCGCCATCCAGATCAAGGGCAAGGCCGCCGAGGTCGAGGTCTACGAGCTGATGTGGCAGCAGAGCGAGGACGCCACCACCATGGCGGCGGCGCGCTCGGTCTACAAGCCGAAGAAAACCACGCTGCGGCTGATACTGCAGGGCAAGGAGCATCTGCTGACCGACGAGGTCACGGCGGTCTCGATGGGGCGCGACGCGACCGCCGAGCTGGTGATCAAGGACCGCATGGCTTCGCGCTCGCACGGCAAGATCGAGCGCCGGCTGGACAAGTTCATCCTCACCGACCACAGCGCCAACGGCACTTTCGTGATGGTCGACGGCGACCGCGAAATCGTGCTGCGGCGCGAGGAATTCACCCTGCGCGGCAGGGGCTGGATTGCCTTCGGCCAGTCGAAGACGACCGCAACCGACATCCTCGAATATTTCTGCGAGTGAGCGCGGCGCGGATCGCGGGCATGGTGCTGCTGGCGTGCGCGGGACTGGCTGCAGGATCCGCACCGGCGCAGGCGCAGGCCCAGGTCCGGCCCACGCATGAAGTGCGCAAGGGCGACACCCTTTTCGGGGTGGCGCGCAAGGCCAAGCACGAAGGGGTCACCCGCAACCAGATGATCCTGGCGATCGTCCGGGCCAATCCGGGCGCGTTTCCGGCGGGCAATATCCACCTCCTGATAGTGGGAACGATTCTCAATATCCCGTCGCGCGACGTGGTCGCGGCGATCGATCCGGCTGAAGCCGACCGGCAGGTGGGGGAGTTGCTGAGCTCGAGGCCGGCCCCTGCGATCGCGACCCTCAAGCCCGCGCCGGTTTCAAAAGCGCCGGAGACGGTTTCCCCTGGCCTTGAAGCGGCGGCCAAGCGCTATCGGGAGGGCCTCGCCCTGGAGCGGCGGGGCGACGACCGGGGCGCGCTGGCGGCGTTCCTGGAGGCCGGGGAAGGGGGCTACGGCCTGGCGCAGAAGAAACTGGGGCAGATTTACGACAAGGGAAATACCGCCGTCTCGCATGACTACCAGGCTTCGTTGAAGTGGTACCAGAAGGCGCGCGAGCAGGGCGTCCCGATCGACAAGCCCCTGCAGCGTACGACGCCCCGATGAAGGCCCGCCGGGCGTTGGTGCGACTTCTGCCCTTGTCTAACCCGCGGCGCGTCAAGATAATAGAGGGTGTGGAAAATCGCCTGCGGAATCTAGCGCTTAGCACGTCCCCTGCCAGGGCTTCCCGTGTCGTCGGCGGCTGAAGACCTGAAGCAGCTCGGGCGCTACGACCTTACCCGGATTCTCGGGAAGGGCGCGATGGGCATCGTCTACGAGGGCCTCGACCCCAAGCTGCATCGCAAGGTGGCCATCAAGACCATCTTGAAGGGCCACATGGACGACGACGAGGCGTCCAAGGAATATTCCATGCGGTTCATGCGCGAAGCCCAGGCGGTCGCGCGGCTCAACCACCCCCACATCGTGCAGGTGTACGACTTCGGCGAGGAAAAAGAAGTCGCCTACATCGTCATGGAGTTCATCAAGGGCAAGGAGCTGAAGAACTTTTTCGACGCCGCCGAGCGCTTCGAGCTGAAGGAGGCGGTGCGCATCATGTGCGAGCTGCTCGATGCGCTCGAGTTCGCGCACGAAGGCGGCATCGTCCACCGCGACATCAAGCCCGCCAACGTCATGCTCGACAGCCAGGCGCGCGTCAAGCTCGCCGACTTCGGCGTCGCGCGGGTCACCGACGACCGCTCGGCGGCCGAGAAGACCCAGGCCGGCACCATGGTGGGCACGCCTGCCTACATGTCGCCCGAGCAGATCACCGGCGGCAACATCGACCGGCGCACCGACGTATTCTCCGCCGGCATCATCCTGTACCAGTTCCTCACCGGCGAAAAACCTTTCACCGGCTCGGGCGCCTGGACCATCGCCAAGAAGATCATCCAGGACCATCCGCCGGTCCCCTCGTCGATCAACAACACGATTTCGCCGCTGTTCGACGCGGTGGTGAACAAGGCGCTCTCCAAGAGCGTCGAAGGGCGCTACCAGTCGGCCAAGGAATTCGGCGCCGCGCTCAAGCGCGCGCTCGACGGCAGATCCGACGAGGACGAGTCCGACAAGACGGTGGTCGGTTCGATGGCCGACATGGGCTCGATGCCCAAGCTCAACCCGCAGGCGGCGGTCGCCAAGCCGGACTCCACCAAGGGCACCAGCGCCACGGGCAGCCAGGAGGTCGAGCTCGAATTCTGGCGCGCGATCAAGGACGGCAACGACCCGGACGACTTCGAACTCTACGTGCAGCAGTTCCCGAGCGGCATCTATGCGGCGCTGGCGAAGCGCAAGATCGCCAAGCTGCGCGGCGTCGCGCCGGAGGAAACCGGCGCCAAGGCGAAGGCCGCCGCCGACCAGGAGAAGAAGGAAGCCGAGGAGGCCGCCAAGCGCGAGGCCGAGGTCAAGCAGAAGCTCGCCGATGAAAAGACCAAGCTCGAAGCCCAGCTGGCGGCGAAAGAGGCCGAATACAAGAAGCGCGAAGCGGAGGCGGAGGCCCGCCAGGCGGCGGAAGCCAAGGCGCGCGCGGAAGCCGACGCCAGGCGCGACGCCGAAGCCAAGGCGCGCGCCGTTGCGGAAGAAAAAGCGCGCCTCGAGGCGATCGCCAAGGCGAAGACGGAAGCGCAGGCCGAACTGGCGAAGCGCGAGGCCGAATACCAGAAGCGCGAGGCGGAAGCGCGCGCGAAGGCCGATGCCGAGGCGAAGGCGCGCAAGGAAACCGAGGCGCGCGCCAAGCAGGAAGCCGAGGCGCTGGCCGCCAAGGCGCGTGCCGAGGCCGAAGCGAAGGCGAAGAAGGACGCCGAGGAGCGCGCCAGGCAGCAGGCGGAGACGGCGAAGCAGCAAGCCGAGGCGGCCAAGCGCGAAGCCGAACTGAAGAAGAAACTCGCCGAGGCGCCCAAGGCGAAGATGCCGATAGGCACGGTGATCGGCGCCATCGTCGCGATCGCGCTCGTCGGCGGCGGCGCCTGGTACTACTTCAACAAAGGCAATCTCGAGAAGCAGGCTGCGCTGACGGCCGCGCTGGAAACGGCGACGCGGGCGGCCGAGGAGCTCAAGGCCGCGCAGTCCAAACAGCTGGACGCCCTGAAGGCTCTGGAGAAGGCGCGCGCGGACGAAGATGCGGCACGCAAAGCGGGCGATACCGCTGCACTGAAGAAGGCGCAGGAAGCCTCGCAGCGCGCGGAAGAAGAAGCCAAGAAGCAGGCGGCGGTCGTGAAGGCCCAGGAAGAGAAGGCCACCAAGGCGCGCGAAGACATGAAGAAGGCGCAGGACGCGGCCAAGCAGTCGTCCACGGACAAGGCGAAGCCCGAGGTCAAATCGGAAGTCGCCACGGCGGCGCCGAAGGCGGAAGCATCGAAGCAGGAAACGGCCAAGGCCGAGCCCGCCAAGGCTGAGACCGCGGCCGCCAACCCCCCGGAGGCAGCGAAGCGCGAACCGAAGTCCCGTTCCGAGCGGGAAGCGGCGCGCGATGCCGAAGCGGCCGCGAAGGCGCTCGCGGCGGCGGGCAAGGCGCCGGTACAACTTGCATCTGCGGCACCGACATCTGCCGCGGCTCCGGGTTCTTCGGCGTCGTCCGGGGCGCCTGCGGCGGCCGCTGCCGCAGTGCCGGCAGCGCCGCTGTCCAAGGCGGCCGAAGCGGATTTGCTGTACCAGCAGGGGCTGAAGATGGAGGGCAGCGACGCGAAGGGGGCGGTACGAATCTACCGCCGCGCGGCGCGCGACGGCAACGGCAAGGCGGCGAAGCGGCTCGGCGAGCTTTTCGACAAGGGAGCGCCGGGCGTCGATCGCGATTACCAGGAAGCGCTGTCGTGGTACAGCAAGGCACGCGAACTTGGGGAAACGGTCGAGCTTTCCGGCAAGCGCTGAAGCTTGGAACTAGCCGGCTCGCGGTTCCGCGAGTCCGGATGGAATACGAGGGTCACAACCAGGACTTGCGATGAGCGAGCGCCCCAAGGACGGCGTTGACCCCGACGCAACCGTCATGATTCCCGCATCCCGTGCGGACGACGACGCCACCGTGATGATGCCGTCGCCGCGAAGCGACGATGACGCCACGGTGATGATCCCGCTGCCGCGCGCCGACGATGACGCCACCGTGATGATGCCGTCGCCGGCGGCGGACCCCGACGCGACCGTCATGATTCCGCCGGGCGGCGGTGCGGATGCCGCGGAGCCCGATCCGGAAGCGACGATCGCCATCCCGACGCCGGGCCGCAAGCGCGACGCCCTTCCTGCGCCGCTGCCGTCCGCTCCGCCCGCGGGGCGCGAAGCCGCTGCCGCCGACGCAGGCGCGCTGGGCGGCATCAATCCGCTCGTCGGCGCCGCGAATCCGGTTCTGGCGGTGGTGCCGCAGATCCGGCACACGCTGCGGCATCCCGATCCCGCCGGCCTGCGCGCCGGTCTGCTCGCGGGGATCGACAGTTTCGAACGCGAAGCGCGCGCGGCGGGCATCGGCGAGGAAACCGTTTCGGCCGCCAGCCTTGCGCTGTGCGCGCTGCTCGACGAGTCGGCCGCGTCCACGCCATGGGGCGCGGACTGGGCAGGCAGCGGCATGCTGGCGGAACGGCATGGCGAGGGCGAAGGCGGCGCGAAATTCTTCGCACTGCTGGAAAAATTCTCGGCAGACCCGGCGGCCGATTCCGGCTTGCTGGAGTTTTTCTATGTCTGCCTCGCGCTCGGCTTCGAAGGCCGCCATCGCGATGCCGAAGACGGCCGCACGGCGCTCGCCGCGCTGCGCGGGAACCTGCTCGGCCTCATCCGGCAGCGGCACGCGCCGCGCGATGGCCAACTCTCGGAGCACTGGCGCGGCGTGCTGGCGCCGGCCCGGCGCCCCGGAGGGGGCCTCGCCCTGTGGGCCGCCGCCTCGGGCGCGGCGCTGCTGCTGACTGCCGTCTACGTCGGCTACAGCGTATCGCTGGGTTCCCTGTCCGATCCGGTCGCGCGCGACCTGGCGCAGCTGAAGACGGCGGCGCCCGCGGTGGCTGCCGCCGCCCGTCCCGCGGCCACGCCGCCGATCAGCGAGCAGCTGGAGGCGGAGATCGCGCGCGGCGAGGTCGCCGTCACCGACAGCGCCGGCATGAGCACCATCGTGATCCGCAGCGACCGCCTGTTCGCCTCCGGCAGCGCGCGCCTGGAGACGGAGATCGAGCCGGTCATCCAGCGCATCGCCGCGGCCCTCGAGCGGGTGCCCGGCACGATCCTGGTCACCGGGCACACTGACGACGTGCCGATCCGCACCGCGCGCTTTCCTTCGAACTGGGAATTGTCCACCGAGCGCGCCGCGTCGGTGGTGAAGCTGATGGCGGGCAAATTGACCGACGCATCGCGCCTGCGGGCGGAAGGGGTTGCGGATTCCGCACCCCTGGCGCCCAACGACTCCGCGGCGAACCGCGCCCGCAACCGGCGCGTGGAGATCATCCTGCGGAGCGCGCCGTGATTCCGGCGAATCTCGTCTGGCTGCGCAGCCGCTGGCTGCTCGGCGCGCTGGCGCTGATCGCCTTTTCGCTGGCGGCGTGGTTTGCCGGCGACCTGGTCGTGCTGGGCGCCTGGCGCCCCTTCGAGACGCCGGCCGGTCGCGGTGTCCTCATTGCGGCCGTCGCCGCGGCCTGGATCGGCTGGGAACTGTGGCGCGCGCGCAGGGCGCGGCTGGAGAACGAACGGCTGCTGGAAGTGCTGGCAGGGGGCGACGGCAGCGATTCGGCGGCGCGCGCAGCGCGCGAGATCGCGGTGCTGCGCCGGCGTTTCGAGGAAGCCGCCGCGATTCTCAAGAAAACGCGCTTCAAGGGGCCCGATGGCGAGAGCCGCTACGTCCATGAACTGCCGTGGTACGTGTTCATCGGCGCGCCGGGTTCGGGCAAGACCACCGCGCTGGTGAACGCGGGTCTTGAATTTCCGCTCAAGGGGCCGGGCGGCGACCCGTCGCTGGCGGGCGTGGGAGGCACGAGAAACTGCGACTGGTGGTTCACCGATGAAGCGGTGCTGCTGGACACCGCCGGCCGCTATACCACCCAGGAGAGCGATCTCGATGCCGACGCGGCGGCCTGGCTCGGCTTTCTCGACCTGATCAAGCGCTTCCGGCCGCGCCGGCCGCTGAACGGCGCGCTGGTGACGCTCAGCGTCTCGGACCTGATGCTCTGGAACGAGGACGAACGCAAGCGCTACGCCTGGCACGTGCGCGCGCGCGTGGCGGAGCTCTACGAACGCCTCGGCGTGCGCTTTCCCGTCTACCTGCTGGTGACCAAGTCGGATCTGCTCGCGGGATTCATGGAATTCTTCGGCGAACTGGGCGCCGAGGACCGCCAGCGCGTATGGGGCATGACCTTCGACCACAGCGGCGACGGCTTCGTGCTCGGCACCCCGGGGCAGCGTTTTGCCGAGGAGTTCGCTGCGCTCGAGCGCCGGCTGTATGGCGAAATGCTGGATCGCCTGCAGGCCGAGCCGGACTTGCAGCGGCGCGCCGCGGTGTACCGCTTCCCGCAGCAGTTCCGCGGCGTCGGGCCGCTCGTCGAGCAGTTCCTCGATTCGGCGTTCATCGGCGTGCAGGGCGTTTCCGAGCCGTTGCTGCGAGGCGTTTATTTCACCAGCGGCACGCAGGAAGGCAGCCCCATCGACCGCGTGCTGGGCACGCTGGCACGCAGCTTCAACCTGGAACGCGAGGGCAGGCCGGCACCTGCCGGGGGCCCTGTGCCGTCGGGCGGCAGCGGCAAAAGCTTCTTCCTGACGCGCCTGGTGCGCGAAGTGATTTTTCCGGAATCGGGCCTGGCGGGCAGCGACGAGCGCCTGGAGCGCCGGCTGCGCGGCGCACGGCTGCTGGCCCATGGGGCGATCGCCGTCGTCACCGTGGCCCTGGTTTCGCTCTGGACCGTGAGTTATCTCGGCAATCGCGATTTCATTGCCGTCGCGCAGGGGAAAACGACGGAGGCCCGGGGCGAGCTCGAGAAGCTGGGGACGCCGCGGGCGGGAGACGAAGCGCAGCTGCTGCGCACCCTGGACGCATTGCGCGACCTGCCCGGCGGCTACCGGGACAGGGAAGACGGCGGCTCTGCGCCCGCCGGGTTCGGGCTGTCGCAGGGCGACAAGATCGGAGCGCAGGCGGTGCGCGCATACCGGAACGCTCTGCGCGACGCCCTGTTTCCGCGCCTGGCGGCGCTGGAGGAGGCGCCGAAGCTGTTTGCAGTCCCGGATCCCGATCCGCAGCAGATCGCGGCCGCCGCCGCGCGGCAATGGCGGTTGCCGGACCCGGAACGCGCCGACCTTGCGGGGCATCTGCGCGCCGGGCTGGCGGAAGGCATGACCGTGGTGCGCCAAACGCGGGACGAGGCGATAATCAAGGACGGGCACCCGAAAGCGGGCCCGGCAAAGAGATCATGAGCGAATCCTTCGAAACCGGCTGGTACGGAAAACTTCCCGCGAACGGCGACTTCGTCACGCGTCGCCTGCCGCCCTCGTTCATCGAACCCTGGGACGCCTGGCTGAACGCCATGCTGGCGGGCAGCCGCGAACGCCTGGGCGCGAAATGGCGCGACGCATTTCTTTCCGCGCCGGCCTGGCGTTTCGTGCTCGCGCCCGGCATCGTCGGCCCGCAAGGCTGGGCCGGCCTCATCGTGCCGAGCGTGGATTCGGTCGGCCGCTATTTTCCGATCACCGTGGCCAGCGCGCTGCCCTCGAAGGGCATGGATCCCGTGACCACGGTGGTGCGCTCCCACAACTGGTATGACGAGGTCGAGCCCGTGGCCTACGCCGCGCTTTCGCCCGAAGCCGAGATGGAAACCTTCGACGCGCAGCTGCGCAACCGGCGCTTCCCGGAGGATCTGATCGCGGCGCCCGAGGCCACGGAGGACACCGTGCCGCCGCGCGGGCGCGGCCAGCGCGCGCTGTGGATCCCGCTGGGCACGGAGTTCCAGGGCGAAGCCGGCCTGCGCGGGCTGGCCAAGCCGCTCGCGGAGCCGTATTCCGCCTGGCTCGCCGAGGAATCCGAGATATTCGGGCGCAGCCTGATGCTGTGCGAGAAGCTGCCGGCGGTCGAGCAGTTCTGCGCCATGCTGAACGGCGAATGGACTTCGCGCCCGGGCGAGCGCCGGAGCGCGTAGCCGCACGCCATGTCCCTCTCGATCAAGATTTCCAGGAAGGTCGGCGCGCGTTCCGACATGATCGCGAGCCGTTCCTGGCCGCAGAACCGCATCACCATCGGCCGCGGGGAGGAATGCACGCTGGTGCTCGAGGATCCGAAGAAGCACGTTTCGCGCGTGCACGTCGAACTCGAGGAAAAGGACGACAGCACGTTCCAGCTGACCTGCGTGTCGAAGGTGAACCCGGTTTTCATCAACGGCAAGCGGCATGCGCCGGGCAGCAAGCTCGACCTGAGCGCGGGCGACCGTTTCGAGCTCGGCGAATACGAACTCGAGCTGCTCGCGCCGCCGGCCGTGGTGAAGTCCGACGCGCCGGTCCCGGACGTCGAGGAAACCACGCGGCCCGACAATCCGTTGCTGCAGTTGCCCAAGGTGCCGCCGGGACAGGAGAAGACGGTGCCGGTCGAATCCCTGGCGGCAAAGCCCGTGCAGGCGCCCGCCGCCGCTGCGCCGCCGCCGGAACCGGCGGAGGCAGAGGAGCCTGCCTTCACGGCCGACAAGCTGCCGCCGGTGGAGCCGGGAATATTCGACGAACCCGCGGCCGAGGCGCCGGCGGGCGACGTTTTCGAGGAAGCGACTTATGTCGGCGCCTCCAAAGCGCCGCCGGCGAATATCTTCGACGAGGCGACCTACGTCGGCGGCAGGCCGTCCGCGCAGGACGCCACGCAGAGCGGGATCCGCTCCGGCGGCGGGTTCGCGGCGGGCGAAGCGGGCATGCGCGCGGCGGTGAAGGCGTTCCTCGAAGGCGCGGGGCTGCAGGAAAAGGAAATCGCGGACGCCGACATCGAGGCCTTCCTGCTGCAGTCGGGCAAGATCATGCGCGCGGCGGTGGAAGGGGCCATGGCGCTGCTGGCCGCGCGCGCCACGGCGAAAAAGGAACTGCGCGCCGAGGACCGCACCATGGTGGCGTCGAAGGACAACAACCCGCTCAAGCTGATGTCCGATCCGCAGGAAGCGCTGGCGTTCCTGTTCGACACCAAGGACCGCACCGGCGGCTTTCTCGACCCGGTGCGGGCGGTCGGCGATGCCTTCGACGACCTGCGCGCGCACGAGGTGGCCCTGTTCGCCGGCATGCGCGCGGCGCTGATCGGCTCGATCCAGCGCTTCGATCCCAAGACGCTGGAAGCCGAGCTGGAAAAGAACGCCGGCGGCCTGGGCCTCAACCGCAAGGCCAAGCTCTGGGAGCAGTTCGCCGCTTTCCAGCAGAAGCTGGCGCGCGACGCCGAGGACGATTTCAACAAGGTCTTCGGGCGCGAGTTCATGGGCACCTACATGGAGCAGGTGAAGCGGCTGCGCGGCAGCCGCTAGCAACTGCCCCCCGGCCCGGTCCGGGTTTTCGAAGAAACGCTTGCCAGCCGGCCCTATACTGTATATAAACACAGTATATATGGCCCCCCTTGCAGACATCCTCCAGCGGCAAGCCGTCTGGCGCGGCGGCGCACTCGCCGAACCGGCCGTGCCGGCGGCGCCGACCGGCTACCCCGGGCTCGATGCCGAGTTCCCCGGAGGCGGCTGGCCGGCCGGGGGACTGGTCGAGGTTCTTTGCCGGACTGAAGGGATCGGCGAATTGCAGATCGCGCTCCCGGCGCTCGCAGCCCTGACTACCGCGGGGCACCGCGTCGCCTGGCTCGCGCCGCCGTACCTGCCCTACGCGCCCGCATTGCGGGCCGCGGGCGTGCGCCTGGATCAGCTCACCGTGGTGCGCGCCCCGGGGCGGCGCGATGCGCTGTGGGCGGCGGAGCAGGCGCTGCGCTCGCGCTCCTTCCATGCGCTGCTGCTCTGGCTGCCGCGGGCGAGCTATGCGGAATTGCGGCGGCTCGCCGTGGCGGCGCAGGGCGCTCCCGGCTTCGTGCTGGCGTTCCGCCCGCCGGAGGCTGCCTGCGAATCCTCGCCGGCGGTGCTGCGGCTGGCGCTGCAGCCCGGGCCGGCAAGCGGACTCGGGATATCCATCCTCAAACGGCGGGGCGCGCCGGCCGCAGCGCCGTTCTCCCTTCCCATCGAAAGACCCTGCACTGAAAGACCCGCCCATGCTCTGGGTCGCGCTCCATTTCCCGCAGTTCCGGCGCCAGGCGCTGTCGCGCGGGCATGCGCCGCCTGAACCGGAGCAGGAAGCGCTGGCGGCGGTAGCCGCCTGGGCCTGCCAGTTCACGCCGCGCGTCTCGCTCGAACCGCCGCAGGCGCTGCTCCTGGAGGTCGAGGGCAGCCTGCGCCATTTCGGCGGGCGCTGGAAATTCCTCGCGCGGCTGCGCGAGGGGCTGGTGAATCTCGGTTTCAAGGCCCGGATTGCGGAAGCGCCGGCGGCGCGCGCCGCGCTGTGGATGGCGCGCGGCGGCGGCACGCGGCTGGAGGCGCTGCCGGTTGCCGTCACCGGCTTCTCTCCCGAATCGCTGCAGCTGCTCGCCAATCTCGGCATCAGCACCATCGGCGGGTTGATGCGGCTGCCGCGCGATGGCGTTACCCGGCGTTTCGGGCCGGGGCTGCTCGACGAGATCGACCGGGCCTGCGGCAGGGCGCCCGAAGCGCGCGAATTCTTCGTCGCGCCGGCGCATTTTTCGGCACGGCTCGGACTGCCGGCGCCGGTGCTGCAGGCCGACAGCGCGCTGTTCGCCGCCCGGCGGCTGCTCGACCAGATGGAAGGCTTCCTCGCCGCGCGCCAGGCCGGCGTGCGCTCTTTTTCCCTCGGCCTGCTGCATGACGATGCGCCGGCGACGGCAGTCCGGGTGGGGCTCGCCACGCCCGGCCGCAGCGCGGATCACTTCGCCCGGCTCCTGCGCGAGCGCCTGGCGCGGATAAAGCTCCGCGCGGCGGTGGAGGCAATCCGGGTGGAGGCGGCGGATATCGAAATTCTTCCGGAAGAAAGCCGGAATTTTTTCAAGGATCCGCGCGCCGGCGGGGAAGAATGGCTGCGCCTGGTCGAGCGCCTGCAGTCGCGGCTCGGCAGCCCTGCGGTGCACGGCCTTGAAATCCGTGAGGATCACCGCCCGGAATTTTCTTTCCGCCGCGTCGAACCCGGCATGAAAAGCATGAGTTCGGCGGAACGACAAAACCCAATCCCGGGTCCGCGCCCCTTGTGGCTGCTCGAGATGCCGCGCCGCCTCGCCGAGGGAGAGTTCGCCCTGCTGGCGGGGCCGGAGCGCATCGAGTCGGGCTGGTGGGACGGCGCCGAGGCGCGGCGCGACTACTTCATCGCGCGCACCGGGGAGGCCTCCCTGGCGTGGATCTACCGTGAGCGCGGCGCGGACCCCGGGGGGAGCTGGTTCCTGCATGGCTTTTTTGCCTGAGTTGCTGCCTGCCTACGCCGAGCTGCACTGCCTCTCCAACTTCAGCTTCCTGCGCGGCGCCTCGCATGCGGAGGAACTGGTCGGGCAGGCGGCCGGGCTCGGCTACTCGGCGCTCGCCGTTACCGACGAATGCTCCCTGGCGGGAATCGTGCGGGCGCATGTCGCGGCAAAGGAAAAAGACCTCAAACTGATCGTTGGCAGTGAAATCCGCTTTGAAGATGGCCTGAAGCTCGTTCTCCTGGCGTCGGACCGCAAGGCCTACGGCGCGCTCTCGTCGCTGATCACCACGGGACGCAGGCGGACGAAGAAAGGGGCGTACTCCCTTGCCCGGGCCGACCTCGAGGCGCATCTGCAGCGCGGCCTGCTGGCGCTCCTGGTTCCCGGGGAGCAGCCGTCCCTTGAAAATGCGCTGTGGCTGGGGGAGCGGTTCCCGGACAGCGGCTGGCTCGCGGCGGAAATGCACTGCGGCCCGAACGACCTTCGAAGACTGAGTCAGCTGGAAGAGATTTCAAAACGCGCCAGCCTCCCCCTGGTCGCCGCGGGCGACGTGCACATGCACCTGCGCTCGCGCCGGCGCCTGCAGGACACGCTCACCGCGATCCGCCTGGGCAGGGCGGTGGGCGAGTGCGGCGATGCGCTGTATCCGAACGGCGAGCGGCACCTGCGGCCGCGCGTGCGGCTGGCGCAGCTCTACCCGCCGGAATTGCTGCGCGAGACGCTGGCAATCGCCGAGCGCTGCGGTTTTTCTCTTGGCGAATTGCGCTATGAATATCCGGAGGAACTGGTGCCGCCCGGCCAGACGCCAGCCTCGCATCTCAGGAACCTCGCTGTCGAGGGAATGGCACGGCGGTTTCCGGGAGGAACGCCCGCCAACGTACACGAGATGGTGGAGCGCGAACTCGCGCTCATAGCGGACCTGAAGTACGAAGCCTTTTTCCTGACGGTGCACGACGTGGTGCGCTTCGCCCGTTCGAAGGACATCCTTTGCCAGGGCCGGGGCTCGGCAGCAAATTCGGCGGTCTGCTATTGCCTCGGCATCACCGAGGTGAATCCGAAGAACGGCAACACGCTGTTCGAGCGCTTCGTTTCGAGGGAGAGGGATGAGCCGCCCGATATCGACGTCGATTTCGAACATGAACGGCGCGAGGAGGTAATCCAGTACATCTACGGTAAGTACGGCCGCGACCGGGCGGCGCTGGCCGCAACCGTGATCCGCTACAAGTCCCGGAGCGCGGTCAGGGATCTGTCGAGGGCGTTGGGTTTCGGGCTCGATTTCCTTCAGCCGCTTTCCGGATGGGATGGCCTGTCGGTTCTGCCCGAACGCTTCCGGGAGCTGGGATTAGATCCGGAAAGCCCGCGCATGCGCCAGCTGATTGCCCTTGCGGGCGATCTGAAGGGTTTCCCGCGCCACCTGTCGCAGCACGTCGGTGGCTTCGTGATTTCGCGGGGACCGCTGGCAGATCTGGTTCCGGTAGAGAACGCGGCCATGCAGGACCGCACGGTAATCCAGTGGGACAAGGACGACCTGGAGTCGCTTGGACTGCTGAAAGTGGATGTGCTTGCCCTGGGAATGCTGTCGGCGCTCCGGCGCACGCTGAAGTTTGTCGGCATCGAAAAACTGCAGGACATCCCCGAGGACGATCTCGACGTTTACGGGATGATCCAGCGAGCCGATACGATCGGCGTGTTTCAGATCGAGTCGCGCGCGCAGATGTCGATGTTGCCGCGCCTCAAGCCGAAGGAATTCTACGATCTGGTGATCCAGGTGGCGATCGTCCGGCCGGGGCCGATCCAGGGCGGCATGGTGCACCCCTACCTGAACCGGCGGGATGGAAAGGAGCCGGAGGATTATCCCAGCGAAGCGGTGAAGGGGGTGCTCGGACGTACGCTCGGGATTCCGATTTTCCAGGAGCAAGTCATGCAGTTGGCGATCGTCGCCGCCGATTTCACGCCCGGTGAGGCGGATCAGCTGCGCCGCGCGATGGCGGCATGGAAGAGGAAAGGGGGCCTGGAACCGTTCGAACAGAAGTTGAAAAAGGGCATGGCGAAAAACGGCTACGCGCCGGAATTCGCTAACAGGATCTACCAGCAGATTCTCGGCTTCGGCGAATACGGTTTTCCGGAGTCGCACTCCGCGAGCTTCGCCCAGCTGGCGTATTTCTCGGCCTGGCTGAAATGCCGCCATCCGGCGGCGTTCCTGGCCGGGCTGCTCAACAGCCAGCCGATGGGCTTCTACAGTCCATCGCAACTGATACAGGACGCGAAGCGGCATGGCGTGGAGATGCGGCCGGCGGATGCGATGCTGAGCCAATGGGACTGCACGCTGGAGGAAGGAGCCGTGCGGCTGGGTCTGCGCATGGTGGCCGGACTGGCCGCAGCCGCAGGCGAGCGCATCATCGCCAGCCGGCCCTGTGCCTCGGCCGCCGAGCTGGCTCAGCGCGCCGGGCTCGGCCGCAAGGACCTGAAAAGCCTCGCGGCGGCGGGTGCCCTGCAAAGTCTGGCGGGGCACCGAAGGGACGCGTACTGGGCTGCTGCGGGAGTCGAAAGCCGTCCTCCGATGAATGTCCATGCCGTAGAACACTCCCCCAGCTTCGTTCCTCCTACTGAGGCGGAGGAAATTGCGGCCGATTACGGCAGCCTGGGCTTCACCCTCGGCAAGCATCCACTCGCTCTGCTGAGAAACCGCCTGGGAGCGCTTGGATTGGTAAGCGCGGAAAAGCTTTTCCTGCTGCCCCATGGCCGCCGGGTGCGCACCGCTGGGCTGGTGACTTGCCGGCAACGTCCCGGCACGGGCGAGGTGGTGTTCGTCACGCTCGAAGACGAGAGCGGCTGCGTCAACGTGATCGTCTGGCGCAACCTGTTCGAGCGCCACCGCAAGGAGTTGCTGGGCGCACGCTTGCTTGGCGTGGAAGGCGCGATCGAGAGCGATGGCCGCGTGGTCCATCTGATTGCGCGGCGCTTCGTCGACCATACCCCGCTGCTGGCCCGCCTGCTGGGGCCCCTGGACACCGCTTCCCACGACTTTCACTGACTTTCACAAACCCGCCGAAAGCGGCTTTTGCGTCAACACCTTATAATCGTTTCATGAGCGAGCCCATAACCCAGACCATTACTGTCGTCGTCGCCAAGGATCTCGAAGACCTGATCCCGACGTTCATGAAGAACCGGGCCAAGGAGCTCGAAACGCTGCGCGCCGCCGTCGCCGCCGGCGACCTCGAGCAGATGCGCCAGCTCGGCCACCGCATGAAAGGCGTCGGCAATTCCTACGGCTTCGAAAAAGTATCGCTGCTCGGCAAGCGGATCGAAGACGGCGCCAAGAGCGGCGACCGCGCCGGGCTCGACGCCTGCATCGCGGAATACGCCGACTACCTGGCGCGCGTATCGATCGTCTATGAGTGATCTCGCCGTCGGGCACGTGAACCACGTGTCCCGACTCGACCAGGGCACGTTCCGCGTTCTGGTCGTCGACGATGATCCGGACATGGCCGGATTCCTAGCCAGGCTGCTCAAGCAGCAGGGCATGCAGGCAGATATCGCCGCCGACGGCGAGGCCGCGCTGGCGATGATCGCCGCCGCGGCGCCCGACCTGGTGCTGCTCGACGTGCAGATGCCGGGGCCGAGCGGCTTCGACGTCTGCCGCCGGCTCAAGAACAATGAAGCGACGGCGCTGCTGCCGGTGGTGCTGGTCACCGCACTCGAGGACCAGGACAGCCGCCTGCGCGGCATCGAGGCCGGCGCCGACGATTTTCTCTCCAAGCCGGTGCGCCGCGAAGAGCTGATCGCGCGCGTCAAGACGCTGCGGCGGCTGCACGAGACGCGCAAGGAGCTCGAAGGCCGGCGCCTGGCGGCCGAGATCCAGCACAAGGAGGACATTCGCAAGGCGTTCACGCGCTACATCTCGCCGCGCCTCGCCGAGCGCGTGCTGAACGAGTCGCGCGGCAGCGAGGACGTGTTCCGCAATCTTTCGGACCGTGCCGCGGTGGTGGTGCTGTTTGCCGACCTGCGCGGCTTCACGCGCCTGTCGGAAACGGTACCGGTCTCCAGCATCGTGCCGATGCTGAATGAATTTTTCACCGTCCTGACCGCCGCCGCGCATGAAAACGAAGGCACCGTCATCAGCATGGCGGGCGACAGCCTGCTGGTCGGCTTCAACGTGCCGGTGCCGCAGCCGGACGCGACCGGCCGCGCCGTCGCGACCGGCCGCGCCATGATCCAGCGCTTTGCGCCGGTGGCCGCGCGCTGGCAGGCCGAGTACGGACTCGATACCGGCATCGGCGTGGGCATCGAGTCGGGCGAGGTGGTGGTCGGCAACGTCGGCGCGCCCAGTTTCATGAGCTACACGATCATCGGCGACCCGGTCAACGTCGCCGCGCGCCTGATGCAGACGGCGGCGGCGAACGAGATCCTGGTCGGCCCGGTCGCCTCCCTGTCCCTGCCGGCGCCGATCCGCTCGCTGCCGCTGGAACGGCGCGCCGTCGCGCTCAAGGGCAAGGCGGAGCCGGTGGCGGTGGTATCGTTGACCGTCGCACCGGCCTGAGGGCCAAGGGGGGGCGGTGAAAATACTGATCATCGATGACGACGAGGACTTGCGCAATCTCCTCGCCCATTACCTGAAGCAGGAATGGCCCGAGATGCAGATCGAGCAATTCGATCCGCTCGAGCGCGAGATGCCGGACGCCTCGTTCCCCCTCGGCTCCTACGACGTGATCGTCCTCGACTACATGCTGGGGCGCGGCGACGGCCTCGACTGGCTGCAGCATTTCAAGGCCCGCTCCGACTGCCCCCCGGTGATGTTCCTCACCGGCGCCGGCAACGAGGTGATCGCCGTGCGCGCGATGAAGGCGGGCGCGGACGACTACCAGCGCAAGCAGGAGCTGACGCGGGAGAAGCTGGTCACCTCCGTGCGGGAGCTGTCCAGGGGCAAGATCGAGAAGACCGTTTCGCCGGAAGTCGCCGCGCGCGCCGAGGGCCACGAGCTGGGCGCGCGCATCAAGATCCCGGGGATCAAGGTGCACCGGCTGATCGGCGAGGGCGGCATGTCGCGGGTCTACCTGGCCTCGCGCGACGGCGACGACGAGCCGCTGGTGGTGAAGATCCTGCGCAGCGAGGTGACCGGCGACAAGATGGCGCTCGAGCGCTTCATCGAGGAGTACAACCTGGTCGAGCGCATCCGCAGCCGCCATGTGGCGCGCATCCACGGCCACGGCCTTTCCGGCGACCTCGCCTACCTGGTGATGGAATTCTTCGACGGCGGCGACCTGAACAAGCGGCTGTCGAACAAGGCGCTCGATCCCGAGGAGTGCCTGAGGATCTTCCGCGAGCTGATGTTCGCGCTGGGCGATATCCACGAGCAGGGGGTGCTGCACCGGGATCTCAAGCCGCAGAACCTGATGTTCCGCGCCGACGGCAGCCTGGCGATCCTGGATTTCGGCATCGCCAAGCACGTCGACGCGGTCGACCGTACCGGCGCCGGCGAGATCCTGGGCACGCCGCGCTACATGAGCCCCGAGCAGGTGCGGGGGGCCGCGCTGGACCTGCGCACCGATATCTACAGCGCGGGCGTGCTGATGTACCAGATGCTCAGCGGGACGCACCTGTTCGACGGCGAGACCGCGGTCGAGGTCGCCCTGCACCACCTGAACACGCAGCCGCCCGACCTGCCGGATCACCTCGCCAAATACCAGCGCCTAATGGACAAGCTGGTCGAAAAGGACCGCGATGCGCGCTTCCGCAACGCCGACGAGGTGATCGGTTTTCTGTCGCGCAAGTTCTACCAGGGCACCGGCGCCTTCGGGGTCGAAAAGACGACGAAGCTGCACTAAGGCAGGGCCGCCCAGATTGCCTTGAGTTGTTCGGGCAGATCCTTCGGTGAAAACGGCTTCGAGATCGTGCCCACGGCGCCCAGGTTGCGCAGTTCGTCGAGTTCGCGCGGCGAGGCCTTCGCGGTGATGAAAACCACCGGCAGCAGCCTGGTCTCCTCGACTTCGCGCATCCTGCGCAGCAGCGTCGGCCCGTCCATGCCGGGCATCATCCAGTCAAGCATCACCAGTTCGGGCTTGAAGGCGATGATGCGCTCGATCGCCACCATCGGGTCGCTGACGACCTCCACGGTCATCTTGCCGACGCGTTCGAGCGACATGCGGACGATTTTCTGGATGTCCTCGTCGTCCTCGACGTAGCAGACGCGGACCAGCGGTTGCGCGGGCATGGTGTCCTTTCAGCCCTGCTTGGGCAGTTCGAACCAGAAGGTGGTGCCGCCGCCGGCGCGGTCGGCAAAGCCAATGCGGCCGCCCATCATCTCGAGCAGGCGCTTGCAGATCGCCAGGCCGAGCCCGGTGCCGCCCTTCTGGCGGGTATGCGACATGTCGGCCTGGGCGAAGCGGCCGAAGATCCGGCCGCGGAAGCTCTCCGGGATGCCGGGCCCGGAATCGTGCACGCCGACGCGCACCGAGCCGTCGATGCTCTCCATGGTCACTTCCACGGTGGCGCCCTCGGGCGAGAATTTCGCCGCGTTGGAGAGCAGGTTGGTCATCACCTGCAATACGCGCTTGCGGTCGGCGCTGACCTTCACCGGCGGCAGGTCGCCGGCGGTGGCGAGGCGGACCTTGAAGCGGTCGGCAAAGCCGCGGTTCAGCGCGAGCGATTCGCCGAGCAGTTCTCCCAGCTCCAGCGTTTCGGTAAACAGGGTCAGCTTGCCCGATTCGATCTTCTCGACGTCGAGGATGTCGTTGATGAGGTCGAGCAGCCGCTGGCCGTTGCGCTCGGCGATCGAGGTCAGCTCCAGGATGTCCTTTTCGATTTCGCCCATCACGCCGGAATTGATCAGCTGCAGCGAACCGATGATCGAGGTGAGCGGCGTGCGCAGCTCGTGGCTCAGCGTCGAGGTGAATTCCTGCTTCATGCGCTCCGCCTCGAGCTGCTGGGTGATGTCGCGTCCCTGCACGATCACGGAAATGACGCGCTGCTCCCGGTTGACCAGCGGAGTCAGGTTCCATTCGCAGACGATCTCGGCGCCGTCGCGGCGCGCGGTGACCAGGCGCAGCCCGAACAGCGGTTCGGACGAGCGCAGCAGGTTGCGCCAGCGGTCGGGGTTGTCGCCCTGCGCCGCGGCCGAGAACAGCGTGCCGGTGCCGGCGCGCCCGACCAGTTCGCTCGAACTGTAGCCGAACAGGGTTTCGGCGGCCGGGTTCATGGTGAGGATGCGGCCTTCCGGGTCGAATTCGAACACCGCGATCGGCGAGCGCTCGGCGAACAGCGCCAGCTTGCGGCCGGAGGCCTCGACCTGGCGGCGCGCCTCCTCGAGCTCGAGTAGCTGCTGTTCGAGCCGCTGGTTGAGCGCAGTGTAGTCCTCGGTCAGCTTGCCGTAGGCGTGCCGCAGGCGGTAGCCGGAATCGAATACCCGGTTCAGGCGGTAGGCGATGCCGACGTTCAGCAGGTAGAAGGCCGGCACGATGAGCGCGACTTCGGCGAACAGCCGGTTGCCGAAAGTCGCCAGCACGTAGGTGAACGGAAACAGGATGCCCGCGGCATACGCCGCGTAGATCGGCCAGGAGACCGCGTAGATCGGCACGCCGCCCGCCACCAGGACGGAGAGCAGGAAGGCGAGGAACACCTGCTGCTCGTCGGCGTGGGAGGGAAAGAACACGGCGCCGGCGAATCCCCAGGTCGCGCCCGCGGCAAACGCGCCGATGCCCAGCCAGCGCAGCCACTGGCCGGCCTCGGCGAGCTTGTTCGCGCTGCGGCGGTAGCTCCAGTAGAGGCCGGTGCTGGCGGCGGTCAGCAGCAGCACCAGGCCGCCCCAGAACACCACGATCTCGAAAAACCGGCCTTCGCGCAGCTCGTAGGCCGCGATCACGCTGAGGACGAACGTGGAGGCAATCGCCAGCGGCAGCTGGCTGTAGAGCTGGTCGACGCGGTCGGCCAGCACGCGGCGCGGATCAGCCGACTGGCGAAGGCTGACTTTCACGGAGGCCGGCGCTTGGGCCGTGGCGGTGCTGGAGGAGGTCATCGGGGACTGGGAAATGCTCCCCGCATTATAGGGGAGACCCCGGGGGACACCCCTCAAGCCGCTCCGCCGTCGCAGCCCGGCGCTCGGACCGCGGCAGGTGTTTCCTACAGGCTCTTGCCGCTGCGGATCACGCCGACAGCGATGCCTTCGATCGTCATTTCATCCTGGCGCAGGTCAAGTTCGATCGGCTCGAAGTCCGGGTTCTCGGGCAGCAGTTGGACCGCATGCCCGCGGCGTTTCAGGCGCTTGACCGTCACTTCGTCGCCGATGCGCGCAACCACCACCTGGCCGCTCTGCGCCTCTTGCGTGCGATGCACGGCCAGCAGGTCGCCTTCGAGGATGCCGGCGTCGCGCATCGACAGGCCGCGCACGCGCAGCAGGTAGTCGGCGCGCGGGGTGAAAAGGTTCGGGTCCATCTGGTAGCGCGCCGTGACGTGCTCCTCGGCGAGGATCGGGCTGCCGGCGGCGACCCGGCCGATCACCGGCAGTTCCAGCAGCCTGCCGTGGCGCGGGCCGCTGCGGTCGCGGATCTTGATGCCGCGCGAGGAGCCGGAGGAGATGTCGAGCGCGCCCTTGCGCTCGAGTGCCCGCAGGTGCTGCTCGGCCGCGTTCACCGAGCGGAATCCCATGCGCTCGGCGATTTCGGCGCGGGTCGGGGGGAAGCCCGAGACCTCGGTGAGATCCTTGATCAGCCGCAGTATCTCGGCCTGGCGTTCCGTAAGCGGTTCGGACATGAGCGCTCCATGCTGTTTTTAAATGCACTGAAAGCATATACAGTATCAGGAAAAAAAGCAAATGGAATCAAGGCTCCCCGCGCCGGCAGGTACAATCCGGCCATGATCATCGAGTCGCTGCTCGACACCGACCTGTACAAGTTCACGATGATGCAGGTGGTGCTGCATCACTTTCCCGGCGCGCAGGTGGAGTACGTGTTCAAGTGCCGCACCGAGGGCGTGGATCTCGCCCCGCACGCCGACGATATCCGCGTCGGCATCGCCGACATGTGCAAGATGCGCTTCCGCGAAGAGGAACTCGCCTACCTGCGCGGGCTGCGCTTCATGAAGTCGGATTTCGTCGATTTCCTCGGCCTGTTCCATTTCAACGAGAAGTACATCCGCGTCGAGAATTCGAAGGACGCGCCCGGGCTGGACATCTCGATCCGCGGCCCCTGGCTGCACACCATCATGTACGAGATCCCGGTGCTGGCGATCGTCTCGGAGGTTTACTTCCGGCGCACGCAGCCCAAACCCGACGTGGAGGAAGGGCGCCGCCGGCTGAAGGCGAAGATCGAGCTGCTGCGCCGGCTGGAGCCCGAACTGGTGTTCCGCATCTCGGACTACGGCACCCGCCGGCGCTTCGCGCGCGCCTGGCACGACGAGGTGATCGCCACCTTCAAGCGGGAGATTCCGGAGCGCTTCGCCGGCACCTCCAACGTGTGGCTGGCGATGAAGCACGGCGTGACCCCGCTCGGCACCATGGCGCACGAGTACATGCAGGCCTGCCAGGCGCTCGGCCCGCGCCTGCGCGATTCGCAGATCTACGCTTTCGACGTCTGGGCGAAGGAATACCGCGGCGACCTCGGCATCACGATCTCCGACACGTACGGGACGGAAGCATTTCTCCGCGATTTCGACCTGTATTTCTGCAAGCTGTTCGACGGCGCGCGGCACGATTCGGGCGATCCGTTTTCCTGGGGCGAGCGCGTGATCGAGCACTATCGGAAGAACCGCGTCGACCCGCGCGCCAAGACGCTGATTTTTTCCGACCAATTGACGGTGCCGATCGCCGTCGACATCGCGCGGCGCTTCCAGGGCCGCGCGCTCACCTCCTTCGGCATCGGCACCAACCTCACCAACGATCTCGGCTACGAGCCGATCAACATCGTCATCAAGATGACCGAGTGCAACGGCCAGCCGGTGGCCAAGGTTTCCGACTCGCCGGGCAAGACCGTCAGCAAGGACCCCGCCTACCTGGCCTACGTGCGGCAGGTCTTCGGCCTCGAGAAAATGCCCTGACCGCATCCTCTCCACAGCGCACGGCGGTGGCGGTGCTCGCGGTGTGCTTCGCGCTCAACATGCTGGGACGCGGCCTCGGCGACACCTACGCGGTGTTCCTGCTGCCGCTGGAGCGCGAGTACGGCTGGTCGCGCTCGGAACTGACCAGCGTCTACTCGGTGTACCTGCTGGTGACAGCTTTCGCGGCGCCGGTGATCGGCCTGCTGTTCGACCGCGTCGGTCCGCGCTGGGTGTATTCGATCGGGCTTGCCTGCAGCGGCGGCGCGCTCCTGCTCGCGGGTTCGCTCGACCGCCTCTGGCAGTTCTACCTGCTGATCGGCATGATGGTCGGCATCGGCGTGTCGATGACCGGCATGGTGCCGGCCTCGGCAATGCTCTCGCGCTGGTTCCGCGAGCGCCTGTCCCGCGCCATCGGCATCGCGTTCTCGGCGACGGGGCTGGGCGTGGTCACCTTCGTGCCGCTGGCGCAGTACCTGGTCGACCACTACGGCTGGCGCGCCGCCTACCGGACGCTAGGCGCCCTGCTGGTGGTAGTGGTGCCGCTGGTGCTGCTGGCGATTCCCTGGCGGCGATTCGCCGCCGGACGCGCTTCAGACCGGCCGAGCGCCGGCGCCGCGGCGGGCGGCGGCTGGACGCTGCGCTCTGCGATGCGCACGCCGATCTACCGCGGCATGGCGCAGGCGTTCTTTTTCACCGCCACCGGGATGTTCGCGATCATGGTGCAGCTGGTGGCGTTCTTCGTGGACGCCGGATTCTCGCCGATCGCCGCGGCGACGGCATACGGCGTCTGCGGCATGCTGTCCGCCGGCAGCGTGATGGGCAGCGGCTTCCTGGTGGAGCGCTTCGGCTACCGCCAGACCATCAGCGTCAGCTTCGCGGGCACGACGCTGGGGATGCTGCTGCTCCTCGCGCTCACCGCCTGGCCCTCGACGCCGCTGCTGGTCATGTTCGTGCTCGCCTTCGGCATGTCGATGGGCGTGCGCGGGCCGATCATCTCCTCCATCTGCACGCGGCATTTCGCCGGCCCCCGGGTGGCGACGATCTACGGCACCGTGTTCGCGGCGAATTCCGTGGGCGCCGCGTTCGGCTCGTTCATCGGCGGCGTGCTGCACGACTTCACCGGCGGCTACGCGGCGGTGCTGGTGTTCGCCCTTTGCGCCATCGCGCTCGCCTCGACGCCCTTCTGGACGGTGCGCGAACTGAAGAACTGGCGCTAGAGCGCGGCCAAAGTGGAAATGGCGGTCAGCCGGCGGATGCGTTCGTTAAGGGTACAGCCTCTTAAATCCGCCGCGCCGCGTTCAGTGACGATGACGCCCGCTTCACTGCGGGGCGTGGAAACCGGCCCGGACAGCGTGTTCACGATGCGCGACGCGGGCAGCAGCAGCAGCGAAACCCCGCCCGGCGACTGGTTCGCCGCGCGCATGAAATCGAGCGCGCCGCCGACGGCGCCGAGGTAGCTGCCCCCGGCGGCCTCCGCGTTGACCTGGCCGGTCAGGTCGACCTCGACGGCCGAATTGATGGCGACGAAGCGCTCGATGGCCATCAGCACGCGGGGATCGTGGGTGAATTCCGTGGAACGCAGGCGGATCGCTGGATTGCCGCGCGCGAAATCGAAGATTTTCTTAGTGCCGATGAGCTGGGCGCAGACAGCCTCCCTCACCGCGCCGCGCGCCATCAGGTCGGCGACGCCGTCGCCGAAGGTCCCGGAGTGGACTCGCAGGTTCTTTCTGCCCAGCAGTTCAGCGCATACCACGTCGGGCAGGACGCCGAGGCCGAACTCGAGCGTGGCGCCGTCGGGAATCAAGGCTGCGGCATGCCGCGCGATCGCCTTCTCGAGGTCGCCGGCGCGCGCGGCCGGCGGAGCCGCCGGATCGCGTGACGATTCGACCAGCAGCGCGAAGTCTTCCTTGCGGAAGAGCTTCTCGGTATGCGTCCAGGGAATCCGCTCGTTGACCTCGGCGATGACCGCGCGAGCGGACTCGATGGCGGGCAGCAGGTAATCCACGGCGAGGCCCATGCTGTGCTCGCCGCGCGCGTTCGGCGGACTCACCTGGACCAGCACCACGTCGCCCGGAATTTTGCGTTGCCGGATCAGCGGCGCGAGCCGGGAGTAGGGATGCGGATGGATGTCGAGCACGCCGGCATCGGCAAGGGCGCGGTTGTGGCCGGCGCCGCAGTAGGACGATAGTGTCAGGTGGTCCGCGTGCCCGGGTTTGACGATCCCGGAATAGTTGACGCCAAGGAACACGTGTGCGCCGGAAAATGCTGCGCGCTGCGCCACCAGTATTTCGACCAGGGTCTGCGGTTCGGCGCAGGCCTGGCCGACGATCACGCCGTCGCCCGACCGGATGAAATGCGCTAGATTGGCGGCGCTTGGCGGCATCGGCCGATGCTAACATTTGCGTTCGCTGTTCCCCCGGAGATGAAAATGCTGGATGCGAAAGCCCTCGATATCATTTTTCGCCAGGCCAGGACGCACAACGCGTTCGCCGGTCCGCTGACCGACGCCCAGCTGCGCGAGGTCTACGAACTCATGAAGTGGGGCCCGACCACGATGAACACGCAACCCGGGCGCATCGTCTTCGTGCGCTCGAAGGAGGCGAAGGAGAAACTGAAACCGGCGCTGAGTCCGGGCAACCTCGACAAGACGATGGCCGCGCCGGCCACCGCGATCATCGCCCACGACCTGTTGTTCTACGAGAACCTGCCGAAAACCTTCCCGCACCGGCCCGAGGCGAAAAACGGCTTCATGGGCGAAGACAAGAAGGCAGGCAACGAAAAGGTGGCGTTCCGCAACGGCTCCATGCAGGGCGCGTACTTCATCATCGCCGCCCGCATGCTCGGCCTCGATACCGGACCGATGTCGGGCTTCGACAACGCGAAGGTGGACGCGGCGTTCTTCCCGGACGGGCGCTGGAAGTCGAATTTCCTCTGCAATATCGGCCATGGCGACGCGTCCAAGGTGTTCCAGCGGCTGCCGCGCCTGGCGTTCGAAGAGGCGTGCCGGATCGAATGAAGCGGATCGAGTGAAGTCCCTGAAATTCAAGCAGGTCGACGTCTTTACCCGCCGGCCCTTCTCCGGCAACCCGGTCGCCGTCGTGCTCGAGGCGGCAGGCCTGAGCGTGGAGGACATGCAGCGCGTCGCCGCGTGGACCAACCTTTCCGAGACGACCTTCGTGCTGCCGCCCGCTTCGGCCGCCGCCGACTACCGGCTGCGCATCTTCACGCCGCGCGCCGAGCTGCCGTTCGCCGGGCATCCGACCCTCGGCAGCGCGCACGCCGTTCTCGAAGCGGGAGTCGTCAAGGCGAAAGACGGCCGGCTGCGGCAGGCATGCGGGGCGGGGATCGTGAACCTCCGCGTGGAAGGGGAGATCCTCTGGCTCGAATCGCCGCCGGCAACGGATGCGCCGCTGGACGGCTCCGCTTTGTCTGCATTGAAAAAGTCTTTGAACGGGACCTTTAAGAATTCTCCCCTTGTCATCAACGTCGGCCCGCGCTGGCTGGTGGCCGAACTGAACGACGCGGAAGCGGTGGCGGCGCTCGAACCGGACATGCAGGGCATCGCGGACCTGAGCAACGCGCTCGCCATCGGCGGCGTGACCGTGTTCGGCGCATCCGCCGACAAGATTTCGGCGGTGCACGTGCGTTCGTTCGCGCCGGCGCACGGCATCCCGGAGGACCCGGTGTGCGGGAGCGGCAATATCTGCGTCGCCGCCTATCTCGCCAAATCGGCGCAGGCGGCGCGCTTCGGTGCCGCCTACACGGCGCGGCAGGGCATGCAGCTGGGACGCGACGGCCGCGTCTCGATCTGCTACGAGGACGGGAAAATCCTGCTCGGCGGCAGCGCGGTTACCTGCATCGAAGGCGTGCTGCGGCTGGAGTAGGGATGGATCTGCTGGACCTGTCCCTGCTCGGCTGGCTGTTCTCGATCGCTTCGGGGCTGGCGCTGGCTGCCGGCGCGTGGCTGATCGTCGGCATCTACCTGCACGACGAAGCGGCGCGCAAGGAACTCGCCGCGCGGGTGCTGGAGGATTCGCTGCTGTTCGGCATCTGGATCTTCGGCCTGGCGGGCGGCATCGGCGTCCTGCTCGACAAATCCTGGAGCCGGCCGGTGCTGGAGTTCTTCTGCTGGGTGCTGATGGCGCTGCTTTCCCTTTCCGCGTTCAGGCGGTGGCATGCCGCGCCGCCGCCGCGCCTGGCGCTCGCGCTCAGCCTGGCGATGTTCGTGGTCCCGGTGATCGCGGTCTGCGTGGCGACCATCGTCACCCTGCGCGGCGAGGCGGCCGTGCGTCTTCTCGCAGGATAGGCGTCAGGCTTGTTCGCCGAGGTAGACCCGGTGGACCAGCGGGTCTGCGCGGACTTCGGCCGGATCGCCCTGCGCGACCAGCCTGCCTTCCGAGAGGACGATGACACGCTCGGCGTGCCGGAAGACGACATCCACGTCGTGCTCGGTGAAGAGCACGGAAATACCTTTCTCCTTCGAGGTACTTTCCACGAGATTCATCAGCAGATGGCGCTCGGCCGAAGCCATGCCGGCGGTGGGCTCGTCCATCAGCAGCAGGCGCGGCTGCGAGGCTAGGGCGATCGCCAGCTCGACGCGCTTCAGATCGCCGTAAGCGAGCGCCGCGCACTCCTTGTCCGCCTGAGACTCCATGCCGACGCTATTCAGCAATGCATTTGCCTGCTCTGAAAAAACACCGGCAAAAGATGAAAAAACCTCACCCAGTTTCCTGGCATGCGAGAGCAGGGCGACCTGCAGGTTTTCGCGCACCGTCAGCGAGCCGAAGGTCGCGGTGATCTGGAAGGTGCGGCCGACGCCCAGCCGGCAGATGTCGCGCGGCGCCTTGCCGGCCAGGTTTTTCCCCGCCAGTTCGATCGAACCGGCATCCGGCGCGAGTTGGCCGCTCAGCATGTTGAAGCAGGTGCTCTTGCCGGCGCCGTTCGGCCCGATCATCGCCACTATTTCACCGGCCGCAACGGAGAAGCCGACCCGGTCGACGGCCCGCACGCCGCCGAACGATTTCGAAAGCTCCCGGACGGCGAGCAGGCTCATTTTCTCGACTGGAAAAGAGAGCCGATGCCGTTCGGCAGCACCAGCACCAGCGCGAGAATCACGGCGCCGGTCGCGGCGCGCCAGTAATCGATGTTGCGCGCGGCGGCGTCCTGCAGCCAGGTGAACAGCGCCGCGCCCCACACCGGTCCGCTCAGCGTCTGGACGCCGCCCAGCATCACCATCACCAGGCCGTCCACCGAGCGCTGGATGCCCATCGCATCCGGCGAGATGGAGCCTTTGGAGAACGCGTACAGGGCGCCGGCAAGACCGGCGGCGAGGCCCGCGATGGCGAACGCCGCCCACTGCATCGCGCGCACGTCGATGCCGCTGGCTTCCGCACGCAGCGGCGAGTCGCGGCCGGCGCGCAGCGCATAGCCGAACGGGGAGTGGATCGCCTTCCACAGGAAGGCGATCCCCGCCGTGCAAAGCGCGAGCGCCAGGAAGTAGTATGCCGTCTTCGACGCCAGCCACGGCGCTGGCCAGATGCCAATGAGGCCGTTCGAGCCGCCGGTCAGCGCATCCCACTGGAATACCGCGGACCAGGCGATCTGCGCGAAGGCGAGGGTCAGCATCGCCGAATAGACGCCCGAGAGCCGCACGCAGAACCAGCCGAAGAGCAGCGCCCCGAGGCCCGCCGCCAGCGGCGCCAGCGCGAAGGCGAGTTCCATGGGCAGCTTCGCCTGCAGGAGGAAAATTCCCGCCGCGTAGGCGCCGAGGCCGAAGTAGGCCGCGTGGCCGAAGGAATACAGCCCGGCCGGCCCGAGGATGAAATGCAGGCTCGCGGCGAAGAGCGCGAAGACCATCACGTCCGTGAGCAATACCATCGTGTATTCGGAGGAAGCGAGCGGACCCAGCGCCAGCACGGCGAGCAGCATTGCCGCGCCGATGAAAAAATTCTTGTGTGGAATTTCAAAAGACGCCTGCTTCAGTCCCGGATTTCTCGCCATGACCTGCGCTTGCCCGAGCAGGCCCCAGGGCCGCGCCACCAGGACCGCCGCCATCACGACGAACTCCACCACCAGCGTGGCCTTGGAGTAGCCGAGGCCGATGCAGAAGGCCTTGGCTTGCGCGATGAGGAGCGCGGCGATGAACGCGCCCGGGATCGAGCCCAGGCCGCCCACCACCACCACCACGAAGGCGTCCGAGATCACCGTGAGGTCGACACCCAGGCTGGCCGGCTCGCGCGGAATCTGCAGCGCGCCGCCCAGGCCTGCGAGCAGCGCGCCCAGCGTGAACACGCCGGTAAACAGTAGGCGTTGGTTGACGCCCAGCGCACTGGCCATCTCCCGATCCTCGGTGGCGGCGCGAATCAGGATTCCGTATCTCGTTTTTCTCAACAGGAAATACAAAAAAGCGAGAACGGCGGGCCCCAGGACGATCAGCAGGAGGTCGTACTGAGGGAAGGCGCTCCCCGCGATCTGCACCGCCCCGGCGAAGCCCGGCGCGCGCGGGCCGAGCAGGTCTTCCGGGCCCCAGAGCCAGAGCGCGGCGTCCTTGATGACGAGGAGCAGGGCGAAAGTGGCGAGGAGCTGCAGCAGCTCCGGGGATTTGTAGATCCTTCTTAAAAGGGCAATTTCAACGAATGCTCCAAGTCCCCCGGCGATGGCAGCGGCCAGCGGCACCGCGGCCCAGAAACCGACTCGGCCGGACAGCCAGACCGCCAGGTACATACCCAGCATGTAGAGGGAACCGTGGGCGAAGTTGACGATGCGGGTGACGCCGAAGATCAGGGATAGCCCGGCCGCCACCAGGAAGAGGGAAGAGGCGCCTGCCAATCCATTCAGAAACTGGATGAGGACTGACGACCAACTCATTGAACTACCTACTCTTTACGAAGTTCTTTGACTTCCTCGAACGGCGGCAAGAAGTTCGCGCCGTCGGCGAAGCGCCAATTCACCATCACCCCCTGGCCGTCCTTCTTCGCGAGTTGGCCGACGTAGGCGCCCATGGTCGACTGGTGATCGATCGCCCGCCAGACGATCGGGCCGAAGGGCGTGCCCATCTCCAGGCCCTTCATCGCCTCAACCAGCTTCTCGGTGTCCGTCGAACCCGCTTTGCGCAGCGCGTTCGCCGCCGCGTAGACCGACACGTATCCCACGACTGAACCCTGGCGTGGATAGTCCTGCCAGCGCTTCTGGTAGGCGTCGCGGAACTTGCGGTGCTCGGGCGTGTTGATCGCGCTCCACGGATAGCCCGTCACCCACCAGCCGTCGGGCGTCTCGTCCTTGAGCGTATCGAGATATTCCGGTTCCCCCGCGATCAGGTTGAACACCGGCGTGTTCTTGAAGAGGCCGCGCGTATTGCCCTCGCGCACGAACTTCTGCAGGTCGGTGGCGAACAGCGACGAGAAAATCGCGTCCGGCTTCGCGTCCGCCAGCGCCTGCACCACCGCGCCCGCGTCGATCTTGCCCAGCGGCGGCGCCTGCTCGGCGACGAACTCCACGTCCGGCTGCGCCGCCTTCAGCAGCTTCTTGAAGGAAGCCGTCGCCGACTGGCCGTACTCGTAGTTCGGGTAGACGATCGCCCAGCGCTTCTTCTTCAGCTTCACCGCCTCGGGGATCAGCATGGCCGTCTGCATGTAAGTAGAGGGTCGCAGCCGGAACGTGTAGCGGTTGCCGTTCTCCCACACGATCTTGTCCGTGAGCGGCTCGGAGGCGATGAACAGCACCTTGCGCTGCGCGGCGAGGTTCGACACCGCCAGGCCAACGTTGGACGCGAACGTCCCCATGAGCAGATTCACCTTCTCGCGCGATATCAGCTCCTCCGCGACCCGCACCGCATCGCCTGGATTGCCGCCGTCATCCCGCGTTATCAGTTCCAGTTTCTTCCCCAGCACGCCGCCCGAGCCGTTGATCTCCTCGATCGCGAGCTCCATGCCCTTCTTGTAGGGCTCCAGGAAAGCGGGGAAGACCTTGTAGCTGTTCAGCTCGCCGAGCTTGATGTTCTGCGAGAAAGCGCTCGACGAGACGAGCAGGGCGGCAAGAAGCAGCACTCTCATTTGATGTCCTCCACTTTGGCCCCGCGGTCAGGCCGGATTTTGTCTGTGCCGCCCGGAAACGCGCGCCAGAACTCCCTGCGCACGAGGCTGACGATCGTCGCGCTCTTGTTGGTGCCGTGATAGCGGGCCACGACATCGAGCATTTCCAGATCTCTCGGGGCCGCGGAGAAGGTGCTGATCTTGGATTTGATCTTTGACATATACAAATCTTATATAAGACTTGTATAGTTTGTCAAGCGACCGCCTAAATGAAGCTGCGCTGCTTCCTCAGGGCGGGCATGCAGTGCTTCAACCAGCCGGCGCTCAATTTTTCGGCGAGCGAGTTCTGCTTCAGGCGCTCGTTGAGACCCTTGAAGTCCACGCTGTCGAGCGGCTGGTCCTGGTTGAAGCAGGAGAAGACGTAGCTGGTTTCGCCGGTCACGGGGTCGCGGTGCGGCTGCAGGCACTGCGCGCAGATTTCTTTCATCATGCATTGCATCGGCGAGTTGATGGAGCCGATGGCGAAGTGCGTGGGCTTGAGGTGCGGCTTGAGCACGTCGTGGCGCGCCTTGGCGACGCCGGCCATCATGCGGTCGGAGCCGATGGCGATCAGGCGGTCGGCATCGTCCAGCCGGATCGAAGGCTTGCCGAGGCGGCCTTCGGCGTAGGCGTCCATGGCCTGGACGATGTTGCCGACGAAGCTGCGGTCCTGCGGACGGCCGGGCTTGAAACCGGGCTCCTCGTCGCAGCACCAGATCACCGCGTCGGCGGCTTTCTCGATGTCGGAAACCTTGTAGCGGTCGGCGACTTTCTTGTAGCCGGCGAAGTAGAGCACCTTCGAACCCGCGGCACGGAAGGCGGCGCCGATGGAAAACAGTACCGCATTGCCCAGGCCGCCGCCGCACAGCACCACGGTCTCTCCCGCGACGATCTCGGTGGGCGTGCCGGTGGGGCCCATCAGGATCACAGGCTCCCCGGGCTTGAGCATGGCGCACAGGTCGCTCGAGCCGCCCATCTCCAGCGCGATGATGGAGACGAGGCCCTTGTCCCGGTCTACCCAGGCGCCGGTCATGGCGAGGCCTTCCATCTGCATGCGCGTATTGGCAACGACTGGAGCAAGGGTCTCGAAGTTCTGCAGGCGGTAGAACTGCCCAGGCTGGAATTTCTTCGCCGCCAGCGGCGCGCGGACCACCACTTCGACGATGGTCGGCGTCAGGCGCTCGACTTTTTGGACGGTCGCGGCGAGCTGGCCGGAGAGTTGCTGGAAGAATTTTTCCCGTGAAACGGCAGAAACCGCGGGCCTCGAATTCAAAACCTTGGAAACGATCGGATAGCCCTGTTTCGCGCTGCCCATGGCTTTCACCACGTTGCCGAAGTAGGAGGGATGCACGTCGCCGAAGTAGCTCACGAAGCGGCCGTCGGGCTGCCTGGACAGCAGCACCTCCGGCGTTCCGGGCTTGGAGGTCGAGTACTGGGGCTTCACCGGCTTGCCGTCCGCGTCGCAGGCCGCGAAGTATTTGCCGTCCAGCGAGAAATGCGCGGCGTCTTCGCGCGCGAGCACGGTGTTGGGCTGCGTGCCGGCGGCGACGAACACGGTGTGCGCCGGCAGCCAGTGCTCCGTGGCGGCGCCTTTCAGGCGAATACCCTTGACCGCGCCGAAGTTATCGACGTCCACCGCGACGGGCGTCAGGCCCTCGGCGAACCAGATGCCTTCTTCGAGCGCCTTTTCCACTTCTTCGTGGTTGAGGGTGTAGGAGGGGCTGTCCACCAGCCGGCGGCGGTAGGCGATGGTGACACCCCCCCAATGGCGCAGCAATTCGACGTGTCTTTCTTTTTCAGTACTTCTCAATGTCCTCGCGTGTGCGAGAAACTCCTCCGCAATTTCCCGTTCCTGGTCGTCCCAGTTCCGGCGGATTTCGTTCTCGCCGATTTCCGCGGCGAGCGCCTCGTAGCGTTCGAGGAACTTGTTCACCTGCACCACGTAGTAGGCGAGGGACTCCGTGGCCGTGTCGATCGCCGTCAGTCCGCCGCCGATCACCACCACCGGCAGGCGCAGCTGCATGTTGGCCATGGAATCTTCCTTCGCGGCGCCGGTGAGCTGCAGCGCCATCAGGAAGTCCGA
>DATBQR010000079.1:0-10623 GCA_036560705.1 Burkholderiales bacterium | reverse complement strand
AACACGGTCTGCACGTCGCAGTTGAGGCAGCGCTGCGCTTCCTTCCAGGCGGTGGCGGCGTCGAAGCCGAGCTCCACCTCCATCTTCACGTTCTTCAGGGTCTTCTTGATGTCGGCCCACGGCACCGCGAAGCGCAGGTCGTTGGCGATCTCGTTGTCGTAGCTCCACTCGTGGATGCCCATCTTCTGCGACATCAGGTTCATCTCCGGCGCCGGCCGCTCGGCGATGTTTTCCCGGTTGAGCAGCTTGTCGATGGAAATCGCCGCGTCATGCCCGTGCGCCACCGCCCAGATGATGTTCTTCGGGCCGAAGGCGGAATCGCCGCCGAAGAAGACGCTGGGCACCGAGGACTGGAACGTGGCCTTGTCCAGCTTCGGCAGGCCCTTGACGAATTCGACGCCGCAATCCTTCTCGATCCAGGGGAAGGCGTTCTCCTGCCCCACCGCGACGAGCACGTCGTCGCACTCGAAATGCTGGTCGGGTTCTCCGGAAGCAACAAGAGATCTGTTGCCCTTGTCGTCGTAAACGGCCTTCACTTTTTCGAAGACCATGCCGGACAATTTTCCGTTCGTGACCTGGAAAGACTTTGGAACGAGAAAATTCAAAATCGGAATGCCCTCGTGCGCGGCGTCTTCCTTCTCCCAGGGGCTCGCCTTCATCTCGTCGAAGCCCGAGCGCACGATCACCTTCACGTCGTCGCCGCCGATCCGTTTGGAGGTACGGCAGCAGTCCATGGCGGTGTTGCCGCCGCCCAGCACGATGACGCGCTTGCCGACTTTCGTCGTATGGCCGAAGGAGACGGAGGACAGCCAGTCGATGCCGATGTGGATGTTCTTCGCGCCTTCTTTCCTGCCGGGAATGTCGAGGTCCCTGCCCCTTGGGGCTCCCGAGCCCACGAAGATGGCGTCGTAGCCCTCGGTCATGAGGGTTTTCATCGATTCGATTTTTCTCTGCTTGAAGGCGACGCCGAGATTCAGGATGTAGCCGACCTCCTCGTCGATCACCTCTTCCGGCAGGCGGAAGCGCGGGATCTGCGACCAGATCATGCCGCCGGGCTTCGGGTCCTGGTCGAACACGGTGACCTCGTAGCCGAGCGGCGCGAGGTCGCGCGCCACGGTGAGGGAAGCCGGGCCGGCGCCCACGCAGGCTATTTTCTTGCCGTTGGATTTGGTTTTTTTATTCCTGTTTATTTTTGCTTCTATTTCCTTTGTGTCCTTCAAATCCGCCGCCACCCTCTTCAGCCTGCAGATGGCGACGGGCTCGGGCTTGGCGAGGTTCTCGTCCTCGACGCGGCCGCGGCGGCAGGCGGGCTCGCAGGGCCGGTCGCAGGTGCGCCCGAGGATGCCGGGGAACACGTTCGACTTCCAATTGACGAGGTAGGCGTCGTCGTATTTTCCTGCCGCGATGAGGCGGATGTACTCGGGGACGGGAGTGTGGGCCGGGCAGGCCCACTGGCAATCGACGACTTTATGGAAGTAGTCGGGGTTCTTCGTATTGGTCGGCTGCAAGCCAAAGTCTCCGAAGTGTCTTTTTTAGTGCGCTGCAGTCTACTCCGGTGCCGGAAGCAAGGAAAGTCTTAGTTTTCAATCTTCTAGGCCGTCTTGCTCTCCGCGCCCCGGCTGTCCAGTTCGCGAAACAGCGTGACGAAGTGGCTAATGCGTTCCTCGCTGTCGCGCACGGCGCTGACGCTGCGCCACTCGTGGTAGACGGTGCCGTCGCGGCGGCGGCTCCAGGTGGTGCCGTCCCAGTGGCCCGTGCGCAGCACCGCGGCGTAGATTTCGTCGTAGAAGGCCTGCGGCTGCATGGCGGTGCGGAATTCGCTCTCGGGACGGCCGACCACCTCGGCGGCGGCGTAGCCGGTGATCCGCGAGTAGGACTGGTTGACGATGAGGATGCGGCCGGCGGCATTGGTGATGGCCATCGCCTCGGTCATGCGCTCGAAGGCGTGCGCGGCGACCTCGAGCTGCTCCTCGCGGTCGCGCAGATCGGTGACGTCGCGCGCGGCCATCACCGCGCCGGTGATACTTCCCGCGGCGCCGGTGATGGTCCCACCCTCCTCGCGCACCGCGTGCACCAGCGCTTCGAACCGGCGCACGTCGCCGTCCGCCGTGTGCAGGCGCATGCGCAGGCGGCAGGATTCGCCGCTCCTCACCACCACCTGCAGCGCGCCGCGCAGCCGGAACTGGTCTTCTTCGTGCACGTTGCGGAACGCGTCGACCCCGACCTCCAGGTCCTCGGCGCGGAACAGGCGCGCGTACGAGGGGCTGTTGTAGAGCCAGCGCGCGTTGCGGTCCACCATCGCCACCAGGTCGCCGGCGTGCTCGGTGATGAGCCGGTAGCGCTGCTCGCTCTCGCGCAGGCGCTCGCGCGTCTCGGCCATGCGCAGGGTCTGGCGGTAGAGGACATAGCCGACGCCGGCGGCGTAGGCGAGCGAGCCGAAGAAGCACAGCAGGGTGACGCTGCCGCCGGTGAGCGGCCAGTAGCGGTAGCCCGAGAGCAGGATGCCGGCGAGGATGCCGGCGCAGCTCGCCGCCAGCGAGATGCCGAAGCCCGGCAGGCCGCGGTTGACGATGGCGTTGAGCGCCGGACTGAAGGCGAACGGATAGGCGATCCACACCGGGAATTCCAGCACCGAGATCCAGATGCCGAGCAGGAAGGAATCGGCGAAGAGGTTCTGGTGCTCGGCGGCGCGCTGCCCGCGCGCGTGCGACGAGCGCAGGTAGGCGAGGTGCGGATAGACGAGGAAATGCAGCGCGGCGAAAATCCACACCGCCGCGCCGAAACCGCGCGTCCAGGCGTGCAGCGCCACCACCAGGAAGCACCAGAGGAAGGCCGCCGTCCGGACGAGGTAGATGGTGCGTACTTGTCGATCGACTTGCATGGGGCCGTTTCAGCCTATCGGATGCACCCTGGGCCGCCCGCCACGAGTTGTCATAGTCTGTAAAATCCCCCCATGGCAAGTGTGCTGGATTCCCTGAAGAAATACTCGATCGTCGTCGCCGACAGCGGCGACATCGATGCGGTGGCGAAATGGCGCCCGCAGGACGCGACGACTAATCCCTCCCTCCTGCTGTCGGCCGCGCAGGACCCCCGCTACCGGGCCCTGGTCGAGAGGGTTGTCCTTCATTCAAAAGAACAAATGGAGCCGATCGTCGAGAACCTGGCGGTCGCCTTCGGCTGCGAGATCCTCAAGCACATCGCCGGCCGGGTCTCCACCGAGGTCGCCGCCCGCCTGTCGTTCGACACCGATGGCAGCATCGCCAAGGCGAGGAATCTGGTTTCCCTGTACGAGTCCCAAGGCGTCCGGCGCGACCGTGTCCTGATCAAGCTGGCGGCCACCTGGGAAGGCATCCGCGCCGCCGAGCGCCTCGAGCGCGACGGCATCCATTGCAACATGACGCTGCTGTTTTCGTTCGCGCAGGCGGCGGCCTGCGCCGACGCCGGCGTGACGCTCATCTCGCCCTTCGTCGGCCGCATCTACGACTGGCACAAGGCGGCGCGCAAGGCGGACGACATCCCGGTCGGCGAGGATCCCGGCGTCGCCTCGGTGACGAAAATCTACGGCTACTACAAGAAGCACGGCTACCGGACGCAGGTGATGGGGGCGAGCTTCCGCAAGATCGAGCAGATCATTGCCCTAGCGGGCTGCGACCTGCTGACGATCGCGCCGGACCTGCTGCAAAAACTGTCTTCCGTTGACGGGGAAGTTTCCCGAAAACTAGTTCCGGAGAGTTCGATAGAGAAAAAAACCCTCTCGCAGGCCGAATTCCTCTGGCAGCACAACGAGGACGCGATGGCGGTCGAGAAACTCTCCGAAGGCATCCGCCGCTTCGACGCCGATGCGCGCAAGCTGGAAGTCGCCCTAGGCGCGCTCCTGCGCGCCGCAGCTTGATCAAGACCGAAATCGAGGCCCGCGCCGGCGGCCGGGTCGCGCGCATCATCTTCGACAATCCGGCGAAGCTGAACATCCTTACGCCTGACGCCTTGCGCCTTTTTTCGAGGGAAATGCATTCCCTGGAAAAAGAAGCGGGCCTCAGGGCCGTCGTGCTGACCGGCCGCGGCGAAAAGGCCTTCATCGGCGGAGCCGACCTCGAGACGCTGGGCTCGCTCGATCCCATCTCGGCGCGCGAATTCATCGGCCTGATCCACGAGGCCTGCGCCGCCGTGCGCGACTGCCCGCTGCCGGTGATCGCGCGCATCAACGGCTGGTGCCTGGGCGCGGGGCTGGAGCTCGCCGCCTGCTGCGACCTGCGCATCGCCGTGGATAGCGCGGCCTTCGGCATGCCCGAGGTGCGCCTCGGCATCCCTTCCGTGGTCGAAGCCGCGGTCCTGCCGCGCCTCATCGGCGCCGGCCGCGCGCGCTGGCTGGTGATGACCGGGGAAACGATAAGCGCCTCCGAAGCCCTGGCTTGGGGCCTCATAGAGAAATCCGCAGGGAAAAAAGAGTTCGAAAACACGGTGAACCACGCCCTCGACGCCATCCTCGCCGGCAGCGACGACGCCATCCGCGCGCAGAAGCGCCTGTGCAAACTGTGGGAGGAAGCGCCGCTCGCCGCGAGCATCCGCGCGAGCATCGATGAATTCGCGCAGTCCTACGAATCGGGCGAGCCGAACCGGCGCGTCGACGCGTTCCGCGCAGCCCGCAGGAGGAAAGCATGAACCTGTTCAAGCCCGCATTGGCGTTCGCTCTCGCATGCGCAGCCGGCAGCGGCCTGGCGGAGGACGCCAGCCCCGGCGCGGCGATGCAGCCGTCGGCCGCCACCATGGCCGTGGCGGTGGAGATGGTGCGCATGCTGCGCATGGAGCAGCACCTGCAGACCATGGTCGACGGCATGGCGCCCGCCGGGATCAAGCGGGACATCATGCAGCGCATCGTCATGCAGCGCGTCGACGTGCATGCCATCGAGAACGCCATCGCGCGCGTCTACGCCGACAACTTCACCGAGAGCGAAATCCGGCAGCTGCTCGCCTTCTACCAGTCGGACGTCGGCAGGAAACTGCAGTCCAGGCAGGCGGTGCTCGCCGGCGCGGTGACCCGGGCCCTCACCGGCTCGCAGGAAATCATGAGCAACCTGGTGGTGAGCGCCTGCGCGGCGGGGTTCGTCGCCAACGCGGCCGAGCAGTCGGAGAAATTCCAGCTCAGCCTGGGCAAGCAGCCGCCCACTCTCGACGAAGTGTTCCGCAGCAGCGGGCCGCTCATCCAGAAAGCGGAGGAATCCTGCACCTGCATGTTCGGCAAGGCCTTCGCGGTGGCGAAATCCAAGGACCCGCGGCAGATGTTCACCGACCCGGCGGTGAAGCAGGCGGTGGAAGAGGCCTTCAAGTCCGGCGCCTGCCCGCGGCCGTTCTGACGCAGACCGGGCGCCGCATGAGCCTTTACCGCCGGCCGGCGCAGGACTACGCTAGCGGCGTGAACATCAGCCGGCACGCCGTGCACTTCTACGAATCCGAAGCCGCTTTCGCGGACGGCATCGCCCCCTGGCTGGCGGAAGGACTGCGGGCGGGCGACGCCTGCCTGGTCGTCGCCACGGCGGCCCATCGAACCCTGCTGGCCGGGCGCCTGAAACAGCCCGGCGTAGCGTGGCCTCCCGCTTCGTACCTGGCGATGGACGCCGCGGAAACCCTCGCGCGCTTTTGCATCGAGGGCTTTCCCGATGAATGGCGCTTCGCCAGCGTCGTCGGCGAAATCGTCGGGGAAATGAAATCGAAGGTGCGCCGGCCCCTGCGCATCTACGGGGAAATGGTCTCGCTGCTGGTCGCCGACGGCCGGGTCGACGCCGCGATCGCGCTCGAGCGCATGTGGAACCGGCTGACCGAGGCCGGGCCGTTCTCGCTCACCTGTTCCTACCCCCTGCGGGAATTCCAGACCGAGAGCCGCAAGGCGTCCATGCAGGCGATTTGCCTGGAGCACGGAGCGGTCCGCTTGCCGGCGGCATAGGCCGGCGCGGCCCGCGCCGGCGCCGACGGCAGGGAGGAGGACGCGATGCTCTGGCGCATGGCACTGTTGGCGCTGCTCGGCATGGCCAGCGCCTGCAACGCGCCGCCGGACAGCGAACCCGCGCAGCCCGCGGCCCCGCAGTTGGAAACGCCGCCCGCGCTTTCGAAGGAGCGGATCGCCGAATTGACCGGGCAGTGCGAAAAAAAATCCCGCGAGCAATTCCGGCGCGACTGGAAGGACGGCGGCGCGCCCGCGCAGGACGGCCAGGCGGCCGCGGATTTCGCCAGCCACTACAACGCCAAGCTGGACACCTGCTTCTACCTGCTGACGGTGAAACGTTCCGCGGACGCCGTCAATCTCATGCTCTTCGACATCAACGACGGCGAGCAGTACGGCGAGTACCTCGGACCGCCGGACGCCGGCTCGCCGCAGACGGGCATGCCCGCGACATGCCGGATCGAAAGCATGTACTGCGCGTCCCGGCGGGAATGGGAAGTGCTCGCCAGCTCGTTCATGGAGGACTAAGCAGGAAGTGGGCGGCGGGCGGCGGGGTGTCCGCGGCCGCCGCCGCCCGGGCAAGCTGGCGTCCCCACGGGGATTCGAACCCCGGTTCTCACCGTGAAAGGGTGGTGTCCTAGGCCTCTAGACGATGGGGACTGCGGTACTGCTCTATTTGAGTGGTGGAGGTAAGCGGGATCGAACCGCTGACCTCTTGCATGCCATGCAAGCGCTCTCCCAGCTGAGCTATACCCCCACGCGAGGGCGCGGATTATATCACCGGCAGGGCCCGAGCCGCCGCGCCTTGAGGAGCGAATGCACCTCGATCTGCTTGTCGCCCTGCTTCATGTGCACCACGATCTCGCCGTTGAGCGATTCGCGCGCGTAGTGCAGCTCGCCGCTGCCGCTGAGCGGCGCGCCGGAGGTGCAGGCGACGTCGAAGCGGAAGGTCGAGCCGTCGTCGCGGCGGTTGCCGAAGGTGCAGCCGGGGCCGGGGCCGCCGATGAGGTTGGCGGGGTCCTTGGCGTCCTCGGCGCTCATGCACTGGACCTGCTTGACGGGGGTCTTGGGCGCCCCCGGCATCACGGTGGTGATTTCCAGCTCCCAGCTGCCTGCGCCGATGTCGGCGCGCGCGGGAAAGGCCGCCAGGGCAAGCGGGACGGCTAGGGAGAACAGGGCGATTCTCACGGCAAGGACAGTATTCACGGCGATCACTCCTTCAGGTGTTGCGCCAGGCGCGCGAGCACGGCGTCGCGCCCGATCAGTTCCAGCGTCGCGTCCAGCGACGGCGTCTGCGTGCGCCCGGTCACCAGCAGCCGCGCCGGCATGGCGAGCTCGGGCATTTTAAGGCCGCTGGCCTTGAGCACTTCGGCGATCGCGGCGGCGAGCGACTGGCGGTCCCAGGGCGCCGCCGCGAGCTTCGCCTGCAGCATTTTCAGCGCGGGGCGCGTCCTGTCGTTGACCAGCTCGGCGAGGTTCTTCGCGGAGGGTTCCTCGTAGACGTAGAACATGTGCGCCGATTCGGCCAGGTGGCGCAGGGAATTGGCGCGGTCTTTAAGCAGTGAGACGACTTTTTCAAGAGGCGGATTTTCTTTTGCGGCAAGAAAAGAACCCAGAAGGGAAGCCAGGCGCCCGTTCTCCGCCGTCTTGATGTACTGCTGGTTCATCCACAGCGCCTTCTCCGGGTCGAACTTCGCCGGCGAGCGGCTGACGTGCCGGAAGTCGAACCACTCGACCAGCTGCCTGACCGGGAACACCTCGCTGTCGCCGTGCGACCAGCCCAGGCGCGCGAGGTAGTTGATGAGCGCTTCCGGCAGGAAGCCCTCGTCGCGGTATTGCGTCACGCTCACCGCGCCGTGGCGCTTGGACAGGCGCTCGCCGTCGGCGCCGAGGATCATCGGCAGGTGCGCGAAGCCGGGGATGTCTGCTTCCTTTTTGACCAGAGCCCTGAAAATGTGCAGCTGCCGGGGGGTGTTGTTCACATGATCGTCGCCGCGGATCACCTGCGTGATCCGCATGTCGAGGTCGTCGACCACCACGCCGAAATTGTAGGTCGGCACGCCGTCGGCGCGCAGGATCACCAGGTCGTCGAGTTCCTTGTTGGGAAAGCTGATCGGCCCTTTGACCAGGTCGTCCCAGCCGACTTCGCCCTCTTCCGGGGTCCGGAAACGAATGACCGGCTTTACCCCTTCAGGTTTTTTCAATCCTGTCGCCCGCTCGGGGCGCCAACGACCGTCGTAGCGGGGTTTTTCGTTGTTCTGCCTTTGTTTCGCCCTCAACTCCTCCAGTTCTTCTTTTGTCGCCCAGCATGGATAGGCGTGACCCGCGGCAATGAGCTGATCCGCGACTTCCTTGTAGCGCGGCAGGCGCTGCATCTGGAAGAACGGGCCCTCGTCCCAGTCGAGGCCGAGCCATTGCATGCTCTCGAGGATCGCGGCGACCGAGGCCGCGGTGGAGCGCTCGAGGTCGGTGTCCTCGATCCTCAGGATGAACTTGCCGCCGTGGCGCCGCGCGTAGGCCCAGGAAAAAAGCGCGGTGCGCGCGCCGCCGATGTGCAGGAAGCCGGTCGGGCTGGGCGCGAAGCGGGTGCGGATGTTCATCGGCGCCGGGATTTTCTCATGCTCAGCGCAGGCGGAAGCGCACCGGCAGCAGGGCTTCGCGTGGCGCGCTGTCGGGCAGCGAGCGCAGCCGCCGCGCCGCGCGCACGGCCGCTTCGTCGAGCACGGCATGCCCGCTGCTCGACTCCAGCCTGGCGGCGACGGCATCGCCGGAGGCGTCGAGGAACAGCAGCACCAGCGCTTCGCCCTGCAGCCCGCGCTCGATCGCTTCCGGTGGATACGGCAGGTCGCGCGCCAGCTGCTCGGCGGCACGCCGCGCGGCTTCGCCGGAGAGCCGCTGCGGCGGAACGGACTGCGGCAGGGCAGCCGCGATTTCCGGCCGGGCGGCATCGCGCCGCTGTCGGGACAGGACGACGGGCGCAGCCGCGGTAGCATTCGGCGTGGACTCCGCAAGAACAGGCGGCAGCGTGAGCGGCGGCGCCGGGACAGGCTCGACAACCCGGTCGTGCAGGCGCACGGTCAACTCCGCCTGCCCAGCCCGCGGCGCCGGCGCGGCGAGCTGCGCGCCGGCGACGATCACGGCGGCATGCAGGAAGCACGAAACCAGCAATGCCGGGCCGAGGAAGGGATGCGCGCTTTTCATCGCGGACGCCTGAAGGAACGGACGATGTTGCGGCACTCTATCAGCAGGAAGCTCGGCCCGTGCGCGCTGGCGCTGCTGCTGCTGTGCGCGGGCGCCGCGCGGGCGCAGCCCGATGCGGTGGAATACGGCGTCCACCTGGAGATGGGCGACCTCCGCCAGGTGCGCAAGTGGCTGGATGCCGGGCTCGATCCGAACGCCCTGGCCGATCACATCGGCACCGGCCTGATGGTGGCGGCCTGGCGCGGCGACATCCCGATGATGGAGCTGCTGGTGGCGCGCGGCGCGGACGTGAACAGGGCCAACGCGCTCGGCGAGCGGGCGCTGATGCATGCCGCCTGGCGCGGCAACATCGACGCGGTGCGCTGGCTGCTGGCGAAGGGCGCGCGCGTCAACAGCGAACCCATGCACTGGAGCGCGCTCCACTACGCGGTGTTCGGCGGCCACCGCGACGTCGCCGCGCTGCTGCTCGAGCGCGGCGCCGACCTCAACGCGCGCATCGCCAACGGCTCGAGCGTGCTGATGATGGCGGTCTACGAAGGCCACGAGCAGCTGGCCAGGGACCTGATCGCGCGCGGCGCCGACCGCAGCGTGAAAAACGACAGGGGCGACGGCGCCCTCGAGTGGGCCTTCAAGTTCAAGCGTCTCGCCATCGCGCGGCTGGTCGCCTCGCCGCAGGAGTTCGCCGCGGCCGCCAACCTGCCCAGGCAGCAGTGGGGCGATCCGCTGCGTTCGCAGCCGCTGCCGGCAGGCGCGCTCGCCCCTCCCCCGTCCGAATCGAAAGACGCCGTCGCCGGTCAGATCGAGGAATTGATGGCCATGCGCAAGCTTCTCGCCGCGCGCGGCCTGGCGAGCGCGGTAGGCAAGCTGGACCGGCGCATCGCCACCCTGCGCGCGCAGCGCGCCCGGGCGGAGCGGGCCATGTCACCGGCCGCGATCCTTGAAATCAGCGCCAGCCGGACTGCGCCGGGGGACCAGAAGACGCGGCTGATCTTCGGCTCGGACGGGCCGCCGCCGTGAAAGCCCGGCGGTGCCGGCAGTGCGCCGGTGCCGCCCCTACATCGAGCGGCAGAGCGTGTAGACGTTGGTGCCGAGTTCGGCGTAGGCCCCGGTCGCGACGGCGATGATGGCCGGGTTGGGCGCCGTCTGCAGCTGGCCGCGCACCGTGCCGTTGACCAAGGTGCCGTCGTCCATCTGCGTGTCCACCGCGATGGCGATCTTGTCGGGCAGGTTCGCCGAGCAGATGATCAGCCCCGAGAACCCGCCCACCCCCACCGCCGTGCCCAGCGCCGTCGAGGGCGTGGCCGCCCCATCGCCCGTCTGCACCCCCAGCATCCCCGTCACCGCGTTGAACGGCTGCGAGGCGCCGTTGCCCGCCACGAACCCCGCGCGCCGCAGATCATCCCACCACAGGCAGGACTCCGGCGTCGCCGCCACCGCCACGCTCGGGCAGGCGGTGTTGTAGGTGCCGGCAACCACCCCGTTGCCGT
>DATBQR010000078.1:0-26632 GCA_036560705.1 Burkholderiales bacterium | reverse complement strand
ACCCGCCGGCGGTGATCCGGTGCGCCGCCGGGTCGAGCCTCAGACCGTCTATTTCAACTACCTCATCGCTCAGCAGGGGAGCGCGGCGGCGCATGAGGGCCTTGACGCGCGCGAGCAGTTCGCGATGGGAGAACGGCTTGGTGATGTAATCGTCTGCACCCGCTTCCAGGCCCATCACCTTGTCGGTCTCCTCGGAGCGCCCGGTAAGCATGATGATCGGGATCTCCTTGGTTCGCTGATCGGTGCGCAATTGCCGGACGAAGGTCACGCCCGTGGTGTCTGGGAGAATCCAGTCCAGCAGCACCAAGTCCGGCAACACGCCACGGATGGCGACCTCCGCCTCAGGCACACTGCCTGCCCGGGTCACCTGGTGCCCAGCGCGCTCTAGGCTCGCCGCAATCAGCCTCTGGGTGACGAGTTCGTCCTCGACGATCAGGATTGCTCCGCCCATGAACCGCGATGATAGTGAGTCCGATGCCGGTTCACTATCGCGGCAGCTTGATCTTTTTGTGGCGCGCTGTCGACAGGCTGTCGCGGCGCCTCTACAAGCGCGCGCCCGCCAGGCTGCCGCGGCTCATATGAGTCGGTACTTGACCGCGTAGCGGACCAGCGCCGCGTTGTTCGACAACCCGAGCTTTTTCAGGATTCGCGCCCTGTAAGTACTGATGGTGCTGGGGCTCAGGAACATTTCCCCGGCGATCTCGTTGATCTGCTTGCCTGAGGCCATCAGCCACATCACCCGGTACTCGCGGTCGGAAAGCATCTCATGCGACGGCTTTTCGCCGCCCGACGACAGTTCGGACGCCAGTTTCTCCGCAAATGCCGGACTGACGTACTTGCCGCCGTTCATGACCTTGCGGATCGCGCCGGTCAGTTCCTCGCTCGCGCTCTCCTTGTTGATGTAGCCGGCGCCGCCCGCCTTGAATACCTGCCCCGCATGCACCTCCTCGGGCAGCATGCTAAGCACCAGCACCGGCCGCCCCGGGTGCTGCCGCTTGATTTCCTTGACCAGGTCCGCCCCGCTGCAGCCCGGCATGGAGTAGTCGAGCACCGCGACATCCCATTCGAGCTTGCGCCCCATGTCGAGGGCGTCGTCCCCGTTGGTCGCCTCGCCGACCACGACCATGTCGCGCTCCGAAGCGAGAATCTCCTTCAGGCCCCTGCGGACTATCGGATGGTCGTCTGCGATCAGGATTCTCATGACCTGCCTCCTCGGCGCAACAATGTCGCAGGTACGGCATCAGCCATTGGGGATCGTCACCTTCACCCGGGTTCCCTTGCCCGGCTCCCCAGCTATCTCGACCGCGCCACCGAACGGCAGGACGCGCTCGCGGAGTCCCATCAGCCCGAGCGATTTCGGACTGTGCGCCGCGTGTTCGTCGATGCCCTTTCCATTGTCCTCCACAGTCAGGACGAACGCATCCTTGCCTGTCTGCACGCCGACGTCGATTCGGGTCGCGGAGGCGTGCCGCGCGACGTTCGTGAGCAGCTCCTGGAAGATCCGGAACGCCGCCGTGGACCGGTCGCGATCCAGCGCCAGCGTCTTCTGCGCCAGCGATACGTTGCAACGGATGCCGCTGCGCCTCTGGAAATCGCCCGCCTGCCAGCCTATTGCGGCCGCGAGCCCGAGCTGGTCCAGCGCCTCGGGCCGCAGCCGCGACGCGATCTCGCGCACCGACACGATGGTGTCGTCGATCAGGCGGACCATCGACTGCGCCTTCTCGCTCAGCGTCTTCTGATCCCCGGGCAGCCTGTTCGCAATCCACATGAGGTCCATTTTCAGGCCGGTCAGGGCCTGCCCGAGCTGGTCGTGTATCTCGCGCGCGATGCGGATCCATTCCTCTTCGCGCACCGACTGGAGGTGGGCGGCCAGAGCCCGCAGATTGTCCTGGGACTTCTTCAAATTCTCCTCGACGCGCTTGCGTTCGATGATTTCCTGAACGAGCTTGGTGTTCTTCCTGTGGAGATCGACAAACACCGAGACCTTGGATTTCAGAATCTCGGGTCTGGGCGGCTTGACGATGTAGTCCACCGCTCCGGCCTCGTAACCGCGATGCACCGACGGCGCGTCCTCGTAGGCGCCCGTCAGGAAGATGATCGGGGTGTAGCGCGAGCGCTCCCGCTCCCGAATCAGGCGCGCCGCCTCGAAGCCGTCCAAGCCCGGCATGCGCGCGTCCATCAGGATGACGGCAAAATCATCCTTCAGCACGCAACGCAATGCCTCGTCGCCGGATTTCGCGGTCACCACATTGAGGGACAGGTCCTGCAGCAGTTCCCTCAACGCCACTAGGCTCTTCGCATCGTCGTCGACGGCCAGGATGCTCGAATTCTTCAGGGTCGGGTTCATCGCCTCTGCCGAACGGGGCACCATTATCACATCAGACAAGCGCTACAGAGCGCACGCATTGACGCCTCCTTGCGCGGCGGCGGCGAAAACTTGTCATTGTTGTGGCGTTCGCGCGAACGCCTGTAGTGAATCGGTGACAACTGGTGCTGCTCGGCAGCATGCCGCCGTACAGCCACATGCGCTCAAAAAAACGCGATAGATAGTTCCAACGGACCATGCGCATCCATGACGTTCCGATTCGCTGACGGTCTAAGCTGCAACGAGATGCGTCATCGCTTGAATATAGCTCTCTTGGCATTTGTCTTGGGCGCGGCTGCTTTATGGGCCGCGTTCGACGCTGGCAATCGCGTGGAAACGCCCATCGCGGCGAAAACCGGCGATCCGCCCCGTGCCGGGTCAGACGGCTTGAGGACCGGGTTTCCCGCCCGGGCTGCGTTTGGCGGCGCGACGGCGGAATTGTTCGCCCCGCGCGCGCAGGAAACGCCGTCATCGTCGATGAAAAGGGGGCGAACGTCGCCGCCCGACGCACCCCCTCTGCCGTACCGTTTCATCGGCCGCGTCTACCAGGAAAGCGGCACGCAGATTTTTCTTGCCAAGGATGCGAAAGTATTCGCTGTCAAGAAAGGCGATGTGCTCGATGGCGCATACCGGGTTGACGCCGTCAGCGGCACTTCCCTAACCCTCATCCATCTTGCCTCCGGCGCCCGCCAGGTGATGCAGTTCACACAGCCCATCGAGGACGAAAGCCGAATCGCGCGCGACGCCCCCCACGACACGGCGTGGGCGGCCTCCGGTTCGGCGCCGGAGCCGCAGGCGGCACCTTCGCGGCCCGCGCTGCTCAACTGGAACGACATGCTGACCCTGGAGCGCCGGGCGCACGCAGCGCCGGCGAGGCTCGAATGAGGGCGCGCCAGCCCGGGTTCACCCTGATCGAGCTGCTGGTCGTCGTCGCCATTCTCGGTCTGCTCGTCGGCTACGCGGCGCCGCGATATTTCGGGCAGGTCGGCAAGTCCGAGGTCACGACGGCGAAAGCGCAGATCGATGCCCTGGAAAAAGCGCTGGACCAGTACCGCCTCGATACCGGGCACTATCCGGCCAACGACACGGGGCTCGCCGCCCTGGTCAACCGGCCCCTCAACGAGCCGCGCTGGGGGGGGCCCTATCTCAGGAAAGCGGTGCCCCTCGATCCCTGGAGCAAGCCATACATTTACCGGTATCCAGGCGTGCAAGGCGTCGACTACGATCTCCTGTCCTACGGCAAGGACGGTCAGCCCGGCGGCAGCGGCGAAGACGCCGACCTTTCCAACCATTAGCCGGGCCGCGCCGCCATGCGCTACCTGCTGAAAGCCGTGAGTAACGAAGGCCGCGTGGCGTCGCTCGACTTCCAGGGCCTGGACGAGGCGAGCGCGATACAGCAGGCGGAGAGCCGGGGCTACACGGTGCTCGCAGTCCATCCGCGCGGTCCCTTCACCGTGTCCTGGCACGGCGCCGGGGCGCGCTTCCCGGCCAGCGCGTTCAGCCAGGACCTGCTGATGCTGCTGGACGCCGGGCTTCCTCTGGTGGAGGCGCTTCAGACGCTCGCGGAACGCGAGCATCGCGGCGAATTCCGCGCGCTGCTGACGCGCATCTGCGCGATCGTGCGCGAAGGCCATCCCCTGTCGGCGGCGCTCAAGCAGCACCCGCAGGCGTTTTCGGCGCTCTACGTCGCCACCGTGCAGGCGAGCGAGACGACTGGAGACCTGAGTCCGGCCCTGCAGCGTTTTGTCGCCTACCAGAACCAGGTCGACGCGGTTCGCAAGCGCCTGATCGCGGCCTCGATCTATCCGGTGCTGCTGATGACGGTGGGCGGGCTTGTCTGCCTTTTCCTGCTGCTCTACGTGGTGCCGCGCTTCAGCAGCATCTTCGAGGAACGGGGCGTGGATCTGCCCTTTTTCTCCAGAATCATGCTGGAGTGGGGGCAACTGGTGCACGGTCACGGAGCCCTGGTCGCCGCCGGGATCGCGGGCGCGGCATTGCTCGTCGCCTACGCGCTCCGGCAGCCCGCGGTCCGTTCGAGCATCGAAGACGCTATCTGGCGCCTGCCCGCAGTCGGCGAACGGCTGAAGCTGTACCAGCTGGCGAGGTTCTACAGGACCATCGGCATGCTCTTGCGGGGCGGCATACCCCTCGTCTCCGCGCTGCAGATGGGAAGCGAGCTGCTCCACCCGGTCCTGCGCACGCGCCTCGCCGCCGCGAGCCGCGCCATTCGCGAGGGCCGTCCGGTCGCGGCGTCGATGGAAGCCAGCGGACTCACCACGCCAGTGGCCCTGCGCATGCTCGCGGTAGGCGAGCAAAGCGGGCGCATGGGTGAAATGATGGATCGCATCGCCGCCTTCCACGACGACGAGATCGCGCGCTGGATCGACTGGGCGATGCGGCTGTTCGAGCCGCTTCTCATGGCGGCCATCGGCCTGGTGGTCGGAGCCATCGTCATCCTGATGTACATGCCCATCTTCGAATTGGCGGGGAGCCTGCAGTGAACGACGCCGCGCTCGAGCCCGAACTGCTCGCGAGTGCGCGCGCAACAGCCGCCGCCGGGCGCCGGCGGCTGACCGACGTCCTGGAGGAGATGCTTGGCCTCGACCCCGATTCGTTCGTCGCGCACCTCGGCGCCACCGTGCGCATTGCCGCAATACGCATGGAGGAAATGCGCGCCGCGGCGCCGGCATTCGACCTACTGCCACTGGCCGAATGCTCGCAGCACGGGTGCGTCCTCCTGCGCGACGGAACCGGCCTACTGCTTGCCGTTGACGATCCATTTTCCGGCGAGCTGCAGGCCTGGGCGGAAGAGCGGATTGCGCCGGCATTTTCCTGGCGGCTGGCGCATAAGGGGGACCTCGCGGCATACCTCGCCAGCCACGAAGAGACCTTGCGCGCGCTGGACACCGTCCGCGCGGACGCCGCTCAGTCCGGGGAAGAGGCGAGCGACACCGAGGATCTCTCGCTCAAGGCGATCAGCGGCGAATTGAGCGAAGTGGTGCGCCTGGTCCGCTCCACGTTGCGCGACGCGATAATGCTGGGCGCGAGCGACGTCCATCTCGAGACCACGGCCACCGGTCTGGTGATCAAATTCCGCATCGACGGCACGCTTTCCCAGATCAAGCTGATCCCGGACCGCCGCCAGGCCGAGCAGGCCATTTCCCGCGTCAAGGTGCTCGCAGAGCTCGACATCACGGAGCGGCGCCTTCCCCAGGACGGCCGTTTCAAGGTGCTGGACCGCGGGCGGACCGTCGATTTCCGCGTCTCGGTCATGCCGAGCATCCACGGCGAGGACGCGGTGCTGCGGATACTCGACAAGCAATCGCTGTACGAACAGGCGAGTCAGCAGCTCGACCTGGACAGCCTCGGCTTCGAAGCGCAGGACGTCGGCACACTAAGGCGGCTTTCGCGCGAGCCCTACGGGATGCTGCTCGTAACCGGACCCACCGGCAGCGGCAAAACCACCACGCTGTATGCGGCCATCACGGAAATCAACGATGGGCAGGACAAGATCGTCACCATCGAGGACCCGGTGGAGTACCGGCTGCCCGGCGTGCTGCAGATTCCCGTGAACGAGGCCAAGGGGCTCAGCTTTGCACGGGGGCTGCGCTCGATCCTGCGGCACGACCCAGACAAGATCATGGTCGGGGAGATCCGCGATCCTGAAACTGCCAACATCGCGGTCCAGTCCGCTCTCACCGGCCACCTCGTACTGACCACCGTCCATGCCAACAACGTATTCGACGTTATCGGCCGCTTCATGCACATGGGCGTCGACCTGCACAGTTTCGTCTCGGCCCTGAACGCAATCGTCGCGCAACGGCTGATACGCCTGGCCTGCGCGCGGTGTGCCGAGGACCATGCCCCCGACGCAGCCTTGCTCAAGGAGTCCGGATTGACGGAAGAGATGGCCGCCTCGTTCCGCTTCCGCTCGGGGCGCGGCTGCCGCGAATGCCGCGGCACCGGCTACAAGGGCCGCAGGGCGATCGCCGAACTCATGATCTTGAACGACGACCTGCGCGAGATGATCGCGGCGCGCACGCCGATGCGGCTGCTCAAGGAAGCCGCGCGCCGCAACGGCACGCGCTTCCTGCGCGAGATGGCGCTGGCGGCAGTGCGCAGAGGCGACACGACGTTGCAGGAGATCAACCGTGTCACGTTTGTTACCTGACCGGGTCCTAGTCGCGCTCGCGCCCGCGGCGCTCGCCTACGCCAGGGTCAGGCGCGCGCCGCGCACTGCCGTCATCCACCATGGATCCGCAGAGTGCTCGCCGGCCGGCGGACCGGAGCCATGGCGCGGCGCCGTCGCGGCGCTGGCGCCGCTCGCCGATTCCCTGAAGGCGGGGCGAGTCGACGTCACCTTGGTGCTCTCCAACCATTTCGTCCGCTACGCCCTCGTTCCCAGCGATCCGGGGTTGGACACCGAAGAGGAGCAGTTGGCGTTCGCGCGCTTCTGCTTCGCGAAAATCCACGGCGAGCGCAGCAAGGCGTGGCAGATCCGGCTCGACCGCCGTGGCCCGGGCTCCGCGCAGCTGGCCAGCGCGGTCGACGACGCGCTGCTGCAGGCGATGCAGGCCTGCTTCAAGCCCGGCGCCGCGGTCCGGCTGGTTTCCGTCCAGCCGTATCTCATGGCGGCCTTCAACCGGTGGGGACGGCAGCTCCCGACGGCGGGCGGGTCGCTTCTGCTGGTGGAGCCGGATCGGGCCTGCCTGGCGCGTCTGGAAAACGGTCGCTGGTCCGCAGTGCACAGCGCCAGGGGAAGTTTCGACGGCGCCACGGAATGGGTGCGGTTCCTCGAGCGCGAACGGCATCTGGTTGCGGAAGCCGTTCCTGCGACCGAGGTGCTGATTCACGCGCCGTCGCTGGCCGCAGGATCCATTGAGACCGGCGACTGGCGTTTCATGTCCGTCGCGCAACCGGCCGTCGCGGGCCTGACGGGCCGCCCCGACTTCTATCTTTCCGCGGCGTTGTGCGCCCTGTGACCCCGCGCTGCATCGAACTCGACTACATCGCGCCGCCGCGCCGTCACCGCTGGATCGGGCTCGCGCTGCTGGCTGCGGCGCTCGCCGTGGCGGCGCAGGCCGTCATCCGCTATCGCGACATCCAGCAGGAGCGCGCCGCGCTCGCGGCCAGTCTCGATCTGCTCGAAGCCGGGCCCCGTCTCGCGCGGCCAGTTTCCGCAGCGCGCCCCGAAGAGGAGGCGGCCGGCATCGAATCGGTGCTGCGCAGGCTCGCCCTGCCCTGGCCTCAGATGATCGAGAGCGTCGAGTCCACGGCGAGCCCGCAAGTGGCGCTGCTGCAGCTTCAGCCCGAACCGGAGCGCCGCCTCCTGCGGCTGACCGCCGAAGCCGGTACGCCCGAAGCCATGCTCGAATACCTGCGCCGCCTGGGCGCGTCGAAAGCTCTTGCTGGCGTCCATCTCGTCAGCCACCAGATTCAGCGCGACGATCCCTCCCACCCGGTCCAGTTCGTGGCCCAGGCGTCCCTGAGGGACGCAAAATGAAACGCCTGCATCTTTTGCTCCAGGCGCTGGGACCGGCAGGCGTCGCCGGCATCGGTGTCCTGCTGTTCTGCGCCGCGTTCTACGTTAGCGCGATCCGGCCCGCCAAACGCGAACTGGGCGCATTGCGCCTTGCCGCCGCGCGCGCCGCGCCGCCTGCAACCGGGCGCGTGGCGGCTGGCGACCCGCGGGCGGCGGAATTCCAGCGCTTTTACCGGCTGTTCCCGGTGCTCGAGCAGTTGCCCGACGCTCTGGAGCACCTCTATGCCCTGGCCCGCGGTTCTGGGGTCGAACTGCGGCGCGCCGACTACCAGCTCGAGGATCGCGGGGGCCCCCTGGCCGCCTACCGCGTCACCTTGCCCCTGCGCGCGCCCTACCCGCGCATCCGCGAATTCATCGGCACCGCCCTGCAATCGATGCCGATCCTCGCGCTCGACGCGCTGCGCTTCGAGCGCAAGAAAACCGACGATCCCGAAGTCGACGCCCAGCTGCGCCTGACGATGTACTTCCGACGCTCCACGGAGGAATGACCCCGATGAAAACGCCAGTACTCTGTCTGGGCTTCGCGGCCCTCATCCTGGTGACCGCTTGCGCCACCGACGAGACACTGACGCAATCGCGCGACTTGCTGAACCAGGGGCGCGGCGACGAAGCGCTGGCGATACTTGAGCGCGCATCGCGGGAGCACCCGGAGAACCACGCCTACCGCGCGGCGTACTTCCGCGAGCGCGATCGGCTGATCGAGCAATGGCTCGCCCAGGCGGACTCGTTGCAGACCGTCAATGCGCTCGAACCCGCCTTGAAGCTGTACCGCCAGGTGCTCCGCTACGACCCGGCGCAATCGAGGGCGACGCTAGGCCTGCGCCGCATCGAGGCAGAACAGCGCCATCGCGCGCTGATCGCGAAGGCCGACGCGCTGTTCAAGGAGGGCAAAACCAGCGAGGCGCAGGCGCTGCTCACCGAGGTGCTGAATGAAAACCCGGGGCAGCGCGAGGCGCAGCGGCTGCGCCGCCTCATCGACGAGAAGGACGCGGCCTCCGTACTTGCCACGCCGCAGCTCAAGAGCGCGATCGCCAAGCCGTTCTCCATCGAACTTCGGGACGTGGATCTGCGCACCGTGTTCGAGGTACTGTCGCGCATCACCAAGCTGACATTCCTCTTCGACAAGGACGTCGATGCCGGCCGGCGAACGACGGTCATTGTGCGCGACGCGACGCTGGAGGACACCATCCGGCTGATCCTGACCACCAACCAGCTCGAGTACAAGATCGCGAACGAAACGACAGCGATCATTTTTCCAAATACCCAGCAGAAACTGCGCGAATACCAGGACCTGGTGGTGAAAAGCTTCTACGTGTCGAACGCTGACGCGCGGCAGACGGCGAACATGCTGCGCACCATCCTCAAGACCAGGGACGTGTTCGTCGACGAAAAGCTGAACCTGCTGGTGTTGAAGGATACGCCGAACAACATCCGCTACGCCGAGCGCCTGGTAGCCGCGCAGGACGTGGCCGAGCCAGAGGTCATGCTCGAGGTTGAGGTGCTCGAGATCGGCTACAACCGCCTCCTTAACCTCGGCCTGCAATATCCCAGCACTCTCGCCCTGAGCCTGGTCGGCGGCAGCGGGACGACAACCACCAATCCCACCACCGGCGCGGCCACCACTACGGCCGGAACGCCCGGCGTCCTGACGTTGCGGCAGTGGCTGTCACGCAATTCGGGCCTGGTGCAGCTGACGTTCAGCGACCCCCTGTTTCTGCTCTCGCTGCAGCAACAGGACGGGAGCACCAATTTGCTGGCCAATCCGCGCATCCGCGTCAAGAATCGCGAGAAAGCCGTCATCCACATCGGCGACCGCGTGCCCGTCATCACCACCACCGCGGCCGCGGCCGGCAGTTTCGTTTCCCAATCCGTCAGCTACCTGGACGTCGGCCTCAAGCTCGAGGTCGAACCCGTGGTCTACCTCGACGACGACGTTGGCATCAAGGTCGGGCTAGAAGTGAGCAACATCACGAACACGATCCAGAGTCCGACCGGCGGCACCCTCACCTACCAGATCGGCACGCGTACCGCCAACACGGTGCTGCGGATGCACGACGGCGAGACGCAGATCCTTGGCGGCCTGATCGACGACGAGGACCGCCGCAGCGCCAACCGCGTTCCGGGGCTGGGCGACCTCCCCATCCTCGGCCGCCTGTTCTCCTCGACCAACCAGAACAACACCAAGTCCGAAGTCACGTTGCTCATCACGCCCCACATCGTTCGCGGCCTGACGCGCCCCGATGCCCACATCACCGAGTTTTCCGCCGGCACCGAACCTCCTCCCGGCACGTCGTCGCTGGGCGGCATGATCGGCCCGGCGCAGCCGTTCATCCCGCCGCCGGCCGCGACGCCCCCGGCGGCACCGGCGCAGCCGCAGGGCAACACCGTGGCGCCGTTCGGCGGCATGCAGGCACCGCAACGCTAGCGCGATGCGCTGCGCCGGCCGCGGCTTCACGCTTATCGAGCTCATCATCACGGTGGCGGTCGTCGCGCTGCTTGCCGCGACCGCCGTTCCCGTCGCGGACCTGGTCGTGCAGCGGGCCAAGGAACTAGAATTGCAGCGGGCTCTGCGCCAAATCCGGGACGGCATCGACGCCTACAAGCAGGCCTCGGACGAGGGGCGGATCGCCAAGAACGTCGGCGAATCCGGCTACCCGAAGCGGCTCGAGGAGTTGGTGGACGGCGTGGACGACAGCAAGAGTCCGAAACGCGAGAAAATCTACTTCCTGCGCCGTATCCCGCGAGACCCGCTGAACCCGGACGCTACGCTGCCCTCCGCGGGCACCTGGGGAAAGCGCAGCTATGCCAGCTCGCCGGACGATCCCAGGGAAGGCGACGACGTGTACGACGTGTATTCGCTCGATGCCGGCAAGGGCATCAACGGCCGGCCATACGGCGAATGGTGATCCGCATTCGCCGCGCGCCAGCACCGGGCTTCACCCTGATCGAGCTCATGGTCGTGCTGTCGATCATCGCGCTCCTGCTCATGATCGCTGCCCCGCGCTACTTCGGCAGCCTGGAGAGGTCAAAGGAAGCGGTGCTGAAGGAAGACCTGTACCAGTTGCGCGACGCCATCGGCAAATACTACGGCGACCGCGGCAAGTATCCAGATTCGCTGGAAGCTCTCGCCGCAGAACACTACCTGCGCACCGTGCCCGTCGATCCGGTGACCGGGAGCAGCGCCACCTGGCTGACGGTGTCGCCGCCGGACCCGGAGAAGAATGGCGTCTCCGACATCAGGAGCGGCGCGCCGGGCAGGGCAAGCGACGGCACCGCCTACGTCGAATGGTAGCCGGCCTGCCGCGCCAACCGCGCGCCGTCAATCCTTCCGGCAGGGCGGAAGGATTCACCTACCTGACAATGCTCTTCGCCGTGGCGTTGATTGGACTGGGCCTGGCGCTTGCCGGGGAGGTCTGGCGCACCGCTGCGATGCGGGAAAAGGAAGCGCAGTTGCTCTATGTCGGCAGCCAGTACCGGCGCGCCATCGAGCGCTACTACCTGAGCGGCCCGGCGCAGTACCCGCGCGCACTCGGCGATCTGCTGAAAGATGCCCGCCAGGCCGGCACGGCGCGGTATTTGCGCAAGCTTTTCCCCGATCCGGTCACCGGCAGCGTCGAATGGGGCCTGGTGAAAACGCCGGAGGGGGACATCACGGGCGTGTACAGCCTGTCGAGCGAAAAACCGTTCCGCACCACGGGTTTCGGCCCTGGCAACGACTTCGGCGACGCGACGAAATATTCCGACTGGAAGTTCGTCTACGATCCGGCACACCAGGTGCCGGTCCAGGCCAGCCCGCCATCGTCGCAGGCCTCGCCGGACAACCGCTGATGCTTCTACGCCGCCAGTGCGGATTCCGGCGCGCGGTGTTCGGCGGGTTCGTCAACATCTCGATCGATCGCCCGCAACAGTTCCGCCGCGCTCTGGTAGCGTCTGGCAGGGTCCTTGGCCAGCAGCTGGGCGAGCAACTTCTGATACGCCGCCAGATCGCCTGAAAGAAGTGGGATCGGCTCGTTGAGGTGCTTCTCGATCACTGCCATCGCGTCGTCGCCGAGATACGCCTTCCTGCCGGTAAGCATCTCGTAAAACACTACACCCAGCGAATAAAGGTCGCTGCGCGCGTCGGCCGGCTTGCCGAGGATTTGCTCCGGGCTCAGGTAGTTCGGTGTTCCGTACAGCTTGCCCATGCGTGTCAGCGGCCTCGCATCGTTCACGTTCTTCGAGATGCCGAAATCGATCAGCGCGAGCGCGCCGTCGTCCCGGAACATCACGTTCTGCGGCTTGACGTCGCGATGGATCACGCCGGCGTGGTGGATCGCGTCGAGCGCGCGGGCCATCTCCTGCAGATGGCGCAACGCCTGCTTCGGCGTGATGCCTTCGCGGATACGCGCCTTCAGGTCGCCGCCGGGCAGGTATTCCATTGCGATGTACAGCTGCGAGTCGGTGATTCCCTGGTCGTAGAGCTTCACCACATAGGGGCTGTCGATCCGGCAGACAATCCCTGATTCCCGGACGAAGCGCAGCTGCATCTCGCGGTCCCGGCACAGGCTCTTGTCCAGGATCTTCAGCGCCAGCGGCAACTGGTCGCGCAGGCGCTGCGCGAGGTAGATCGAAGACATGCCGCCGCGACCCAGTTTCCTGATGCACCGGTATCCGGAAATGCGGATGTCCGTGGTCAAATCGCCGTCGCTGCCGTGGAATACATCGGCCTCCGGGACGGGGACAGGCGTCGGCGTCTCCGCGCCGGCCGCAGCGGGCAGGGCGGCGGAATCGGGCCTGCGCCCGGCAGCCTGCCGCCGCGTGCCTTCCGTCATCGCGGCGCCCACCGACTCGACCAGGCGCGCCCTGGACAGGTCGCGCTTGGCGATATAGTCCACCGCACCGTGCCTGATCGCGTTCACCGCCAAGCTCTCGTCGCCGATTCCGCTGAAAAACACGACCGGCGGGCAGTCTGGGTTGCGGCTAAACCGCTGCAGCCATTCGAGACCGTTTTCGTCGCCTAGGTCGTAGTCGAGCAGGATGACGTCGAAGCGGCTCCAGTCGAACCCGGATCCCGGCCGGCCTTTCTCCGCCGGATCCCAGCCTTCGACCTGCGCGCCCGGCCATTCCACGGTGATGTACTGCGCCACGAGCAGACGCATGTCCTCGGAATCGTCGATCACCATGACCCTGGGCTTCATCGTCTCCGGCTGGCCTTCGACGTTGACCAGCCGCTCGAAGCCGATGCGACAGACCTTGAGCGGGACCGCCTTGCCCTTCACCGTTAACGGCTGCGTCGTTTCCTGCTCGAGCGCCGGCAGCAGCTTTCTCACCACGGGCATCAGGGCGTCGGCGACCACGATCTCGTTGGTGCGGGCGGCGTCGGTGAGCCGCGCAGCGACGTTGACCGAGTCGCCGATGATGGTATAGCTCATGTAGGTCGGCGAGCCGATGTTGCCGGCGATGACTTCGCCCCGGTTGATGCCGATACCCAGCCCGACCTGCACGCCGTGTTCGCGCTTGCATGTTTCGGCAATGCCGCGGAAATTCTGCATCATTTCACACGCCGTCATCAACGCCCGCCGCACGGCGTCCTGCTGCAGAATCGGCACGTTGAAACCCACCAGCAGACCGTCTCCGGTCATGTTGAAAACGGTGCCCTCGTACCGGTACGCTGCCTGCGTGAGCGCCGCAAAGTAGTCGTTGAGCAACCTCGCCACCTGGTCGACGTCCAGCCGCTCCGACATGCTGGTGAAACCGCGCAGGTCGGCGAACAGCACCACCGCTTCCCGGCGGATGTGCTTCGCCCACAGCGCCTCGGCGCCTCCCTTTTTCGACAGGATGAGCTGCGCGACTTTCGGCGACAGGTATCGTTCGAAGGTGCGCCGCTCGCGCTGGTGTTTCTCGACTTCCCGCAGTACCAGCTGCTCTTCGAGCGCCCGGCGCGCCTCGCTCAACCGAACCAGCGCGCGCACCTTGGCGATCAACTCCTCGCGGTGCACCGGCTTGGTCAGGAAATCGTCCGCATTGGCTTCCATGCCCGTGATCCGGTCGTTGCGGCTGTCCAGGCTGGTGATCAGTACCACGGGGACCGGGAGCGTCGCCGGATTCGCCTTGATCCTGCGGCACACCTCGAAGCCGTCTATCCCCGGCATGATGACGTCGAGCAGCACGACCGCCGGCAACGGAGTGCATTCCAATGCGGCCAGGGCACGCTCGCCGTTCGGCACGTGCCTGACGGTGTAGCCATGGTCGCGCAGGTAGCGCGTGACGAACAGGCGGCTTAGTTCGTCGTCCTCCACCAGCAGGACGTGCGGCTCTGGGGCGCCAGCGTCGGATCGGTCCTCGGTGAGATCGCGCACATTCTCGTGGCGCCCGTCCGTGCGCGCGCCGTTTGCGTCCGCCGCGGCGACCGTATCCACGTCTACCCTGGAGAGGTAGTCTGCAAGCTCGCGCAGCAGGCGATTAACGTCAGCGGCCTGTTCTGCGGCGGCCTTCTTTCGCAGCTCTTCCCCCAGGACCGAAATGCGCTCGAAGCCGTAGCCCCGGCCGGATCCCTGCATGTTCTCGCCGATCAGGCGGATGGTCTCGAAATCCGCCTGCGCGAGCGCGGCCTTGACCGCTTCCAGATCCTTCTTCCTATTGGCGAGAAATGCGGGGATGAGATCGCGAATCCCCGGGTCCACGCTCACTGTAATGCGATTTTGCATGTCTATGCACTGCCCTCCAGCTTGAATTCGAGCGTCATGATCAACCCGCGGGCGAAAATTCTGGCTGCGCCGCCCGCGATCGGGGGCGCTGATTCGGCATGTTCGAGGTAACCGCGGCCAGGAGCCTGTCGGCCTGAACCGGTTTAAGAAGGCACACGGCGCCAAATTCGCGGGCGCGGATGACGGCGCTCTTCTGCGCCGTCAGGAAGATCACCGGGAAAAACGGAATCATCCGGTCGGTCCGAACCGCGCCCACGAATTCGAAGCCGTTCATGTACGGCAGGTTGACATCTACGATCATGAGGTCGGGTGCAGCCTCGAGAACAATGCGGCCTGCCTCGACGGCGTCTTCGGCGAGGCGGACATCGTATCCAGCGTGCCACAGATGGAGGTTGAGCAATTCCCGGAGACATTCGTCGTCGTCAACGACGAGAATCCGGGCCATTCCCGATAGAGAGGGGCTAGCGACGCAATCCATATCACTGCAAAAAGACCACAGAGAGTCCCTTGTTTCCCGGATTGCTGGCGCGGCTGCGCATATCCATCCAGCGCTCGCCGATCGCTTTGCCGTTGAAGTCCCGCAGAATGAAACCGCCGGTAATGCGCTCGTCGTAGCCCACGACCTCGCCCTGCTCGTTGGTACGCGGCAAATACAGGACGGTCTGTGCCACCGCCTCGGCGCCGTGGGCATCGTGCGGCGTCAGCCTGTAGCCGACGACGTGGCCGTTACCGTCGATCAAGTTGCTCTTTCCGTCGATCTGGTGGCCGGGCAGCGTTGTGCATCCCATGGCCAGCGCGCTGGCGGTGAGAATCGAAAATCTGATCGGCATGTCGCTCTCCTGTTGGATCGGTGATATTGCGGTACGCTAGGTTCCGAATATGACGGGCAGCGGCGACAGTGCGGGCCGGGGGATAGTCCGAAGGGTTCATGGGCAACGCCACGCGACTGTGGTCCGGACGGACCAACGCGCCGCTGCGCGGATTCACACCAGTCCGGCAAACTACCAAATGGGCGCTCAACTACCCCACGCAGTTCCCCTGACTGCGCATGAGCTCCGATGCCCGGACACCCTCCTCCTGCCAGTCGTCCGGGCATTTTTTCGCCTGCTGTAACGGCCTAGTGGCGCGGCGACGGGTCGGTGAACTTCCTGGAAACGTTCCTGTTCCGCGACGACGACCGCTTTCAAATCCGCAGCCTGGTCGAGTAGCAGGCGCTATTTAGACCGGCTCGATCTTACCCATGATGACTTTTACCCGGTTCCCCGGCTTCCAGGACCACGGAGTGGCGCTGCGGAAGGTCCGCACCGAGCCATCCCGCATGCGCACTTCGACTTCGTAGATCTCTCCCGGGCCCCAACGGAGCTTGCCGCCCAGCGCGCCGAGGATGACCGCGATGCCTTCGATGCCGCCGCCCGCAACGGTACTGCCTTCGTGCCGCGGAACCGCTGTATCGAGTTCTCGCACTTGCTGGATGATGCCGCAGGAGTTACAGCTGCGTTCGGTACCCGCGATGCCGGCTGTCCCGCCCGACATCAGACGCAACGCCAGCGAGTCGACCATGGGCTCGATCCAGGCAGCGCAGGCCGCAACGACCAGCGAACCAAGCAGCAGCGTCACTCCGATTTCGGCGTCGCCGCAGTTGCGCCGTGTCAAGTGATGCCTCCGCGCCGCAGTTAATCGCCGGCTTGGGCCTGCACCACGGCCGCGAAGCCCGAGTGCTCTGCCGGCACGACCTGCGCTGGTTTGTCGCGCATGCAGTAGATCATTCCCGTATTCCAGACGATGACCGCGCGTTCGCCTGGCCGCGACGCGGGCAGCGGGCGAAAGACGGCGCGCCGGGATCCTGCGCCGCCTGCTGCAGTATCGTCCCGCGCCTGCGCGGCGACCGGCGCCGGCTTCTCCGCGGCCATAACCACCAACGCAGCGACCGCGCCTATCATCGATACGCATGCGAGGGAGATGACCACGCCAAGCGTAATCAGCGCCGCTGCCGCCCTGCTTTCGCCAACCTGTCCCATGTTCACCTTCTCCCCTGTTGTGGCTTTCCGTTGCGCGACGCGCCGTCAGTTCATTGCCGTCGGGGCGAACACGATGACCGAGTGCATCATGAGGATCTGCAGCATGACGCCGAAAAAATAATATTGCAGATGGGCGGCAACGAGCATCGCTAGCGCCGGCGATTCGCCGTTTCGTTTGCGCAGGATTCCAAGGCTGGACCAGCGCGGCTGCAGCTGTTGCCAATGAGGGCCTGCCGACGGGCAATCTGCGCCGTCCGACCTCCTGCAGCATTCGGGGCAGGCATGCCATTCTTGCTGGGCGTTCTTCTCCCTCAAGCGCCTGATCAGGCCGTCTTCATGGCCTGAAAGTCAGATCCTTGGGACAGCAACACGGAACTGCTCGCGCACGACGTGCTTTCCTTGCAGCAGGTCCAACGACTGGGCCCGCTCCTCGTTGAATACCAGCACGGCCTGACGCTGGAGATTTTCGCGCGCCTCTTCGATCGTCTGGCCGTACGAATTGACACCGGGCAACTCTTCGACAAAACCAACGTAGCCGTGCTTGCTCTTCAAATATGCGGCGGTGAAGGACACCTCGGGCTGATCCATGATATTCCCCCGTCTTAGATTCGCGTTACAGAAACCCCGGCGGGAAATTGGTTCCCACGCGAGCACGAGCCTGGGGCAATCTGCGAACAGGCGTTCGCTAAAGGTCGTGCGCCCTGGAAACGCGGCGGAAGCGGAACAGAGCTTCAGTTGCGCCCGCAGGCGACAGGTCCGACCGCGCCGCATCACCCCTTAATTGCGGTCGCTGGATCAGCGCACTCAAGGCAATCGTCGCCAACAGCTTGTCGCCCTGAACCGGTTTGAGCAGGCATGTGGCACCCAATCCGCGGGCACGGGCAGCGGTGGCGCTGCCCATCTCATCCGTGAGGAAGACCGCCGGGAAAAACGGGATCGTTCTGTCGGCCCGGACGCCGGCCAGAAAATCGAAGCCGCCCATGCCCTGCGTGTTGACGTCCAGGACCATGACGTCCGGAGCAGCCTCCAGGATGAGGGCGCTTGCGTCTACCGCGTTACCGGCCAGGCGGACGTCATAGCCCGCGTGCCACAGGTGGAGATTGAGCAGCTGCCGGAGGCACTCGTCGTCATGTAGGACGAGAACGTCAACCGTGCCAGATCTCAGAACCGCCTCCGGCGGCATGAGCGGTTTCCGCTTTTCGGCACACGCTAGCATCGAGAACCTCGCGCTGGTTTCTGAACGGGAAACGACCGGCTACAGCTTAGTCCGAACTTACCATCGCAGCCGGAGAATAGTCATGTCGCGTAGTCGCGAAAAATCTGTAGCTCGGTACTGACGGAATGTAGCGACTTGGACGATCTGACTCGCGTTTTCCGTGCTTTGTCGGGGCTCGATTACTTCAGCGCAAGCTGCGCGAACACGGCACCGACGATCGCTCCAAGCGCGTCAATGAGCGCATCGCCGATCTCGTATGGGTGGGCGTGGCCGAAAACCTCGATGCCCTCCTGCATGAAGCCAAAGCCGATTACGAGCAGCGCGATGATCGACACGGGGATTTGCGCCAGCGCCCCTCTCCACGCAAAGGCAAGAACCGCGTATGAAATCAGGTGCGCGATTCCATGATGCCTTGCCCCGATTGCTTCTCCCGCCGACGGCGTGACCCCGGCCCAAAGGAGCACAATCGTCGATGCGATGGCACTGGCGAGGAAGGTGTGTCTGCGGTATTTCATCGGTCCAGTTGCGCGAATTGCGACGCCAGGTCACCGTCCCACATCCGGGCGAGGCAACTGCCCGGGCTCCCGTTCGTCAAACGCCGGAACCCAAGCTGCCGGCCTCGCTCAAGGTTCTGCCAAAATGGCGAACGCCGCGGTTCAAGCCGCGCCCTCGCATCTACTCGGTCTATCCTGCACGCCATCACAGCTTCCGGGATCCAAGCGGTATTCAACGAAACCGGAGTTTACGGTGATGAACGAGTGGGGACTAGAAAACTTGCTTCCCCTATGAGAAACGCTTACTTTGGTTTACTGCGGTTGACTCAAAACACCCCTGAGTCCGCCTTCACACGGCAAGGGCCATAGGTTCGATCCCTATACCACCCACCAATTCCCCCGGATGAGCACCCTCGACCTCAAATCCCTGCGTTCGGCACTGTTCGTGCCGCTGGCCGACGAGCGTTTCCTTGCCAAGGCGCACCAACGCGGCGCCGACGCGCTGCTGCTGGATCTGGAGGATTCGGTGCCGCCGGCGCAGAAAGCGGCGGCGCGGGCGCGGCTGCCGGAGGCGGCGCGCCGGCTCGCGGCGCAGGGCGCGACCGTGATGGTGCGCGTCAATGCGGCGCCCGAATTCCTCGCCGAGGACCTGAAGGCGGCCGCGCAATCCGACGTCGAAGCGGTATTCCTTCCCAAGGTGGAAACCGCGGAGCACGTCGTCGCGGCGGAATACCTGCTCGCGCCAAGCCCGGCGAAGCTGGTGGCGATGCTGGAATCGCCCGGCGCGATCCTCGCCGCGCCGGAGATTTCACGCGCTGGAACGCGTCTGGCCGGCCTCGCATTCGGCAGCGAGGACTACTGCGCCGCGCTCGGCATCGCATCGAGCGCCGCATCGCTCGACTGGCCGGCGCAGATGCTCGCCACTGCGGCTCGCGCGCGCGGGCTTGCCGCCTTCGGCCTGCCGGGGCCGGTGTCCGAGATCGAAGATGTCGACGCCTTCAGCCGACTGCTCGGAAAAGCGAAGGCGATGGGATTCACCGGCTGCACCTGCATCCACCCGAAGCAGGTGGCCGCGGCGAACCGCGTCTACTCTCCTTCGCCGGAAGAGATTGCGCTCGCAGAAGAAGTGGTGTCTGCCTTCGAAGCTGCGGTGCGCGGAGGCCGCGGCGCTTTCGCGCTGCACGGACGCATGATCGATGCGCCGGTGGTCGACCAGGCGCGCGCCACGCTCGCCCGCGCGCGCCGCTAATCCGTCAGCGGAACGCAGTCGCGCTTGGTCGGCCTGCCGACCTGCATGTTGCCGCCGATCAGCCGCTTGATCCTGCCGGGCCCGCAGGAGCCGTCGTTTACGTAGACCACCTGGGTCGGCATCAACGCGCCCTGGACCCTCGGAGGCTCCTGCTTCAGGACGTTGTCGGCGCCGTGCCGCTCGATGAATTTCTGGAGCTGGCTCTCAGCGAGCGCCGCGGCCGCCTGCCTATCGGCTGCCGCCTTGTCGGCAGCTGATTTCTCCGCCGCAGCCTTGTCCCGCGCCGCCTTGTCCGCTGCCGCTTTTTCCTCCGCGGCTCTCTCCGCCGCCGCCTTCTCCGCTGCCGCCTTGTCCGCCGCCGCCTTCGCCACCGCAGCGTTCTCCGAGGCCGCCTTGTCGGCCGCCGCCTTCTGCATCGCTTTCTCAGCCTCCGCCTTCTCCATGGCGGTCTTCGCCCGGGCGAGCTTGTCGGCGCTCGCCTTCTCCACAGCCAGTTTCTCCGTGACCGCTTTTTCCATCGCGGCGCGTTCCAGCGCCGCCTTGTCGGCGAATTCCTTGCGCACGCGCTCCTCGGTTTCGCGCCGGATCTTTTCCACGTCGACCGCGGGTGCCGCAGGCGGAGCGGCCTTCTGCACCGGAGGCGCTTCGGCGACCGGCGCCGTCGCTGGTGCCGGCGTCCTGCCAAGCAGCATATAGGCGGCAATACCGGCGGCGATCACCGCGACGGCGGCAATGGTGGGAATCGCGAAAGATTTTTTCTCCGCGGACGGAAGCGCTGGCGGCGCTGCCGCGGTCCTCGCGCCGCCGATCGCAACCGTGGCGTCCTCGTCCGCGGCGGCTTTTGCGCGCGCCGCGGCTTCCTGCTGCTGCTTCAGCCTGGCCAGAGCCTGGGCCTGGCGGGCCTTTTCATCCGCCTCCCGCTTCGCCTTCTCCGCCGCCTCGCGGCGCGCTTTCGCTTCAGCTTCGATCGCCTCGCGCCGGACCTTCGCTTCAGCCTCGGCCGCTTCGCGTCGCGCCTTCGCCTCCGCTTCGAGACGCGCCCTCTCCGACTCCTCGCGCCGCGCCTTTTCCGCCGCCGCCTGCCGTTGGCGTTCTTCCGCCTCGCGCTTGGACTTCTCCTCGGCTTCCCTGGCGGATCGCTCTTCAGCCCCTCGCCGGGCCCGTTCTTCCGCTTCACGCCGCGCCAGCGCCTCGGCCTGGAGACGCACGGTGTCTTCCGATTCCCTGCGCGCGGCGCCCGCAGGTTCGTTCAGCTTGGCGATCTTGTGCCGCGCCAGCGGCGCATAGGTGCCCTCGGGGAACTGTTCGAGGTAGAACTCGAACTCCGCAGCGTCCGTGCTGTTCTGGATCGCGCGCCAGAATTCGACTTCGGCCTCGGTGGCCTTGGGCGCCGCGACGCTTTTCGGCCTAGGCGCCGCAGCCGGGGGATTGGTGGCCTGGGCGCCCGCCGCCAGCGCCCCGCGCAACTCGGCGGCGAATTCCTTCGCGCTGGCGAAGCGCTCCGCCGGATTCTTCGCCAGCGCCTTGTTGACGATGCCGTCGAACACCGGCGATACGCTCTGCACTACCGTCGAGGGGCGCGGCGGATCGTCCTGCATGATTTTCTTGGCCACCGTCCAGGCGCCTTCGCCCTTGAACGGCTGCTCGCCGGTCAGCAGCTGGTACAGCACTACGCCCGCGGAAAAAAGGTCGGTGCGCCGGTCGATCTTGCCGCCGCTGATCTGCTCGGGCGACATGAACGCCGGCGTGCCGACCATGGTGCCGGCCGCCGAGCGCTCGCTGTCCTGGATGCGCGCCACGCCGAAGTCGGCCAGCTTGACGCGCCGCTGCGCGTCCAGCATCACGTTGGCGGGCTTGATGTCGCGATGGATGACGCCCGCCCCGTGCGCGAGGTCAAGCGCATCCAGCAGCTCACCCATGATGCGCACCGCTTCCGCGGGTTCGAACTGCTCCTTCGCCTCGAAGAAGCTGCGCAACTCGCGCCCCTGGATGTATTCCATCACCAGGTAGGCGACGTCGCCCTCCTCGGCGAAATCGTGGACCTGGACGATGTTGGGGTGGTTGAGGCGCCCCGCGGCCTGCGCCTCGCGCGCGAACTGCGCCGAGTACATCTGCGCCGTTTCGGCGTCGATGGCCGCGTTCTTGAGGATGGTCTTGATCGCCACCCGTCGGTTGAGGGACGGATCGAGCCCCTCGTAGACAACGCCCATGGCGCCCCGCCCGAGCACCTTGCCGAGCTTGTAGCGCCCAAGCTTGGTCAGTTCCGCCATGGAAAAAATTATAGGTCGATTGCCGGGCCTCCGCACTCCGCGAGGCGCCGCTCCAGGTAGATGCGCTCCGCCGGATTGCGCACCAGCGCCAGCGCGGCGCCATAGGCTTGGCGCGCCTCCGCCAGCCGTCCGAGGCGGCGCAGCAGGTCGGCGCGCGCCGCCGGCAGCAGGTAATACCCTGACAATTCTTCACGTCCCGACAGCCGGTCCATCAGCGCCAGGCCGTGCTCCGCGCCTTCGGCCATCGCCACCGCCGCCGCCGCGTTCAGCTCCACGACCGCGCCGGGCTGCTCGCGCAGCAGGCCGCCGTACAGCGCGGCGATCTGCTTCCAGTCCGTGTCCTCGGCGCGCAGCGCGCGCGCGTGCAGCGCGGCGATCGCCGCCTGCACCTGGTAGGGCCCGCGCCGGTGCAGGGCGAGCGCGGTATCGAGCAGGGCCAGGCCCTCGGCGATCTCCGTGCGATTCCAGCGCGCGCGTTCCTGCTCCTCCAGCGGCACGATGGCGCCTTCTTTCCCGACCCGCGTGGCGCGGCGGGCGTCGTGCAGCAGCATCAGCGCGAGGAGCCCCAGCACCTCGGCCTCGCGCGGCATCAGCTCGGCGATCAGCCGCGCGAGCCGGATCGCCTCGGCGCACAGGTCGGGACGGACCAGCCCCGGTGTATCGGTGGCGGCGTAACCCTCGTTGAATACGAGGTAGACCACGCCGAGCACGGCCTGCAGGCGCTCCGGCAGCAAGTCGCGCGAGGGCACTTCGTAGGGGATGCGCGCCTCGAGGATCTTTTTCTTGACGCGCACCAGGCGCTGCGCGGTGGTCGCCTCGGGCTCGAGGAAGGCGCGCGCGATTTCACGCGTCGACAGGCCGCACAGGGTGCGCAGCGCGAGCGCCATCTGCGCCGCCTGGCCGATCGCGGGGTGGCAGCAGGTGAACACCAGCCGCAGGCGGTCGTCCTCGACACCCGAAACATCGGCGGGATGCAGGCCGCCCTCCTCTGCCTCTGGCACCGCCATGTCCGGCGGTACATCGGTATAGAGATGCCCCGTGGCGCGCCGACGGATGAGATCCAGCGCGCGCCGCTGCGCGACCGTCGTCAGCCACGCGGCCGGCGAATCGGGCAGGCCCTGCGCCGGCCAGGCTTCGATGGCTTTGGCGAACGCATCCTGCAGCGCATCTTCCGCGAGATCGAAATCGCCGAAGCGGCGGATCAGGCCCGCCAGCACGCGCGGCCCTTCCGCGCGGCAGAGGCCGTCGATCACGGGAGTCAGCATGGCCGGCTCCCGTGATGGACCGGTTTTACAGGCTCACGCAATGAACGCCCGGTAGAAAATCAGCAGCGACGCCGCCGCGACGACCAGTATCGTCACGCTCGCGCCGAACTGGCGCGGCGGGGTCGGCCCGAGCGACCCGCTCAACGCCCAGGCGCTCGCCAGCCGCCCCACCACCAGCGCCGCGCCCAGGCCGTGGATCACGCCATGCTGCGCGCCGGCCGCCTCGGCAAGCGCGATCAGCAGCAGCGCGAACGGCGCGTGCTCGGCGAAGTTCGCGTGCGCGCGGATCGCTTGAGCGAGTTCGGCTTTGCCGCCGTCCCCGGCATTGACCTTGAAGCGCACGCGGTTGACGATGACCCGTATCGTAAGAATCGTCGCCAGCAGCCCAAGGACAGCCGCGTAAACCGCGGAAACCATCGGCATGTTCATGGTCATGGCTCAGGACGCCGCGGGCATCGCACCCACCGGCCGCACCTCGATCGAGCCGTGCACGGCCGACGGGCAGCGCGCCGCCCATTTCACCGCCTCGTCCAGGTTGGGCACGTCGATGACGTAGTAGCCGCCGAGCTGCTCCTTGGTTTCGGCGAACGGCCCGTCGGTGGCGACGGTCTTGCCGTTCTTCACCCGCACCGTGGTCGCGGTGCTGGTCGGCTTGAGCTCGCTGCCGGCGCGGATGATGCCGGCGTCGCGCATGTCCTTGCTGTACTGGGTATAGGCGGCATAGATTTTCTTCGCCGCTTCGGGGTTGGCGGCCAGCTGGGCGAAGTTCTTCTCCTCGCCGTAGATCAGGATCATGTATTGCATGGCGTTTCCTCTCCAGTTCGGGGCACCCGGAAGTCCCGGGTCGCCTCGATGACGCGGCGGGGGTGCCGGAATCGACATCCCCGGAAAATTATTTTTTCGCGCAGGCCGCCTTCAGGTAAGCCTCGTCGAGGGCGCCCTCGATGACGGGTTCCCAGCGCCCCGGATCGGCGCTGGCGGAGACGGCCTCCCCCTCGCCCATGTGCCCGGAGAAATCGATCGCCGACAGCAGGCGCACCCGCCGCCCCCCGCAATCGTATTCCCGCAGCACCACGGTGGAGAACAGCGCCTTGCCCTCGGGCGTGAAATCGCGCTTCCTGAAGTCGTACATGCCGGACATGCTGACGTTGGCGCCGTGCGGGCGGATGCTGGCCTGGTCCGCGAAGGCGGAATAGATGTCGTTGTCACTGCCCACCGCAGTCCAATCGGCAGTCGCGACGCCGCTGATCGTTGCCAACAGCAATCCCAAAAGGAGATTGCGAGGCAGATGCATTGCATGCCGCATGCTTAGGCCGCAAGCTTGATCGTTTCGGATTTCGCTCGACGCTTCCTCTTTCCTCTTCCGGTCTCCTTCTTTCCGGACCCGTACGCGGCACGCGTCTGTTGAGCCACTTCTACGTTCAGTCCGAGCCCCGTCGCCTCGAGAAGACTTTGCAGGCTTCTAAATTCCGGATTGCCATTTTCGGACAGCATTCTGTAAACCGCCTGACGATTGAGATCCGTGCGAGCCGCAATCTTCGTAATTCCGCCGTTCGCATCCACGACATTGCGTAGCGCCTGAAGGAACGCCGCAGGATCAGCCTCTCTGACGGCCGCGTTGAGATAGGCCGCCGCAAATGCGGGGTCGGCAAGTTCACGCAACAGGTAGCCCCTATTCGGAACCGCCGCCGGAACGTTTCCTTTTTTCATAATCTCTCCAATACTGCTTGGCCCTGCCGATATCGCGACTTTGCGTACCCTTGTAGCCGCCACAAAGAAGAATGACTACCGTCATTCCGTCGCGACCAAAGTAGATCCGATAGCCGGGTCCATAGTCGACGCGCAATTCGCCAACGCCTCCCCCTACGCTCTTCCAGTCGCCAAGTAACCCTCGTTCCACCCGATCGATGCGGACAAGAATTTCCGCACGGGCGCGCCTGTCTGCCCTCAACTCGTCAAGCCATTCCTCTATCGGTCGCCTTTCATCGATCGTCTGATAGTGGAGGATCCGAAAGACGACTGACTCAGTCATCCGCACAATCGTAGCTTAAAAGCGACAATCTTGGAAGCCGATTTATTGATGGCGCGGGTCGAGCGCATCGCGCAGGCCGTCGCCGAGCAGGTTGAAGGACATCACCAGCAGGAAGATGGAGGCGCCCGGCCAGAGCGCCATCCAGGGCGCGTTGTCGATGTAGTTCTTCGCCGTGTTCAGCATGCTGCCCCAGCTGGGCGCGGGCGGCTGCTGGCCGAGGCCGAGAAACGACAGGCTCGCCTCGGCGATCACCGCGGCGGCGATGGCGAGCGTGGCCTGCACGATGAGCGGCGCAAGGATGTTCGGCAGGATGTGCCGCAGCGCAATGCGCAGCCGCGGATTACCGATGGCGCGCGCCGCCTCGACGTAGTCCTCGGTCTTCGCCGCCATCACCTGCGCGCGCGTGAGGCGGATGAAGATCGGCGTCGCCGAGATGCCGATGGCGATCATGGCGTTGGTCAGGCTGGGACCGAGGAAGGCGGCGAGCGCGATGGCGAGGATGAGGAACGGGCAGGCGAGCATCGCATCGGTGAAGCGCGAGATGAGGCCGTCCGTCCAGCCGCCCGCGTAGCCCGCCAGCATGCCGACCGGCACGCCCAGCGACACCGCGATGCACACCGAGACGACGCCCGCGAGCAGCGAGGCGCGCGCGCCCCAGATGACGCGCGAGAGCACGTCGCGGCCGATCTCGTCGGTGCCGAACAGGTAGGCCGCGGTCGGCGCCTTGCGGATCGCTCCCCAGCTGGTGGCAAGCGGATCGTGCGGCGCGATCCACGGCGCGAGGAACGCCAGCAGGATGAAAAACACGATGAAAGCCAGTCCGACCATGGCACCCTTGCGACGCGCCAGACGGTGCAACGCCTTCATCCTCGCATCCGCGGATTGACGAAGAAATACGCCAGATCGGCAAGCAGGTTCAGCACGATGTAGGTCGTCGCGGTGACCAGCACCACGCCCTGCACCACCGCGTAGTCGCGGTTGAACACCGCGTCGACGATCAGCTTGCCGAAGCCGGGGATGCTGAACACCGATTCGGTGAGCACCGCGCCCGAGAGCAGCGTGCCGAATTCGAGCGCCCCGAGCGTGATGATGGGCACGAGCGCATTGCGCAAGGCGTGCTTGAGCACGACCACCCGCTCGGCGAGGCCCTTGGCGCGTGCGGTGCGTACGTAATCGGAGCCGAGGACCTGCAGCATCGCGCTCCTCGTATGCCGCATGAGGACAGCGGCGATCGCGTTACCGAGCACGAACGCGGGCATGATCATCGCAGCGAGATTGGCTTTCAGGTCCTCGAAGGGGCTTACGTATCCCGAGGCCGGCAGCCAGCCGAGCGTGACCGCGAACAGCAGGATCAGCAGGATGCCGAGCCAGAAATTGGGCGTGGAAAGGCCCCACAGCGCGAAGATATTGGCCGCGTAGTCCCAGGCGGTGCCTTTCTTCACCGCCGAGACAATGCCGGCCGTAACGCCTATCGCGAGGGCGATCACCATCGCCA